>NZ_CADDTS010000035.1 GCF_902753875.1 Acinetobacter bouvetii | reverse complement strand
AGAATTATTCAACTAAATTTATTCGAAAGGAAGCTCTTAAGGTCACTCTTTCTGCCTGATAAAAAATGGCTAAAACAAGAAGAACCTCAATTGAGGTTCCTATTGTGATATTTGTGGGACAGCAGTGCCTGAAGGTCGCTTTTTTAGGTGTAGTTTTTAAGCTACAGATTCTGGAGTAGCACGCCATAAGCTTTCAAGGTCGTAAAACTTACGCGCAGTAGGCAGCATAACGTGGACAACCACATAGCCAAGGTCAATTAAGATCCATTCGGCATCACGTTCGCCTTCAACGCCGAGAGGGCGGAAACCCGCTTTACGTGCTTCATCAGCAACATTGTCTGCGAGGGCTTTAATGTGACGGGTTGAAGTACCACTGGCGATAACCATGGCATCTGCGACATTGCTAATAGAGCTAACATCTAGTTCTAAAATGTCTTTTGCTTTTACATCTGATAGGGCTTCATGTACAACTTTTAAGCAAGCTTGTACATCTTTAGCTTGAGAATTCATTGTGTGATCGAGAGAATTAGAAGCGCTGGGCGATGGTTCTAAATTCATAAAAGGTTTAATTTCCGGACAATAACTCATCTTGTAATATAGCGGTTTTGGTGCCGAATTTCAATTCTGTTCATAATTTAACTTTGCGGATGTTTTGCAAAATATTTATCTTTCCAGGCAAAAGAATGGCTGGAATGAGCTTGTGGCTTATATTCTGCCGCAGTGAAACCGCTGTAGGTGCTGTGGTTTAACCACTGAAAAATTTCTGAATAATGCATTTGTGCAGTATCAGGTTCATGTCGTCCCGGACAGTCAGCAAATTGGATATGTCCAATGTCGTGGATATTTTCCTGTAAGGCTTGCAGCACATCTTCACCCATCATGGCCATATGATAGCAGTCGTATTGCATTTTCAGGGCAGGTTGTTGAACTGCTTCCAGCATTTCTTGTGCTTGAGCCACATTTTGTACAAGAAAGCGTGGCATGTCGGTGCCATTAATCATTTCAAACACCGGTTGAATATTGTGTTTGGCAAACATTGAGCATGCCAGTTTTAAATTTTGTGCCAAAGTATTCAAGCAAGGCAATAAATCTGAATCGAGCGGCTGCTTGCCTGCCAGAATATTCACACTCGGAACATTCAGTGCGGTAGCGTATTGAATTGCCTGTTCAAGGGCACGATGAAACTCGATTTCCTTGCCGGGTATGCCAGCCAGCCCATTGCCGCCTTGCATCAGGTCTCCGGCTGGAACATTGATCAGGCAAAGACTCAGATTGTGCAGGGTCAGCTGGGTCTGAATCTGTTCAATACTCAGTTCATAGGGAAACTGAATTTCCACATGCTGAAAACCATGAGCTGCCGCAAGAGCAAAGCGCTCAATCAAAGGCGCTTCAGTAAAAATCATGGATAAATTTACCGCCAGTTTAAGCATGTCTTTACTCCTTGCAGGTTAAAAAACTGAGTGAATTAAGATTCAACCAGTTGAATCACAGTGGCCAGATCAGCTTCAGCATAGCCTTTATTTTGATGGGCTTTCAACTGCGAAAGTGCCTGTTTTGCAACCGGGATATTTAAATTGAACTGTTCAGCCAGCTGCACGGCATTATTCAGGTCTTTGGATAAGGTCTGTACTTTCCATTGCACCGGTTCAAAGCTATGCGTGGCCATACGTGGAGTTAAAATCTGAAACGGTTTGGAATCGGCAAAACCACCGGCAAGTGCGGGTGCCAGTAAGGTGGTATCCACACCTGCTTGAGCTGCTAATGCCACTGCTTCAGCAATTAAGGTACTGTTGGCAGCGACAATCAGCTGATTGCAAATTTTGGTCGCTTGTCCGGTACCGGTTTCGCCCATGCGGGTGACACGCTGTGACAAGACATTATAAATCAGCGATAAATCCTGAATGGTATCCAGATCACCACCAGCAAAAATCACCAAAGTACCTTGTTCAGCGCCTGCTGTGCCACCGGAAACAGGTGAGTCAATCCACTGAACCTGTTTGGTTATAGCCTGCTGCGCTACGGCTTTGGTCTGATCTACCGACAGACTAGAGAAATCGACAATGATTTGTCCGGCTTGAAGCTGGGGTTGAATCTGATCAAACACTGCTTGTACCGCAGCATCATCCGCCAGACAGGTCAAAATAACAGGATAGCGTCCAATCTCTTGCACATTTAAAGCAGTCGCACCCATGTCAACCAGCGCATCACATGCCGATGCGGTTCGGTTCCATACTGCTACTTCAAAACCGGCCTGAATCAGTCGGGTGGCCATACGGCTGCCCATCAGTCCCATGCCGAGGAATGCAATTTTTGTATTACGATCAAAACTCATGTGTTTTTCTCTGAACGATCTTGTTATTGCTCTATTTTACTTATATTGGCGCGGTAAAAACTGAACTTCCGGGTTCTTGTCTTTTTTACGTGCCAATTTACTGTTTTTGCCCAACAGTAGTTTTAATTGCCAGATTTTCTCCAGACGTAACGATTTTTTCGGTGCATGTTCCATGGCATCAAGAACCTGTTTAGCTGCTGCCAATGCATCCGGAGAGCGTTGCAGCATTTCTTCTGCAATTGATTGGGCTTTGCTGATGGGTGATTCATCCAGATGCGTTACCAGACCAATCTCCTTGGCATAGTTGGCATCGAAAATTCGCCCAGTCAGGGTCAGTTCCTTGGCCAGATCGACACTGATAATGCCCTTAATCGAGCGGGTCAGCCCCATGTCAGGGACCAGTCCCCAACGACTTTCCATGATCGACATTTTGGTGTCTGGATGGGCAATACGAATATCGGCTGCCAATGCGAGCTGCATACCGGCACCTAGACAATAGCCTTCAATGGCTGCAATGACCGGCACAGGTAGTTCCTGCCAAATCAAAAAGGCTTTCTGAAACAGGCTTTGTCCCGGTTTCAGCAGTTCCCAAGCTGCATAAGCAGTATTTTTCGGCGCATTTAAATCGGCAAGGTCAATGCCGGCGCTAAAGACATGGGCTTCGCCAGTCAAAATGACACAGCGGATAGAACGGTCTTTTTTAATTTGATTCGCGGCATTAACCAGTTCTTTTAATAAAGCAAAGCTCATGGCATTGCGTTTTTCCGGGCGATTTAAAGACACGGTTGCGATGCCATTGTTTTTTTCTATGCGAAGTAACGCCATGAGTAGACCTGTATTATTTTCCATTGTTTTGAGCATAACATGGGTGTTTATGCGATACATGACAGTCGAGTCACATCTAAACATAGACGTGACTGACAAAATCTAGATAAGTCCTGATCAGGTACTTTGTTTATTTAAAATTTGTAGTGAAGCCTGCTCCACTTGCTGAATGACTGATTGCAACTCATCAAAGCGTTTCAAGGTTTCCTGAATAAAGCTGTCATCGGCTTTACGGCGTTCTTTACGCAATGAGGAAACAAACTGTTCAAATGAACCTGTGGCTTCTTGCAGAGTAGGTACGCCCACATAACGGGTAGCGCCATATAAACGGTGCAGGATATGTTCGAGCTGCGGGAAATCTTCCAGTTCAATCAGCTGCTGCATTTCATTCAATTCTGTAGAGAAACTGTCGACTAGCATTTTCAGTAAATCAACTGCCAGATCTTCTTTATTGGCGGCCAGTTGCAAGCTTTGTTGCCAGTCTAGAATGTTGGGATCAAGCGCTTCAATCAACAGGTTTTTTTCCACGCTTTTGGCTTTTTTAAAGCTTTCCGAGGTCCAGTGGGTCAGTATCTGAATAATCTGTTCCATCTGAATTGGTTTGGTCACGTAATCATCCATACCGACTTGTAGCAGTTTCTGCTTTTCATCTGCCAGTGCATGTGCAGTGAGTGCAATAATCGGCAAGCGTTTATGGTTTTCCAAAGTGGATTCCAGAGAACGGATAGCCCGTGTGGTATCAATACCGGACATCACCGGCATTTGAATATCCATAAACACCACATCAAAGGCAGGTAGCCCTTGTTCAATACGCTGCTGAATAATATCAATTGCTTCCTGACCACTTAAGGCCTTGGTGGTGGTGACATTCAATTCCCCAAGCAGCGCTTCCAGTACAATCAGATTGGGTAAATGGTCATCGACGGCCAGCACATGCAAACCTTGTCCATTAAATTCTTCATGGACTTCATGATCAAAAACAGGTTGATTGCTAAGGAGTTGTATTAATGCACTACGACTCAAGGGTTGGTACAGTGGGCGGGCACGGTATTCATTCAGCATATTCGGGTCTAGTGCCATCTGATAGCCATACACCGCAATATTGCCATAATAACGGTTGCGAATTTCTTTCAGCAAAGCCTCGCCATCGCCACTATGATCCACAATCAACCAGGTATTTTCATCGCTTTCAGAGAACTGGTTGAGCTGACTGAACAAGTCCAGAATCGAGCTGGTTTCAATATGATGCACATCATAATTTTCAAGATAATGGCGCAGGATATTGGCAGTGGCTGGATGGGCTAAATAAGAGACTACCTGCATTTGTTTAAAGTGTGGGTGAACAATTTCAATGTCATCATCCACTGCAAACATGGCAGTAAACCAGAATGTAGAACCTTTTTCTGTTGGTGCACGTTCCTGATTGTCTTCAAAGCCAATCTGACCTTGCATTAAATGTACCAGCTGTTTGGAAATGGCCAGGCCCAGACCTGTACCGCCAAATTGGCGGGTGACTGAAGCATCGCCTTGCGAGAAGGATTCAAACAGTTTTTTACGGTCGGTTCCACTTAAGCCAATGCCACTGTCCTGTACACTAAAATGCAGTAGACATTGACCAATATCATCATGTTCCATCCGGGCACGGACAATAATTTCACCGTCCGGGGTGAACTTGATGGCATTGGAAATCAGGTTGGTTAGAATCTGCTTGAAGCGTAGCGCATCTCCAATCACTTGGGTCGGCACGTTATCGGCATAATAAAAAGCCATATCAATATGCTTTTGCGCCGCCAAAGGCGAGAGCATGTCCATCACATCAAAAATGGCTTCTTCCAGATCGAAGGGTGCAGTTTCCAGTTCCAGCTTGCCGGCATCAATCTTGGAAAAATCTAGTACATCGTTAATCAGTGCCAGCAGATGTGCCGAAGATTTACGAATGGTTTGCAAATACAGGTTCTGCTCATTGCTCAGGTTGCCCTGACGCAGCAATAAATGAATAAAGCCATCAATACTGTTTAACGGGGTACGCAGTTCATGGCTGATATTGGCCAGAAACACCGACTTGGACTGGTTGGCTGAAATCGCCTGGTCACGGGCCTGACGATAAGTAATGTTCTGAACTTCCAGTGTGTCCAGAGTGCGACGCAAATCGTCTTCGGTTTGTTCGGTATGTTCTTTCAGTTCCAAAAAACTGAAGTGCAGACGTTTTACTACATTGGCAATATCACGCTGCAATAAACGCAATTCACCGGTGCTGTTAATCACCATATGCTGGTCTAGGGTGTCTGCATTCAGGCGCTGTAGTTGCATCCGGATTTCGTACATCGGGGCAATCCAGCGCCGTGAATAGAAATTCAAGCATAACAGTAAGAGTAATAAGGTCAGCAAACCGGTGGCAATCAGTACGATCATGACCCGGTAACGGGCAATTTCTAAGGGTTGATTGTCCAGCTCAATTACTAGTCTGGCTGGTTCTGCGGTATTTTCATTAATTTTTAAGGCGTAAATATGGTTTTGATTGTGCAGAATCGGACCGACAAAAGCTGCATTTGAGTTAATTTTGGGCCAAGCATCCTGATCCTGAAAACCAATGCTTAAACGGTTTCTGCCTTTTGGGTCAATAATCGCGGCACGGATTAAATGCTTTTCATCCAGCATTACCTGCATGGCATTGCGGGCCTGATCATACTGCCATGGATAGCGATTGAGCAGGTCAAATGCGGCTTCGGCAGTAAGCTGATAGCGGGTCATAATGGCAATCGCCATCTGGCGTTGCTGCG
This sequence comes from Acinetobacter bouvetii, assembly GCF_902753875.1. Taxonomy (GTDB): domain Bacteria; phylum Pseudomonadota; class Gammaproteobacteria; order Pseudomonadales; family Moraxellaceae; genus Acinetobacter; species Acinetobacter bouvetii_A. The sequence continues at coordinate 66,948 of NZ_CADDTS010000035.1, read as the reverse complement.
CACGTGACGCATTCGAAGTTTCGGATAAAACCAATAATGCCCCGACACATGCCAAAATCATAATCGGCACAAAAATCATGGCAATGAGTTGTCCATAAGCATGATTTAAATGTAGACGCTTAAATAACTTTTTATTGATATTTGACATGGTTAAAGCAGTTTATTCCCTATGCTCCGCAGTGTAGCATGCTTTATTCAAAATCGACTGCGCTTTAATCACTTTCAATAAAAAGCCTGCTAAATGGGTGCAGGAGCAAGCATTTTTTCATACAATAGGCGCACCTCGATCTAGGTGCAAATAATGAGTAATACCACCCCTGATTTTCAAGCAGACGAATTTTTACTGGACCATTATGTAGGCAAAACGCCTCTGGTGCGTTTACAGCGTCTGGCAAGTCACACTCAAGCAACAGTATTGGCTAAACTGGAAGGAAACAATCCTGCAGGTTCAGTCAAAGACCGTCCGGCGTATAACATGATCATGCAAGCGGAAAAGCGTGGTCAAATCAAGCCGGGTGATACGTTGATTGAAGCGACGAGCGGAAATACAGGGATTGCCTTGGCTATGGTTGCCGCTATGCGTGGTTATAAAATGACTTTGATCATGCCTGCAAGTTCAAGTCAGGAACGTAAAGATGCCATGCGTGCTTACGGTGCCGAGTTGATCGAGTCTGAAAATATGGAAGAGGCCCGTGATCTTGCCCTGCAAATGGAAAAAGAAGATCAAGGTCTGGTCTTGAACCAGTTTGGTAACCCGGACAATGTCGAAGCCCATTACCTGACCACCGGTCCTGAAATCTGGCAGCAAACCGGCGGAAAAATTACCCATTTCGTCAGTTCCATGGGTACAACCGGGACGATTATGGGGATTTCCAAATATTTAAAAGAGCAAAATCCGGATATTCAGATTGTGGGTTTACAACCGTCTGAAGGTTCCAATATTGCCGGTATCCGTCGCTGGCCACAAGAATATTTGCCAACCATTTTTGATCCGAAACGTGTGGATCGCATTATGGATATTCCGCAAATTGAAGCGGAAAAAACTGCCCGTCAATTGGCACGTAAAGAAGGCATCAGTGCCGGGACTTCATCAGGCGGAGCAGTTTGGGCTTCCATTAAACTGGCTGAGGAAAATCCGGGTGCAGTGATTGTCTGCATTATCTGTGACCGTGGTGACCGTTATCTGTCTACCGGGTTATTCTCTGTAGTTGATCCTGAATAATTCAAAACTGTGAGATGAAATGCGTTTACCTGTCTTGATTTTCGATATAGAAACGCTGACCGATTTAAAGTCAGGTGCGCATTTATATCATCTGGATTTACCGCAAGCTGACCTTGAGCAGGCGCTGACAAAATTGCGCCGTCAGGAATCTGGCATGGATTTTCAGCGTTTGCCGCTGCATGAAATTGTCTGTATTTCCGGACTCTGGATTGATGAAAATGGCGCCATGAAACTGTTTTCATTTAGCCGCGAGCAATATACTGAAGCAGAGATCTTAAAAAAATTCCTGTCTATTTTTGACAAGCGTCATCCAACCTTAGTCAGCTGGAATGGTTCACAGTTTGATTTGCCAGTGATTTTATTCCGTGCCATGTATCATGGTTTGTCGGCACCAAGTTTGTTTGATCAGGGCGAAATTGATCAGCAAAAGCGCTATAATAATTACCAGAACCGTTACCATCAGCGTCATGTCGATTTAATGGATGTGATGGCCATGTTCAATGGTCGTCACTTCCAGAAGCTGGATGATGTTGCACACTTACTCGGTTTTCCGGGCAAGCGCGGTGATGGTGCTTACCATGTTCCGGAATATGTCCGTGAGCAACAGTGGTCAAAATTGACCAGCTACTGTGAAGGTGATGTGCTGAATACCTGGCTAATTTACTTACGCTGGTTATTGCTCAAGGGTCAGTTACTGACTGAAGAGCATCGTTACTGGATTCAAAGCACCATCCAGTATTTGTCCCATCAACCGCAACACGCAGATTTTCTTCAGGTATGGCGTGAAACTTCACAACATACCGAATTTACCGCTACAGATTTTATCTCTCCCACACTCTAGGTATACATGAAACATAGAACCAAGCCACGTCCAGCTCAACAGCCGATTTATACCTTTAAGGTTGAGTCACTTTCACATGAAGGACGCGGGATAGCACACTATGGATCACATCCCGATCATCCGAGTGACAAGCAAGGTAAAAAAGTGTTTATTCGCTATGCCTTGCCTGGAGAGACAGTCAAAGCGCAAATCACCAACGTAGTGAAACGTTTAGAAGAAGCGGATTGTCTGGAAGTTTTGAGTGATGCCTCAGCATTACGTGTGCAACCGCCATGCCCGCATTTTGGGGCCTGTGGCGGTTGCAATATGCAGCATATCCAGCCAGATGAGCAGATTCGCCTCAAGCAGGAGGTGTTGAAATCACATCTGGAGCACTTTGCCGGCATCCAACCTGAACAATGGCTCACCCCACTGCGTTCGCAACGTGAAGATTATCGTCGTAAAGCCCGAATCGGGGTGCGTTATATCCCGAGTAAAGACAAATTGGTGGTCGGTTTTCGTGAAAACCAAAGCAATAAACTGACTTCGATTGACCGTTGTATGGTGCTGGATCGCGAGTTTGGTTCCATCACTGCCTTGAAACAGTTACTCCAAAGTCTAAAAGCCAAAGCGGCGATTGGTCATATAGAATTGGCCATGGGTGATCACGATATTGCCTTGGTGGTACGTCATACTGAAAAATTATCATCGGATGATGTCAACCAATTAAAACAGTTTGCGTTAAACAAGCAGTGGCAATTGTATTTACAGCCTGCGGGTGCAGACAGTTTGCATCGGGTGGATGATCCGACTGCAGAGATGCGTTTGCATTATGCCTTAGATGAGTTTCAGGTGGAGTTTGGTTTTCATCCGCTGGATTTTACTCAGGTCAACTCGACCATTAACCCGCAAATGGTGAAGCTGGCATGTGATTTGCTTCAGTTGAAGCAAGGTGAACGTGTGCTTGACCTGTTTTGTGGTTTAGGAAACTTTTCTTTGCCATTGGCTCGTTGTGTTGGAAAAACGGGACAAGTGGTTGCCGTTGAAGGTAGTGAAGAAATGGTACAACGTGGTGCAGAAAATGCTGAAAACAACGGCATGATGCAGTTACAATTTTATTCACAAGATTTAACAAAAGATTTTTCGCATCATTCTTGGGCAAATCAAGGATTTGATGCATTATTGATTGATCCTCCGCGTTCAGGTGCTGAGGAAGTAATGTATTATGTGCCCAAATTTGGTGCGAAAAGAATCGTTTATGTATCATGTAATCCTGCAACACTGGCACGAGATGCCGGTGTGCTGGTTAAGCATGGTTATCGATTAAAAAAGGCTGGGGTTATGGATATGTTTACTCATACGGGACATGTTGAATCTATTGCCTTATTCGAAAAATATAACGAAATAAACGATTTATAATATGAAGTGTAAAAAAGTAGGAGAAGGGTATGGTCACAGTACGTGAGCAACTTCCTGGACGTCTCAATGAGTTGTCAGAGGAAGCGACTGTAGAACATGCCGAACAAGCCCAACATGATTTGGCTGAATGGTTAAATCGGGTTCGTGGCATATTAGATGATACGGCACTCAAGCAACTCGAAGAGGTTGCGCATTTAACTTTACAGAAAGAATTGCAAAGTACGGTTGCCCATCGTTCGAATACCTTTTATACCGGTATTGAAATGGCCGATATTCTGGCACATCTGCATGTCGATGAAGCAACCTTGTCGGCTGCAATGCTGTACCGGAGTGTGCGTGAAGGCGTGATGACGCTGGAAGAGGTGCAGGAGCATTTTGGTGAGCAAGTCTATGATCTGGTGCAAGGGACACTGGCCATGGGTAAGCTTTCCGAGCTGATTGAAAAAAACAAGCGTCTGGAAGACCACTTCAATAATAACCAGCGTGAGCATTTAAGCGGCATCTATAAGATGCTGATTGCGGTGACTGAAGATGTCCGCGTCGTGCTGATCAAGCTGGCCGAGCGTACCTATGCCTTGCGTGAACTGACCAAAGCATCTCGAGAACGTCAAGAACGGGTTGCACGAGAAATCCTGACCATCTATTCGCCTTTGGCACATCGTTTAGGGATTGCTCAGCTTAAATGGGAACTGGAAGATCTCGCTTTTCGTTATCTGGCACCGGAACGCTATAAAGAAATTGCATCGCTGCTGAATGAAAAACGTCTGGAACGCGAGCAATATATCCAGTTTGTGATTGATAAGCTGAAAAATGAATTGGGTAGCTACGGGATTGAAGCCGAAATTACCGGACGGGTGAAGCACATTTATTCGATTTATCGGAAAATGAAAAGCAAGAACCTGAGTTTTGATCAGCTTTATGATATTCGCGCGGTTCGTGTACTGGTCAAAACAATTCCTGAATGTTATCACTCACTTGGGATTGTACATCAGATCTGGCGACATATTCCGCACCAGTTTGATGACTACATTACCAACCCTAAAGCCAATGGTTACCGTTCACTGCATACGGCAGTGATTGCGGAGAACAAGTCGCTGGAAGTGCAAATCCGGACCAAGGATATGCATGAAGAGGCAGAGCTTGGAGTATGTTCGCACTTTAACTACAAAGAAGGTGCTAAAAATACCGACCATTCCTTCAATCATCGTCTACATTCATTGCGTGCAGTACTGGAACACTATCAGGAACGTAATGATGCCAGTGCACATAAATCTGAAGATGAAACTGAAAATTTTGAACAGATTCAAGATTTTGAAGGTTTTGAAAAGATTTACGTGTTTAGCCGTGATGGGGATATCAAAGAATTACCCCGTGGTTCGACCGTGTTGGACTTTGCTTACCATGTGCATACCGAAGTCGGGAACAAGTGTTATGCGGCCCGGGTCAATCAGCGCTATGTGCCTTTGACCTATACGCTGAAAACCGGTGAGCAGGTTGAAATTTTAACCAAGAAAGATCGTGAGCCAAATCGTGACTGGCTAGTGAATTCACTGGGCTATATTAAAACGGCCCGGGCGCGCGATAAGCTGCGTCACTGGTTCAGACAGCAAGACCGCAGTAAAAATCTGGAAGTGGGTCGTGAAATTCTCAACAAAGAACTTTCACGCTTGGCGATTCATCCTAAAAGTATTGATTTAAGTGACTATTGCAATCACTTCAATGTCAAATTGGGTGAAGACATTCTGATTGGTTTGGTCAATGGTGATATTAGCCTGCATGCCTTGATCAATCAGGTCAATCGTCATATGCACATTGGTCAGGATGAACCTGAACTGGTGCTGAAACCGACTTTAAATCCACGTGCCAGTCATACCTTGTCTGCACATGGGATTTTAATTGACGGTTTGGACAACGTGGAATTGCATATTGCACAATGTTGCCAGCCGGTACATGGCGAGTCGATTGGCGGTTATATCACCTTGAATCGTGGTGTCAGCATTCATAAGATTGAATGCGCGGACTATAACCGCATGATTGCTCAAGAGCCTGAACGTGCGGTTGAAGCGGATTGGGAAATGCAGCCGACCCGTGGTCAAAGCGTGCAGATTGTGGTGGAAGCATATGACCGCCGTGGTTTGCTTAAAGATTTGACGCAAGTGATTTTCTCGGATCAGATCAATATTCGTCAGGTGAATACCATTTCTGAAGCCGATGGTATTGCCAACATGAAGTTACTGATTGAAGTGAAAGGCTTGGCTCAATTATCACGTTTGTTGGCCCGTTTAGAGCAGCAACCGGGGATTATCAGTGCCCGCCGCTTGGTGCAAGGCAACTAGTTTTCGATTTCTTTTCTGATCTAAAAACCAGCACGGCCGTTGCTGGTTTTTTTATGCAGAATGGATTCGCTACTGCGTTTTAAATAAAATACACAATGAAATCAAAACTATAAATTTAAATAATTAATATTATACAAGATACTTTTTGTGTAATTTTTATTACGAATGCTATAATCCGGCCGATAAAATAGCCTCGAGCTAAAATATTTAAAGGTGTGGAAAATTAAGGCAATGGTTCAAATAAATGTGTCACAACTATGTATAAGTCGTGCCGATGAAACAGTTGCCGCCTTAGAACAAATTCCAGCCATGCAGCGTAGACGTTTGTCTGCAATTGCCAAATTGGCCATCAACAGTGCTATTCAATCTCTGCAAGCGGAATCGGTGGATTATATTGTTTGGGCGTCACAATATGGCGATGAACATAAAACCCTGAAAATTCTGGCCGATGTCCTGCAAGATCAGACACCGTCACCGACCCAGTTTTCGACTTCGGTGCATAACGCGATTGCTGGCTTGTATTCCATTTTATGTCAGGATGCCACGCCTTCGACCAGTTTGGCGGCATCATGGAGTGAGGCATTAATCGAAGCCTATGCCTGGTTAAAGACCACTGCACAACCCAATGCAAGGGTGTTGGTGGTGTATTACGATGAAGCTTTGCCTGAAATTTATCAAGAATTTCAGCCCTTCAGCAGTTTTGCCATGGCCGCAGTCATCAGCTTGCAACATCCGAATCTGCAACTGGATATCCATGCACTCGCGCATCATCAGCATAAATACTTGGATGCGCTAAATTTTGATGATTTTTGGCATCGTTCAGATGAGCAAACCGATCAACCGCAGATTCAGGCCTGGCACAAATGTTAAAACGCAATCAGATTAAACAAAAAGCCAATTACCTGTGGCGTGTTGGCGCAACCGGTTTCAGTTTTGCCAGTTTCGGGATTGGTGGTGTGGCCATTGGTGGTTTAATTGCACCTTTGGTGAAATTATCCACGCAAAATTCGGATTTACGTCAGCAGCGCACGCAAAAAGTCATTAAGCATAGCTTCAAGGGCTTTACCGAAATGATGGTAAAACTTGGAATTATGACCTATGACATTGAAGGTCTGGAAAAATTACAGCACAGTAAGCAGGAACTGGTGATTGCCAATCATCCTACCCTGATAGACGTGGTAGTGCTGATTGGTCTGATGGAGCAAGCCAACTGCGTGGTCAAGCAGGCACTCTGGTCCAATCCTTTTACCAAAGGCCCGGTACAAAATGCCGGTTATATTTTAAATGCCGGTTCAGAACAGTTTATTCAGGACTGTGTTGAAAAACTTAAGCAAGATCAGGCAGCCTCGTTGCTGATTTTCCCTGAAGGGACTCGCACGGCAAAAGGTGAGTTACTGAATGAATTTCAGCGCGGCGCTGCGAATATCGCGATTCGTGCTCAGGTGCCAATTCGTCCGGTGTTGATCAGCTGTACGCCATCAACCCTAACTAAGAATGAAAAGTGGTATCACGTGCCTTCAAAACCGTTTCATATTCACGTGAAGGTGCTGGATGCCATTCAAGTCGATGATCTGCTGGATGATACAACTGTCAATCCAAAGCATGTACGCCAGCTGAATCATCAATTACAACAATTTTTTAACCAAGAGTTATCTAAAAAATGAGCAATCTTGCTGATGAATTAAAGCAAATGATTATTGATGTCCTAGCCCTTGAGGACATCAGCGTAGAAGATATTGAAACTGAAGCCCCTTTATTTGGTGATGGTTTGGGACTGGATTCCATTGATGCATTGGAACTGGGTTTAGCCTTGAAAAAACGTTACAACATTCATTTGAATGCTGAATCGGCAGAAACCAAACAACATTTTAAATCAATTCAAAGTCTGGTGGCTTTGGTTGAAGCACAGCAAAAGGCATAAGAGGTCGTGATGCTAACTCAGGAACAAGTACTTGAAAAATTAAGAGAATGGATGGAAGATCTGTTTGAAATTGCACCTGAAGATGTGCAGTTAGATGCCAATTTAGCTACAGATCTGGATGTTGACAGTATTGATGCGATTGATCTTGTGGTCAAAATTAAAGAATTGACCGGCAAGCAAGTCAATCCTGAAGATTTTAAAAATGTCCGTACCGTTCAGGATGTCGTGACTGTGATTCAGAATATGTCAGCTGCATGAAACTGATGCTGAAAGGGATAGTGGCAATCGGACTGATTCTCTATCCCTTTTTAGTGGGCTATAGTCTGGCGCATGGCCAATATATCTGGGTCAGCAGTCTGTTGATTGCTCTAGGTTTATTGCGCCTGTTTACAAAGGGCAATGCCTTGCTGTGGCCGCTCACTGCATTTGCCATTTTGTGTGGCAGTTTAAGTCTGATCTTAAAAGATCAGGCCTGGCTCAAGCTGTATCCGGTATTTATGAGTGTGGGCGCACTGATTATTTTTGCCTCGACTTTAATCCGTCCACCTTCAATGATTGAGCGTTTTGCCCGACTGGCAGAACCGGATTTACCCGAAGCTGGCGTGATCTGGACCCGTAAAGTGACAGTGGTGTGGTGCATTTTTTTTGTACTCAATGCCCTGATTGCCTTGTCAACGGTACTCTTTGCTTCCATGCAAACCTGGGTACTGTATAACGGCTTTATTTCCTATGTGCTCATGGGAGGTTTAATGCTGGGTGAATTTATCTTGCGTAAGCGACAGCAGCGCCTAAACCAACTTCAGGAATAAAAACGGATTGTTATGTTGTGTCATTTTCAGAGTCATCTTAATTCACTGCAACCGCTGTGTATTCAGCCTGATTTAAGCCAAATCCGCTTTCAGGATTTCTGGCAGGATGTGATGCAGCAAAGTCATGCTATTGAGTTGCTAACCCAAGACAGCTGGGCCTTATGGGAAGCTGACAGTTACGAATTCCTTGTGCTGTTATTCGCAGCACTACTGGCCAAAAAACAGGTGCTGTTACCGCCTAATCGGGTCAGCGATTTAGAAAAAGAACTGGCTGAACAGCAGATTTTCTTTCTGGAACGTCAGTCCGCCTCTACAATCAAAAATCAAAACATTGAATTAAATCTGGATGATGCCTTTTTAAATCAGTCACAACTCTATTTTTATACTTCCGGTTCCACAGGACAGCCCAAGAAAATTCCACGTACTTTACGTCAGTTACTCAATGAAGTGCAGGGGCTGGATGCCAGTTTTCAGTTACCTGAACAGGTCATCGCCATCGCAACAGTCAGTCATCAGCATATTTATGGTTTGCTGTTTAAGCTGTTGTGGCCACTGGCAAGCGGTCGCTGTTTTTATCAGGCCCAGCTGGCTTTCCCTGAAGATGTAGCAGATATTCAAAAAAAAATCGCTCATTTAAAAATTGAAAATTATGTAATTTCCAGTCCGGCCCTGTTAAAGCGTTGGACCCGTGATGTGCTGTTGCAGGATTGCCTGACTGTTTATTCCTCCGGCGGCAAACTGGAATCCGGTGTACGTCCTTATCTGAACCGGCCGATTACTGAAGTGTTTGGCAGTTCGGAAACCGGCGGAATTGCCCATCGCCAGCAAGATGATGCCCTGTGGACGCCTTTTGCCAATGTGGATATTCAGGCGGGTGCAGAGCAGGAGTTGCAAGTTAGAGCCAATCATGCTTTTAGTGTGGACTGGATTTTTACTGGCGATAAAGTTGAGGTCATTGACTCGACCAATTTGAAAAGTCCATTTCACTTGTTGGGTCGCTTGGACCGGATTGTCAAACTGGAAGAAAAACGCTTAAGTCTGGATGCCATTGAGCAGAAAATTGTCGAGCTGGATGACATCGTACAATGTCATGTGCTGATTCTGGAGCGTGAACACCGCCAGATTCTGGCCTGTGTCGCGGTCTTATCGGAGCCGGCCAGACAGCGCTTAAAGCAAGGTGCTAAAGCCGACTATGTAGCGGCCATTAAAACACAGTTAAAATCCAAGCTGGAAAGCATTGCCATTCCCCGACAGTGGCGCTTTTTGACACAATTACCGCAAAATGCCCAATCTAAACTGAATAAACACTACATGAAATCCTTATTTCAACCTATGTTGTTGCCTATAGTCTTGGAACAGCAGAATGAGCCAGAGCAGGCGCTCTATCGTCTGGAGTTCGCTCCTGAGCTGGAATGCTTTAAAGGGCATTTTCCGGGTCAGCCCATTTTTCCAGGGGTCGGGCAAATCGGTTTTATTCAGCATTTTGCCCGCCAGACCTGGGCAGACCTAGACTGGTGCAACGGTATTGAACAGCTCAAATTTCAGGATCTGATTCAGCCCTATATGGTGCTACAACTGAAACTGAGCAGAAAACTGCACAAAGTCAGTTTTGAACTCTCCCATGCAGAGCAGACCTTGGCCTCTGGACGCTTGTTATTTCATACACAACACGATCCGATTTAAAGGTAAATGTAGATGCAGCAATGTTTTGTCATTCCAGTTTATAACCATCCTCATCATATTGAGGCGTTGGTCACCCATTTGGATCAGTTTCAAATGCTGATCATTCTGGTCAATGACGGTAGTGATGCCGCATGTACTGAGCTTTTACATGATATTGCTACGAAACATCCTCAGGTAGATTTGGTCGAACACAGCTACAATCAGGGCAAAGGTCAGGCGGTGATGACCGGTTTACGCCATGCTCACAAGCTGGGTTTGAGTCATGCCTTACAGCTGGATTCTGATGGTCAGCATGACTGGCAAGATGTAGCAAAATTCCTGCAAATTTCCCAACAAAACCCAGAAGCGATGGTCATCGGTCAACCCATCTTTGATGCATCGGTGCCGAAAAAACGCCTTTATGGTCGTTATGCCACGCATATCTGGGTGTGGATTAACAGCCTGTCTTTAGAGATTAAAGACAGCATGTGCGGCTTCCGGGTTTATCCACTCGCCAAGACCATTCAAGTCTTGGATTCTGCCAAATTTCAGCCGCGTATGGGTTTTGATAGCGAGATTCTGGTGCGTCTGAAATGGGCCAATGTGCCTTTTATCAATGTGCCGACCAAAGTGATTTATCCTGAAGATGGCATTTCGCATTTCAATGTATGGCGTGACAATCTGGGGATGAGTCAGGCACATGTGCGCCTGTTTGGTGGCATGCTGCTGCGCTTGCCCAAATTGCTGGCACAGAAAGTAAAAGGTTGACGGTGTGACTGAGCTGAAGCAGACCCAGTGGAATGAGATCAAGGAACGAGGCGGTGCGCTATCCTTGACTTTGATGCTGGCGTTTTATCGTCTTGGCGGTCGCTGGTTATGCCGAATACTGATGTATTTTATTATTTTGTGGTACTGGCTGTTTGCGACAGTCGCACGTCAGGCTTCGCTGCAATATTTGACGCGGTTACACCATTTTGCTGGCAGTCATTCGCCGTTTCCGCATACGCCTAGTCTGATGCATAGCTATCAGCATTTCATGCAGTTTGGTGAATGTATTCTGGATAAAATTGAGGGTTGGCTGGGGAAAATTCCAGAGCAGCAATTGCAGTTGCATGGACACGAGCATTTCCGTCAGCATTATCAAAAAGGCGCAGTGATTGTGGTGTCGCATTTTGGCAATATCGAATTGTTACGCGCGATTAAATCGGAACATCAACAGAAAATTAATGTGCTGGTTTATCAAAAACATGCCACCAAATTTAACCAGTTTTTAAAAAAGCTGAATGATCATGCCGATGTCAATCTGGTGTCGGTGGATGAATTAGGGATTGAAACAGCCTTGATCTTGCAGGACAAACTGGATCAGGGCGAGTGGGTGATTGTGGCGGCAGATCGTGTACCGGTGCAGTCAGATCGGGTACAGCCGATTTCATTTTTAGGTGCAGAGGCCAACTGGCCGCAAGGGGCGTGGATTTTAGCCAGTTTGCTGAAAGTGCCGGTGCTGGCTGTGTTTTGTTATCGAGTTGGTAATCAATTTGAAGTGCATATTCACTCGATTGCGGAAAAGCTGAATTTTCCGCGCAAAAACCGTCTGCAGGCCATGCAAGCGACCACCCGTGAATATGTGGCCTTACTGGAACAGCATTGTATACGTGCGCCATATCAATGGTTTAATTTTTATAATTTTTGGAACAAACAATAATGCAAGTGTTAGTTGTAGGGGAAACACCACTTTCGATTGAAGATGTGGTGGCTGTTGCACGTCAGGAAAAATTAGTCGCTTTACCGGCCTCGACTGAATGGCGGGAGTTAATTCAGCGCGGTGCAGATTTTCTGGATCAACTGTTGCAGGATGAAGGCGTAATTTATGGCGTGACCACCGGTTATGGTGATTCCTGTCTGGTGGAAATTCCTCCCCATCAAGTTAATGAATTGCCTTTGCATTTATCGCGTTTTCATGGCTGTGGTCTGGGTCAAAATCTGGATTTAATCAGTGCCCGTGCGGTGGTGGTGACGCGCTTGTGTTCACTGGCTCGCGGATATTCCGGAGTTTCACATGCACTGCTGGAACGTCTGGTGTGGATGCTGAATGAAAATATCATTCCGGTTATCCCTTCCGAAGGTTCAGTTGGTGCCAGTGGGGATTTAACCCCATTGTCTTATATCGCCGGGGCCTTGGTCGGTGAACGTGATGTTTATCATCAAGGGCAAATTGTGCCGATCAGTCGCGTATATGCGGAAAAAGGTATGCAGCCTTTGGTGTTACGTCCGAAAGAAGGTCTGGCCCTGATGAATGGTACCGCAGTGATGACGGCAATTGCTTGTCTGAACTACAAAAAAGCCGAACAGATTGCCGTGGCCAGTACCTGTATCACTGCACTAAATGTCTTGGCTTTAGAAGGTAATCCGAGTCATTTTGATGAAGTGCTGTTTGCACAAAAACCGCATCCGGGGCAGCAACATATTGCCGCACAACTGCGTGATTGGCTAAATAGTGAAGTGCAAACGGAACATCAAAGTTCACGCCTGCAAGACCGCTATTCGCTACGCTGTGCACCGCATATTATTGGCGTATTTGAAGATTCCAAAGTTTGGTTACGCCAGTTTATTGAAAATGAATTGAACTCCAGCAATGACAATCCGCTGATTGATCCGGTGAATTTACGGGTGTTGCATGGCGGTCATTTCTATGGCGGTCATATTGCCCAAGCCATGGATAGCCTGAAAATCATGATTGCCAATATTGCCGATTTAATGGACCGTCAATTGGCGCAATTGGTGGACTATAAAATGAATAATGGTTTGCCGCGTAATTTGACTGGGGCGACCGATGAGCGCCTACCGCTGAATCATGGCTTTAAAGCCGTACAGATTGGCGTATCGGCATGGACCGCGGAAGCCTTGAAACACACGCTGGCGGCCTCGATTTTTTCACGTTCGACCGAATGCCATAATCAGGACAAGGTCAGTATGGGCACCATTGCCGCGCGCGATGCCAGCCGCGTGATTGTGCTGACCGAACAGGTGATTGCGGCACTGGGCTGTGCCAGTGTACAGGCCATTCATTTAAAAGGTCTGGATGGCAAATTGTCCGAAGTCCTTGGTGCATTTAAGACTTGGGTGTTGCAGAGTTTTGATTATGTGGTGGAAGATCGACCATTACAAAACGAATTACAACAACTGGTTGACCGACTGGAAAATTTAGAATTATTGCAGAGTGGACTTGTCCGCTAAACGTGATGGGAAACAGACTATGCATGCCGATGTAATCATTGAAGTACCATTTCACGACGTGGATACCATGAACGTGGTCTGGCACGGGCACTATTTGAAGTATTTTGAAATTGCCCGCTGTAAGCTGCTGGATCAATTTCACTATAACTATATGCAGATGCGTGAATCCGGTTATGCCTGGCCTGTAATTGAAAGTCATGTGCGTTATGCGCATGGCATCCTGTTTGAACAGAAAATTCGGGTACGGGCTATTTTAAAAGAATGGGAAAACCGTCTGAAAATTGAATATCAGATTTTCGATGCCGAAAGTGGCAAGAAGCTGACTAAGGGTTATACCACGCAAGTGGCCGTACATATGCAAAGCCGGGAAATGTGTTTCCAGTCGCCACAAATTTTATTGCAGCGTTTAAACGCCTGGTCTGAGTTTAAGCCGGAGTAAAGCAGATGACATATCTTAATCTACCACGTGCAGCAGGATTCTTACTTGCAGGGCTATTATCTCTGCTGATGCTGCTGTCGCAAGCGGTACATGCACAGAATTCGCAGCTCAAACAAATCTTTGCCCAGCTCTCTGAAACGCCGACGGTACGAGCCAATTTTGAACAACAAAAAAAGCTGGCTGCAATGAATAAAACCTTTGTTTCTAAAGGCACGGTTTTATTTTCCAAATCTCAAGGCGTGATCTGGAAAATTCAGAGTCCGGTCAAAGCCGACCTGATTGTCACTCCACGCAAACTGGTGCAAAAAACCCAGCGGACTTATAGTCAAATTGCAATTGATAAATCACCTTATGGTTCGGTGGCGACCATGTTCCTGCAATTGATGTCTGGCAATGAAGCAGCTTTGGCCAAAAACTTCAATATTGTTTCGGCCAGTTATAGCCCAGCGCAGTGGAATGTGGCTTTAACCCCTAAAAGCAGTTTGTTTAAAAAACTGTTTGTCCGTGTTGATGCGCAAGGGCAGCGTTATGTGGACAGAATCGTGATTCGTGAGAAAGCCAATAACAGCACCACCATTCGCTTTAGTCAGCAAAGCACTCAACCACAGACATTAATGGCAGAGGAAAATGCACTTTTCCAACTGGCAAAATAAATTTACCGCACTCTGGCTGATTGTCCTTAGCGTGCTGGCTATCACGCTGGGTATGGCATGGCTGAAAAAAGATATTCATATTCAAACCAATATCTTTGCCTTATTGCCGGAATCGACGCATGATCAGAGACTGGAACGGGCGCAGCAATATGTCAGTGGGCAACTGAATGACAAAGTCTTTGTGGTGCTGAATGCCAAAGATGACGCAGCCTTAAATCAAGCCACCACGCTATTTAAAAATACTGTGGCGCAAAGCGACTTATGGAAGCCTTTGCATGCTCAAGTTGACAGCGAGCAGTTTGCTCAGCTGTTATATCAGCGTCGTGCCGGGCTGTTAACGGCCGCGGATCAAAAGTTACTTGAGCAAAAGGATTATGCGGCGCTGGCTGAACAGAGCTTGTTGCAGATCATGAGTCCGGGCATGCCGTTGACGGCAGAACTGCTACAACAAGATCCCTTGCTGCTGTTTCCACGTTATGCCATGGGTTTATCCAGTTTACAGAACAATCCGGATATCAGTCTGGAAGATGGCTTTGCCACGCTTCGGGATGAGCAGGGCATTTCCCGTTTATTGGTTCTGGAGCTGAAAAGCAGTCCCTACAATATTGATTATCAAGAAAAAACTGCGGCCTGGATGAAACAGCTGGATCAGCAGTTGCATCAAATGCAGGTTGAGCCGCATTGGACAGGAACGTTATTATTTGCCCAGTTTGGTACCACCTCGGCAGAAAAAGAAATTTCGACTATTGGAGTAGGTTCGACCATCGGGATTTTCTTGTTGGTGTTATTTGGTTTCCGCTCGGTTCGTCCAATGCTCACCGAGATGATTGCAGTTGGAACAGGCTGTCTGGTGGCCTTTGCCATCACTCATTGGGTGTTTGGGGAAATTCACCTAATGACCTTGGTGTTTGGGGCCAGTCTGGTCGGGGTCTGTGTCGATTTCTCGTTTTATTTTATGGCGATGCAGTCGCAGCATCGGCAGATTGACGGTTTTGCGGTATTAAAGCCATTATTGCCCAGCCTGTTTATGGGTCTGATGACCACCTTGGTGGCCTATGTCTTCCTAAGCTTCACTCCATTTCCGGGCTTTAAGCAGATTGCCGTGTTTTCGATGGTCGGTCTGGCCGCGGCATGGATCACCAGTGTTTTATTACTGCCACGCTTGCCGGCTTTAAATGCCGAACCGGCGATTCGCAGCTTAAGTTTTATTGGCAAAGCACGAGGTTTTGTACAGTCGAGAAACCGTATGCGTTATGGCTTGATCGCCTTAATTACTGTGGTCGCGGGCAGCAGTTTGATGTTTCTGCAAAGCAATGATGATATCCGTAACTTGCAAAGTATGGATCAGAAGCTAAAGCAGGAAGATCAATATGTCCGTGAACGTTTTATGCAGCAGCAAAGCAGTGAATATTTTGTGGTGCAAGGCAGCACGGCACTTGAACTGGAACAAAACGAACAGAAACTGTTAGAAAAACTGCAAGTTTTACAGACACAAAACAAGCTGGATAGTTTTCAGGCTTTAGGTCAATGGCTACCATCCAAAGCGCAGCAACAACACAATATTCAGTTACTGCAAGCCATTCCAGCCAGTGCCCTGAATGAATACGCCGCGGCATTAGAGTTAAATCCGGCCGATGTGCGTGCTTGGCAACAGCAACTGGCTCGGCAGCCTTTACTCAGTTCGGCTGAAATGGCACAACATCCGCTGGCCTTTTTACAGATGAGTCCGACCGAGCGTCTGGTACTGCTGCAAAATGTGCACGATGTGAATGCCTTGCAAAAACTGAATAGCACACAGGTGCAACTGCTGCGTCCAGTCAATCAACTGTCTGAATTATTCCAGCAGCATCGTATACAGGCACAGTGGTTGCTGATTGCCGCATTGATCACCCTGATGATTGGACTGGGTATCATTTATGGCATCAAGTCAATTTTGCCGCTGGTCTTGCCAGTCACTTTGGCCTTGATGACCACCTTTGCCATTCAGGCCTGGCTGGGTGTGGAAATCAATTTATTCAGTATTATGGGCACCTTCCTGATTATAGGGATTGGGGTCGACTATGCCATCTTCTATCGTCATGGTCATGATCATCCGCAAGTGGTGGGCATGGCTTTATTCCTATGTATGATGTCAACCTTGCTCGGTTTCGGGTTATTATCCTTTAGCCATACCTATGCCATTCACTGCTTTGGTCTGACCGTGTTACTTGGGGTTATTTTTTCATTTATCTATGCAACATTGTTTACGTCATCCGATGCCAAACATGTTGTGCTTCAACAATATCAGCCAAAGAGCTGAGAAAATAAGGTACCGTGCAATGAGCACTATGCAACATACAGATGTATTAATTATCGGAGCAGGCCCATCGGGGAGTTCGGCAGCAGCATTACTGCGCCAAAAGGGCTATCAGGTCACGATCATCGAAAAACAACATTTTCCACGCTTTTCCATTGGCGAATCTTTACTGCCACAATCGATGGTATTTTTAGAAGAAGCAGGCCTGCTGGATACCGTACGTGAACACGTGGAACAGTTTGCCTTCCAGTTTAAAAATGGCGCCGCTTTTTTAAAGGGCAAGCAGCGCAGTTTCTATGATTTCCGTGAGAAGTTTACAGACGGCCCGGGTACCACCTGGCAGGTGCGCCGTGCCAACTTTGACCATTTACTGGCACAACAGGCAGAAAACTACGGTGCCGAAATTCGCTTTGGTCATGAAGTGATTGATGTCAATGTTGAGCCTGAACATCCGCTTTTAACCGTCAAAGATGAACAACAAAATGTGTATCAGATTCAGGGCAAATTTTTACTGGATGCCAGTGGTTTTGGCCGCATCCTGCCCAAATTTCTGGAACTGGAAAGCCCATCCGATTTCCCGGTACGCCGTGCGGTGTTTACCCACATTGAAGATGGTATTTTAGATGATCCCGATTTTGACCGTGAAAAAATCCTGATCAGTGTGCATGCCAAAGATCCGCGTGCCTGGTACTGGCTGATTCCTTTTGCCGATGGCCGTTCATCTTTTGGGGTGGTGGCAGAACAAGACTTCTTTGAAAAATATGGTTTTGATGGCAGTGCCGAGCAGGATTTAGAAGCCTTGTTTAAACGCATTTTGGCTGATGAAGAAAGCCTGTCTCAGGTGCTGCGCAATGCCCAATTCGATACTCCGGTTCGGACACTGGTTGGTTATTCTGCCAATGTCAAACATCTGGCAGATCGTAACTATGCTTTATTGGGCAACGCCGGTGAATTTCTCGATCCGGTGTTTTCTTCAGGTGTAACGATTGCCCTGAAATCTTCAAGCCTGGCCATTCCACTGGTCGATCAGGTACTGCAAGGCCAGCCGGTCAACTGGATGGAACAGTATGAAAAACCGTTACGTTCAGGTATTCAGGTATTTCGTGCCTATGTGGAATCCTGGTATAGCGGTGAGTTTCAGGATGTGGTGTTCTCCAAAAATCAGGATGAAAAAATCCGCCGTATGGTGTCCTCCTTGCTGGCCGGTTATGCCTGGGATAGCAGCAACCCGATTCATAAAAATGCCAAAAAGCGTTTAAGTACTTTGGCTGAATATTGCCGTGAACCTGCGTCGCTTGAAACCGACCTGAGTGGTGTTTGATATGCAGTTGAAATGGGCAGGAATCGTGATTTGTGCCATGTTGCTATGTGGTGGTTGTCAATCGATGCTGCCCAAGGCACAGGGCCTGGCGGCCAGCAGCTGGACTGCACAGAATTATCAGCGGCAGGATCAGCTGGAAGTACAGTGGAAAGAGCATAGCTTCAGCTTTTTGCTGTATCAGCAGCAACAGGGGCAAAAACTGGAGATGCTGGCGTTGACCCTGACCGGGCAGCAACTGTTCAAACTGAATTTTGATGGTCATCAGGTGCATGTGGAGCAGCGGATTGAACAAATGAAGCTGTTGCCCTTTGAATTTGTGGTGCGGGATATTCTGTATGCCACCTATCCTGATTTTGCCCGTTTACAACAGCAGAATGTACGGATTGATACTGCGGTGCAGACACAAAGTATTTTTATTAATCAACAACCTGTGTTAAAAATTGTGCATCAGGATGATGCAATAGAATTGAATAATCTACAGGTCCCTTATCAAATGGTGATCAGTGCCATCAGTGAAGGTCTGGAAAATACTGGTGTGGAAAGTACCGATATGGAACCCACTGAATAAAGGAGGATGATTATGGACGATAAAATGACGATATCACATCCTGCAGTGGGGATTCAGCTGAGTGCTGCTTTGTCTGCGCTAGGCCATAACGCTGCACAGATACGGCAATCCATGACCAGTGAGGAAAATACCTTGACCTTAAGTTCCGGCTTTATTCCGGAAAAACAGGTCTGGGTGGGCGCCTATCCACACGCCTTGATCGAAGAAGTTCCAGACTTTTTAGCGCATGTCGATTCACGCAATTTACGCTTTGCCTTAACCGCTTTAAGTTCAATTGAAGCTGAAGTACGGGCCTATACTGCGCAATTTGATGTGAAACGTCTGGCGGTGATATTGGGTACCTCGACTTCAGGCATTGCCGACAATGAAATATTGCTCAAACAATATTTTGTAAATCAAGTGCATGAAGAAATTTCACATTACAAGCAGGAAATGGGCAGTCTGGCCAAAGGCTTGCAAAAGTATTTGGGCTGGGAAGGTCCGGCCTATACCATTTCCACCGCCTGTTCTTCCAGTGCCAAAGCCATGGCGGCAGGACAGCGTTTGATTAATGCTGATCTGGCCGATGCGGTTCTGGTCGGTGGTGTAGATACCTTGTGTCGGTTGACCTTGAATGGGTTTGACAGTCTGGAAAGTTTATCTAACGACCTTTGTCAGCCTTGTGGGGCACAGCGTGACGGCATCAATATTGGTGAAGCAGCAGGCCTGTTTTTATTGTCCAAAGAAACTGCACCAGTGATGTTGATGGCGGCAGGGGAATCGATGGATGCCTGGCATATTTCAGCACCGCATCCAGAAGGCAAAGGGGCAGCAGAAGCGATGCAAAAAGCCTTGAGTATTGCTGGCATCACATCTGACGAGATTGCCTATTTGAACATGCACGGCACCGCCACGCCGCAAAACGATGCCATGGAAATTAAAGCGGTTCAGACCGTGTTTCAATCCTATGAAGTGCCAATCAGTAGTACCAAACATAAGACCGGGCATTGTCTGGGTGCTGCAGGTGCCATTGAAGCGGCAATCTGCCAACAGGTGCTGATTGATCAATCCTGGTTGCCTTTGCATCAGGCAGGTCCTATTGACCCGGAACTGGATCAAGCCAACTATGTACTGCACGCCGAGTTGCAACAACCGATAAAATATGTCATGAGTAATTCTTTTGCCTTTGGGGGCAGTAATATCAGTCTGATTTTTGGAACCACGCTGAAATGATGGATGCCGTACAGTTTATACCGCATGAAAAACCGATGGTTTTTGTCGACCATTTGATTGAAGCCAATGACCATTTTGCCATTGCAGAACTGGTGATTCGTCCTGAACTGATGTTTTGTGAAGATCAGGGACTTCCAACCTGGACCAGTATTGAACTGATGGCACAGACCATTAGTGCCTATGCGGGACATAAAGGTAAGATGTCAGGCTTGCCGCCGAAAATCGGTTTTTTATTGGGGACCCGTAAAATGCAGTTGCCCGTGCCATATTTTGCACTGGGGGAAACCGTGCGGATTAAGGCGGAACAAGCCTATCTGCATGAGGGTTTGGGGCAGTTTCAATGTGAAATTGAATATCAGGAACACTGTTTTAGTGCCATGTTGAGCGTCTTTGAGCCGACAGAAATTGAAGAAAAGATTAGGGATACAGTGTGAGCAGAAGAATATTAGTGACAGGTTCAAGCCGCGGCATTGGTAAAGCCATTGCCTTGCAATTGGCACAGTCAGGTTTTGATGTCACCGTGCATGCACGTTCCAGACAGCAAGAAGCCGAGCAGGTGGTCGAGGAAATCCGAGCTTTGGGTCAAGCCAGTCATGCCATTTTATTTGATGTGAATGAGCGTGAAAAAGTCATGCAATTGCTGGAACAGGATGTTGCTGAACATGGCGCATTTTACGGGGTGGTGCTGAATGCCGGTTTAACTCGTGATGCGGCATTTCCGGCCTTAACTGATAGTGACTGGGATGAAGTGGTTTCCACCTCTCTGGATGGTTTTTATAATGTGCTTAAACCGCTGGTGATGCCAATGATTCGTCTGAAAAAAGGCGGACGCATTGTGACTTTATCATCTGTTTCAGGTTTAATGGGCAATCGGGGACAGGTCAATTACAGTGCGGCTAAAGCTGGCCTGATTGGTGCGACCAAAGCCCTGGCACTGGAACTGGCGAAAAGAAAAATTACCGTCAATTGTGTGGCACCGGGTTTAATTGAAACAGAAATGGTCACCGAAGAAGTCAAAGAACATGCCTTGAAAATGATTCCATTACAACGCATGGGGCATGTCGATGAAGTGGCCAAAGTGGTGAAATTTTTGTGTAGTGATGATGCAAGTTATATCACCCGTCAAGTGATTTCGGTCAACGGAGGTTTGATTTGATGAAACGTGTTGTGGTCACCGGCATGGCGGGAATCACCTCTTTGGGTGAAACGGCAGATCAAATTTTTGCGCAGTTCGAACAGGGCAAAAGCGGTATTCGTTATATGCCGGACTGGGAAGTCTACACTGATTTACGCAGTAAACTGGGTGGCCCGGTCGAGTCCTATAGCATTCCCAAACACTTTAACCGTAAGGTGACACGTGGTATGGGGCGGGTGGCGCTGATGTCGACCGTATGTGCAGAAAAAGCATTGGAAGATGCAAAGCTGCTCAATGATCCGATTTTAAGCAGTGGCCAAACAGGGGTTGCTTTTGGTTCATCTGCCGGCAGTGTCGATGCAGTTGCTGAGTTTGGTAGCATGTTGCTCGATAACAACATGAATAAACTCAATGCCACGACGTATATTCGTATGATGTCGCATACCAGTGCTGTCAACATAACTGTATATTTTGGCTTGAAAGGCTTAACTTTGCCGACCTCCAGTGCCTGTACGTCAGGTTCCATGGCCATCGGTCAGGCCTATGAAGCAATTAAATACGGCAAGCAAACCGTGATGCTGGCCGGTGGCGCAGAAGAACTCAGTGCCGCAGGTTCAGCGGTGTTTGATGTACTTCTGGCTACTAGCAGCCAAAATGAACATCCGGAAAAAACTCCGCGTCCATTTGATGCCAAACGTGATGGTCTGGTGGTGGGAGAAGGTGCAGGCTGTTTAATTTTAGAAGAATATGAACATGCCAAGGCCCGTGGTGCGCATATTTATGCAGAAATCATTGGTTATGGCAGCAACACCGACGGTCAGCATGTTACCCGTCCGGACTCGGAAATGATGGGACGCTGTATGCAACTGGCATTAGCCGATGCGCAAATTCCGGCAGTTCAGATTGACTATGTCAATGCCCATGGTACATCCACCGATCAGGGGGATATTGCTGAGACTCAAGCCACAGCACGGGTCTTGGGTAAAAAACCGATCAGCTCCTTAAAAAGTTATTTTGGACATACACTTGGCGCGTGTGGTGCAATAGAAGCCTGGTTGAGCATTGAAATGATGCAGCGCAACCAGTTTATTCCGACCTTAAATTTAGAAGAAATAGATCAAGCTTGTGGTGATCTGGATTATATCGTTAAACAATCTAGACAGATTCAGGCTGACACCATTATGAGTAATAATTTTGCTTTTGGAGGGATTAACACCTCCCTGATTTTTAAACGTGTCTAACAACAACTAGAGGGTAAATTATGTTTATTAAAAAATTAGCATTGACAGCTGTATTGAGCTTGGCTGGAGTGGCTTCGGCTCAGGCAGCAGATGAAATGCATGATTTTAATTTTCAGGAAGCGGTGAGTCGCGCCGTTGCTGATGGTACGCTGGACGGTTCAGTGAAGTTCTATCTGGCCGGCACTCGCTCTGGTGGTAAGGTGATTCAAAAAGGTTTGGTTACCAACAAGAAAACCAATGGTTTTGCCAAATCTGCAGAAAGTTCATGCGATCATGTTTTGCGTTCAGCGCTGATTCAATTCCAGAATACCGCTAAAGCAAAAGGCGCCAATGCCGTGACCAATATCGTGAGTTTCTATAAGTCAAATGAAACCAAGAGCAGCACAACTTATCAATGTGCCAAAGGAATGGCGGTTGCCGGTGTCGCATTAAAAGGCGATATCGTGAAGTTCTAATCGACAATCGAGTGTCGATTGAACATAAAAAAGCCCATCATGTGATGGGCTTTTTAATTGACGAGAAATCAGAAATTACTTAGGAATTTCTTCCTCTTCGAATTCTGGTTTAACCTGAACAATAAAGTCTTGACGGTTCAGACCACGCCAAAGGGCAAAGGCAGTACCAATGTAAATTGAAGAATAGGTACCGACAAATACACCAATAAACATGGCAACAGAGAACCAGTGTAAACCTTCACCACCTAGGAACATCATTGCAAGAACAACCAGCAATAACGTTGCAGAGGTATGAATGGTACGACGTAAGGTTTCTGTTAAGGAAATATCGACAATTTCACGCGGGCTTGCGCCACGGATCTTGCGGAAATTTTCACGAATACGGTCAGATACCACAATGTTATCGTTTAACGAGAAACCTAATAGCGCCAGAATGGCCGCCAATACGGTTAAGTCAAACGGCCATTGCATCATGGCAAAAATACCAATGGTCACAATCACGTCGTGGAACAGTGAAAGAACGGCACCTAAAGCCAGCTTGAATTCAAAACGAATAGTCACGTATACCAGCATTAACAGTAATGCTAACGCGACTGCACCCGCCGAACGAATATAAAGCTCATTACCGACTTGACCACCCACAGAATCTACTTTGTGAACTACGGCTGGATTATTCGGTAACTGCGCAGCTTTGGTGATCGCATTATTCAGATCTTCTACTTCAATGTCTTGAACAGGCATACGAACCAAAAGGTCTTTATTGCTACCGAGGGTTTGCACGACTGCATCTTTAAAACCGGCCTGGTTTAAAGCTGACACCACATCAGCCTGATTGGCCGGTTGTGTATAGTTCAGTTCGGCGGAGACACCACCAGTAAAGTCCAAACCTAAGTTTAGACCTTTGGTCACAATAAAGAACAAGCTTGCGACAGTCAGGATGATGGAAATAATTGCCGCTGGTTTGGCAATTTTCATAAAGTCAATTATGCGCTCATCATCCGGGCGACCGTATTTCTTTTTCGGTTGAGTCATATCAGTCATCATCGATCTCCTAAATGCTCAACTTTTTCAAGTTACGCTTTTTGCCATAAATCAGCTGTACGATGGCACGTGTTACAGTAATGGCTGTAAACATTGAGCACACAATACCGATCATCAAGGTCACGGCGAAGCCTTTAATTGGGCCAGTACCGATAGCGAACAGAATAAACGCAACCAAGAAAGTGGTTAAGTTCGAGTCAAAAATGGTGTTATAAGCTCGATCATAACCCGCGACAATCGCCTGTTTGGGCGAGGCTCCCCATTTCATTTCTTCGCGAATCCGCTCACAGATCAGTACGTTGGCATCAACCGCCATACCAATGGTAATCACGATACCGGCAATACCCGGGAGGGTGAGGGAGGCACCAATCCATGACATCACTGTCAGGATCATTGCCAGGTTGGCAATCAGGGCAAAGTTGGCAATTAAACCAAATAGACGGAAGAACACCACCATCCAGATTGCCACCAGAAGGAAACCGATTTGAGTCGATAACACACCTTTGTCAATGTTTTCTTGTCCCAAACTTGGGCCTACAACACGTTCTTCGACAAAGTACATTGGTGCTGCAAGTGCACCGGCACGAAGCATCAAGGCAAGTTCAGACGCTTCCTGCGGTGAAGCCAGACCAGTAATACGGAACTGAGAACCCAATACAGCTTGAATGGTTGCCGCATTAATGATTACAGATTCTGCATAAGGCGTACGAACTTCAGTTTGCGCACCCGTAACAGGGTCCGGTACATAGCTGATTTTCTGCTTGTTCTCGATGAATAATACGGCCATACGTTTGCCTACGGCATTACGTGTTGCATCAGCCATCAGCTTACCGCCAGCGCTGTCCAAAGTAATATTTACTTCAGCACCACCAGTGTCCTGGCTAAAGCCACTTGACGCATTCTGTACACGTTCACCAGTCAAGATACGGTTACGGTTGAGCAGTAATTCACGACCACTATCCAGTGATTCATAGGCAAAAGCTTCAGTACCCGGAGGTAAGGCCTGACCATTTGATTTTCCTGTATAAGGATCGATGTATTGGTCATTCGAATCAGAAACCAGACGGAATTCCAGGTTGGCTGTACGACCCAAGACACGTTTTGCTTCAGCTGTGTCCTGAACACCCGGAAGTTCAACCACAATACGGTTGCTACCTTGGGTTTGAACCAAGGCTTCAGCCACACCTAACTCGTTAATACGGTTACGTAAGGTAGTCAAGTTCTGGTTGACCGCATAAGACTGAATTTCCTGCTTGCGGACATCGGTATAGTTCAAACGTAAGGTTGAACCAGACTCAGATGCAATCGCTTGCTGATTGAATTCATTGCCATTACGACGCAAGAAATCCATAACTGCTTCACGATCACTGTTGTTGGCAAACTGCACAGTGATCGTGTTGTTATTCAAAGAAAGACTGTTGAATTTCAGCTTGTTATCACGGAATTGACGACGGAGGTCAGTGGCGGATGTTTCCATGCGCTGACTGATGGCCTTGTCCATATCCACTTCAAGCAAGAAATGCACACCGCCACGTAAATCCAGACCCAGTTTCATAGGTTTGGCGCCAATTTTTTGTAGCCATTCCGGAGTGGTTGGTGCAAGGTTCAATGCCACAACATAATTTTCACCCAGTCCACGACGCAATACTTCTTTAGCTTTTAATTGGGCTTCAGAAGAGTCGAGACGTAGCAGGGCAGCATTATTGCTAAAGCTGTTGTCGTGGCTTGGAATTTTTTCACTTTGTAATAATTGCTCTGCTTTTTGTACGATGCTTTGATCAATCTGGGTGCCGGCTTTGGCACCTGAAATTTGAACAGCAGGTTCATCTGGATACAAACTAGGCAGGGCATATAATGTGCTGATCAACAATACCACAATGATCAGCAGATATTTCCATGCTGGATAACGCATTTGTTTTCTTCTTAAAATGAAAAAGTCGTGCTAGGGCACGACTATTTTTGATTAGAGATTATTCAATGTGCCTTCAGGAAGAACTGAAATCACACTTGCGCGCTGAATTTTTACTTCTACACCACGGCTGAGTTCAACCACTGCAAAATCACCTTCAATTTTCAGGATTTTACCCATCAGACCACCCGCAAATACCACTTCGCTACCTACACCCAGGCTTTCAACCAAAGTACGGTGTTCTTTCGCGCGTTTTGCTTGAGGGCGCCAAATCAGGAAATAGAAAATTGCGACAAAAACCGCAATCATCAAAAGGTTGGTCACCAAACTTGGTTGTTGTGCAGCTTCACCTGCTGCGTGAGCAGTAGAAATAAAAAGGCTCATTTCAATTTCCTAAACTAAAAAATGTACTATCAACTACATGATAAATAAACTGACTTGTTCTGCAATTTACCTTGTCTTTTTCTTCAGCGCAAATGCTGAAAGATTAATCTTCAGGACAAGGGGGTACTTCTAGACCACGACGCGCATAGAAATCTTGAACATACTCATCAAAAGTACCATTATCTAACGCATCACGAATGTCTTGTGTAAATCTTTGGTAATAACGCAGGTTGTGAATGGTGCCCAGCATAGAACCTAGCATTTCACCGCATTTTTCCAGATGGAACAGGTACGCACGGGTGAAGTTTTGGCAGGTATAACAATCACAATCCGGATCCAGCGGGCTTTGGTCATGACGATATTTGGCATTGCGAATACGCACTAAACCGTCTGTCACAAAATAATGACCATTACGTGCATTACGGGTTGGCATGACACAGTCAAACATGTCGACGCCGCGGCGAATCCCTTCCACGATGTCTTCAGGCTTACCTACGCCCATCAGGTAACGTGGCTTATCTTCAGGCATTTTCGGTGGAAGATGATCCAGAATCTTGATCATTTCTTCTTTGGGTTCACCTACAGACAGACCGCCAATGGCAAAGCCATCGAAGTCAATTTCTTTCAATGCATTGAGTGATTCATCACGCAGGTCTTCATACATGCCACCTTGGATAATGCCGAACAGGGCATTTCTATTCTTTAACACATCATGGTGATGGGTTTTACAACGTTTTGCCCAACGCAAAGAAAGTTGCAATGATTTTTGCGCTTCTTCATGTGTAGCAGGATAAGGCGTGCATTCATCAAAAATCATCACGATATCTGAATTCAATGTATGTTGAATTTCCATTGAAATTTCAGGTGATAAAAATACTTTTGAACCATCAATCGGGGAACGGAAGGTCACGCCTTCTTCTTTAATTTTACGCATGGCCCCCAAACTGAAGACCTGAAAGCCGCCTGAATCGGTCAAAATAGGCTTGTTCCATTTCATGAACTCATGCAAGCCACCATGTTCACGAATCACGTCCAAACCTGGACGTAAATAAAGATGGAAGGTATTGCCTAAGATAATTTGGGCTTTAATGTCTTCTACATCGCGCGGGAGCATGCCTTTGACTGTACCGTAGGTACCAACAGGCATAAACACTGGCGTTTCCACTACGCCGTGTTCAAGCGTTAAACGACCACGACGGGCACGACCCGACTGACCTAATTTTTCAAACTTCATAAAATATCCTGAACAAAAGCAAAGCACTGCTTTGTTTGCAGTGCAAGTGCGAATAAACAGTTCGCCGCTAAAAGTTGGCTATTTTCCTAGATTACGAACATAAACGCCAGTGTTGTTGAATTTTTAACTGAATACTTTGTCGATCAGGAAAGATTGGAAAAGTGATCATTGTCTAACAAAGTCGGGTTGTGATTGGCATGATAGAACTGTTCAATACGTTCTAATATTTCATTTTTTTCCAGGGCACAGCCATTTTGCATACCTGTATCCATTGCAGCAATGGTCTGAACCAGTTTCTGAATATAAGGATTACTATCCATAAAGGTCGATTCGAGGGTGAGTAAATAAGCCTGCTGTGAGATGTGCAAATAATCATATGGTTCGATTTCTACCATTTGTGCCAAATCGACCAGTAGGTCTTTCTCTGTCTGAGAGAGTTTTAGTTTGCTCTTTGGATGTTTAGGCAGGGTATGAAGGGCATAATGCCGGAGAAATTCATTTAGTAAAGGACTACTTTTATTAAGGCATTCAGCTGAATGTACAGCCACTTTAGGCTGCTGGGGAAGACTGATAAAAAATACAACGGAGTGGGTGTTCAGACCATAGGAGTCGGTGCAAGCTTCTTTGGCCTGCTTAAATGCAGTAATAATTAATTCTAAAGTCGTTTGGCCATAAGTGTGTTGTTCCAGCAGCTGATTGCCAAATATATGGGTAGTTTTTAAATAATCGGCCAGCAGCAATTTAAATTGCGTAAAGCGACTTTCCGAAGAATATGAAGAGCGATAGCGCCATTTCGAGACATCCCATTGATCATGTTCAGATAAATATTGCGCCGGGTCTTCATGCTCGGAGAACAAACTGCGTGTAGTCGAAACCGCTAAACAATCCAGCACCAAATATTCATTGAATACCAAGGCACAGGCATAAATATCATCGTCATGATATTGATCATATAAGGCGTAGAACTCTTCAATCAGGGCCTCTTGAAGTAAGGGTATATGTTCTAACATGTTCATTATTCTTTTAATTAGGTATTTTTTTTAGATTATATTTTTTATTAGGACTTCTTGCTGTGATTTATGATGACTGGATGCAAGAAGTCCCAGTGTGATTTAAAAATTTGGTCTATAGTCAAAACTTTGTGTGACAGCTTCATCTCGGAACGAGCGGATGGCTTTTTTTCCTAAAGTCATGGTGTTGACAATGTTGTTTGGAAAAACCTGAATATGGTTATTAAACAGCTCTACATTACGGTTAAAAATGGTAATTGCTGCACCGACATTTTCATTCTGTTCTTCAATTTCATTCATCATTTTAAGATAAATTTCATTGGCTTTGAGTTCTGGGTAGTTCTCTACCACAACATTTAAACTCCGCATCAATTCTTTATTCAAGCTTTCAATACGTTGTAATTGATGGACATCAGCATTGTTTACATTCAGATTGAGAATATTCTGGCGTAGTTCCGTAACTTTTTCTAAAGTCCCTTGTTCAAAGTTTGAATACTGTTCTACCAAGGCTTGTAAGCCATCCAGAATTTTAATTTTTTGACGTTCATAACTGGCCACATCTGACCAGGCCCGAATGGAGGCATTGTGATGACGTACAATATTATTGCGGATCATGATACAGGCCACGATGACGGCAACAATCAAAACAAAAAAAATCAATAACCCCATGGATATGCCCCTGAAACTGCAACTTTGTTATTTTAAAAACTGCGTTAAATCACGCGCTAAGCTTTCCAGATAAGGTAATTTAAAAGTACGCAAGTGTCCACGTAATGCGGAAATATCATGAATTTTTTTTGCCCGTGATGAAATCTGAAATAAATTTGCAGGACCTAAAAAACACAGCAGCTGACTGTCTGGATGAAACATGAGATCGCCCTGACGCTGGGCAAAAAACTGGTCCAGCTTCAATACAAAGGCAGGGGTGAGCAGCTTGGCCATGTGCATTTCATCATTGCCAAAAATATTGAGTTTCTGATTAATCTGTATGTCGCTGGTATGCCACGGAAAACTATAAGGATAATCAAATTCCTTGTTGGCAGTGGTCACGGCCAGACCTTGAATCGCAACATCAAAAACAAAGACACCCCATAAATCGCGGTGGATTTCTTTGACCTGAACTTCTTCACCGTTTTTATTGCGCACCCGGATTTCATTGACAAAATGATATTGAAACACCATTACCTGATGCTGTTTACCATCTTCATCTGTCCAGATGGTGCTGGCATAGTTATAAATTTCATTGACGATGCTGCCCTGATTAAACACAGGAAACAAACGCTTTAAATGGGCAATGAATAAAACGGGTTGAACTGGAATAGAAAGATGTTGTGGTGGTTGCTGGAAGGCTAGGTTGTATTTTTTGCCAATGCTTTGCTGTTCTAGATACTCGATTACCTCATCAATCGGTTTTCGCTCTTCAAAACTGATATAGGCCCAGAAAATCATAAACAGGCCAGTGACTAAACAGATCTGCACCCAGATATTGCCCGGATTCAGAAAAATCAGCAGTACAAAAAAAAGTCCTACGGCAGCCAGAAGTAGCGGTAGGACATTTTCAAATTTCAGCACAATCGGCGCATTCCAGGGATGCAGCGCATCTAAAATGTTCTGATGGCTCTGGGCTTTGCGCGCGATATCCCAAAGCCGCGCAATATTATTAAAAACCCGTTCATTTTTTTTACGTCGAATATGAATCGAATGTCTAACAGTATTGAGCGGCATGGGCTGATTCTTTAAATTAATTCATTATGTTAAGCACTGATGTTATCAATCAGCATGGCATCACCATAACTGAAGAAGCGATATTTTGCTTCGACCGCATGATGATAGGCATTTAAAATATTATCACGGTTGGATAATGCTGAAACCAACATTAATAAGGTCGATTCAGGTAAATGGAAGTTGGTAATCAAACGATCCACGACTTTAAACTCATAGCCCGGATAGATGAAAATTTGCGTATCGCCTGTCCAGCCTTTGAGTTCACCGCCATTAGCCTGCGCTGCGCTTTCAGTGGCACGTGTTGCAGTGGTCCCTACTGCAATGACTTTATTGCCACGAGCTTTGGTTTCTTTAATCAGCGCCATCGATTCATCGGATACATCACACCATTCGCTGTGCATGATATGGTTTTCAATGTCTGTGGTGCGGACTGGCAAGAAAGTACCTGCGCCGACATGTAAGGTCACAAAAGTCTTGTTGATGCCTTTGGCTGCTAATTTTTGCAGCAATTCTTCATCAAAATGCAGGCTGGCAGTGGGTGCTGCAACACTGGCAATTTTAGTTGGGTCGTTAAATACAGTTTGATAGCGTTCAGTATCAATGGCTTCTGCTTCACGGTTGAAATAAGGCGGAATGGGTAAAGCACCATAGAGATCCAGTACATTTAAAATGGGCTGAGAAAACTCCACAATAAATAGATTTTCATGACGACCTTTGACGGTCACTTTAACTTCATCGGGGCCGATGAACAGCTCTGCACCTTCTTTAGGAGAGTTGCTGGCTTTAATGTGGCAATGCGCAACAAACTTATCCATCATGCGTTCCACCAGCACTTCTACAGCACCACCAGTCGCACGTTTGCCTTTTAAGCGGGCTTTCATCACTTTGGTATCATTTAGAACCAGTAAATCGCCCGACTCAAGCAAATCCAGAATATCGGTAAAATGATGGTCGTGATATTGGCCTTGAGCGTCTAAGTGTAAAAGACGTGAAGCACTACGGGTTTCCAAAGGGTAGCGAGCAATTAGCTCATCCGGGAGATCAAAGTTAAAGTCGGAAAGTTGCATCTTCAATGTATAGAATAAGAAAAACCCCCGCATTATAGTCCCGAAATACATAAACAAGATGATATCTGCTGCTTTTTAAGACAAAGTTTTTAGTTTTGCTTTAAAAATGAGCGATTAAGTGATTTGGATAATTGACAATTTAAAGTTTGGGAGTAATATAGCCACCACAAGCTAATCAGCTTGCAGCCCCTTTCCCGAGGTGGTGAAATTGGTAGACGCGGCGGACTCAAAATCCGCTGTCAGAGATGACGTGTCGGTTCGAGTCCGACCCTCGGGACCAGATAAAATGAAAAACCCTCAAGCACACTAAGACTTGAGGGTTTTTTTATTGCCTAAAATAAATGATTGTTTGATTTTTGATCTTAAGTACAAAGTGTTAAAATGGTAAAGCCAAAAAAATCTGGCTCATATTGTCACTTTTTTCCGTTTGTGCCTTTTTTATTGTGTTCTCTATCAAAGTTTGTTAATAAAGTTAGTGAGAGTAGGTGGTTTTGGGCAATAGGGGTATAAACACGCTAGAGAGGCAAATATGAAAATAAAGTTACTTGAAATTGGTTCTGCAACAGAGCAGCTCAGTGCATGTAAATTGTCATTATTGCTTGGTGTGTTTACTTCAAATAATCGTGTTGAAGGGTTTTTGAAATTTGCCCGTGGAATTTTACAAGCTAATCGCGGCATTCTTTGTTTTCATCATGAACCTTATATCTGGTATTCATCAACGGAAGGCTTTAAAGCTTTTCAAGCCAAAAAAGAAGCCAATTTAGCTTCATTCTTTGAAGGTGATACGATTCTTACTACCCCGCATAAAAATTATGCTGCTTTTTCCCAACATATTGATGATTTAGGTGTGGAACACCAGCGTATAGTCGGTTTTGACTTAAAAATTAATCATACGGAGTCCATTGGACAAGTTATTCTGTTTGATGAGCAGAATGAGCCTTTCGATCAAAAGAATCTGGAACTGGTACATGAATTTGCCATGAGCCTGATCAATATCATCGAGTTACGTTCTGACTATGCTGAACTCAAAGAATTATATGAACAGCAATCGGCTTTAAATTTCAGTAAAACCAAATTTTTTCAAATCATTGCCCATGATTTGCGCGCGCCATTTCATGGGCTCATTGGTTTCTCGGAAGTGTTGGCTCAAGAGCGAGACACGCTGGATGAGTCCAATATCCAGAGTATAGCGGACTATTTACTGGATACTTCGCAATCGACCTACAATCTGCTCGAAAGTCTGCTCAACTGGGCAATGGCAGAAGGTGGGCGTTTTGTGTATCACCCGATTAACTTTAATTTAAAACAGTCTTCGAAAATTGTCTTTGATGTTTTGAATGGTTTGGCAATGAACAAAGATATTCAATTGATTGATCGGGTACCAGATGATTTAAAAGTGTATGCCGACATTAATATGGTGACTTCAGTATTACAAAATCTGGTGTCCAATGCCCTGAAATTTACTCATATGGATGGCACAGGAAAAGTCACTATATCAGCTGAGCAGTCGGCAGATTTTGTAGACATTTACATTCAGGATACCGGTTTAGGCATGACTGCCAGTCAAATTGATGAACTGTTTAGCCCTCGTCTTACCATCAGTTTTAAAGGCACCGCAGGTGAAAAAGGCACAGGCTTGGGACTGGTCTTATGTAAACGCTTTGTCGATTTAAATCAGGGAACAATTTCCGTGCAATCAAAAGAAGGTGCTGGAACCACATTTAAGGTTTCTTTGCCTATTGCGAGCAATACACATCAAGCTTTAATGCTAGATGAAGCGAAACAAGCGATTAGCTAATAAATCATTAGAGAAAACTAAATTTCTTTTCCCCAATCTCTTTTCAGCTGCTATAACTAGAAAAAAATCAGGCTGAAGGTTTTAAGATGAATGCGGAACAATTGCAAAAAACATTGCGTGCGAGCCAATATGCAGAACAGGTGTTGGGCAATCACAGCGCTTTATTAGAACAAGATTATGCAATTGATCAATTTCTTATTCCTTTAACAACGAATCAAATTCAGCACTTTGTGCAGGACACGCTAGCACAGATTTCTGATGAAACCACTTGGATGCGTGCTATTCGGGTGTTACGCGCGCGGCTGATGTTCCGGTGGATTTGGCAAGATGCCAATCAGCTCACCGATGTAGTAACACTGACCCGAGAACTTTCCGATTTTGCCGATGCTGCCATTTGTGCAGCTAAAGAATTTGCCCGTGCACCTTTGATTGCCAAGCATGGTGAGCCAGTCGGTTATGGTGGTGCTGTGCAAGATTTGATTGTGGTGGCCATGGGTAAACTGGGTGCTCAGGAACTTAATCTGTCCAGTGATATAGATCTGATTTTTGCCTTTGATGAACAGGGTGAAACCAATGGCCGTAAATGTATTGATGTGCAGCAGTTCTGTATTTTGTGGGGGCAGAAGCTGATTTATCTGCTGGATCACATGACTGCGGATGGTTTTGTGTTCCGGGTGGATATGCGCTTGCGTCCTTGGGGGGATGGTTCGGCACTGGCTATCAGTCATGCAGCTTTGGAAAAGTATTTAAGCCAGCATGGACGTGAATGGGAGCGTTATGCCTGGATTAAAGCTCGAATCGTGACCGGTGGGAACGAGGGTAACGAGTTATTGGACATGACTCGACCTTTTGTATTCCGCAAATATGTCGATTACACCGCCTTCGAAGCCATGCGCGAAATGAAAGCCATGATTGAGCGCGAGGTACAGCGCCGAAATATCGAAGATGACATCAAGCTGGGTGCAGGCGGCATCCGTGAAGTTGAATTTATTGTGCAGGTGTTCCAGCTGATTTATGGCGGCTCGAAACTGGAACTGCAAGACCGTCAATGCTTGGTCAGCCTGCATCATTTGGGTGAAGTAGGACTGCTGGACCCTAAAGTAGTGTTAGAGTTGGAAGATGCCTATTTATTTCTGCGCCGGATTGAACATGCAATTCAGGCACTGAATGACCAGCAAACCCAGTCCTTGCCAACAGAACATGAGTCTCGGCAGCGTATTTTGGACACCCTTGGCTATGCGTCATGGGATGAATTCTTGCAGTTGCTGAATCAGAAACGTGCCAAAGTCATTTACCAGTTTGAGCATTTAATTAAAGAAAAAGAACCTGATCCGCTGATAGAAAGTTTTACTCAATTAGAAAAACAACTGAATGAGGTGCTGGATGAAAATGCCAAAAATCTGGTACATGAGTTCTGGTACGGGCATGCGCTGAAAAAATTGCCTGCCAAAGCTGTACAACGCCTGAAAGCTTTCTGGCCACACCTGATTGAAGCGATTTTACAGTCCGATAAACCGCAGGTTGCATTATTGCGCCTCATGCCGTTAGTTGAATCGGTGATGCGCCGTACCGTGTACCTGGTCATGCTGATTGAAAGCAAAGGGGCATTACAACGTCTAGTGAAAATGGCTACTGTCAGTCCGTGGATTTGTGAGGAACTCACCCATTATCCAGTACTGCTGGATGAATTCCTGTCAATGGATTTTGAATTGCCGAAACGCAAGGATCTGGAAGATTCTCTGCGCCAGCAACTGCTGCGCATTGAGATTGATCAGGTTGAAGATCAGATGCGTGTATTGCGTTTATTTAAAAAATCCAATGTCTTGGCAGTGGCAGCCAGTGATGTACTGGCGGAAAGTCCATTGATGAAAGTCTCCGATGCATTAACAGATATTGCAGAGGTATCCGTTAATGCAACGCTAAATTTGGCGTATCAAATTACCGCTAAAAAGCATGGATATCCCTTAGATGCTGAAGGGCAGCGCTGTTCACTCGATCATATGGCATTCGCGGTTGCAGGCTATGGCAAATTAGGCGGTATTGAACTGGGTTATGGCTCGGATCTGGATTTGGTGTTTATTCATTATATGAGTGAGCAGGGCGATACCGATGGCATTAAACCGATTAGCGGTTTTGAGTTTGCCATGCGCGTTGCTCAAAAATTTATGTCGCTGATGACCACCCAGACTTTAGATGGGCGCGTTTATGAAATTGATACACGCTTACGTCCCTCTGGTGAAGCCGGTTTACTGGTCACTAGCTTGAAAGCCTTTGAACAATATCAATTAAAAAGTGCCTGGGTGTGGGAGCATCAGGCGCTGGTGCGTGCCAGATCGATTGCTGGAGAAGCATCACTGAGAGAAAAATTTGAAGCTTTACGTTGCAGTATTTTGACTCAACCGCGTGATGAAGCAAATGTACGTGCAGAAGTGTTAAAAATGCGTCAAAAAATGAAAGATCATCTGGGTTCATCCAAAGAGCAGCAAAAAGATGGGATTTTTCATTTAAAACAGGATGCAGGTGGTATCGTTGATATCGAATTTATGGCACAGTATGCAGTATTAGCATGGAGTGGGTCGAATCCTGATCTCGCCCATTACTCCGACAACGTACGAATCCTTGAGGATGCCGCAAAAACGGATCGCTTATCCAGCGCCGACGCGACAGCATTGATTCAAGCTTATCTCAGTGAACGAGCCGAGAGCCACCGCTTAGCCCTTGCAAATCAATCCATGCAAGTCAGTGCTGCGGACTGGCACGATACCCGAGAGGTCGTTTGCAAGTTATGGCAAAGATTAATTGATCCAACTGCAATTTATGCGTTGGATAAAAATGACTGTGTATAAAAATTTGGAGTGTGTGCCATGAATTTGGCTGATCGTGATGGTTTTATTTGGCAAGATGGACAAATGGTTGACTGGCGTGAGGCGAAAATCCACGTCTTAACTCATACATTACATTACAGTATGGGTGTCTTTGAGGGTGTCCGTGCTTATGAAACACCAAATGGTACCGCGATTTTCCGTCTCCAAGATCATACAAAACGTTTGCTTAACTCTGCAAAAATTTATCAAATGAATGTTCCATTTGATCAAGCAGCACTTGAGCAAGCTCAAATTGATGTAGTGCGTGAAAATAAATTAGCTTCATGTTATTTACGTCCAATTATCTTTATCGGTTCGGAAAAACTCGGTATTGCTGCAACCAATAATACGATTCATGCCACTGTAGCGGCATGGGGCTGGGGTGCTTACCTTGGTGAAGAAGCAATGGCAAAAGGCATTCGCGTAAAAACTTCATCATTTACTCACCATCATCCAAACGTAACCATGTGTAAGGCAAAAGCGTCTGGTAACTATACCTTGTCGATTCTTGCACATCAGGAAGTGGCTCATTCAGGTTATGACGAAGCCATGTTGATGGATCCACAAGGTTATGTATGTCAGGGTTCTGGCGAAAACGTATTCCTGGTAAAAGATGGTGCTTTGCATACACCTGATATTGCGGGTGGTGCATTAGACGGTATTACACGTCAAACTATCATTACCATTGCTAAAGATTTGGGCATTGAAGTATTTGAACGTCGTATCACTCGTGATGAATTCTATATTGGTGATGAAGCATTCTTTACTGGTACTGCTGCTGAAGTAACCCCAATCCGTGAATATGATGATCGCGTGATCGGTGAAGGCTGTCGTGGTCCAATTACGACAAAAATCCAGAAAGCATTCTTTGATGCAGTTCAGGGTAAAGATCCTAAATATGCACACTGGTTAACTTACGTAAAATAAGTTGATCGGTTAAGATGAAGAGGCGGAACGAAAGTTTCGCCTTTTTTTATTGGAAAATTTGAAAGGTAAATCTATGCATATTGTCTATGTCAGTGATGGAAAAGCCGGGCATCGCTCACAAGCAGTGGGTTTATTTAAAGCAATGCAAAGACAAAGTGCAGAACATGTCACTTTTCAAGAAGTTTCAATAGAGAATTTGCCGGTTTTTTCTTTGATTAAAGGGGTATTCCAGCATTCACTGGCTTTATGTAGTGAAACTCCGGATTATATTTTTGGCGTGGGCAGTCATACCCAGTCCCGGGTTTTGCTGCTTGGAAAGGTTTATCCGCAGGCGAAAACCGTGATTTTAATGAAGCCGAATTTTCCGTTCAGCTGGTTTGATCATTGTATTATTCCCGAACATGACGGCGTACCGGAATCGAAGCAGGTCATCACTACGAAAGGGGCGTTGAATCCGATCGTGAATGAACAGCGTCATCAGTCCAATCGGCTGCTGATTGCTCTAGGCGGTTCTTCTAAACGTCATCAATGGAATCCAGCCAAAGTGCTTGAAGCCATTCAGAATATTGTGCAGCAGAACCCGCAAGCTGAGATAATCTTAACCACTTCACGTCGTACCCCGAAAGAATTTTTAGCAACTTTAAAACAACAACAGTTTGCGAAGCAGCTTAGTATTTTTCCGGTCGAAGATACGCCACAAGGCTGGATCTTTGAACAGATGCAAAAAGCTGAAGCGGTCTGGGTAACGGAAGATAGTGTATCGATGATTTATGAAGCATTGACTGCGGGTTGCCGGGTGGGTGTCATCATGCTGGACCGCTTAAAAAAGGACCGGATTACCCAATCTGTTGATTCTATTTTACAGCAGGGACGGGTTTCGCCATCTACTTCCATCCCGCAATTGCCTGAACCTGCTGCTTTTAAAGAAGCAGAGCGTGTGGCAACATATCTTTTAGCACAAAATAATTAGGTCGTTGTTGTGATTTATATTCTTCTTCTGTTGTTGGTCTTGATGATGGCCTTTAGCTATAAATATGCCTGGTGGAAGCCAGCAGTAGATTGGAAGCGTCCACGTGTGCTGATGTACCACATGGTCAGAGAACATATCGACGGTGCGAAGTTTAACAAATTGCGGGTGAAACCGGCGGAATTTGAAAAGCAGGTGGCATGGATGAAAGCACAGGGCTTTCATTTTGTCACTATGCAGGAATTGCAACAAAATTGGGGCAAACATCCGGAAAAAACTGTAGCGATTACCTTTGATGATGGCTATCTGGATAATCTGGAAAATGCTTTTCCGATTTTAGAAAAATACCAAGCCAAAGCCACGATTTATGTGGTGGTTGACCGTCATGACCGGGATTGGTCGACTTATAAAAAGGCGCATCATAATAGCGGTGAACTGGCTCGTGAACCCAAGCTGAATGATGAGCAAGTCGCATTTTTAGCGCATAGTGGTTTAGTGGAAATTGGTTCACATACTTTGACTCATGCCAATTTGGATAAACTGGATGATGCACAGTGTCTGCAAGAGTTGTCCGATTCCAAGATGCAATTAGAACAATTAACCGGACATGCCGTCAGCAGTTTTGCCTATCCTTTTGGGATTTATTCAGTGCGCGATGTGAATATGGCGAAGCAGGCAGGCTATCGCAATGCGGTCACCACCAAAGAAGGGATTGATTCGGCACAGCCA
Source organism: Acinetobacter bouvetii (assembly GCF_902753875.1). Taxonomy (GTDB): domain Bacteria; phylum Pseudomonadota; class Gammaproteobacteria; order Pseudomonadales; family Moraxellaceae; genus Acinetobacter; species Acinetobacter bouvetii_A. Next base: position 28,550 of record NZ_CADDTS010000035.1, on the reverse strand, counting down.
GATTTTATGCAGTTACAGCGGATTAAAATTAGCGGTAAAGATTCCATGTTGGCGGTGAAATTGCGTTTAAAACTGGGTAAGCGTGAGGGGTAAATAATGCGAATCACGATCGTAATGGCCAGTGATGAAGACGGTGGCCTGGAAAAGCATGTGATTGAACTTGCCAATGGCTTGGCCAAATATCAATCGGTGAGTTTAATTGCCCATCCACGCTTTCAGCATCTTTTGAATGCGAGTGTGAATTTTTGTGCCATGGATCTGAGTGGTAGCCGTCATAATCCGTGGACAAAATATCAGTTAAAAAAGCAAATTTTGGCGACCCAGCCGGATGTGGTGCATGCACACGCTTCCAAAACAGCCAAGCTGATGCAGGGGCTGGTAAAAAAAATTCAAGCTCCATGCGTTGTGACTTTGCATGGTGACAAAAGCAAGCTGGGTGCTTATTGTGCTTTCGACCATATTATTACGGTCAGTCAGCGGTTAGCGGAAAAACTGCCTCAAACCGCTAATAAAACGGTGATTTACAATGGTGTTGAGTTGACGCAGAAGGCACAGCCTTTTCATAAAAACCGTAAATTTATTGCGATAGGTCGTTTAAATGAAGTCAAAGGTTTTGATGTGTTAATCGAGGCCTGGAGCGATATTCCCTATGTTTTAAGCATTGTTGGGGATGGAGAAGAACAGACGAAATTGCAGGCTTTAATTGAACACAATGGCTTAACTGATCGGGTCAAGCTGTTGGGATTTTCAGATCAAGTTCATCAATTATTAACGGAACATGAGGCCTTGATTGTATCTTCGCGTCGCGAAGGGGGGCCTTATACCTTGAGCGAAGCTCTGTTATTACATCGACCGGTGATAGGAACGGATGTAGGCGTCATGTCGGAATTTATCGAGGCAGATTATCTTTGTAAGCCGGATAGTGCAGAAGCATTAAATGCAGTTATCAAACAGTATTTACAATTAGAAGCGCCTGAAAAAGAATTTGATTCTGCCTTTACAAATGCGCAGCACAAACTGACTTTCGATTGCATGATTGATCAGACTTTGGCGGTTTATCAGCATTGTATCGAAAAAGGGAAAACCTTATGAGTCATCAACCGATTATTTTGATACTGACAGATGGCAGACCGGGTCACGAAACACAATCAATTGGTATTGCCAAGCTGTTAAATCACGAACAGTCTTATGCAGTTCAATTTCTAAAAATTCAGCAACCTTCAAAATTGATTAAGCAATTGTTTAAAAAAACCTATTCATGGTTGCCTAAATCATGGATGCTCAAGCATTTTCTGTTAGCTGAACAAATTCAGCAATTATGTACAGAATCCAAGATTGAATTTATTGTGTCAGCGGGTGGGGATACTTTGCTGCCGAATGCCTTAGTCAAATCGGTTATGCAATCACAGAACCACAAGGTAAAAAATATCATTGCGACTTCATTAAGAGGCATGCCTGAATCTGCATATGATCTGGTATTTACCATTGATGCAGCAAAAAAAGATGTACCACCTTATATTTACTATCCAGTTGCGCCGAACAAACTGATTAGTTTTCAGTTGAATCAAGATGTTCAGGATGCACGTCAAGCTTTAAATATTGCCTCTAATGTACAGTGCTGGACCATCTTGATTGGTGCGGATACGGCAGAGGTGAAAATTGGTGGGGTAAAACACTGGGTTGATATGCTGCAAAAATTAAGCGCAAATCACCCCGATGATCAAATTATCGTGTCGACCTCACGACGAACACCTCCAGCCTTCGAACACAGTTTAAAAATTTTGCAGCAGCACTCGAATATTCGGCTGATTTTGGTGGGTGAAGGCAATCAAACACCTATTCAGGACTTAATCTATGCGGCTGATTATGTGGTGTGTTCACCAGATTCAACGTCTATGGTCAGTGAAAGTTTGATGGCAGAAAAAAAACTGCTGGTGCCACTTTTTGCTGATAGTGATTTAAGTGATCAGTTTGTTGATTATTATGAAAAAATTAAAGAATTTGTCTGTTTGAAAGATGCCAGCCAGATTGATGATGCTGCATTAATGAACATACAAGCTTTCGCTCATAAAGATGAGTTGGCAAAACTATTTCAACATGCGACCTTGAAAGTTGAATGATCAAGTCAGTGTTTATCTAAGATTAATTTTTCAGTCCTTCAAAGAGCTTTTTTGATTGGAAAGACTGCTGTAATTTGTATACGCATTTAGTTTTAAATGGCAGTAATTTAACTGCCGAGATGATAAAATTATCCCAAAATAATTCTTGGGTAAATTTCACACATGCGAATTTTGGTTACAGGTGGTGCTGGCTTTATTGGATCAGCCGTAATTCGTCATATTATTCATCATACTAATAACGACGTATTAAACGTAGATAAATTGACCTATGCCGGTAATTTGGAGTCACTAATTTCGGTATCTGAAAATCCGCGTTACCAGTTTAGCCAAACTGACATTTGTGACCGTGCAGCACTTGATCAAATATTTAATCAATTCAAACCGGATGCGGTGATGCATCTGGCAGCCGAGTCGCATGTGGATCGTTCCATTTCAGGTCCTTATGCATTTATTGAGACCAATATTATTGGGACTTATCAGCTTCTGGAAGCAGCGCGTCATTATTGGAATTCTTTGGATACTGCTGCCAAGGAAAATTTCCGTTTTCACCATATTTCGACTGATGAAGTTTATGGTGATCTGGAAGGGACGACTGACCTGTTTACGGAAACTACCTCATATTCACCAAGTTCGCCGTATTCAGCAAGTAAGGCCAGTTCAGATCATTTAGTGCGTGCATGGAATCGTACTTATGGCTTGCCGACCTTGGTAACCAACTGTTCAAATAATTATGGGCCATTTCATTTTCCGGAAAAGTTAATTCCGTTGATGATTTTGAATGCACTGCAAGCTAAACCGCTACCTGTGTATGGTAATGGTCAGCAAATTCGTGACTGGTTATTTGTAGAAGATCATGCTCGTGCACTGTATACGGTAGTCTCAGAGGGTGTAGTCGGGGAAACCTATAATATTGGCGGACATAATGAAAAAGCCAATATTGAAGTGGTGCATGCCATTTGTGAACTTTTGGAAGAACTAGCACCGAATAAGCCCGCAGGGATTAGCCACTATAAAGATTTGATTACCTATGTCAAAGACCGCCCGGGACATGATGTGCGTTATGCCATTGATGCCACAAAAATCAAAAATGAATTGAACTGGGTGCCTGAAGAATCATTTGAAACTGGTTTAAGAAAAACCGTGCAATGGTACCTAAGCAATACTGAATGGGTTGAGCATGTACAAAGCGGTGAGTACCAAAGCTGGCTGACTAAGCAATATCAGGGTTAAGTATGAAAATTGTATTGCTTGGAAAAAATGGACAGGTGGGGTGGGAACTGCAACGTGCGCTTGCCCCCTTGGGTGAAGTCATTGCATTGGATCGTCATGGTTATGATGGGCTGCAAGGTGATATGTCTCAACCTGAAGCAGTGAAACAGACCATTTTAAATATCAAGCCAGATGTTGTGGTCAATGCCAGTGCTTATACCGCTGTAGATTTGGCAGAAACCGAACAGGATTTGGCGAAACAGATTAATTTTGATGCGGTGCAAAAAGTTGCTGAAGCTTGTGCGGAAGTAGATGCTTTACTTGTGCATTATTCAACAGATTATGTTTTTAATGGACAGGGAAATACTGCATTTGTCGAATCCAGTCAGATTGATCCGGTTAACATTTATGGAAAAACCAAAGCACAAGGCGAACAAGCGATTGCATGCTCAGGCTGTAAATATCTGATTTTTAGAACATCTTGGGTCTATGCAGCCAAAGGTAAAAACTTTTTGAAAACCATGCTGAATCTGGCGCAGCAGCGTGAAGAGTTATCCATTATTCACGATCAAATTGGAGCGCCGACATCAGCTGAACTCATTGCTGATGTCACCGCTCAAGCCATTCCTCAAGTCATCCATGAAAAGACGAAAGTCGGTATTTATCATTTGGTGGCAAGTGGTGAAACATCCTGGTTCAATTATGCAAATTATGTGTTTGAACAGGCCAAGTTGGCCGGTATTGAACTTGTAGTTAAAAAAGTCAATCCGATTCCAACCGAGGCGTATCCGACACCTGCGAAACGACCGCATAATTCGAGATTAGATAATCAAAAACTTCAAAGCACCTTCCAATTAAAATTACCAGACTGGAAATTCGGTGTACAAAGAACTTTAACGGAGTTATTGAACAAATGAGCTTAAAACGCAAAGGTATTATTTTGGCGGGTGGTTCAGGCACACGCTTACATCCGATTACCAAGGGTGTTTCGAAGCAGTTGCTTCCTATCTACGACAAGCCAATGATTTACTATCCACTGTCGGTGCTTATGTTGGCGGGTATTCGTGAAGTATTGGTCATTTCTACTCCGGAAGATTTGCCGAATTTTGAAAAATTATTAGGCGATGGCTCACAATTTGGTATAGCGCTGAGTTACAAGGTACAGCCTTCTCCTGATGGTTTGGCACAGGCTTTCCTGATTGGTGAAGAGTTTATTGGTCAGGATGATGTCTGCCTGATTCTGGGTGACAATATTTACTATGGTCAGAGCTTCGGTAAGCAATTGGCTGCAGCTAGTGCCCGTGAACATGGTGCCACAGTATTTGGCTATCATGTGACAGATCCTGAACGTTTTGGTGTAGTTGAATTTGATGCAACAGGAAAAGTACTGAGCATTGAGGAAAAACCGACGCAACCTAAATCGCACTATGCTGTGACTGGGCTTTATTTCTATGACAATCGCGTAGTTGAATTTGCGAAACAGGTGAAGCCATCACATCGTGGCGAACTGGAAATTACCGATATTAATAATGCCTATCTTCAAGATGGTTCTTTAAACGTTGAGCTATTAGGTCGTGGTTTTGCCTGGTTGGATACTGGAACGCATGAATCATTATTAGAAGCCGGTCAGTTTGTTTATACCATTGAAAAAAGACAATCTTTAAAAGTTGCCTGCCTGGAAGAAATTGGTTTTCATCAAGGCTGGATTTCTAAAGAACAACTGGCTGAAAGTGCGGATGCTTTAAAGAAAACAGAATATGGGCAATATCTTTACAAAGTACTGGAAGAAGCAAAGTGAAAGTAGAAACAACCAAAATTGAGGGACTGCTGATTCTTCATCCCAATGTGTTCGGAGATGATCGTGGCTGGTTTATGGAAAGTTTTAATCAGCAACGTTTTGAGCAAGCTTTAACTGAACTCAATTTACCTATCCCGAACTTTGTACAGGATAACCATTCCCTTTCACAAAAAGGGGTTTTACGTGGTTTGCATTTTCAAAAAGCACCTTATGCGCAAGGAAAACTTGTACGTGTAGTCCAAGGCAAGGCATGGGATGTTGCAGTGGATATTCGCCCAGATTCCAAAACTTTTGGTCAATGGGTTGGAATTGAACTGAGTGCTGAAAATAAAACCATGTTCTGGATTCCTGAAGGGTTTGCTCATGGTTTTGTTGCACTAGAAGATAATACTCAATTTCTTTATAAAACAACCAATTATTATCATAAAGAAAGTGAGGGATCAATTGTCTGGAATGATCCAACGCTGGCAATTAATTGGCCTCTAGATGGGGTTGATGAAGTACTTGTAAGTGATAAGGATCAGGTAGCTCATAAATGGACTAGTTTGTTTTGATTTAGATCATTATTCTTCAGTGGTTGTTGGAATATGTCTTTAAGCTTAATACTAATTATATTTTATTAACCTAATGAAGACATGTGATTTTTTATAAAATAATCACATGTCTTCAATTTTTTATGTTTAGTATTTTAAATAATGAACTTTAGGTTTTTGTGATATTTTTTTGTGCTTTTTATAAATAAACTTTATAAATCCAAATAAAATAATTTGTCGTTGAGCATCATTTATTTTTTGTTTTGAAAATATAAATTTTTTGAAAAATGGTTTTTCATTGTCATTCTTGAGTGAGTTTTTTATAGCATGTTTAATCCTGTCATCATTTAATAGACTTTTTGCTCGTTTATTGAGTGTTAGTGTTTCTATAGACTTCTCAAAAGAGGAAGTATTGATCATATGACAAGCCCAGTTAATTAGTATAGATGGATTTGGCTTGTTGGGCCAAAATTTATCTAGGTATTCTGTCACTATTTTGATTTGGCGAGGTGTATTTTTATGAATATTATGGTCATGAAGCCTGTAAAAAACATTATTTTCTTTGATGATTTTAAAATCCCATTGAGAGTTTTTTAACATAAAATTAAAAATTTTAGTTCTTAAAACAATATCATCACCAGTCATATCTTCATCAAACCCGCCAATAATATCTACTATTTCTTTTTTGATGATTGATCCTTGAATATAGAATGATCCGAATTCTGAATATTCCAATTCTAGAAGATTTTCAAGTGTAGGATTTTCCATACGATAAAGTGATAATTCTGGTGGAGTATTTTCATTAACTATTCCTTCATTATCAATGGATAACGCTTTTGAAGAAGCGATGAATGCTAACTGAGGATTATTATTCATTTCAGATAATTCTGAAAGAATGATTTTTGAATGAAATACATCATCTAAAGCTATGAATGTTACATATTCTCCAGTTGCTTCTTTCAGTGCATTATTAAAGTTTTTACCAATATTACCAGTATTTTGTTGAGCAATAATTTTAAGTGGATATGGAAACGAAACTGCTAATTCATTCAATAAAGGAACACTATTATCTTTAGAGCCATCATCAACTACGATAACTTCAATATTCTCATATTGAATAGCACAAATTGAATCAAGAGTATCTTTTAAGAAACTTGCGTGATTGTAACCTAGACAGCAAATTGACAAGCGATGGTTTTTAGATAAATTCATTTATAGACTCAATAATTTTCTGAACTTCAGTAAATGTCAATGTAGGGCCAATAGGCAAACTTAGTACTTGATTATGAATTCCTTCAGTAATTGGGAAACTTAGATGATTTAATTCTTTATAAGCTTGTTGTTTATGAGGTGGTATAGGGTAATGAATTAAGGTTTGTATCCCTTGTTCTGTTAAATACTTCTGTAATTCATCTCTTTTTTCACATTCAATAACAAATAAATGCCATACATGTTGATCATATAATGCTGCATTTTTATTTTGTAGAGGTAGCTTAATTAGGGGATTCTTTATATTTTCTAAATATGCTTGTGCAATTGTACGGCGATGTAATATTTCTTTATCTAAATATTTTAATTTAACATTTAACATGGCTGCTTGGATTTCATCTAGTCGACTATTTACACCAGCATAAATGTTTTTATATTTTTCATGTGATCCATAGTTTCTGAGCGCAATTAATACATTTGCTAACTCAGCATCATTGGTAGTAATCGCTCCAGCATCACCTAAGGCGCCTAAATTTTTTCCAGGGTAAAAACTGAATCCTGCTGCGTCACCCCAATTACCAGCTTTTATTCCATCTAATTTTGCTCCATGTGCTTGAGCGGAGTCTTCAAGAATTAACAGATTATGTTTGTTAGCGATAGCTTTAATTGAGGGCATATCTGCTAGCTGTCCGTATAAATGAACAGCTAAAATCGCTTTGGTCTTATCATTAATTTGTGATTCAATAAGTCCTGAATCTAAATTATAAGTATTAACATCAGGTTCAATTAAGATTGGTTTTAAATTGTTTGCTGTAATAGCTAGGATACTTGCAATATAAGTATTCGCAGGAACAAGAACCTCATCATTATCTTTTAGTTTTCCTAATTCTTTCCAAGCACGAAATACTAGGACTAAAGCATCTAATCCATTAGCAACTCCAACTGCATATTTGGTACCGCAAAAACTAGCAAAATTTTGCTCAAATTTTGCTAGTTCACTCCCTCCAATGTACCAACCAGAATTTATGACACGAGTACAAGCTTCGATTAATTCTTCATTATATTGTTGATTAATTTGTTGTAGGTTTAAAAAGTTAATCATGAGAAACTTGACCTATTATTTTAGCGGGATTGCCTACGACTATACTAAATGCTGGAACATCTTTAGTAACTACGGAACCAGCACCGATCATGCTAAATTTGCCTATCGTAAGCCCCGGCAAAATAGTAGCATTGGCACCTATAGAGGCGCCTTGTTCAATTAACGTTGATAGAAAACTTTCAGGATATTGTTTTGATCTCGGTTTTTTATCATTAGTGAATGTAGCATTTGGTCCAATAAAGACATCATCTTGGACAACAATACCGTCCCAAAGAAACACTCCTGATTTGACAGTTACATTATTTCCAACTGAAACATCATTTTCGATTAAGGTGTGCGCACATATATTACAGTTTTTGCCAATTTTTGCATTTGGAAAAACTACTGAAAATTGCCATATGCGTGTATCCTCACCAATGTTTTTTGATTTTACATCGCTCAGAGGATGAATATAATAATTCAATCTATTTACCATAAGTATTTAAAAAATCATCATAATTTCTAATATAGTCTGACTCGTCGTATAAATGATTTGCTAAAACCATTAGTACACAATCCTCAGAAAAATCATACATTTCACGCCAAATGCAAGAATCAATTAATAGACCTTGAGCTGGGTTATCTAACAGTAATGTAATTCTCTCTTTACCATCATCAAGTAAGAAACGACATGAACCACGAACAGCAACAACAACTTGTGTCAAATCTTTATGTGCATGAAAGCCACGACGAACATCAGTACCAGTATTAAATAAATAATAAACACGTTTAATCTCGAAAGGGATATTTTTACCCTGTTCTAATGCAATCAGTGAACCACGCTCATCACCATGAGTTTGTAGAGGAAGGAATTTAATTTGCATATAATTTCGTATTCATTTGTTGATATTCGATATTTTATCTAAATTAAGAAACATAGTAAAAAGTATTTCATAACTTTAAATATTATTTATAGCTATCTTTATTTCCTTTTAATGCAAAGGTAAAAATCGAAAAAATAAATTGTAAAGTTATTTTCAATAAGTAAAAAGGAACAATATAAAAGGGCAGTGTTTTAACCGCGATTATAGTTGTTGATATAATTTTACTAAAATAGTGTTTTCTAATCGCTAATGAAGCATTTTTTCTTAGATCTTTCGATAACATTTTTTCATTAATATAATAAGTTTTATTAGCAGCTTTGCACTTTTCTCGATATATGCTCAAAAAATGTGACATACTCTTTCTAAATAAAATTAGTTGATTTCTATATTCAAAATGATCTTTATTTTTTCTTGCTTGAGCAATAACACTGGTATCGTGATATCTAAAATAATTTAGACACTCATGAGTAAAAAAAATATCTCCTTGAGTAACGATTTTAGACCAGATGTCCCAGTCACCTATAAATTTTAAGCGTGAATTTGCCTTACCAACATCGAAATAGGTTTGTTTTTTAAAAATCACGCCACTAGCATTTGGAATGCTATTTCCTGTTTTTAAAAAGCGCTCAAAATATTCTAAACCGGATATTTCAAAATCTGATTGGAATAATGCTGGATCAATATGATCAGTACAATCTTTCCAAGAGCCTGTCACTATTCCATTTGCATTCATACGATAAGATTGACAATAAGCCAAGACTAAATTTTGATTTTTATCAAATTGAGGAACCAGCTTCTCTAAAAAGTGAGGATCGGCAACATCATCTGATTCAGCAATCCAGATTAAATCACCTTTAGCCAACTCCATTCCTTTATTCCATTGAAAAAAAGTAGAGCCAGAATTTTTTTCATTAATGATGCAATGAGAAACTTTAGGGTGTGATTTATATTTTTCTAAAATTTCTGCTGTATTATCCGGAGAAAGGTCATCAAGCAGAATAATCTCAAAATCAGCATAAGTCTGATTCAGAATACTCTCGATTCTTTCTGCTAAATATTGTGCATGGTTATAGCTGGGAATGATGACACTAACGAACACTTGGATGAGACCTACTTTTATAAAATTTTCAGGTACATAAAAGCATTTCAACCAAAGTCTTTATCCTATGTTGATAGGTATGACAGGATTGAACTTTATGCATTGCCAATTCAGGATTAATATCGGTATTTTGGAGTTTTTCTGCTAACTCCGCGGGATTAGAGAAAGAAATAATTTCGTTGCCAACATCAAAAGCATATTCAAGGTCTTTGACATAAGCACTAACTAAAATACAGCCACAGGCAGGAGCTTCAAAACAGCGCATGTTCATACCCTGTCGTATATTCGTTTTGTTGATCAAATTGAGAACAAAAGTATGTTTGCGATAAAGCTCTGCAACTTTTTCTAATTTTATATTATGGGGATAAATAGTACAATTTTGTTTTGTTAGTTTATCCCAGCCTTTGCCATAGATTGTAAGTGCCAAGGGAATCTTTTCCATCAATGCCTGACGGTCAGCTGACCACGCACCGATAAATAATAAGCGCTGATCTTTCGATTCATTACTTGTAAAAAAAACATCCGGATTATAAGCCAATGGCAAATACAGACTCTTTTCAATGCCAATTTTCTTGGCATCATCAATAAAACTTGAGTCAGTAAAGCAAAATAAATCAATAATGTCTTTAGACTTACTCAGGCGCTCATCAAAAAAATCACCAATCCAGTGAACTTTTTTAGCAGCAGATTCTTTGAGTACCTGTAAAAGGTAATCGTTAAAATAGAACAGATCTGCAATCAAAATAAGATCGGGTTGGAAAGTTGATAATTTTTTTTTGAGTAAGTTTGCCGTGTATTGGTCTTTATTCGGAACAATTTTCTTGAGGGTACGTTCAAGATTATTATTATGATTGAGTGCGAAGCCTTCTATTGTATAGGTCGTGGTCTGATGCTGTGCAGCAAGCAGGTTTTCGTACCATTGCAGGATGCCACCACGTTTTCCAATGATCAGTATTTTAAATTTTTGCATTAGAATTGATTAGCAACCTTGTTGGAACTGGATAAAGCACATAAGTATCATTTCTGATCAGTCCACTTATAGGGAAAGAGGATCAGTGTAAATGTGGCAGGGAGTAATTATGCCATTGCTGAGAATTGACCACAATCGAGTAAAAACAAATAGTTATTTTTTAATGCTTTTTGTAATAAATATTTTCCTGTCCTTCAACATTTCGAAAACGCTTATAAGACCAGATATATTGCTCTGGAGCAGTATTAATCATGATTTCCAGATCCTGATTAAGGCGATCTACAGACCTTTGTAAATCTTTAGATAAAATCTCATCGGATAGTGGAGAACAATAGACACTAAAACCAGAAATTTCATCACGGATACAACTAAGACCAATGATATTGCATTGAGTTTTATTGGCCAGTTTTGAAACCAGTGTAGTCGATAATACCTTTTGACCAAAAAAATCCGAATAAATACCGCCGGATGCTTTAGGAAGATGATCGGGTAAGATCACAGTCAATCCACCTTGTTTCAGGTGTTTGAAGATGGCACGCACGCCATTTTCATCCGTTGGAACCAGCGTCGCATTCAATCGTTGTCGCGCCTCTAACATAAAGCGATTTACAGCCTTATTCTTATTGGGTTTGTACATGATCATGGGTGCGGTTTGTAGATTCAGCCAGGCATTTAAAAGTTCCCAACAGCCAAAGTGGGCGACCACCACAATGACGCCTTTTTTATTGGCTAATGCTTCCTTGAGATGCTGTTCTCCATAAACATTGTTTATCTGATTCAAGCTGTATTCAGGTGACATGCCCCAACATTTAATCGATTCCACATAGGTCATACATTGGCTTTTTAAACTTTTCCTGATCAGGAGTTTGTGTTGCGCTGCACTTAATTCCGGATAAGCCAATTGCAGATTAATCTGGGTAATCCGCTTCATGGATGAATTATGGCTATTTAGTAATAGGGCAATCCAGGATGCGATCAATTGCAAAATAGAAAGTGGGAGTAAGGCGACCAGTTTGAATAAAAAATACATGACAGCGCAACTCTAAGGACAAGAGTATAATAAGAAAAATTTTGGTAAGAGTTTTATTGCATCAATGATGCTGCGCCATGTCTAAACTACAGATTAGGAGTTAAAAGTCTTGAGAACAAAATAAATAAAAAAACCACTAAAACTTATGTTGCCGTTCAGTGGTCAGTAGAATCTGTTATTCAGGTTTGTCGGCATTGCCTTTTAAAACCATATAAATCAAGCCAACAAAGATAAGTAAGGCACCGCCTAAACTGCTGACACAAAAGTATAAAATACGTTCGTTGGTATCCATGTTGAGTAAACCATTTGCCAGGATATAACGCATAAATAGCCACTGCACCACAGAAAACACAATCAACATGATGCCACGATTACGAACAGCAGGACGCATAGCCATAGCTTGCTTAACTCAATAATAGAAAAACAGCAGTATTATGCCACTACCCAGAACCAATCTCAATTCAATAAAAAACCCTGCATGAAGCAGGGTTTTTGATCACTGAATCAGACAAGAATTAAGCTTCTTGTTTAGCTTCAGCTTTTGGTTTTTCACGAAGACGGATACCTAAATCACGCAATTGATTTTGTTCAACTGGTGCAGGTGCTTGAGTCAATGGACATTCAGCAGTCTTGGTTTTAGGGAATGCAATCACGTCACGGATTGAAGATGCACCAGTCATCAACATCACCAGACGGTCAAGACCGAATGCCAAACCACCGTGAGGAGGCGCACCGAATTTCAATGCGTTAAGCAAGAAGCTGAATTTCTCTTCTGCTTCTTCTTCACCAATACCTAAAGCTTCAAAAATGGCTTTTTGCATTTCTAAAGTATAGATACGAAGTGAACCACCACCGATTTCAGTACCATTCAATACCATGTCATAAGCGACAGACAATGCTTCACCTGGATTGTTCTTCACGTCTTCAACACTTGATTTTGGCAGTGTGAATGGGTGGTGAACAGAAGTCCATTTGCCATCATCAGTTTCTTCAAACATTGGGAAGTCAACAACCCAAAGTGGAGCCCACTCGCAAGTTGACATGTTCATGTCATGACCGATCTTGATACGTAAAGCGCCCATTGCATCGTTTACAACTTTCGCTTTATCTGCACCGAAGAATACGATGTCGCCATTTTCAGCGCCAACACGTTTCAACAAATCAAGCACGATTGGTTCGATGAATTTAACGATCGGAGATTGAAGACCTTCAATGCCTTTTTCAAGTTCGTTGACTTTGATATAAGCCAAACCTTTCGCACCGTAGATACCCACGAATTTAGTGTATTCGTCGATTTGGCTACGTGGAAGTGAACCTGCACCCGGTACGCGAAGCGCAACAATACGGCCTTTAGGATCTTTAGCAGGACCTGCGAATACTTTGAACTCAACGTCTTGCATCATGTCTGCAACGTCAACCAGTTTCAAAGGAATACGCAAGTCAGGCTTATCTGATGCATAGTCACGCATTGCATCTGCATAAGTCATGCGTTGGAATTTGTCGAATTTTACGCCAAGAAGTTCGTCGAACATCTTAACCGTCATACCTTCCATCAAATCCATAATGTCGTCATCGTTTAAGAACGATGTTTCGATGTCGATTTGAGTGAATTCAGGCTGACGATCCGCACGTAAGTCTTCATCACGGAAACATTTCGCGATTTGGTAGTAACGATCTACACCACCTACCATCAACAACTGTTTGAACAATTGTGGTGATTGTGGAAGGGCATAGAAGCTACCATTTGAAACACGGCTTGGAACCAAGTAGTCACGTGCGCCTTCAGGTGTTGCACGAGTCAAGATTGGTGTTTCAACGTCAAGGAAGCCGTGGTCATCTAGGTAGTTACGAATCAGGTTAGTAACTTTAGAACGGAAACGTAAACGGTCAATCATTTCTGGACGGCGAATATCAAGGAAACGATATTTCAAACGTACTTCTTCAGAAATATTGGTATTTTCGTCATTTAAAGGGAATGGAGGAGTTTCTGACGCAGCAAGAACTTCAATATCTTTTGCAAGAACTTCGATTTGACCACTCACCATGTTGGCATTTTCTGTGCCTTCATAGCGGCGACGTACACGGCCTGTAATTTTTAATACGAATTCAGAACGTGCCTTGTCGGCAGTAGAGAATGCTTCAGGAGTATCAGGGTCAATCACCACTTGAACAAGACCGTCACGGTCACGCATGTCAAGGAAGATTACACCACCGTGGTCACGGCGACGGTGAACCCAACCGCATAATGTTACGGTTTGGTCAATTTGGGCTTCAGTTAATGAGCCGCAGTAATGAGTTCGCATCATAGCGTAAAAAATCCAACTATATGGGTTAAGGTCAGCGAATACGTAAACAGCGCACCGCTTTTATTCGAATGTGAGATTATGCCTCTTTTTGGACATTTTGTCACAATAACTCGGGGGAAAATGTGGAGCATTCTCTATGTCAGGTGTACAGATACAATGAAATAGCCGTTTTAGCCCAAACGACGGTCACGGTCAAAAAATAAAAATAAAATGCAGCCTAAGCTGAACGTAATTAATGCAGTTTGAGTAAATTCATTAAATGAAATGCCAATAAATGAATAAAGATCAGAACGCCAAATGTGGCTTGGAATATAACGCGCATAGTCCCAAACGGTAACCAACCCTGCAAACACAGCAATCAAACTGAGTCCCCATCCAGCAAACATAACTTTTTTACTGATTTTTAAGTGTTGACGATAGCGTTGGTAATAAGACCATATCATCCAGACTAAAATGGGTAATGTCAGTACGGAAGTAGCAATTTGCACAATTCTATGTAAGGGATAAATTTGTCCAAACAGTGGGATATTCTGTTCTAAAAAGTCTTTGAAGGCGAAAGTACGAAAATCGGCATGGGTTAATCCATCCCAAAGAATATGAGTACTAGTGCCAATAATTACTGCCAGGCAAATGCCAATAAAGAATCTGAATGCAGTCCCAACAGAGTAAATTTGTAAATCATGCTGAATGCCGGTAAAGCGATAAATGACAGGACGGTAAAGAACATACCATAAAAGTGAAAAGCCAAGTCCTATAAGCAAGTCTGGATAAATTAGTGAACTCCAGTAATGTGCCAGATAGGGATCGCTTCGTCCTGGCTGGACAAACAGACGATATAAATCAGGGATCATACAGCCAATTGCAAGTGCTGCTATAGGAAGTGTATTACCACTTAGCTTAGAAATTGGCGGAGCAAGTACAGCATGAGATAAGGTAAATGGCATGTAAAAATTTTTTTAAAATCAATCAGTATGGAGTTGGGTTTAAAAGAGTGTAACTCAATGATGAGAAAAGAAATGTTTTTTATTGCAAAATAAATGAAATGTTATATTATAACATTTTTAAAAATTGCAGCTTTGAGTCCGCTCCATGTTCCTTCATAAGAATTTAATTACACTCTCTATTTTTGCCGTGATTGCACCTTCTGTTTTTGCAGATGAGCAGGGACAAACCCAACAATTAGAAACTATCAAATTACAGGCACATCCTTTGGTGCAATCGGCCGCAGATTTTGCAGTGGCCGATCAGGTCATTGATCACAAAAAGCTCGCTCAAGGTGGTGTAACGATTGGTGATGCATTGGCAGGTGAACTTGGGGTATCGTCCAATCAGTACGGTTCAGGTTCAAGCCGTCCGGTGATTCGTGGTCAAGAGGGGGCGCGTGTCAAAGTGCTTGAACATGCTTCTGAAACAGCAGATGTATCGACACTTTCCCCGGACCATGCTGTAACTGTTGATCCGATTCTAGCCAAGCAGGTGGAAATTATTCGTGGTCCTTCGACCTTGCTATATAGCGCAGGTACAGTGGGTGGGCTGGTGAATGTCACGGACAATAAGATCCCCACTCAAATGCCGGAAAAAGGCTATGAAGGTCAGGTTGGACTGCGTTATAACAGCGGTAGTGATGAAAAATTAGCCAGTGCTGGTACGACCGTTGCCTTAGGCAGTCAGGTCGCTTTAAGGGTTGAAGGCTCAAAGCGCGATGCCAATAGTTATATCGCGCCAGATTATGTGCATGAAGGCGAAAAAGAACGACGGGTGGATAATACCTTTGCCAAAGGCGAAGCTGTAAATGTCGGGCTATCATGGATTCATGATCGTGGTTTTAGTGGGATTTCTTATAGCAACCGTCAGGATCAATACGGTTTACCGGGTCATAGTCATGAATATGAAGATTGTGAAGTATCCGGCAATGCCTTGATTGGATGTGGCCTGCATGCAGGTCATAGTCATCATGATGATCATGAAGCAGGCCCTTGGGTAGATCTGAAAACTGAGCGTTATGATATCCGTACTGAATTAAACGATCCTTTTGCCGGTTTTGAAAAGCTGCGTGCACATGCCAGTTATACTGACTATAAGCATGATGAAATTGAAGAAAATTCAGTAGAAACTACCTTTAAAAGCAAAGCTTATGATGCACGTTTAGAATTGGTTCACAGCCCGATTGCCGAATGGGAAGGAGTGATTGGTGGACAATATAGCCAGCAAAAACTGAATATTAGTGGTACAGAAGCCTTACTGGATCCAAACAAAACCCAAAAGTGGAGCCTATTTGGCCTGGAACATAAGCAATTTAATGATTTGCACGTAGAACTGGGTGCACGCCTTGAACAGCAAAAAATTGATATTGATACCAACAAGAAAGATTTTGATGATTACGGCTTCTCTTATTCAGGGGCATTAAACTGGGCTTTTGCACCAAGTTATAAGCTCTCATTGGTTGGTTCTCATCAAGAGCGTTTACCTTTAGCGCAAGAGCTGTATGCAGATGGCAAACATTTGGCGACCAATACTTATGAGCGTGGTAATGAAAATCTAAATCCAGAAAAATCCAATAATCTGGAGTTGGGTTTACATTATGAGCAAGATAAATTGGATTACCATGTACATGTCTATCACAACTGGTTTGACAACTTTATTTATGCAGATACCACGGCTTCTTATAAAGATTTTCGTTTAGTCGATTATAAGCAAGACAAAGCTAAATTTTATGGAGTGGAAGCTGAAGCTTCTTATGCCTTAAGCGATACCTATAAACTTGGGGTATTTGGTGATTATGTACGCGGTAAAATTGACAGTGAAAATGCGCCACGTGTTCCAGCCGGCCGTCTGGGAACCAAAGTAGATGCCAGTTTTGATGATCACTGGTCGGGTCTGGCGGAGTATTATCATGTGTTTAATCAGGACAAAATCGCCAGCTATGAGCGTGAAACTGATGGCTACAATATGCTGAATCTGGGGCTGTCTTATGCAGGCCAATATGCCAAACAGAACGATTATCGCGTCTATTTCAAAGCCAATAACCTGCTGGATGAACAAGTGTATTCACATGCATCATTCTTATCCAATATTCCGCAGGTAGGTCGTAACTTTACTGTAGGTCTGGAATTCGGTTTCTAGTAAAAAGCTGGGATAGATAACATCATTGCAGGGCAAGTCACAGAAATCCTCTTGAAAAATAAAGCAATAAAACCTAGTCTGATGTCATTGGACTAGGTTTTTTGTTATGCGTATTTTTCAACGAATTCATCAGAAATTGAATTGGTCACGCCGTCGTTATGTCAGCGTGATCATCAGTTTATTGGCGGTGGGCTATCTCTCATCTGCAATTTATCATACCTATAAACCATTGCCAGCAGGGCTGGATTTTACCGGTAAATTGCGTCATGCCGAGGTGAATTTTCTAGCAGATCAAACCTATATTGATGCCCGTGGTAAACAGCAGCAAGATCATCATATTTTTAATGAAATGTTAAAAATGATTGATGAGGCACAAACCACCATTGTGCTAGATATGTTTTTATTCAATAAAGAGGTCGGTGAATCCACTCTGCCACATCAAACATTGGCTCAAAATCTGACTGATGCCTTGATTTTAAAACATCGGGCACAACCGACGATTGAAATTAAAGTCATTACTGACCCGATTAATTCGGTCTATGGCGGGATTGCGCCCGAACATTATCGTCAGTTACGTGCCGCTGGTATTGATGTGATTGAAACTGATTTAAGACCCTTGCGGACTTCCAATCCATTGTGGTCCGGCTTTTGGTACATCTGCTGTCAGGATGCAGGCAATAATCCGGAAAAAGGCTGGTTGGCCAATCCTTTTGGGCAGGAAAAAATTACCTTACGCAGCTATTTCAATTTGTTTAATTTTAAAGCCAATCACCGTAAAACACTGGTCGTGGATACAGCGCAGGGCTGGAAAGCGCTGGTGACTTCTGCAAACCCGCATGATGGCAGCTCGCGTCATTCCAATGTGGCTTTGGTGGTGTCAGGCAATACCGCGGTGGATGTGCTCAAAACCGAACAGGCAGTGGGCCGAATGTCCAAAGGCGATATCCCGATGGTAATTATGGGTGAGTTCGAAGGTGATCAGTCTTTGCCTCAAGTTCAGGTACTGACGGAACAAGCGATTTATGATCAGACCCTGCAACTGATTGAAACCGCCAAGTCTGGGCAGAAGATCGACTTGGCCATGTTCTATCTATCTGAACGTCATATTGTTAAAGCATTAATTGCAGCACATGAACGTGGGGTCAAACTGCGTGTGTTGCTAGATCCGAATAAAGATGCTTTTGGCCGTCAAAAAAATGGTATTCCCAACCGGCAGGTGGCTTCTGAACTCAACGATGCAGGTGTGCCGGTACGCTGGTGTAATACGCAAGGTGAGCAGTGCCATAGCAAAATGATTGTGAAACAAGATGCCAAAAATGCTGAATTGATTTTAGGCTCTGCCAATTTCACAGCGCGTAATATCAAAAATTATAATTTGGAAACCAATTTACGTGTGGTTGGCTCGGCACAGGCAGCGGTGTTTAAAGATGCGAATCAATATTTTGATACAGCGTGGTCGAACTTGAATGACAAAAAGATGAGTGTGGATTACAGCCGATATGCCGATGAATCCAAGTTTAAATATGTGATTTATCGTTTTATGGAATGGAGCGGGTTGTCGACGTTTTAAAGCCCTCATCCCAACCTTCTCCCAAAGGGAGAAGGAGTTCCCTCTCCTTGTAGGAGAGGGTTAGGGAGAGGTAGAATAATAAAAAATTTACTTTTCAGGATTCGGCGGAACCAAAGTATCCAGATCCTTATCGCTCATTTGATCCAGTTCTTTGATATCGGTTTTAATTTTCCATTTCTCAGCATCTTCCACCGGTTGTGGTAAGCGTGCTTCTAACCAGTCACACACCACATCGGGTGAAAAGTCCGGATGGTTACACTGAATAACCCAGGCCAAAAACTCTTTGGCTTCACCATTCATATAAGGTGGGGGTGAAACAGGTAGAAACTGGGTTGGAAGACGTTCATTTTTGGAAATGTAATTCAGAACATGACCCAATTCCTGAACGGTTTGCCATGCAAGAGGGTGTTCGATATTGATTTGAAACTTAAACCACCAAGCATGTTGACCATCTGAACCATAAGCATTAATCAATGCTTCTTGTACACTCGGCACTTTACAAAAGAATTGATGTAGGCGGTCAAAACTTAAATCAGCCACTCTATTTGATCCAAGAAAGAAAAGAAATATCTTAGCATATAGATCTGCAGAACTTTGTTGCCTGAAGCAATCAGCTCAGGAAAATATTTAATTTACAAAACATTGCATTCGATGTTTTTTTATTCATTTTTTATCCTAAACTATGGATTAAAATAAGTTATATATATTATAGACGATGAATATCGTTGGGAGGCTCTTATGAAAGTAGCAATGCTTTGTGCTGTTGGTGGCATGATGCTTTTGGGGGCTTCTGCTACAACGCAGGCTGAAAATCAGTGGTCGAATTATCGTGGTGTAGATACAAGCAAATATCAGCATCGACCGCATTATTCACAAAACCAATATCCACAGCAGTATCCGAATTATCCTTATAATCGTTATCCACAAAATCAGTACCCACAGAATCATTATCCGCAAAATCGGCCGCATTATCCGAATCGTCCGCAGCCTTATCCACCCATTCAAAATGGTATTAGCATTCAATACACTGCTCCAACCACCATCACCCATAACTCGCAAAGTTATAGCTGGGTAAATGGGGACCCCAATACGGCCCGTATTGAAAGTTCTAACTATACCTTGATTAGTGATTGGCAGCGTTTGGGTTTGCCTGCACCGCCGAGTGGAACTTATTGGATTTTTGAAAATGGACGTTATGTTCTTGTGCCGAATCGTTAAATTTTAAGATTACATTTCCACAGCATACTTCCCCCTTTGGAAAAGGGGGATTGAGGGGGATTTGGAAGTTAAAGCTTAGGCAAGTTCATCATCTTGCGGGCGTGGGGTCTTGTCTGCAGGCAAGATATTTTCACTATGTTTATCTCGAATGACTGATGGAAAAGTCCAGGATGCATAGCGAACCACCAAGATGGCAATGGCTAAAATCAGGATCGAACCGGTAATAATCACCAAATCCATATCGGCTTTATGGTCATGTTGAATATCCGAAATCAGCAGGCGAGTCAGTGCGGTAATGGCAATATAAATTAAAAATCGTACAGGCATATGATTGGTTTTAAAATAAATACCGACCATGGCACCCAGTTCTAGATAAATAAACAGCAGCAAAATATCATCAATGCTGGCGAATTGCTTCACGGTCAGAATTTCGAATACGGTATGCCCGGCAGACCAGATCACCATACAGCCAATAATAAACAGCGCAATATAGTGAAAACTTTCTACTGCAATATTTCCGAAACGGTCGAGGAGGGTCTCAATTTTTTCAACTTTGTTCTCAGGTTTTGGCATCTTTTCCTCCTTTCTCTTGCTCGTCATTTATATGAAACATCATGCAAGTTTCATGCACATTAAAACTTCATAGAATCTCTGAGGTTAAATATTTTAGTTGGTTGACTTTTTTTTATACAGATTTCATGTAATGTATGAAGGGTTATGTTATGAATCAGGGAAAAGAAAAATGTTAGAAACAATTCAAACAAAAATTAATAGTTTAGCAAACGGCAAAAAACTGATTTTGGGTTCGGGAATGAAGACAGATGAAATGCAGAAGTTGATTGCATTATGTGAGAGCCTGCAATCAGAGGGTGTAATTAAAATTGTGAACATTCATCAAGATGCACAAAGTAGCAAAACCAAGTCAAATTCGATTGTTGTTGAAAAAATCTAAGCAATTTTTACACATAAAAAATGCCTGCATGTGCAGGCATTTTTTATTGACTCAATTAAGCTTGATTGGTGAAGTAATCTTCAGAGAAATTCATAATCACTTCAGAACCTGCTTTCACTTTGGCAATGCGCAGTGCCAATTCAGGCAAGATGCGTTGAGTAAAGTAAAGTGCAAGCGACAATTTGTTTTGGTAGAACTCGCCATCTTTGGCTTTGGCTGCATTGGCAATACGCGCGAACATATAAGCAAAGCTGAGTAAACCCACCGCATGTAAGTAATCTACTGCTGCTGAGTTCGGGAATTCTGCATTTTCACCCGCAGCTTCAATAATGTATTGGGTTACTGATTCTACTTCTGCCGCTGCATCTAAAGTGGCATCTTTAATGAAGTTTAAGTCTGCATCTAGACCATTCGCGAAATCACGGATTTCCTGAATGTATTCTGCAAGGAATGCACCGCCACATTTAATGGTTTTACGGCCAATCAAATCTTGAGATTGAACACCATTGGTTCCTTCGTAAATTTGGGCAATACGCAGGTCACGGATACATTGTTCCATACCCCACTCACGGATAAAGCCATGACCACCAAAGACCATCTGTGCATCTAAAGTTGCGTTAAAAGCAGTATCGGTTAAGTAGGCTTTGGCAATTGGAGTCAAAAGTGCAACACGGTCATTGGCTTTTTTTACAGCTTCAGGATCGGTTGAGAATTTGGTGATATCCAGCTGTTGACCCACATAGACAGCGAAAGCACGAGAGGCTTCGTTGTTGGCACGAGCATTAAGCAACATACGACGCACATCGCCATGCACTAAAATACTGTCAGCTGGTTTGTTTGGAGACTGAATGCCAGATGCACTACGGCCTTGCAAGCGATCTGTCGCATATTGTGCTGCGTTTTGATAAGCAAATTCAGACGCGCCCAGACCTTGAATACCCATAGACAAACGTTCGTAGTTCATCATCACGAACATGGCAGCCAGGCCTTCATTTTCTTTACCAACGAGGTAACCTTTGGCACCGTCAAAGTTCATCACACACGTTGCAGAAGCTTTGATCCCCATTTTGTGTTCGATTGATCCTGGGCCAGCATGATTGCGTTCACCCAATGAACCATCTTCATTGACCATAAATTTTGGTACGATGAACAGGGAAATACCACGTGAACCTGCAGGCGCATCCGGAGTTTTTGCTAGAACGAGGTGAATGATGTTTTCAGCCAGGTCGTGATCACCGCCGGTAATGAAGATTTTCGTACCGGTAATGTTATAAGTACCGTCTTCATTACGCTCAGCTTTAGTTTTGATAATACCCAAGTCCGTACCTGCATGCGGCTCGGTTAAGCACATGGTCCCTGACCATTCGCCAGAGTAGATTTTAGGTAAATAAGTTTCTTTTTGCTCTTGTGATGCATAGCTGTTTAAAGCCATACCTGCACCCACAGAAAGCAGCGGGTAGAGCATGAAAGACGGGTTGGTGGCGAACAGCATTTCATCTGCAAGTACGGTCAGCATTTTCGGCATGCCTTGACCGCCCCATTCTTCATCTGCCGCCAAACCAATCCAGCCGCCATCAGCATATTGTTTGAATGCTTCTTTAAAGCCGGCAGGGGTGGTCACTGCACCATTACTATAGCTTGCGCCTTCTTCATCACCTGTACGGTTTAATGGATGAGTGACGTTTTGCGCAAATTTAGCCATTTCTTCAAGAATGGCTTCAGCCGTTGCGGCATCAACATGCGCAAGATTTTCATTGGCTTGCCAGAATTGTTCTGCATTGAAAACATCATTCAGGATGAATTTCATATCCGCAAGAGGCGCATTATAGATTGGCATAGTGAGTCACCTGTTTATTGTTTGATTCAGTTCGGTTTCATGAGTCTAATACATGAAAATTCATGTTGTTAGACGACTAAAGGTTAATTATTTTCGATTTTTGATAAAGAAAAAGGACTGCCAAAACCATGACCGTCCTTTTTCTCAGATTATCTTAATGCTGCATCCGCTTAGAATGCGAAATGTTCAGCATCTAAAGACATTAATGGTTCTACACCACCGGCAATCACGTCTACGTGTGAACGTACGCGTGGCAGAATTTTCTTGAAGTAGAAACGGGCAGTGGTGACTTTCGCGTTGTAGAAATCTACATCAGTTGTACCAGTAGCCAATGTTTCTTGAGCAACAAGCGCCATGCGAGCCCATAGGTAAGCAAGGGTTACATAACCAGAGAAGTATAGGTAATCAACTGCAGCAGCGCCCACTTCATCCGGGTTTTGCATTGCACGCATACCAATCTGCATAGTCAAGTCACCCCACTCTTTATTGAGAGCAGCAAGCGGTTCAACAAATTCTTTCATTGCAGCATTGTCTTTGTTGGCATCGCAGAATTTGTGGATCATCTTGGTGAAGTCTTTCAACATTGCACCTTGAGTACCTAGTACTTTACGGCCTAACAAGTCAAGCGCCTGAATTTCAGTGGTTCCTTCGTACAAGCAAGAGATACGTGTATCACGTACGATTTGTTCCATGCCATGTTCAGAAATGAAGCCATGACCACCGAATACTTGAACACCGTGTTTCGCAGATTCAGAACCTGTTTCAGTTAAGAATGCTTTTGCGATAGGCGTTAATAAAGACAAGATGTTGTCAGAAGCTTTACGTTCTTCTTCAGTAGCACCTTGTTCAACGATGTCAGCGTGTAAAGACAATAGGTAAACCAATGCACGGCCAGCTTCTGCAAATGATTTTTGTGTCAACAGCATGTTACGCACAGCTGGGTGAACAATAATCGGATCGGCTTCTTTTTCTGGCGCTTTAACACCTGAAAGTGAACGCATCGCCAAACGGTCTTTAGCATAAGCCAATGCACCCTGGAACGCACCTTCAGAAGCTGAAAGACCTTGTACCGCAGTACCAATACGTGCAGTGTTCATGAATGTGAACATGCAGTTTAAGCCGCGGTTTTCAGGGCCAATCAGGAAGCCTTTTGCGTTATCGAAATTGATCACACACGTCGCATTACCATGGATACCCATTTTGTGTTCGATTGAACCACAACGAACGGCATTGCGTTCGCCAAGCGAACCGTCAGCATTCACGTTAAATTTCGGAACGATGAACAGTGAAATACCTTTAGTGCCTTTAGGTGCACCTGGAAGGCGCGCTAACACGATGTGAACAATGTTGTCCGCCATGTCGTGTTCACCGGCAGAGATAAAGATTTTCTCGCCAGAAATTGCATAGCTGCCATCTGCATTTGGTTCAGCTTTGGTACGAATGATACCCAAGTCAGAACCTGCGTGAGATTCTGTTAAACACATAGTACCTGTCCAAACACCTGAAACCAGGTTAGGCAGGTAAGTATCTTTTTGTTCTTGAGAACCGTGATGTTCTAAAGTACGAACGGCACCGTGTGAAAGGCCAGGGTACATGCCCCATGCCCAGTTTGATGTACCGACCATTTCAGAGATCACGTTGCCTAAAGAAACAGGCAAGCCTTGACCGCCGTATTGTTCTTCAGCAGAAAGAGAGGGGAAACCCAATTCGATATATTTTTGGTACGCTTCTTTAAAACCAGTCGGAGTAGTAACAACACCGTCGTTCCAGGTACAACCTTCGCGGTCGCCCACTTGGTTCAAAGGAGAAAGTTCATTTTCACAGAAGTCAGCAGCGGCTTCTAAATATTGATCAACCAACTCACGGCTTACGGTTTCTTGAAATGCAGGGAGTTTTGCATAGTGTTCTTCTGCATTTAAAAGTTCATGCAGAACGAATTGCATATCACGTAAGGGCGCTTTGTATTGTGGCATATCGGTTTCCTCAATACTGGTTTAACCAGCTTATAATCCTAATAAACATTGGAACGTGCCGCCTTCAGTGACACGTATTTGTATGGCTTAATCGTGCAACATCTTCTTACTTGGTACAAGCTTTTCCATGTGTTTTCTTGGTGACTGTAAAGTCAAAGATTTCTGCTTTGAAAGTGCTAAGTGTATTGAGTGTAAATGTTTTTATGCTTTATTTGATGTCATAAATAGTCAAAAACGTAAATTTTTATGTGCAATAAAAAAGGCGCTCAGTTGCGCCTTTTGAAATGGGTTCAGATGATTATGGCGTGGATTTCACTGGAGCGGGTGCAACCGGCATTTTAGGCTGGAAGCGAACTTCACATTTGCCATTCATGCTGTGGGTGCCGACTTTAACTTGAACTGCCGTACCATTCGCCTTGCCTTGGCAGGCTTTTAACATGGCCTGTTGATGTGCTTGGCGTTCTGCCAGGCGCTGATCAAATTGCTTGGTTAATTCTGCACGTTTTGCATCAGTCAATGGTTCGCCGTGATGCATCATACGCATGTCTTTCATTTCACCCTGCATAGGATGATGTTCGCGGCGCATTTGCTTCATCGCTGCGCGATCTGCTGTGAAGCGCATCATGCAAGTCCCATCAATGGTTTTTTCACCCGCCTTGACTTGTACCGCAGAACCGACCGCTTTACCGTCACAGGCGGTTTTAATGCTTTTCATCACTTCCTGACGTTCGGCGCGAGCTTGCTGGAACTGCTCACGTTGTTCTGGCGTCATTTTGTGATCAGACATTCGATGATGATCCTGCATCATGCGTGCATGATCACCTTCTTTGTCTTGAACCGAATTGGTCGATTGACAGGCTGTTAAAGCGCCCATGCTGAATACACTTGCACCTACTAAAGCCATTTTTGTCATGGAATTCATTGTTGTTATCTCCAATGAAAAAACGTAATTTGATAAGTTAAAGATTAAACAATAATGATGAAGAAACAATGAAGAGTTTTTTGTTGCAGGGTTGGTTACAATAAAACATTGAGAAAAAAGATTGAGACTGAGCTTTTGAAGATTCGCCGTGTTCCGATTGCCTTACGCTTGTTTCTGACTGTACTGCTCACCACCTTGGTGATTACCACCGTCAGCCTGGGGGTATTGCATTGGACCATGCAAAAGAATTTTACCCGTTATGTGGCCGATGTGGAAATGCAGAAACTGGATCATGTCATCAGTAATCTGGCTGGCGTCTATTCCGTTTACCATGACTGGGGCAATGCCATTCAAGCACAAATTCTGCAAATTGAAGGAACTGCTGCACCGGATGACTATGACCGCTTGTCGCGCTGGTGGTTACGCCGTCAATATGATATTGCCTTGCAGCAGCGTTATTTTCAGGAAAATACCCTGATTAATGCATCTCCGAGTTTAAATAAAACCGAGCCAAGCAAACCGGTCATTGATCAAGAAGAACTTCACATGATGGAGTTGAATTTACCTTCGGAGTATCAGCCATTTGAAGGGCTTAAATTTCCTTTAAGTGCCAATCAGAATATCTTCCGTCCAGATAAAAAATCTGAGGGTAAAGCTGCAAATCCTGCACAAAATCAAAGCCAGAAAAAGCAGTTTATCTCCATGCCTGACCGTTTGGGACTCAGTTCACGGCTTTCACTTTATGATGCGAGAAAACAGTTCGTGGTGGGGGAGCCATCGGATAGTCCGGTGTCATATCGTCCTATTATAGTGGACGATAAAATTGTCGGTTATTTGGGGCTAAAACCGGTACTGGATCAGGATGATGCTCTAAGTATCAATTTCTTTAGTAATCAAAAACGCTATTTATTGCTGGTCTATGGCTTAACTTTCCTGAGCAGTTTGATTGCGGCTTTATTGTTGGCAACGTATTTCAAAAAACCGATTCAGCGTTTACTCAATGCCACACGTGAACTGACTAAAGGGCATTATCAGCATCAGGTGAAAATTAACCGCAATGATGAGTTAGGTGATCTGTCGACTGAAATTAACCAATTGGCGGTGATTTTGGATCAGCATGAACAGTCGCGCCGTCAGTGGGTAGCAGATACATCACATGAATTAAAAACACCATTGGCAGTGCTGCAAGCGCAAATTGAAGCGATGCAGGACGGAATTCGTAAACCGACGCCGGAACATTTTGAATCGATGCTGCGTCAAGTGACCAGTCTGAAAAAACTGACTCAGGATCTGGCAGATTTGGCTCAGGTTGAAGCCCAGCAACTGAAATGCTATATGACGGAAGTCGATCCGTGGAATGTGGTACTGCAAGAAGTGGAAAACTTCAAACCTAAATTTGCTCAAGCTGATCTGGCTATTTCAGTGCAGGGAGAAGGGGCGAATTTACAATTAGACATAGATCGTTTTAAACAAATTATGGTCAACTTACTTGGTAACAGTATTCGCTATACTGAAGCAGGTGGTGAAGTTCGTGTGCATACCGAACAATCTGCAACGCAGTGGAGTGTGATTGTGGATGACAGTCCGCTGGGATTGAGTGATGAACAGTTGGCTCGTTTGGGCGAACGTTTCTATCGTGTGGATGATTCGCGTACCCGGAGTACTGGCGGTACAGGTTTAGGCTTGGCATTATCTGGTAAAATTGCGCAGGCATTGGGCGGACAGTTGAGTTTTGATCACTCTCCATTAGGTGGTTTGCGCTGCAAACTGACTTTTCCAAAACAGTTGAACAAATAAAGGAATAATATTCATGAAACATGTCATGCTGGTCGAAGATGAAGTTGAACTTGCACAACTGGTGCGGGACTATCTGGAAGCTGCGGGTTTTGAGGTCAGCATGTTTCATGATGGGCAAGAAGCTTATGACAGCTTTTTGCAACGTAAACCAAGTTTGATGATTCTGGACTTGATGGTTCCGCGTATGGACGGTTTGACCATTTGCCGTAAAGTACGCGAACAGTCGGATTTACCCATTATTATGGTGACCGCGCGGACTGAAGAAATTGACCGGGTATTGGGTCTGAATATGGGGGCAGATGACTATATTTGTAAACCGTTTAGTCCAAAAGAGCTGGTTGCACGTGTACAAGCGGTGTTACGCCGTTTAGACCGTCAGGTTGAGCCTGAACAAAACAGTCTGTTCCGTATGGATAAGGCGCAGCAACGCATTTGGTATCAACAAAAAACCTTGAACTTAACGCCAACCGAATTCCGTTTATTAGAGTTGTTCCTGGAACATGTCGGTCAGGTGTATTCACGTGCGCAACTGCTTGATCATATTAACCCGGACAGTTTTGATGTGGCAGATCGCGTGATTGACAGCCACATTAAAAACCTGCGCCGTAAAATTTCTGACGCGGCAGAAACCGGCAACCGTCATGAGTGGATTCAGGCGGTGTATGGGGTAGGTTACCGTTTTGAATATCCGGAAGATTAGTTCAGAATGAAATGATTAAAAGCGAGCCTTGGTGGCTCGCTTTTTTATTGGCAATGAAAACGAAGCTTGAGTTAAAAGGTAAATGTGAAAATCTTAGATTAGCATTTGAAGTGCAACACCATGTTCTTGGAATAATACCTGACTCGGGCTTCTAAATCCGAGTCTTTTTCTTGGGCGATGATTCAAACGTTGAGTGATTTCTGAAATATAAGCATCCGA
>NZ_CADDTS010000034.1 GCF_902753875.1 Acinetobacter bouvetii | reverse complement strand
TCTAGAGTGAGATGAGTATAGTTCATGATGCAACTTTGACTTTGGTCGGTCGGAAGCAAAATGCTAGCTCATCTTGCTTCCTTCCAATAATTTAATCTCTGTTGCACTTCATTTGAGAATCTAAGAATATAAAAAGCGTATTTGAAACATGATTTTAATTCGGCAAGAAAATAATTCATAGACAAATTTAATTGAGTATTGTAAATTGGTTGTAATATACAACTAATTAGTTTTTTATGTCAGTACACCCTGAAATTATTGAAAGCATACGTAGCGCTTCTAGACAAATGGTTCGTGAACTTGGTTTTATGAATTCAACATTAGCTGCAACGAATTATTCGCCATCAGTCATACATACTTTATTGGAACTGGAAAAGCAGAAAACAATGACTGCAGCTCAAATTGCAGATTTTTTAGGTTTGGAGAAATCTAGTATTAGCAGGATGGTCAATAAATTAATCCAAGAACATGAGTTGCAAGAGAGTGTTTCTGATCATGATGGCAGAATGAAATTATTATCTCTGACATCTAAAGGTAGAAATACTGTCCAAAAAATTAATGAATTTGGACAAATGCAAGTCAATACGGCGATGGAGTATCTTATGCCGTTGTCTCAACAAAAAGTTGCAGATGGATTAAACCTTTATGCCTCTGCGCTTCAATCAGCTCGACTGGCTTCACAGGTGGCTGAAAAGAGTAGTATTCAAATCAAGAAAGGTTATATTCCTGGTGTGGTTGGTCGAATTACAGAAATGCATGCCAATTTCTATTCAAAACATTCAGGTTTTGGTCAATTTTTTGAAAGCCAAGTTGCTACTGGGGTTGCCGAGTTTGTAAGTCGCTTAGATCATTCTTGTAATCATATTTGGACTGCTTGCCTAGATGGAAAGATTGTCGGCTCTATTGCAATTGATGGTGAGGATTTAGGTCAGGGTGAAGCACATTTAAGATGGTTTATTTTAGATGATGATTGTCGAGGTTATGGAGTGGGGCGAGAACTACTGTCACAAGCCATGAAATTTTGTGATGAGCAAGGATTTACGGCTACTCACTTGTGGACATTTAAAGGTTTGGATGCTGCACGAAAACTTTATGAAGCATTTGACTTTAAACTTGTTTCTGACGAGAGTGGAAACCAGTGGGGCACGATAGTTTCAGAACAAAAATTTACCCGGCTGAAAGTTTGAGACTAGTGCTGATAGGAAAATTAAAGAATTGCTTATAAATAATGGGTGATTCTTTAGTTCTTGTATAGACCTAACAGCAAGTCTTTAAAATATATGAAATAAGATTCTTGATCATCTATGTGGATTAATTTGATGGAATGCTTTTGAGCGCTTCTATCCGCAGTCTTTCAACTTTTTTAAGCTTTTCCACCACCAAATCATAAGAATTCTGCACCAAATCCTGCACTAAAGATTCATCCAGGTTTTCATCCTCATAAACAGTTACCCAATGCTGTTTATTCATATGCCAGCCAGCACGAATATAGGGATAAATATCCCGTAGCATTGTGCCATCATCCGGGATAACTTTTAAGTTAATGGCTGCCTTGCCTTCTAAATGAAAACTCAGCATAAAGACTTTATCCATGACTTTAAACACATCACAGCCATTGCCAAAAGGTTGGCTTACGGTAACTTCGGGAAATTGAAGGGCAGTTTGGCGTGCAAGATGATGTAAGGTCATAATGAAATATTTTTATTAGAATTGTGGATAATGTCTAAATTATCCACAATTTGAATATCGAGTGTGGATAAATTTTAAGATGAACAGCTCACCATCACTTCCGGAACATCACTTGGCAATGGGGCTAAATCCTCAGCTTGCTCGAGATCCGGCTGCTTGGTAAATGGTTGGCTGAGCAGTTTAAACAGCCGATTTACTTCTGAAAAATCATCCCGTTCCGCCAGTTCAATCGCTTTTTGTGCCATGTGATTACGTAAAATATACTGTGGATTAGCTTTGGCCATTTCAGCATCCAGTGCATCGCTATCCTGATGTGTCCGAATACTTTCATATTGAGTCAGGAAACTTTCAAACTGGCGTCGGTCCAGACAGTCATCTTTAATCGCTTCAAATTCTTTGTTCTGAAGTCGAATAAAGCTTTGGGTGTAGTCCAGCTGTTCACTTTGCAAAATGCGCAGAAATGCCATGCCGCAATCAAAACTGTCTTTATGGAAACTTGGTAGTCCCATTTTTTGACACAGTCCAAGGGTGTAATGTTCCAGAAAGGTTGCTTCAAAATGCTCTAGACATTTCGCCAGTTCTTCCTTGAATTGTTCTCTTTCAGCAGGATCTTTTTTGAGTGGAATCAGGTTGTTTAGCCACATCCACAAATTCCAGTGTCCAATGCTGGGTTGCTGCTGATAGGTATAGCGACCTTGGTAATCCGAGTGGTTATTAATCCAGTTCGGGCGGAAACGTTCCATAAATCCATAAGGTCCAAAGTCTAGGGTAGAACCGGTGATATTCAAGTTATCGGTATTCATCACCCCATGCGCAAAACCGACCAGTTGCCATTTGGCAATCATCACCGCAGTACGCTGAATCACTTGTGTTGCAAATGCCAATACCGGCTGTTCGGCATCCAGACATTCCGGATAGTGCCATTCGATACATTTCTGCGTGAACTCGGGCAATAAATCGCCCTGGTATTGATTGATCCATTCAAAATGACCCAAGCGAATATGGCAGTCGGAAGTACGCAGCATCATTGCGCCCGGTTCCAGTTTTTCCCGTTGTATGCCTTGGGTGGAAGAGGTAAATCCCACCGCATTACTCGATGCAATACCTAAAGCATTGAGCGCATGGCCGGCCAGATATTCACGAATCACTGAACGTAATACGGCACGACCATCTCCCATACGCGAGTAGGGGGTTGAACCGGCACCCTTTAAATGCAGATCAATGATGTGATTGTTCTTATCCAGAATTTGCCCAATCAACAAACCGCGGCCATCACCCAGTTGTCCGGCCCATTGTCCAAACTGATGTCCGGCATAGACCATGGCCAAAGGTTCAAATTCGGCAAAGGTTTTTTGCCCGCTACAGATGGCCACCCATTCGGCTTTGTCCTGTTCAGACCACTGCAATTGATTGGCAAGTGCTTCATTAAAATGACCCGCTTTGGCTCCTTTTAAGGGAACAGGTTGTTGATGGTGATAAAGCTTGGAATTGAGCGAGGGATAACGCGGATTAAATTGCATGAGACAATCTAAAAAATGGGGGAGATGACATCACTATAGCAAATTTAAACAGCCAAAATGAATAAAGCCGTACGAATGTAATGTTGATCAGCTAAGGTATAAGGAATGACTATTTTTAATTTTTCCAATCATCATGTCGGAGTCTTTTCTTTATTAAGTCACATGCTTGGAGCTCATTTGTTGTTTTGTTTCGCCAAATGAGAAGCAAAGCTTCGCAAGAAAAGCATCTTGCGGTGCAGCGTACCTCATCCGCCAAACTTGTCCACTACCGCGGAATAACAAATCTATCGCAGAAACAACGACCTTTTAAGGGATTCCTGCCTCAAACAATTGCGGATGATGTTTTTCGTGTATCAAATAATATTTTGAATTTAAAATAAAAAATGCCAGTCAATTTCTTAACTGACTGGCACTTATCAAACAATAGGGCTTTATATCGAATCAGAGTTTATTCTGAAACAGGGTTCTTTTTAATATTGCGAACCAGGATTTTCAAGGTATTGCGATGATGCGCAAGACGCTGTTCAACCAGTTGGAAATCCATTTTCAGCTTGTTATCCATTTGGTGGATTTTTTCAGCAACAGAGGCTTTTTTGGCTTGAATTTCCTGTTCTTTTAGCTTCGCCCAGTCATTTAAGGTTTGGGTAAAGGCTTCATATTCCTGAGCAATACGCAGTTTGGCTGCGGCCATGTCTTCGTTGACATTGTGGCCATATACGGCCAAGTCTTGTTCAGCATATTTAAAGCGCATCGCCAATTCCGCTTTTTTAATATTAAAGCTTGGAATACGACGTAAATTTTTAGCCAAACCGACTTTTGAACATGACCAGATCAACCATTTGGTTGGATCGTACTGCCACCATTTTACGCCGTTACGGTAATCGTATTGGAAAATGTGGTGGTAGTTGTGATAACCCTCACCCCAAGTGGCAATGGCTAAAACAAAATTGTCACGCGCCGTGTTTTCGTCAGTATAAGGACGTTTGCCCCACATATGACACAGTGAGTTAATGAAGAAAGTCACGTGATGGCTCAAGATCAGACGAAGTAAACCGCCTAATAACAACACGCCCCACATATCGCCAACAGCCCAACCGACTGTGGTTAAAATCACTGCATGAACGGCAATCACGAGGGGAATGTAGTATTTGTCCTGAAACATCACCACCTTGTCATTTAACAAGTCCGGTGCATTTTTATAGTTGGCTTCCGCTGCCGGATAGTTGCGAAGCATCCATCCAATATGCGCATACCAAAAGCCATTATTAATTGAATACGGGTCTTGTTCCACATCATCAACATGACGGTGATGGGTACGGTGACCTGAAGCCCAGAACAGAATACTGTTTTGAACGGCAAAGGTTCCCATAATCATTAAAATAATTTTTAAAGGAAGTGTCGCTTCATAGGCACGGTGCGCCCACAAGCGGTGGTATCCTGCAGTAATTCCTAAACTACTCATACCAAGCAGTACAAATAAGCTGATCCATGCGCCTAAGCTAAAATCATGATGATAAGCATACAAAGGGATAGCGATGACAGCGACAATGGGTAAAAACACCAATGCAAACACTGCAATCCAGTTAATTGGGGCTTTGGGTAAGGGAGCATTCATCTCCAGCAGCACTCCTAGAACCTTTTTCAGGTAAGGTATAAATGAATTTCTTAATTCATTACAATTTATAAGGATTAAGACTTATCAATACTAGCATGAGCGGACAAATCTTCACTAGCATTATTCTACAGTTGTATTGTACTAAACAGTAACAGAATGCGAGACAAGTTGATTGATTTTATCGAAGGTCAATCCGGCTTCCGTTTACAGCAGCGATAGCGGCCATTTTTGAGAAAATAAATGACCGATTGAATCACATTTATGAGGGCGAATATCTTATTTTA
The DNA here is from genome assembly GCF_902753875.1 of Acinetobacter bouvetii. Classification (GTDB taxonomy): domain Bacteria; phylum Pseudomonadota; class Gammaproteobacteria; order Pseudomonadales; family Moraxellaceae; genus Acinetobacter; species Acinetobacter bouvetii_A. The sequence continues at coordinate 25,404 of NZ_CADDTS010000034.1, read as the reverse complement.
TAGGTGCTCGAGCATCATCTTGGGAAAATCGGTAATTAGCCCATCAATGCCTAAACTTTGTAGATGCTTCGCCCGTTCAATATCATTCACCGTCCAGACACTGATGTGTAAATGAGCTTTCTGAGTGGCTTGAATCATTTCATCAGTGGCCAACTGGTTCATCCAGCCAATCTGGCAACAACCAAGTTCTAAAGCCTGTTCAATCGCTTTGTGTTTAATGTCCTCTTCAACCAATAAGCCGCGTTTAAAGATGGAATACTGTTGTTTTAAGGCCTGATGGATTTTTAAGTCAAAACTGGTGATGACTGCGGTTTCTTCAAAGTCATGCAATTGTTTTTGTAATTCTAAAACCAGTTTCTCGGCTTCTGCCATGGTGGCGACTGCTTTCACTTCGACTTCAATATGTTCAAAGTCATGAATGATGCTCAAGGTTTGGCGCAACGTTGGGGTAATCTGTTTATCCCAGTCCATCCAGATATGAGCTTGATTAAAGGCTTCAAGCTGGCGGCTGTCTAGTTCATAGAGGGCTTGATCAGTGCCTGTCGTTCTTAAAAAGTTGTCATCATGCATGATGATGAGTTCATTGTCTTTCAGTTGACGGACGTCAAATTCAACAGCGCGGATGCCCAGGTCATGGATATATTGAAAACCGCCTAGGGTATTTTCTGGTGCTTCTCCGCGTGCACCACGATGTCCGATGATTCGCATCCTTGATCCTTCTATGGAAATTTTATATTTTCATAACGGTGTCTTACCGTTTATTTATCCAATGTGAGGAGCTCATTGTTTCACTTTTAAAAAAGTGAGCAAAAAATTTACCATTCACAAAACCTGTTTAACAGTAGCAATTTATTCACTGTTTCGCAGAAACTTTATGTATCAAATTTCAGTCAGGTTGTGAATGGTACTTATCATGAAGCAAAGACCATGACCTTAATCAAAAATCAGTAAATTATGTGCATTGGGTTTAGATCGTCTCATTAATATTTTTTTGCCAAAGCACTTCAGATCCACCTTCAGCGCGTTGCAAAGTACGTGAAGCGACAAATAACCAGTCAGAAAGACGGTTTAACAGTTGCAATGAAGTCGCCTGAATATTTTGATCTCGGGTGTGTACGGTCATCAGGCTGCGTTCGGCACGGCGGCATACCGAACGTGCTTGATGTGCATAACTACAGGCTAAAGTTCCAGCCGGTAAAATGAAGTCTTTCAGCATTGGCAGTGCTTCATTCATGCGATCAATTTCATTTTCCAGAAACTCTACGGAAACAGGTAATACCATGTTGTAGTTGGGAATACAGACTTCACCACCCAAATCAAATAACCAGTGTTGAATCAGGCTGAGGGATTTGTCCCAAGGCGCTTTGTCTTCGATGCTACTGGCTGCAATTTGTGCACGTAGAATCCCAATGCAAGAGTTCAGCTCGTCAACATCACCCAAAGCGGCAATACGCAAGTCATCTTTGGCAACACGTGAACCGTCGCCCAGTCCTGTAGTTCCAGAGTCGCCAGTGCGGGTATAAATTTTACTTAAACGGTGGCCCATCTTTTGTCCTTAAATGTGTGAAATTTCGAGTCAGCAATAAAAAAGATAATGCCATATTCATGACATTATCCTCAAAGTTTTAATCGGGATTAAGTATGCGACTTAGTATTTGAATGTCACGCCCGCAGAAGCTAAACGGCCACCATTGACATAGTAATAACCTTTGTCTTGATATGCGGTCTTATATTCAACATCGCCAATATTTTGAATATTGGTAAATAGTTTCACATTTGGGTTTACATTCCAAAAAGCATTTACATCAACCGTCGCATAGCCTGGGTTCTTGTGGTTTTTATCCCAATCTTTAGATTTGGACTTAGCGACCAAAGAGGCACTAATACCATAGACTTCGTTTTGTAAGCCCGTTGTTAAGGTAAAACCTTGACGAGGACGACGATTTAAATCTTGATGAGTTGCTTCATTTTGAGGTTTAACGTAACTATAGGTTGCTTTGGCAAATAAATCATTTTGCTGCCAACCTAAATAAGCCTCGCCACCTTGATAAGTAGCCTTTTGAATATTGGTCAGTTTGCCATTGCTGCCTGAAGCAATCAGATCTTCAACTTCTGTGTAGTAAGCAGATAAACCTGTTTGGAAACCATAAGCCAGATTTTGGTCAAAACCAATTTCATAAGATGTACTTTCTTCAGGATTCAAATCGGGGTTGCCGTTCCATGAATTATAAAGTTCATTTAAGGTTGGTGATTTAAATGCTGTACCTACATTTACATATGCACTGGTTGATGGCAGCAATTGATAGCGTGCAGCAATTTGACCTACCGTATGAGTTCCATATTTTTCATTGTCTTCTACACGAACACCAACTTGGGTATTAAGTTTAGTCCCGTTAAATTGATGTTGAACATAATACCCAGTTGAGTCTACGTCCTCATCATACGGTGTACCATAAGACAGGATGTCTCCATCCAGATTGCGATGAGTTACACCTGCAAGTAAAGTCTGTTGAGGCATGAAATTCCATTTACTATAGAGTTCAGCTTCTTGAGTTTTACTATGTACAAAATCGGTTGAATCCTTTTGATCAACTTCATCCGTAAATTGAGACAAACGTGCATTCAGCTCAATTTGATCGGTAATGTTTACACGACTACGAAGATTGATAATTTCGTTTTCAAAGTCTTGTTTCAGCAATGCTCCATTAAACGAATAAGCATCATATAGGCTGGTACCTTTATTGGTACTGTAGTCAATTGATGCTGCGTATTTTTCCTTTTCCACACCAAGTTTAGTACTAAAGCCTTTTTGATCAAAAGAAGCAGTATCCGTAGTATTGGTTTTTTGGTTGGTCACTTTTGTTGCATCGGATTCTAGGCGTTGACCGCGAATCTGTGCATAGAAACCGTCTTCATATAAATCAGCACCAATGACAGATTTATAGGTTTTATGTTCTCCTATTTCACCTGTAACAAATGCACCTGTTTTTTCAGGGTTTTTGGAAACCAGTTGCACTACACCGCCAATAGCATCAGTCCCATATAAGACTGAAGCAGGCCCTTTGAGAATTTCGATTTGCTTGATATCTGTGGTGTCAATAAAAGCAAGGCTTGCTGTACCCGAAGATGCATTATTCAGTCGTACGCCATCACGTAAAATTAAGGTATGGTCAGATTCAGTGCCACGTAAATAAATATCGGCAAGTTGCCCCATACCGCCACTTTGAACCATGTTGATGGCGGCATCGTGCTTAAGTAAATCAGGAAAAGAAGCAATCGGTGATTGATCGACAATTTTAGGTTCAATAATAGAAATACGCGCAGGCACATCTTTAATCTTTTCTTCAGAACGGGTTGCGGTAACCACCACGGTATCTAAAGAGGCATTTACTGCATTAGTGTTGTCTTGTGCTGATACAGATGCAGAGAAACCCATCGCAATAGCGATTGCACCCACCAAAGCTGTAGGCTGAAATTGAATTTTCATGATTTAAGCTCCATACATTCACCCCCCGTGAATGATTGAGTTAAGGGGCAACAAGCAGGTTTCCGGACTCAAATGTGGCATGTACGCACTGTAACTTCACCTTCCCACATTGTTCTGCAGTGGTGTAAATCAATTGATTTATAAAAGTTACTTTTCATTTTTACCGTTGCGGGGGCAGTGTTGGGATTGCACCAACTTCCCTAAGCCTAAGCTTAACTTGTTGCAAGTCGGGCAGAGTATAAAGTTAGTATCCTTTATAAACAACTTTATCTCAGAATAATCGGGTTGAACTTCACTCAAGTTAGAAAAATTGCATTACAATGATTCGCCCTCATATTTATAGATAGGCTATGAATAGGGCGGAGTTAGAGCCAAAATAATATGCGAACCCGTGCCAAAATTTGCGGAATCACACGTATTCAAGATATTCAGTCAGTTGTTGATACAGGCGCAGATGCAATCGGTTTTGTATTTTTCCCGCCAAGCCCACGTAGTGTTACAGCAGAACAAGCTCAAACCTTGATTCAAAATGTGCCTGCTTATGTGCAGACTGTGGGACTGTTTGTGAACGCATCGCTGGATGAAATTACAGACATTTTAAAGCAAGCACCGGTGGATATTTTGCAATTTCATGGTGATGAAACACCTGAACAATGTCAGCAAATTTCCAAACAAGTCGGACGCCGCTGGTATAAAGCCATTCAGGTCAAACCTGAGTTAGATGTGATTGCAACGATTCAGCAATACCAACAGGCAGGGGCAAGTGCCGTACTGTTAGATGCATGGCATCCTGAACTTAAAGGCGGCACAGGGCATAGTTTTGACTGGGCACAATTTCCAAAACTCGATATTCCATTAATCTTGGCAGGCGGTTTAAAACCTGACAATATTGAAGACGCTATAAAGACGACCAATGCTTATGCAGTTGATGTCAGCGGAGGCGTAGAGTCCGCTAAAGGTATCAAAGACAAGAAACTCATTGAACAGTTTATGCAAGGAGTCCAACGTGGATCAGCAAAATAAGATTGACTATACCCAATTCCCAGATGAACGCGGGCATTTCGGTATCCATGGCGGACGTTTTGTGTCAGAAACTCTAATGGCAGCATTAGAAGACTTAGAAAAACTTTATTTCCGTATGAAGGATGATCCTAAGTTTCTGGCAGAATTCGACCGTGATTTAGCCTACTATGTAGGTCGTCCTAGTCCTCTTTATTATGCTGAACGATGGTCAAAAGAACTCGGCGGTGCGCAAATTTACTTAAAACGTGAAGACCTGAACCATACAGGTTCACATAAAGTAAACAACACCATTGGGCAGGCTTTATTGGCTAAACTTTCAGGCAAAAAACGCATTATTGCAGAAACAGGCGCGGGCCAGCACGGTGTAGCAACGGCAACAATCGCAGCACGTTTAGGTCTTGAATGTGTGGTGTTCATGGGTGCTGAAGACGTGAAACGTCAAGCCATGAATGTGTACCGTATGCGTCTACTTGGCGCAACCGTTGTACCTGTCGAAAGCGGTTCAAAAACATTGAAAGATGCCATGAACGAAGCGATGCGTGACTGGGTAACCAATGTTGATTCGACTTACTATGTGATTGGTACAGTGGCTGGTCCGCACCCATATCCGCAATTGGTTCGTGATTTCCAATCAATCATTGGTCGTGAAGCACGTAAACAGATTCAAGAACAAGCAGGTCGTCTGCCAGATGCCTTGGTGGCATGTGTGGGAGGCGGTTCAAATGCAATGGGCTTGTTCTATCCATTCTTAAATGATGAAGATGTAAAAATGTACGGTGTTGAAGCGGCAGGCTACGGCATTGAAACAGGTAAACACTCTGCACCATTAAACGCAGGTCATGTTGGTGTACTTCATGGCAACCGTACTTACCTTATGTCAGATGATCAAGGTCAGATTATTGAAACCCATTCAATTTCTGCTGGTCTAGACTACCCAGGTGTAGGCCCGGAGCACAGCTTCTTAAAAGATATGCACCGCGTGAACTATGTGCCAATCAATGACACTGAAGCTTTACAAGGTTTCCGTGATTTAACTCACATTGAAGGCATTATTCCAGCACTTGAAAGCTCGCATGCAATGGCTTATGTAACTAAGCTTGCGCCAACCATGGATAAAGACCAAATCATTATTGCAACGGTTTCTGGCCGTGGTGATAAAGACTTGATGACAGTTGCCCGTATTGATGGCGTGGAAATGGTGGAGATGTAATAAGCCTCTGATATGAAGCCTCTCCCTTTGGGATGAGAAACTCAGAATATATTCTGAGTTCGCAAGGGAGAGGGGAAGTTATTAAAAATCGTGCTGAAGCAATTCAGCACGATTTTTTTATACATACAGAAAAACTTTTCCCTTTTTTAGAAGGGTATCGAAGATGCAACAACATATATTCTTTACTTTTGACGGGGCAAAAGTAACAAAACCCCTTTGTTTGGCAGAGAATACATCCTTGTATTCCTGCCAAACGGGCGACATCCATGTCGCCAGCGCGTATCATATTGAGGTGTAATAATTATTCTCCCAAGCAAATTTTGTGATGAAAAGTTCTCCATCCTTTTTTAAAAGGATTAGAAACACTGTTTCGCAAGGGGAGGATTAAAATTAAGGAGAGAATCATGCCCAGCCTATTTATCGTCATGCTTGGCGGCCGTCACGCCCGTGCCAATACCGAAGTTCATGATGTAGTTTTAGCCGTTGGCGAAACTTTAGAAGAGGTTTATCCACAACTAAAAAATGCCTGGTTTGGAGAACAAAAAGGATTGCATATTGATGCTTGGGCACAAATTAACGGCGTGGAATTTGAAGGTAAAAAATATCAAATCCAATTTAGTGATGCAGCTCCGAATTCATCTTCAGAACATTTGTTTTTAATTAACTTGGGTGGCTACGATGCCCAAGAGTTTGGAGAACTGCATCGTTATGTTTTGGTCGTGGCACAAAATGCCATGGAGGCAAAACAACGTGGTAAGGCGTATTTTGCATCACATTGGCAAAAACAGCATACCGACCGCGTTTTAGATGTAGATGACTGCATTGCCATTGACCATGTGCATGGCCGTTATATTGAGTTGCGAGAAGGTGGGTTTGATGAGGATCAATGGGAAAATACCTATTTGATGTTATCAGATAACTGATTTATATCTGTTTGATTAATCAATCATATTTATTAAATATAAGACCAGATGGAATAATATATATTTTTGTATTTTTTCGATGAAAGTTGTTTTTTGACACTTTTAACTTGGATTTATATAGGCATAATAAGCTTAAGGATTTGTGATCTCTTGGCTAGATGGAATTTGATAAATGGATTTGATTCAATCAAATGGACAACCAAATTATGGACGTTTTTCAGCTCTCCCAAAAAACATCGATTTAAGCAAATACCAGTATAAAACCCCCTATGGTGATGTCTTAACTGGTTGGCGTAAGCGATTAAAATATAAGAAATTTAAATTTTGCTGTATCCAGCATGCACACTATACCATTGGTCTGGCCATTGCTGATATTGCTTGGGCCGGGCATGGCTTTTTCTATATTTATAATCATCTGAACCATGAAGTACAAGAATGGAATGCGATCAACTTTTTATCGCGTAATACGCTGGTAGATGAACAGCCGTTATATAGCCAGAGTTTTTTTTCCAAGTCACCTTTTCAAATTGATATTCAGCATGCCAATGGCGTGCGTTATATCCATGTCACCAAACATGGGGAAATTAAATTGAGTGCCCGCATTTTCTGTGCCGGAACCGATCCGCTCAGTATGTGTAGTCCCACAGGGATTAATGGCTGGACTTATACCCAAAAGCTGACCACCTTGGCTTGTGAAGGTTTTTTTATCAATAAGCAGAATGAAGCGATCCAGTTTAATGACAAAACCTTTGCCTCTTTAGATGATACTTGTGGTTTTCTAAGACCGGAAACTGCATGGTTCTGGTTGTCATGTAATTTTTGGGATGTGCAGAATAACCGGATCGGATTGAATCTGGCCTCAGGGGTGAATGAGAGTTTTGGTAATGAGAACTGCTTATGGATCAATGGGGTTTTATATCCCTTAAGTGATGTCTTATTCCAGCATCTGGACGAGGGGCATTGGCAGATCCGTTCACTGGATGACAAGCTCAATTTGCAGGTCAAGACCGGTTGGCGCCGTTATGAAAACCTGAATCTCAGATTGGTAGGCAGCCAGTTTAGTCAGTGGCAAGCCCAAATCAGCGGCACCATCCAGCAGAATGATCAGGAAATCGTATTGCTGGACGAATACGGCTTATTAGAACAGCATTATGCCAAATGGTAAGACCGCAGCCATTTAGGACAAAACCAGATCTGGATAAATCCGGATCTGGTGTGAATCCATTAGATTGACATGATATCTAGTCTAAAGCAGCCTGCCAGAAGGCTTCGCCTGCCTGAATCGGATCTCCCGTTTCTTCCAGCGTTTTGACCCAGACATCGTATTGGGCAATCACTGGGTGCTGGCTAGGATGAAAGTCTTTCTTAAACCAGTCCCGATATTGCTGACTCATTTTGCTCAGTGTGCCATTTTTACCAAAGAACCACGGCAAGCCTTTGATATTCATCTGTAAACGTTGGAAGCGACTAAATCCATCATGTTTTAACATGACATTGGTGCGGTAAATGGTAAAACCGAACATTAATGCGGTGGTCCACGCCAGTGTGAATTTACGTGTACTTTCAGGAACATGACCGACCTGTTTCATCACATCAAAAGCGACGTCGCGATGTTCCATCTCTTCAATGGCATGCCAGGCAAACAGTGCGCGTACATAGGGATGAGCATCACGCAAAGTTTCTTTTTTACTGTAAAAGGTTTCTGCCATCAGGGCAGTCAAATGTTCTGCTGCGGCGGTCATGGCAATGTTGTATTGCGGGGAACGCTGTTCCAGCTCGAATTTAAAAATCTTGTTTAAGCGTTGAATAAATAGATCCACCGGCATGCCTTGATCTTTCATGACCTGATTCATTTTGTCATGCGCAATGCCGTGCTGTGCTTCCTGACGAATAAAGTCAGCAACACGCTGCTTTAAATCCGGATCTTGAATCTGATCGCGAAACAGACGCACAGATTGAATGAAATAGCGTTCGCCATCCGGGAAAGTCAGGCTGAGGGCATCAAACATACGGGTACGAAAAGGATCGTCCCCAAACCAGAAACGCGGAACTTCATTCAGTTTAAAGTCAAGATCACTACGAACTACAGGCGTAGCTTGATATTGGACAATGGCATTCATGTTATTTTACTTAAATGGCCTTGGATAGCTTCAGTATGTCGGGCTTTTTCAATTTTGTTTTGACAGTAATTGCCATTTTTTATACATTTTACGCCATGATAAAAATCTAAAATGTCAAAATAAAACCATAAAAGTGGGTGACTGATGCAGGAAATTCATATCGCCAATGGTTATTTCCAGTTATGGAACATGTACTTGAATGAACGTACATTGGACTTTAATCAGGTCGATTTTTTGCAGCCTTATCAAGCTCAACTGCAGCATGTATTGTCTTTGCCTATCGATTCGCAATCTCCGTATTCATTTTTCAAAACCATTATGCAGTTGACCCAGCAGCAGCTGGATTGTCCTCAACTGGTGTTTGAAATGGCGAAATTTATCCGTGCCGAGCATTTTGGTGTATTGGGCTATATGGCCACGCGCAGTGAGAGTGTGGCGGAAGCCTTACACAATGTGGTGCGCTTTAGCCGTTTAGTGATTGATGGGGCGGAAATCGTCCCGATGCACATGGCGCATCAAGGCAATCAAATCGTCTTGTCTTGGCCTTATCATGATGAAAGCTATGCCTTGATCAATGAATTGACCACCGCCTGTATGGCGCATTTGGCCAAACAGATTTTTCCGGCTTCACTAAAATTGCTCAGTATTCATTTTGCGCACAGGCCACAAATGGCGTGTTATCAATATGAAAAATTCTTTGGTTGTCAGGTGGAATTTGCAGAGCCGAAATATTCGTTTGTGATTCATGCAGACAGCCTGGACTTGAAATCTGAACTTGCCGATCCATCCCTGATGCAGCTTTTGCTCAGGCAGGCCGAAGAAGCCATTGCTGCACGGCCCCAGCATTTTCAACCTGTACAGCGCATGCAACAGTGTATTGCGGAATACTTAAAAACCCAGCAACAGGTGCCTAAAATAGAATGGTTGGCAGAAGAGTTACACCTTTCGGTGAGAACCCTACAGCGGCAACTGCAGCAGCAGGACACGTCATTTAAAAAATTGCTGGAAGGGGAGCGGATGAAACGCTGTGAGCAGTTACTTGCACAGCAGATCAGCCTGACAGAGATCGCATTTAAATTGGGTTATTCAGATCAATCTGCCTTGGCGCGGGCATTTAAGGCCTATCGTGGACAAACGCTGTTAGCGTGGAAAAAGGCCTTAAAACCTTAAAGTTAAAGTTTAAAAAAGCGGTCATGAGACCGCTTCAAATACATTGAAAATTTATTCCGTCATTTTAAATTTAGGAAAACGGAAAATAATCGCCAATATGGCAAAGATCGCCAAGACCCAGCAGTAGTAAATATGTCCCATCAGTTCGACAGGCGACATTTTGGCAATCGAGCAGGCCAGGAGTAATTGCGCACCGTAGGGAATCACGCCCTGTATCACACAGGAAAATATATCCAGCAAAGCGGCTGCACGTTTGGGATCAACGCCATATTCCTTGGCGACTTCACGTGCCATATCACCGGATAAAATAATCGCAACCGTATTGTTGGCTACAAACAGGTTGGAGAAAATTACCAGAAAGCTGAGCCCTAGTTCACCGGCGCGTTGACGACCCACTTTCAGCAAACGCGTCATACTGTAAATGCGCTCAATCAGCCATTTTAAACCGCCTTCTTTTTGCATAATCGCCGATAGACCACCTAGGAACATCGACAGTAGGGCCACTTCGAACATGCCAACAAAGCCGTCATAGACTGCATTATTCAGTTTTATCAGGCTAAAGTCCGGGTTCACGGCAATGCCGATCAGACCGGAAAGCACCACACCAATACTTAAAACCGCCAGTACATGCAAACGGGAGAAAGCCAGAAAAAATACTGCAACATAGGGCAAAATCAGCCACAAGTTATACTCTTTGTAGGCAAGGATTTGTGAATCATGGCTCAGCAAGGCATATATCACAATAGTGACCAGAGCGGCAGGAACCGCAATCCAGACATTGACCTTAAACTTGTCACGCAGTTGCACCTTTTGACTACTGGTGGCAGCAATGGTGGTGTCTGAAATCATCGACAGGTTATCACCAAACATCGCACCACCCACCACTGCGCCAATGGCGTATACGACTTCAATATTGGTGACTTGAGAGAAACCAAAAGCAATTGGTGCACAGGCGGCAATGGTTCCCATGGAGGTCCCCATCGCCGTAGCAATAAAGGCTGAAATGATAAACAGCATGGGCAGGACAAAGGCCGGCGGGATAATCGAAAGCCCCATTTGTACCGTGGCATCGACACTGCCAATGGCACTGGTGGTACTGGCAAATGCGCCTGCCAGCATAAACACCATAAACATCAAAATTAAATTGGGATGACTGGCACCTTTTAAAAATTCATCGATGGCGGCATTGAATTGGCCACGATACAGCAGCACCGCAAGAATAATCGCCGGCAAAGCGGCCACTGGGGCCTTAACCTGATAGAAAGCAAACTCGGTACCAATGATGGAATGGTAGATACCGCTACCTAAAAAAATGGTTAAAAAAACAATAAGAGGCAGCAGTGCAAACGCGCGCGCATGCACTTCACCTTGGGATTCGGGAGTCATATAAAATATAAAAAATGAAAAACGCCGCTATTATAGTGCAGGTTTTGCTATTTCATAAAACATTAAATGTAAAAGCTAACCCAATTATTTTTATCAATTTTTTACTAATAAAAATAAGTTTATCCGAATGCTGGATATTTTTTTAAATGGCAAAATTAGGCATCTTTGATCATTGAGAAAAGTTCGTAAATGTCAGTAAATGGTGTTCTCGGATTGTTCTGAAAAAATGAGATGTTCAGTTGAATGTAGCGCGAAATGTTCAGACTCTATTCAATGAGTAAAAAATAGCGTTACAATGCGTTGTCTTGTATTTCTACACAGCCAACTCCTCAGTTTTTTAATAATTCAAGGAAAGTACAACCCTATGTCACGTTTAGCCACTCGTTTTGGACAGCTTAAATCTCAACAGCGTAAAGCGCTTGTTTCATATGTGATGGCTGGTGACCCTCATCCAGAAGTAACTGTTCCATTGTTACATCAAATGGTAGAGGCAGGGGTAGATGTAATTGAGCTTGGTCTTCCATTTTCAGACCCTATGGCTGATGGTCCGGTCATTGCCCTTGCCGCAGAACGTGCATTGGCAGGTGGGACCAATACGCTGGATGCTTTGAAAATGGTCAAAGAGTTCCGCCAAAAAGATACAGAAACACCAGTGGTTTTAATGGGTTACTTAAACCCGGTTGAAGTGATTGGTTATGAAAAGTTTGTATCCTTTGCCCATGAATGCGGTGTTGATGGCGTACTTCTGGTGGATTTACCGCCTGAAGAAGCAAAAGATTTGGATGACGTGCTGAAAAAATTCGACATGGATCAAATTTTCTTGCTGGCACCCACCTCGACTGATGAACGTATTCAGCATGTGGCGAACCAGGCCAGTGGCTTTATCTACTATGTATCCTTGAAAGGGGTAACCGGTGCTGCGACTTTGGATGTCTCTGAAGCTGCAGCCCGTATCCAGAAAATTAAAACTGTGACTGACGTTCCTGTAGGTGTCGGTTTTGGTATTAGCGATGCTGCCTCTGCAAAAGCCATGGGTGTAGCCGCCGATGCAGTGATTGTGGGCAGTGCTTTTGTCAAACAATTCGCCAACTTAGCACCAGAACAAGCCGTTGTTGAAACGGTCAATAAAGTCAAGGAGCTTCGAGCCGCGCTCGATGAGTTAGTATGAATCAAGAAGTGAAATCAGGCAAAATTCTAAGCCCAGCGACGCCATGGACGGAACGTCATGTTCCGGGTATTCACGCACCCGATGAGCAAACTGCACTCAAAGCAACTTTTACCGAGCCAACGTTTGAGTGTCCTGAATGTCATGCACTGGTGACACGTACCGCGATGTCATTCAATGCCTATGTTTGTCCACAATGTGATGAACATTTGCGTATGAAAGCACGAGACCGTTTGAACTGGTTCTTTGATCAGGTTCAAACTGAATTAGGCCAAGAATTTGTGGCGAAAGATCCACTACATTTTGTCGATAGCAAACCTTATCCTGCCCGTATGGCAGAAGCCCAAAAGAAAACCGGTGAAACTGAAGCACTGGTGGTGATGCAAGGTTTGCTTAAAAATATTCCTGTGGTTGCCTGCGCCTTCGAATTTGACTTCATGGGCGGTTCAATGGGTACGGTGGTCGGTGACCGTTTTGTACAAGCTGCCGAACGTGCCATTAAGGATAAACAGCCTTTAATCTGTTTCGCGGCATCTGGTGGTGCACGTATGCAGGAAGGCATGTTGTCACTGATGCAAATGGCGCGTACTTCAGCTGCGATTCAACGCATGAAAGATGCCGGCTTGCCGTATCTGGTGGTATTGACTCATCCGGTTTATGGTGGTGTAACTGCATCTTTGGCCATGTTGGGCGATGTGCACATTGCTGAACCGAAGGCTATGATCGGCTTTGCGGGTAAACGTGTCATTGAGCAAACAGTCCGTGAAAAACTGGACGAACCGTTCCAACGTGCCGAATATTTGCTTGATCATGGTGTAATCGATCAAATTGTTCACCGTCACGCATTACGTGATACTGTATATCGTATTATCGCGAAACTGATGAATTTGTCTTGAACACAGCACCACTTGCAATAGACTCTTTAAATACATGGCTCGATTATTGGAGCCATGTTCACGTTACGGGTATTGATTTAGGTCTGGAACGGGTGATTCCTGTGGCTGAAAAGCTGGGGGTGACACGTCCACAGGCCAAAGTCCTGACGGTAGCAGGTACCAATGGTAAAGGTTCAACCACCACTACTTTGGCTGCCATTTTAAATGCGCAGGGCTATAAAGTTGGTTTATACCAATCACCTCATATCTACCGTTTTAATGAACGTGTAAAGCTTCAAGGTATGGAAGTGGACGATCAAACCCTGATTGATGCTTTTGTGGCAGTTGATCAGGCGCGTCGTGAATGTAATTTAAGCTTATCTTTTTTTGAAGCCACCACACTGGCTGCTTTCGTTATTTTTAAAAGCAAACAATGTGATGTTTGGGTATTAGAAGTCGGTTTGGGCGGCCGTCTGGATGTGGTCAATGTGATTGATCCCGATGTTGCGGTGATTACCAATATTGGTCTGGATCATACCGACTGGCTGGGCGATACCATTGAAAAAATTGCCTTCGAGAAAGCCGGGATTATTCGTCCGAATATTCCTGTGATCTTTGGTGGTTCTCAGGAACTTCCGCAAGCCATTGAAAACAAAGTCAACGAGTGTCAGGCGACATTATTTGCAGTTAACCGCGATTATTTCTATCAATATACTGACGATGGTCAAAACTGGATGTTTGCATCTTCAGGTACGACTTTAAAATTGCCTGTGGGCAGTCTGGCCCTGGAAAATATTTCCACCGCTGTAGCTGCTATTTTGGTGTGTGGCTTAAAGGTAACTCAAGCGGCCATTGCGCAGGGTATTCAAAACGCCAAACTGCAAGGCCGGTTTGAAATTCGCCAAATTCAGGATAAAACAGTGATTTTTGATGCCGGACACAATCCGCATGGCGTTGAATTTTTGTTAAATCAGTTGCGAAAATTTTTAGAATACAATAAACAGTACACAGAAGTCGTCAGTGTTTTTTCCATGTTGGCGGATAAAGATATTAATTCCGTAGTAGAGTTATTGAAAGATACTGTTTTAACATGGAAAATTGCGCCGTTAACGGTTCCACGAGCAGCTGCAATCGAACAGCTTGATGAAGCGTTACAAGGTGAAACAGTACAGCACTTCGAGAGTGTTCAATTGGCTTTTAAATCAGCGCTGAATGAAACGAAAAATAATCAGCTGATCTTGGTATGTGGTTCATTTCATACCTTAGAAGCGGTATGGGAGTATTTGGAAGAATGTCAATGAATAGCAAACAACGCTGGATGGGAGGCGTTGTTTTATTAGGTGGTGGTGTTTTATTGGCAGCATTACTCCTAAAAGGTAAAGAAGAAATATATCAAAACGAACAGAAAACCCCAGAGCTTGCGGCTCAAGTAGAGCAAAAAAAGCCGTCTGCTGAGGGTGGCATGATTCAGTTGCAACCTTTGACAGTAGATGTTGAAACTGAAAAACGTTTACTGGAAGAGCAGCGTCGTGCACGTGAAAAAGCAGTTGCCGAACAGGAAGCACGTGCCGCCGAGTTTTTGGTGATGCAGCAACAGGCGGAAGCCGATGCAGCGCGTAAAGCAGCAGAAGAATATGCTGCTTTAAATGCACACCGTACCGGTGCACAGCAAAGTTCCGATAATATTCCACCAGAACTGGTTGAAGATGAAAAAGCCAAACAAAAGCATTTGGCAGATGAGAAGTTACTTGCTGCAAAAAAGTTGCAACAGCAGACAGCTCAACAACGAACTGATGCTGAGAAAAAACTAGCTGAAGATAAACGTCAGGCTGAAGCTGAAAAAAAGTTGGCTGAAAAGCGAGCTGCCGAGAAAAAAGCAGCGCAAGAGCAAGCCAAGCACGAAGCTGAGCTAAAGCGGAAAGCAGATGAAAAGCATGAAGCCGAGAAGAAAGCCCTAGAGGCCAAGAAAAAAGAACAAGCTAAACAAGAAGCCGATGCAAAGAAAAAAGCAGAGGCAGAAAAAGCACGAGATTTGTTAGAGCATGGCGACAAGCAATGGATGGTTCAGGTGGCACTGGCAGCCAATGAAGCCAATGCGGATGCACTGGCATCCAAGTTGCGCGCTAAAGGCTATAAGGTGACCAAGAGCCCAACATCCAAAGGGGTTCGGATTATGGTTGGACCGTCTAAGGACCGTGATGCTGCAGATGCTGCACGCAAGAAAATTACCGGCGATGCCAGCCTAGGCATGAAGTCTGCATGGGTGATTGACTGGGTTCCACTAGACAAACGCTAAGTTTGATTTAATTCCCCTCATCAAGATGGATTCAACAGTTGCTGTTGAATCCATCTTACATTTTTAGGGCTGAAAAGTTGTTCTATATTGATCCATACGGGATGAAAGCCGTAGCCGCCGTGCTTCATTTCATTCAGTGCATCTGCAATAGACCAATGCTGAAAAATAATCCGATACATGGCAATACTTGCACCTGTACGGTCTGAACCGTGATAACAATGAATCAAAACTTTTTTGTGGCGCATTTGTGCGTCTTGTAGAACGTGCATCACTTTGAGTAAATCATTTCGATTCATTGCCCAAGTATTGATTGGAATATGAATCAACTGAAAGCTGGTATCATGAAATAATTCGGGATCCGAATCACTGCTTCTTAAATTAATAACAATGTTAATATGATTTTTTTTTAGTTCCGGAAGTAAATCTGAATGTGGTTGCTCACTTCGATAAACCCATTCACTGACTTGATAAAAATTATTTTTTTTATCTATTGTCTGACTCCATGTGCTAGGTCTTTCATCTTTTGGTAAAGCTGAGGATTTCATGCAGCCAGTTACAAAACAAGCAGCAGAAATACAAATTATCCCTATATATTTTTTCATGATGTATACCGCATTAATTCAAGTGGATCATGTGCACAAATGATGTCGATATCTGGATTTGTTTGTGCGAGCTGTTGAATTTTATGTAAATTGCCTAAACGCATGGCATTATTTTCAGCAAAGAAGCGTTCCAGTTTATCCAGCGTCCGCAGCTTGTTTTTCGGGTCGAGTTGCAGGTGAGAGTAATAGGCATCTCCGCAGAAAAATAGCCATCCATCCTGCTGTTTGATTGCAATCCCGCAATGCCCCTGAGTATGACCAAACAGGGGAATCAGCAAAATTTCATCTTGAAATAAGTTAAAGCCCTGAACCTGATTCAAGTTGAACCAGGCTTCTCCCTGATTTGGTTCTATAAAGTTCCAGTGTCGGTGCTGCTTAAATTGCTGAGTCTTATAGCGGGCTTTATTTTTCAGTGAAAAAAAGTTTTGTGTTGCATTATATTCGCTGGAGAGCACATGAACGGTAGCTTGCGGAAAGTCAGAAATCCCCCCGGCATGATCAAAATCCAGATGAGAAACCAGTATGTGCCGGACATCTTGAGGACTAAAACCTAAGCGTTGAATTTGTGCAATGGCGGTCAATTCTAAATTATTTTCTATGCGACCTAAGCGTGTAACCAGATTGCCCAAGCGGGCTTTGGTATGCAGATAATCCTGGATTCCTAAACCGGTATCGACCAGCACTAATCCTTGGTCGGTTTCAAGCAGTAGACAATGACAAACTACTTTGGCATGTAAGCCTTTTTGTCCAAACAGTGGACCACAAACCGGGCACATGGTGCCACAGTGCAAATGATGAATATTATAGATCACAATATTTATTCTTAAGATGATTTAGCCTCTTTATAAACTGAGACTGAAATCAACATCAACATGATTTTGTAATTCGCAGAATGAAGCAAATAAAAAGCCTGTCATCGGACAGGCTTGAACATGATCAGGACTGGCTCGTCATAGTCATCCTGTATTTGCAGCATAGTTATAATACGGTTGCTCGTTTTGTATTTTTATCAAATACTACGCGTTTCGCTTGTCTTGCGACAAAATAAGAGAATGTCTTATTTTAACTCGAAGCATAGCTTCTCGTCTTGCGCAAAAATAAAAGCAGTGCTTTTTATACTACGCGCTTCGCTTGTCTTGCGAAAAACTAAAGCAGCGCTTTAGTTTTTCTCAGGCTGTGGCGTAAGGCGTAAGTATGGTGTTACAGCTTTATAGCCTTTAGGAAAACGTTCTTGAATTTCCGCTTCATCTTTCAATGACGGCACAATCACCACATCATCGCCATGTTGCCAGTTTGCTGGTGTAGCCACTTTATGATTATCAGTCAGTTGCAGTGAATCTACCACCCGTAAAATTTCATTGAAGTTACGACCGGTAGACGCAGGGTAAGTGATGATCAAACGAACTTTTTTATTCGGATCGATCACCACCAATGAGCGCACAGTCAGGGTTTCACTGGCATTAGGATGAATAAAATCATACAACGTCGACACCTTGCGGTCCTGATCGGCAATGATCGGGAAATTGACAGAAGTATTTTGAGTTTCGTTAATATCCTTAATCCAGCCTTTATGCGATTCAACATCATCCACTGACAGCGCAATGGCTTTGACACCACGTTTTGCAAATTCATCTTTCAGCTTTGCGGTATAGCCCAATTCAGTTGTACATACTGGTGTGTAGTCAGCAGGATGGGAAAATAAAATTCCCCAGCTATCACCTAGATAATCATAAAAATTGATAGTACCTTCGCTGGACTCTTGTACAAAATTGGGTGCAGTATCGCCTAGACGTAGTGTCATTTTATTGCCTCATATTCTTTGTTATAAACGTTGACCAGAATCAATATGGTGTATTTTTTTTTGCAATGAAAATAGAGTTTTTGTATTTCTTTATGAATAAAGGGAATATATAAGTCGACATTGATTTGTAAAAACATTATGAACGGCCCGTTTTATGACTATATTGCCTGTATAAAATTTGTTACATTGTTTGCCCTTAGCTGTCACGTGCTAGAACGAGTGAGCAGAATTTTTTTATTGGTTTTGTGCAAACCCCTTGTACTTCAAATTTCTAGCACCATAATAACGACTGAGAAAAAATTTATTCATTCGACAAGCAAGATTTAGAGAGTCTATTCATGTTGGCAAGTCTGATCGGAGGCATCTTCGGTACTAAAAATGAGCGCGAACTCAAACGCATGCGTAAAATCGTAGACAAGATTAATGCGCTCGAGCCGACGATATCTGCACTTAGCGATGCAGACTTATCTGCAAAAACTGAAGAATTCAAACAACGATATAACAAGGGCGAAAGCCTGGACAAATTATTACCCGAAGCATTTGCTGTTTGTCGTGAAGCGGCAAAGCGAATCATGGGCATGCGCCATTACGATGTACAGTTGATTGGTGGTATTACCCTTCACGAAGGTAAAATTGCAGAAATGCGTACCGGTGAAGGTAAAACCCTGATGGGGACCTTGGCTTGTTATTTGAATGCAATCAGTGGTCAAGGTGTGCATGTCATCACCGTGAATGACTATTTGGCACAGCGTGATGCCGAACTGAACCGACCATTGTTCGAATTTTTAGGATTAAGCATTGGCATTATTTATTCCATGCAGGATCCGACCGAAAAAGCGGAAGCTTATCGCGCAGACATTACTTACGGTACCAATAACGAATTCGGTTTTGACTATCTACGCGACAACATGGTGTTCTCACTGGCTGAGAAAAAACAGCGTGGCTTAACTTATGCGATTATCGATGAGGTCGATTCGATACTGATCGATGAAGCGCGTACACCATTGATCATTTCGGGTCAAAGTGATGATTCTTCACAGCTATATGCTGCGATCAATAGCATTCCACCAAAACTTCATCCGCAGAAAGAAGAAAAAGTACCGGATGGCGGTCACTTCTGGATTGATGAAAAACAGCGTTCTGTTGAAATGACCGAAGTCGGTTATCAAACCGTTGAAGATGAACTCATTCAAATGGGCTTGCTCGCAGAAGGTGAGAGCTTATATTCATCTACTAACCTGAACTTGGTTCACCATGTTTCAGCAGCTATTCGTGCGCATTATTTATATCAACGTAACGTGCAGTACATCATTCATGATGGTGAAGTGATTATTGTCGATGAAAACACTGGTCGTACTATGCCGGGTCGTCGCTGGTCTGAAGGTCTGCATCAAGCGGTAGAAGCCAAAGAAGGTCTGGAAATCCAGCCTGAAAACCAGACTTTAGCCACCACGACTTTCCAGAACTATTTCCGTTTATACAAAAAACTTTCAGGCATGACCGGTACAGCCGACACTGAAGCTGCGGAAATGAAAGAAATTTATGGCCTGGATGTGGTGCTGATTCCAACTCACCGTCCAATGATCCGTAACGACATGAACGATTTAATTTATTTGAATCGTAATGGCAAATACGATGCCATCATTCAGGAAATTCAAAATATTCATGAAGCAGGTGTTGCACCGATTCTGATTGGTACCGCTACCATTGAAGCTTCAGAAATTCTTTCCGGTAAACTGAAAGAAGCGGGTATTGCACACGAAGTCTTGAACGCCAAACAACATGAGCGTGAAGCAGACATTATTGCCCAAGCCGGTTCACCGAATGCGGTGACCATTGCCACCAACATGGCAGGTCGTGGTACCGATATTTTGCTGGGTGGTAACTGGAAAGCCAAACTGGCCAAAATTGAAAATCATACCGCGGAAGATGAAGAGCGTCTAAAAGCTGAGTGGGAACAAAACCATGAAATGGTGTTGGCTTCTGGCGGTTTGCATATTATTGGTTCAGAACGTCACGAATCTCGTCGTATTGATAACCAGTTGCGTGGTCGTGCAGGTCGTCAAGGTGACCCGGGTGTATCACGTTTCTATTTATCGCTTGAAGATGACTTGATGCGAATCTTCGCCGGTGATCGTGTGGTTGGCATGATGCGTGCGATGGGTCTAAAAGAAGATGAAGCCATTGAGCATAAAATGGTTTCACGTTCGATCGAAAATGCACAGCGCAAAGTAGAAGCCCGTAACTTTGATATTCGTAAGAACTTGTTGAAATACGATGATGTAAATAACGAACAACGTAAGATCATTTACTCTCAGCGTGATGAAGTGCTGGCAGAAAATACCTTGCAGGATTACATCGAAGAAATGCATCACGAAGTGATGAAAGGTGTGATTGAAAATTATATTCCACCTGAATCTATTCATGATCAATGGGATATCGATGGTCTGGAACGAGCACTTCGTGAAGATCTGGCGATCGATTTACCGGTTAATCAATGGCTTGAAGAAGATCGTCGACTGGACGAAGAAGCTTTGGTTGAATGTATTTCAGATGAAATTGTGTCACGTTATCGTGCGCGCCGCGAACAGATGGGTGATGAATCTGCAGCCATGCTAGAACGCCACTTCATGCTTAGTGCTTTGGATCGCCACTGGAAAGATCATTTGGCCGCCATGGATTACTTACGTCAAGGGATTCACTTGCGTGGTTATGCACAAAAGAACCCCGAACAGGAATACAAGAAAGAAGCATTTAACTTGTTTGTAAATATGCTTGCCGTGATCAAGTCAGATGTGATTACCGACCTTTCACGTGTGCATGTACCTACAGCTGAAGAGTTAGCTGAAATGGAGGCACAAAAACAGGCACAAGCAGATGCGATGAAATTGAATCTTTCTCATGCCGAGTTTGATGATTTACTCAAGAGTGATTTCTCTACTCAGGAAACAGTTGAGCATGAAGCAAGTTATACGCCAGCAGAGCAAACCTTTGCAGCACCAGCAAGCCGTAATGCACCTTGTCCATGTGGCTCAGGTCTAAAATATAAGCAATGTCACGGTAAAATTTAATTTTATCTAAGGTCTGTTGATCATTCTTCTATCAACAGACCTTAACATATAGCCACTTTATTTATTTCTTTGACGCATCGAGGAAATCTATAAAGTGGCTTTTTTATTGCTGAAAAGTTTGATATTTATTTTTTCAAGATGTGAATATGTTTGCAGATGGCTTAATTAAGTGGTATTTAGTTTTGTATTGAATTTTGAGTAGTGGAAAAGACAATGAAAAAAGTATTACAACCATTAATGATTGCAGCTTTAGCAATTCCTTCTTTTGCATTTGCAAATGCGACACAGACTCCAGTCGTGGCGAAAGCCCAGATCAATGCACAAGTGAATGATGGTCAGATTACGGTAGCAAGTCCACGTACTGGCATTCGCTATACTTTTGCCAATCCAGATCAACGTCCTGTAGTGTTAAAAACTGCTGCAATTACATCAGCAAATACAGCAAATGCTAATCGTATTGTGGCATCTAATCCTGCATTATCTGCAGCAAGTCAGGAAAAAGCCAAACAAGCGTTATTGTCTGAATCATCTCAGTTGGCATCTAACTAAATTTGTCATTTAAAAATTCAAACCAGTCCACGGACTGGTTTTTTTGTGCCAAAAAATCCGAATCGGATAAAAAATAAATCAAACCCGGTGTTCTGCTCGATTTTTTAGTCAATTTCTACTAAGCTGTCTTTTTATTACGAACTTATTTGGAAGTTTAAAAATGGCGGTGGGCGACGTAACAATGCCACAGATGCATGTGGTTAAAGGTGTAAAAATTGGTTCAGCTGAAGCTTATGTGCGCTATCAGAACCGACGTGACCTCGTTATTTTTGAATTTGCTGAAGGTTCCAATGTTGCGGGTGTGTTTACCCAAAATGCATTTTGCGCTGCACCTGTGCATGTCTGCAAGGCACATCTTCAAGTCGGCAATCCACGTTATTTAGTGATTAACACCGGCAATGCCAATGCTGGTACTGGTAAAACCGGTATGGCTAATGCAGAAGCAACCTGTGCGAAATTGGCTGAACTGGCGGGTGTATCAACCAGCGAAATTTTACCTTTTTCTACCGGTGTAATCGGTGAGCAATTACCTATTGATCGTTTGATGAGTGGTTTGCAACCCGCGCTTGACTCATTACACGATGATGCCTGGTTAGATGCAGCAACGGGTATTATGACTACAGATACCTTACCTAAAGGGGCGTCAGAGCAATTTGAGCTGGATGGGGTGACCTATACCATGACTGGCATCTCCAAAGGTGCAGGCATGATCCGTCCAAACATGGCGACCATGCTCAGCTATGTGGCAACCGATGCTCCAATCAGCCGTGAACTGGTACAAAAGCTTTTAAAAACCACGGTGAATGTGTCGTTTAACCGTATTACTGTAGATGGTGATACCTCAACCAATGACTCCTGTATTTTTGTAGCAACAGGTCAGGCGGGTGGTACAAAAATCACTTCGACCGATGATGCACGTTATGCTGCAGTTTTAGAGGTTTTAACCCGCGTGATGAAACGTCTGGCGCAACTGATTGTCCGTGATGGTGAGGGTGCGACCAAATTTATTACCGTTGCAGTCGAAGGTGGTGCGGATACTCAGGAATGCTGTGACATTGCGTATAGCATTGCGCATTCACCTTTGGTTAAAACTGCAATTTTTGCTTCCGATCCAAACTGGGGACGTATCCTGGCAGCGATTGGTTATGCCGGGGTGAAAAATTTAGATGTTGAAAAAATCCAGGTTTGGTTAGATGATGTACAAATCTGCAAAGATGGTGGTGCGGCAGCTGACTATACGGAAGAAGCTGGTGCACGGGTGATGTCGCAGGCTGAAATGACCATTCGGGTTGATCTAGGCCGAGGGCAGGCCAAAGATACGGTCTATACCTGCGATTTGTCCTATGACTATGTCAAGATCAATGCAGATTACCGTTCTTAAGTTAAGTTGAATAAAAAAAGCCTCCGTTGGAGGCTTTTTTATCATGCAAGGTTTTTAATGACCGGTCAAAAAAGCAAGATGCCATTCTGACCGGTGAGTTGGGTGTATGGCTTGTTGAATAACAAGTTTTAAGGATAGAGAAGACGTTTATGAATGATGCGACCAATTTAATAGCCAATGACGCTAAATCGATTGTGCAGGCGCATTTAGATCGTTTAGGTGAGCCTAAAGATATTCATTTAAGTGATGAGGTCAAACAGGAAAAATTTGCACAAATTCTAGCAGAACTCAAAAAGCGCGATGCTGTCCTTGTCGCTCACTATTATTGCGATCCCGAAGTCCAAGAGATTGCTGAACTGTCAGGTGGCTGTGTTTCTGATTCCCTGGAAATGGCACGCTTCGGTCGTGACCATCCGGCTTCAACGCTGGTGGTTGCTGGGGTGAAATTCATGGGGGAAACTGCAAAAATCCTGTCTCCTGAAAAAACCGTACTGATGCCTACCTTGGAAGCGACCTGTTCTCTAGACTTGGGATGTCCGGTAGATGAGTTTACTGCGTTTTGTGATGCACATCCGGATCATACCGTTGTTGTATATGCCAATACCTCTGCTGCTGTTAAAGCGCGTGCGGATTGGGTAGTAACCTCAAGTTGTGCTGTCGAAATTATTGAACATCTGGATAGTCTGGGTGAAAAGATTATTTGGGCACCCGATCAACATCTGGGACGCTATATCCAGAAGAAAACCGGTGCAGACATGTTGCTGTGGGATGGAGCTTGTATTGTGCATGAGGAGTTTCGTGCACGCGGTATTGCCAATATGAAAGCGCTTTATCCAGATGCAGCCGTTTTGGTACATCCTGAATCCCCCGAATCGGTGGTAGACATTGCTGATGCAGTAGGAAGCACCTCACAACTGATTAAGGCTGCGCAAACGCTGCCTAATGAGCGTTTGATTGTGGCAACTGACCGCGGTATTTTTTATAAGATGCAACAAGCTGTTCCGAATAAGATCCTGATCGAAGCGCCGACAGCAGGTGAGGGGGCAACTTGTCGCTCATGCGCGCATTGTCCGTGGATGGCGATGAATGAATTAGATGGAATTTTAGAGGTTTTACAAAAGGGTGATCAAGAAATACACGTTGATCCAGCCCTTGCAGAACGTGCTAAACTGCCACTTGATCGCATGTTAAGCTTTAGTGCCAATCTAAAACGTTAATTTTGATCAAAAAATGCCTAAAATGCTTGATAAATAAGCGGTTGAAGTGATTTTTTGAGTTTTTTTGAATATAGGTGTTGACGTCTCTAGGCGTCACGCCTAAAATGCACCCCGTACCGCACGATGTGCGATACACTAAAAGCTGAGATGAATCGGAGTATGGCGCAGCTTGGTAGCGCATCTGGTTTGGGACCAGAGGGTCGTAGGTTCGAATCCTACTGCTCCGACCAATTCTTCAAGGCAAGTATCGCATGATAGTAATATCATCGGTCATGCGCCTGTAGCTCAGTTGGATAGAGCATCCGCCTTCTAAGCGGATGGTCACAGGTTCGAATCCTGTCAGGCGCGCCATTTGGTAGTCTGGTATTATAGAGCCAAAATGTTGTAACGGTGGATGTAGCTCAGTTGGTAGAGCCCCGGATTGTGATTCCGGTTGTCGTGGGTTCGAATCCCATCATTCACCCCAATTCGGAGTATGGCGCAGCTTGGTAGCGCATCTGGTTTGGGACCAGAGGGTCGTAGGTTCGAATCCTACTGCTCCGACCATTTTAAGTTTAAACTTAAAAATAAATGATCCGCTTAAGAGCGGTTTTTGTATGCCTGAAATTTGATAATAATCTTCAATCTTCAATCTTCAATCTTCAATCTTTAGGTTGTATTGAATAAAATTCTCTTTGCGAAATTAAAATACTTCCTGGGGTGAAATTAATGGATCAATAATTCTGTTTCCATATCTGTCTATATTTTTTTGCTTTGAGGAAGGATTTATTAAAAAACTATATTTCAGTACTTGCTATGATTTAAGAGTAAAAGAAAATACCAAATACTCTAAAAATAGAAGGGGATAAAAATTTAATGATTGCTCCAAACTCCAAATGGAAATTTTATTTGATAGGTTTATGGGATTTAAGCTGAAATTGTTGTTAATTTAAACTTAAAAATAATAAAAGCGTCCTATTTTGTAGAATAAACAAACAGTCGTAGTGTTTTTTAGAAATTAATTAAAAAATGGGGTTGCATGGGGTGGAAAATGCTGTAGAATGCACATCCATCGGCGGTGATGAGAATTAAAACTTCTGATAAAACAGTAGCTTAGCATTAAATGGTTAAGTTGGGTTTTAGGAAGAA
>NZ_CADDTS010000033.1 GCF_902753875.1 Acinetobacter bouvetii | reverse complement strand
GAGTGAACCACCTGATCCCTTCCCGAACTCAGAAGTGAAACCTCTTAGCGCTGATGGTAGTGTGGGATTACCCATGTGAGAGTAAGTCATCGCCAGCTCATTATTCGAAATCCCCCTCCGCTTATGCAGAGGGGGATTTTTTTTCTTTGCAAGGGGATGGGTTTAGTAAAAAATAAAGAATCTAACATAGTTCATGCTTAGGATTTATAAAAATAATTAGGTTATCTTTAAGAGTATTAGATTATTGATTTATATATTAATTTATAAATATTTTAAAACATTTTATGAAAAAAATTTCTAAAAAATCTATGAATTTGTATGTTTTTTATGTGTATCTATGATATAAAAAATAAAACGGCACAAAAATTGCTTGTAAGGCGTGCTTTAATAAAATAGCAGTAAATGAGTAGGGTAATATGAAGTTATCGGTTGGATTAAAAGTTGCAAACTCCTTGTCACTGACACCGCAGTTACAACAAGCCATTCGTTTGCTTCAACTTTCTAGCTTGGAACTAGAGCAAGAAATTCAAATTCAACTTGATAGTAATCCATTATTGGAAAAAGTAGAAGAACAGTCTTCGATTGAAAGTTTATCTGCCTTACAAGATCAAGAGCGTGAAAATAAAGACTTAACCAGTGAGCTAAATGCGGATCATCTTCCTGATGATTTACCTGTCGATACCGATTGGGATGATGTATATACCCATCAGCCAACCAGTTTAGGTTCTGCTGAATTTGAGGAACGAGAGGATAACCGCCAAGGGCATCTAGGCTTAAAAGAGCATGTGCTTGAACAAATTAACTTATTACATTTTTCGGCAGTAGATCGGCTGATAGCCCATTGTATTGTGGATGCCTTGGATGAAAAAGGCTTTTTAGATGCTGAGATTGCGGAAATCACAGCTTCGGTTCAGCATCTGTTAGAGTCTATGGATTATGACGATGAAGTTGAAGATGATGAAGTGCTTGTAGTTTTAAAGCATATTCAGCATCTTGATCCTGCTGGTGTGGCCTCACGTAATTTGGCTGAATGTTTATTGGTACAATTAGAAGGTTTACCTGTTCGCACGGCTTATCGTCGTGAAGCCATGACTTTGTTGAAGCATTATGAATTATTGATTTCGAATGAATTGGCTAAATTGGTTAAACAAACAGGTTTGAATCCTGAGCAGCTAAAATGTGCTGTTGATTTGTTGAAAACTTTAAAAGCCTATCCAGGTATGGAATTTGAAAATAAAGATTCAGATTATCAAATTCCCGATGTCGTGGTGATGAAAAAAAATGATCATTGGCAAGTGCAGCTTAATCCGGATGTAATGCCAAAATTACGGATCAATTCTTTTTATGCCAATATGATTAAACGCGCAGATCAAAGTGATGATAATCAATATTTGCGCAATCAAATGTTAGATGCGAAAAATTTTATCAAAAGTGTTGATGAACGCCATAAAACTTTATTGAAAGTCGCAAGCTGTATTGTGGAACATCAAAAGATGTTTTTAGAAATGGGGCCTGAAGGGATGAAGCCTTTGGTGCTTCGCGATATTGCTGAAGAAGTAGAATTACATGAATCTACTGTATCGCGTGTGACTACTAATAAATTTATGCTGACACCACGTGGTTTATTTGAACTGAAATATTTCTTTTCCAGCCATGTTGCGACTACATCTGGTGGTGAAGCCTCTTCTATTGCGATTCGGGCAAAAATTAAAAAACTGATTGCGGAAGAAAATCCGCGCAAGCCTTTATCTGACAACATTATTGCCAATTTGTTAAAAGAAGATGGTATTGATGTGGCACGTCGGACTGTAGCTAAATATCGAGAGTCGTTACATATTCCTTCATCTTCCGAACGAAAAGTCTTGATCTAAATTTAAAAATTTGATTATTCTAGGGATTCATTGTGACAACATAATGAATCTTTTTTATTTAAAGGAATGGTAGAAATGATTTAAACGGTGAATTGCAGAATTCTAGCATCAGGTATTAGATCATTTCAGCTATGACTTTACTAATCCTAAAGAAGGTGAGGGATAGAATTATGCAAATAACAATCCGTGGTCATCATTTAACTATCACCCCTGCAATTGAGGACAATATTCGCTTGAAGTTCTCACAAATGACGAAACATCTGGATCAGGTGAATAGTATGCAGGTTAAATTGACCAAAGATCATCAAATAGATAAGCGTTCAAGAAAAGGTAGTCTGAATCATATTGCTGAAGCGATTATTCGTGTTCCGGGGGCAGAATTGTTCGCACAGGCAACCGCTGATGATATGTATACTTCAATTAAAAAAATGACGGAAAAATTGAAAAGACAGTTAGATAAGCATCGAAAAATGCAGCTGATTAACCCGCCTGTATTGGCATAGTTTAGATTCTGCACAAAAAGAGGTTTTTAATGACCTCTTTTTTTATATATTAAATGTTATACCGTAATGATTTATTTTTCATATTTATAGTAAAATGGCAGGTTTTTACACCGTTGGTCCTATAAGAGGTCTTTGTGATGAATAGTGAACAGCTCACTGAAATTTTAAAAGCTGCTTTTCCAGAGGCTGAAGTTGCAGTTAGTGGGCAAGGCGGTAAGTTTGATCTTCGAATTGTCGATGAACAGTTTGAAGGCAAGCGCCCGGTCGCACGCCAACAGACGGTTTATGCTCCGTTAAATTCATATATCGCCAGCGGTGAAGTACACGCGGTTACTATTCGTGCAATGACCAAAGAAGAATGGCGTAAAGCAAGCTTATTCGGAGCCTAGAACTAGATGGATAAATTTTTAATTCAGGGCGGTGTTAAGCTCGAAGGTGAAGTGCGTATTTCTGGTGCAAAAAATGCAGCACTTCCGTTGCTTGCGGCAATGATTTTACCAGAAACACCGACTACATTAACCAATGTTCCCAATCTTAAAGATGTGAATACATTGGTTAAACTGATTGCAGGTCTGGGTGTTCAGATTTCTTATGAAGGGGATACGGTTAAAGCAGATACGTCTACATTAGATAATCAGTTTGCGCCTTATGAACTTGTAAAAACCATGCGTGCTTCAATTTTGGTGCTTGGTCCCTTATTGGCGCGTTATGGTAGTGCGAAAGTTTCACTTCCTGGCGGTTGTGCCATTGGTTCACGTCCAGTCGATCAGCATTTAAAAGCCTTGGAAGCTTTAGGTGCTGAAATTGAAGTTGAAGCCGGCTATGTACATGCCAAAGTCGATGGCCGTCTGAAAGGTGGCGAAGTGGTCTTTGATATGGTGACTGTCGGTGGGACTGAAAATATTCTGATGGCTGCGGTATTGGCGGATGGTGTAACAACAATTCGTAATGCAGCGCGTGAACCTGAAATTACCGACCTGGCGAAAATGTTGATTGCCATGGGTGCGAAAATTGAAGGCCTGGATACTGATACTCTAGTTGTTACAGGTGTTGAACATTTACATGGCTGTGAATATGCCGTAGTCGCTGACCGGATTGAAACCGGTTCCTATCTTGCGGCTGCAGCGATTACCGGCGGTAAAGTGAAAACTACGCATACCGACCCAAACCTGCTTGAATCTGTATTAGACAAGTTTGAAGAAATGGGTGCGGAAGTCACTCGTGGTGATGACTGGATTGAGCTGGACATGATGGGTAAACGTCCGAAAGCGGTGAGCTTCCAGACGCTACCACATCCAGAATTTCCAACAGATATGCAAGCGCAGATCATGGCTGTGAATGCAATTGGTCGTGGCTTTGCAACAATTTCTGAAACGATTTTTGAAAACCGTTTTATGCATGTACCTGAATTGTCGCGTATGGGGGCAAACATTCAGGTCGAAGGTAATGATGCTGTGGTGACTGGTGTAGAAAAACTTTCTGCTGCACCGGTGATGGCAACAGATTTACGCGCTTCATTCTCTTTGGTGTTGGCTGCTTTAGCTGCTGAAGGGGAAACTCTGATTGACCGTATTTATCATATTGACCGCGGTTATGAAGATGTCGAAGCAAAATTACAAGGTTTAGGTGCCCAAATTAAGCGAGTAAGTTAATGAGCGATATGAGAAACGATGATCCAAACTTTGACGTTATGGGCAATTTTGATCATGGTTTAACTTTAGCATTAAGTAAGGGACGTATCTTAAAGGAAACACTGCCATTGCTGGAAACAGCCGGCATCAACTTATTGGAAGATCCGGATAAATCTCGTAAGTTAATTTTTCCGACCACTCATAAACAGGTGCGTATTTTAATCTTACGTGCTTCTGATGTACCTACTTACGTTGAAAATGGTGCAGCGGATTTAGGTGTGGCGGGTAAAGATGTATTGATGGAACATGGCGCACAAAATGTGTATGAACCTTTGGATCTGAAAATTGCCAACTGCAAGCTGATGACAGCAGGTAAAGTCGGTATGGTTCGTCCTAAAGGACGCTTAAAAATTGCCACTAAATATGTCAATTTAACCCGTCAATATTATGCAAGCCTGGGCGAGCAAGTAGATGTGATCAAGCTGTATGGTTCGATGGAACTTGCTCCACTGGTCGGTTTGGGTGATTACATTGTCGATGTCGTGGATACCGGTAATACGCTGCGTGCCAATGGTCTTGAGCCTTTGGAAGAAATCTGCAAAGTCTCTTCACGCTTGATTGTGAATAAAGCCAGCTTTAAACGTAAGCAAACTTTATTGAATCCGATTCTTGCGCAGCTTGAAACTGCTGTAGAAGAACGTCAGAAAGCCAAACAGGCTTAAGGTTTATTTTAAAAAACCGTCCAATTGGGCGGTTTTTTTTGTGGGTGCTAAAAATGTAGAGCCATACAAGTTTAATCAATTTTATCAAAAGCTATTTCCAATAAAACTCATACTGATAGTCAAATGTAGTTACCGACAAATGCTGATAAAACAGGTAAACTAAAGCTTCCCTTTATTTTCATTGTGGATAAATTGATGCGACGTTTATCGACTCAAGATCAAAACTTCAAGCAGACTTTTGCTGACTTGTTGGCTTTTGAAACCGTGAGTGACCCAGAACTTTTAAAAACCGTAGACCAAATCATTGCTGATGTCCGCCAGCATGGTGATGCTCATGTTTTAAAACTCACACAACAGTTCGATCGACATCCAGCGCATCAATTTACAGAGCTTGAACTGAGCCAAGAGCAACTTAAAGCGGCATTTGACGGTCTGACTACTGAAGTGCGTGAAGCTTTAGAGTTAGCTGCCAACCGCGTGCGTGAGTTCCACCAAGCGCAAAAACAAGATGGCTGGACCTATGTCGATGCTTTGGGTAATACCTTAGGCCAAAAAATCACACCGCTAGATCGCGTGGGAATTTATGTGCCGGGCGGTTTGGCCTCTTATCCATCTTCAGTACTGATGAATGCGGTTCCTGCGCATGTAGCCGGTGTACCTGAAATTATCATGGTAGTCCCTGCGCCGAATGGTGAGTTAAATCCATTGGTACTGGCTGCTGCTTATTTGGCAGGGGTACATCGTGTATTTACCATTGGTGGTGCGCAAGCGGTTGCAGCTTTGGCCTATGGTACAGAAACTATTCCATCGGTCGATAAAATCACGGGGCCGGGTAACCGTTTTGTGGCTGCGGCAAAACGTGCCGTGTTCGGTCAAGTCGGTATTGATATGATTGCCGGTCCTTCAGAAATTCTGGTCTATGCAGAAGGCACAAATAATGCCAAATGGTTGGCGATGGATGTGCTGTCACAAGCTGAGCATGACACCGTTGCACAAGCGATTTTCATTACTCCAGATGAACAGCTTTTAAATGAAGTAGAACATGCGATTGAAGAGCATTTAGCAGCATTGCCTAAAGCCGAGATTGCGCGTACTTCCATTGCCAATCGTGGCGCTTTAGTTTTGGTGAAAGACCGTCAGGAAGCGATTGATCTGATTAACCAAGTAGCACCTGAACATTTAGAACTTTGTCTGGATGAGGCGCAGGAAATGTCAGAAAGTATCCGCCATGCCGGTGCGATCTTCATGGGACGTTATACGCCTGAAGCGATTGGGGATTACTGTGCGGGACCAAACCACGTCTTGCCAACATCGGGGACTGCACGTTTCTCTTCACCACTCGGTGTATATGATTTCCAAAAACGTTCAAGCTTGATTATGTGTTCGCAAGAGGGTGTAAAAACCTTAGCGAAGACAGCGGATATATTGGCGCAGCAGGAAAATCTGGATGCCCACGCACGATCAGCGCGTTATCGTTATCAAGATTAACATCTCCCTAATCCTCACCTAAAAGGAGTGGGGCTGCCAATTAATTAAAGTACTGCAATAAAATTACTTTTAATTAAATGGTAAATAAAGGGGGAGACTCAAAAATATAGATTAAATTCATTTACTAATGAAAAGTCCCTCTTCCTATGGGAGAGGTTAGGAGAGGGTCAAATAACTTTCTTCTAATGATCACTATCTTCTCTATAGCATTTGAGGAGGGACTTAGGTAAATATAAGAGAAATAAAGATGTCGACTATTACAACACAACAAAAGCGTTTTTGGAGCCCAGCAGTACGTGAACTAGAACCTTACGTACCCGGCGAACAACCCAAAATCCAAAATCTATTGAAACTCAATACCAACGAAAACCCGTATCCGCCATCACCTAAAGTGGTAGCCGCAGTACAAGCAGTTTTAGAAAATTCAGCAGATGCCTTACGTTTATACCCAGACCCTGATGCCTCTGCATTAAAGCAAGCCATTGCTAAACAGCAACATGTAGCGGTTGAAAATGTATTTGTGGGTAATGGCTCGGATGAAGTTTTAGCACATATCTTCAAAGCCTTCTTTGTACAGGAACTGCCAGTTCTATATCCGGATATTACCTATAGTTTTTATCCAGTCTATAGCCAGTTCTTTGGGGTAAAAACCAAAATCTTGCCGCTGAATGACAATTTTGAGATTGTCGTGGATGATTATAAACAGCCAAATGGCGGCATTATTATCACCAATCCCAATGCGCCAACCAGTATTGATCTTGGTTTAGTAGCCATTGAAGAAGTGCTTGAAGCTAACCCGGATTCGGTCGTGGTGATTGATGAAGCTTATGTTGATTTTGGTGCTGAATCTGCGGTCAGTTTGGTTGAAAAATACGATAATTTAGTGGTGTGCCAAACCACTTCTAAATCCCGTTCACTGGCAGGTTTGCGTGTCGGTTTTGCCATTGCACAACCACATTTAATTGCTGCACTTGAAGCGGTAAAAAACAGTTTTAACTCTTATCCAATGGACCGTTTTGCGATTGCAGCTGCTGTTGCTTCGTTTGAAGATCAGTCTTATTTCGAAGCACAAAATCAGAAAGTCATTGCTAGTCGTGAACAGCTGGTGGCACAGTTGAATGAGATTGGCTTTAAAGTATTGCCATCAAGTGCGAACTTTATTTTTGCATCATTGCCAGCGAAAGACGCAGGTGAATTAGCCGCCGAATTACGTGAACGTGGTATTATTGTTCGTTATTTTAATAAGCCACGTATTAATCAGTATTTGCGTATTACCATTGGTACTGATGAGCAAAATCAACGTTTAGTAGATACTTTGAAAAACGATATTTTGGTTTAATAAATCCCACCCTTACGAAGCAGTGCTTCTCACCTTTAAAAAAGGGAAGAATTTCCCCTCTTTTATAAAGAGGGGTTAGGGGAGATTTTAAAGCGACTCGATTGAGTCGCTTTTTTTTGTTTATTCAGGTGTGTACCAAGTGTTGAGTAAATCTAACATGGCCGCGACTTTATCAAAGCATTCCTGATATTCTGCATCGCAATCCGAAGCAATGGTAATTCCGCCGCCGGCCCACAAAGAAATGTCATTTTGATATTTTTGAATTGAACGAATCAAGATATTCCAGGAACCGGTTCCATCAAAATTAAAATAACCCATTGATCCACAATAAGCCCCCCGTGGAGCACCTTCAAGTTCATCTATAATCTGCATGGCTCGAATTTTAGGCGCACCAGTAATCGAGCCACCGGGAAGTGCAGACATCAAAACATCGAATGGATTGACATCTTCTTGTAAGGTGGCCGTGACTTCACTGACCATATGATGCACCTGGTTAAAAGACTCAATTGCAAAAAGTTTTGGAGTTTGGACAGAACCGGTTTCGGCATAGACACTCAAATCATTACGCAGTAAATCAACAATCATGACATTTTCTGCTTGATCTTTTTTAGAATGGATCAACGTTTGCTTGGATCGTTCATCTAAATCCGGATCGGCATAACGTGGCATGGTGCCTTTAATGGGTTTAGTGATGATTTTTCGATGGGCTTCAAAGTCAATAAACAGTTCGGGAGAGCAGCTTAATAATTCAAAATCCTGAATTTTCAGATAACCTGAATAAGGTGCATCGGTCAATTTCCAAAAAGCTTCTGCTGTATCTAACAGCCGGCCTTGTGCCTTTGCCGTAAATTCCTGAGTCAAATTAATTTGATAACAATCTCCAGCACGAATGTAATTCTGAACTTGTTCAAAAGCATTGAAATATTCTTGTTTGGTCCAGCGTGCAGTGCAGGCTTGATTCAGTGAAAAAGTTTGCTGGGGTTTATTGCTCAACAAATTTTGAATGGCTTGGAAAATCGTATCCGCTTCGTTCTCCTGACTAAAGAACATCCAGCCCTGATCTGTCAGTTTGATAAAATTGTGATAAATCCCTAAAAATAAAGTCGGCTGGTTTTTTTCTTTGATTTTGACTTGCTGCTGTGCAGCATCATCATAACTGATAAAACCGATTAAACCGCCATTAAAATCAGCATGCCTTTGCTGATTTTGCTTATTTAAAAATTTATTAAAATCAATATTTTCAGATTTTTCTTGATAATGATTAAATGCAGTACGTTTAAAGTTTTGAATTTTTTTATGCTGGACGAGCATATACTCGGAAGCTGCAAAAGCAATAATGGGTTGCTTTACATTTCTTAAGTAAACAATATGCTCAAGCTGAGATAACAACATAAGAATTTTAGCAGGGCTAAGCTGTTGTTCAGTCAGTAATTTTTGAAAAATGACAGGCTTAGTCATATAAAGCTGCTTTTAAAATTGATACATAGATACGCTATTCTATAACATTGTAGCTGCATAAAAACTGTAAATACCGTTTGTCGGTAACATATAGATTACGACCAACAGCAGTTGAACAAAAAATGACACAGAGATAATTTAACTAGGGCAAATAAGCTGCTCAAGGAAAGACTCACTATTGTCAAAAAATAAAAAACAATAGGTGAAATCGAGTGGTTGACAATCAAAAAAATAATACTCTTGGGAGAGTACGAAATGAAAAAATTTACTAAACTTGCTTTAGTTTCTTCATTAGCAGTTAGCGCAAATGCTATGGCAATGCAAGCAATGGATGATGCTTCATTGGGTGCTACAACTGGTCAAGATGGTATTAACATCGGGATTGGTATTTCTAAAATTTCTATCGATAAATTATATGTGCATGATAATGATGGTTTATCAGCAACTGCAAAAAATACCGTGACTGGAACGTCTGTTACGGGTGTTGTTGCTGGTGTTCCTACATTTGCAGCAAATGCAGTTGTTTCTGACACAGCAATTGCTGGTGGTACAGGAACTGCCGGTGCAATTGTAATTAAAGGCAATGGTGTTTCAAAAATAGTAGGCGGTGTTGAGACAAACCTTGTAAAAGATAAAGCTCTTGTAATAACAGCGAACAATAGTGCCTTACTTGCTTCCCATAATTTAGCTGATTTACAAATTGATTCTGATGCGGGTACTGGCACAAATGGTGCATTTATCAATATTGCTGCACAAGTTTCTGGCTTGACCATTAATATTGGTGAAATTGGTGTAACAGCATCTAATGCTGTTCCAACCACTGGTGCTACTTCTATTCGCCGAGGTGGTAAAGATGACGCTGGTACTGGTCAAAATTACAACGCAATTTTATCTGGTTTAACAGTGAAAACTGGACAAATGGCGGCGAATGTTCAATTAGGTGCAGCTCCTCAAGGTGCAATGATTAAATTAGAAACTGTAATGAAGGGTGGTTTGGAAATTACCGACCTAGGTATTTTGGACAATTCAACTAAAGCTGGTTTAGGAGATGGTACTAGCGCTGCTAACCGTGCTGCAGGTGAAATCTTTATTGAAAGCATCAAGGTTGCAGATGCAAACTCTACTGATTTGGCGATTAAGCAAAATATCAGTGTAGTGGGTAAAGATGATACCAGTAATGGTTATATTCGTATGGTTAGTACATCAGGTCCAATTGATACATATGTGAAAGGTATTCATTTAGGAAGCAAAACTGCTGGTTCAATTGGTGATGTAGAAGTACAAGGCTTACAGACTTACAGTACAACTGGTGCTCTAGGTTCAATAATTACGATTTCTGGTCGTTAATTCTATATCAAAAAAAGCGCGTGAATTCACGCGCTTTTTTTTACAAAAATAATGTGAAATTCATCAAAAAAGCTAAAAAAAAGCTGTTTTTTTTTATAAAAAAGGTTATCTTCCTTTTTACATGGATGTAGAGCATAAGCTCTAGAAAAATAATGAACAATGGCACGTCATGCCGATAACTAGAAAAGTTAAAAGATATGTTAGAGATCGCGTTAGGCTCGGCATTGATGTACTACTTTGCCACAGAAGCCTTTGATATAAAAAAGAAACCAGCAGAAGCTGTGTATTACACAGAAACGCTGGATTCTCGAAATGACTCTTTTACGCGTATGCATAGAGAGCCTGTCCTGATTAAACCTGCCTTAGTAGATCAATTTCGTGGCATTGTTCGTCAAGCTTATGATTATAGTTGTGGATCTGCGGCCTTGACCACCTTGTTGAATGGTTATGTCGGAACGCAATTATCAGAACAGGAAACCATGAACGGTCTTTTAAAGTTTGGCGAAACTGAAAAGATTGTTGAACGTCGTAGTTTTTCACTTTTAGATATGAAGCGCTTCGTTGGTGCTTTAGGGCTGGAAAGCGGAGGCTATAAAGGTGAATTTACAGATTTGGTCAAACAGGCTGAACCCGCCATTGTACCCATTTCTTATGCAGGCTTTAAACATTTCGTAGTATTTAAAGCCTATAAAAATGGTCGTGTGTATGTGGCAGATCCGGCTTTAGGGAATATCAGTTTTGATGAACAACGTTTTAAAGAGATATGGGAAAACAATACCCTGTTTTTAATTAATGTTGCGCCTGAACACAGAAAAAATTTATTAACACTTCAAGATTCAGATTTAAGACACGTCGAAGATGCAACCGTGAACCGCTATGCTTTTGTCAATATTCAATACCCACAGTTCTATATGGATAAAATTGCAGATAAAGCTTCTACAATTCGATTGGATAAAAATTTAAACGAAAGTTCAGAGCAGTATGGTCAGCCGACATATAATTTTTTACGTCTTTATTACAAGAGTAAATAACGTATAAATGTAGCAGATTAAAAAAATAAAAATGGTGGAATGGAATATGAATCGTAAATGGATGAACAAAACTTTATTGGCATTAAGTGTTCAAATGGCAATAGGGGTGGCCTATGCAGCTGAAGAGCCAGCACTGGGTGAATATGAGGTTGTAGATCAGCAGGAAGCAGAGGCTGAGTCGACGGCATCTCAACCTGTTGGGAAGCAAGAAACTGCAGCAGTTAGTGCAGAGGAACCGGGATTAGGTGAATACGAGACTGTTGAAGAAGCCGATGCAGATACAACAAGTGTTGCACAAAATACGGGTAATAATGCGACAGCAGCCCAGCCTGTGGATAGCCACACTAAAGCATCGACTGCATTACAACAGCAAGAAGGTGATGCGAGTAAGGAAGCAAGTCTACAGGAAGTTTTCACCTCAAATGAAAGACAATATTCATTAATTAAACAAGGTGAGATTTCATCTTATTATGATATTGATTATACATATTATAGAGATACGCAAATTGATGCAGAAATGGCAAATGGTCAGCTGTATCAACTACGTGTACAAGAAAATGCAACGCATTCTCTTACCAATACTTTTACAGCACAATACGGTGTACTGGATAATTTAACGTTTACTGCTTCACTTCCTTTGGTTGCTAAAACAGATTTATTAAAGGATGCTTCTACAGCAGGTTTGGGTGATATTTCATTCGGAGCACGTTGGGAACCTTTCCCGCTTAAGGCTGGTAGATTACCTCTGATCTTGTTCGGAAATGTTTCTACTAAAACAGGCGATAGTCCTTATGAAGTGAATGCCACAAATGATTTGCCGACTGGTAAAGGTTATTACTCCGCAGGTATTGGTGCAAGTACGCGTAAATATATTGATCCTGTAGTACTTTTTGCATCAGTTTCAGCAAATTATGGGTTTAAAGAAACAGGTCTTGATCAGCGTCGTGGTACACGAGTACTGGAAGATTTTGAACCCGGTATTAGTGGTGGTTTTGCTTTAGGTTTTGCTTATTCGTTTAACTATGATGTCTCTATGACCATGTCGTATCAGCAAAGTTTCAATACGGGGTCAGAGTTCACCTATAGTACAG
Organism: Acinetobacter bouvetii; assembly: GCF_902753875.1. Classification (GTDB taxonomy): domain Bacteria; phylum Pseudomonadota; class Gammaproteobacteria; order Pseudomonadales; family Moraxellaceae; genus Acinetobacter; species Acinetobacter bouvetii_A. Next base: position 102,561 of record NZ_CADDTS010000033.1, on the reverse strand, counting down.
GTGAAAGCTATGCACCAGCAGATCAGACAAGTTCTACTTTATCTATTTCTTTGGGTGTTCGTGTTTCACCTGAAACTATTGTGAATGGAACTGTGGGCATAGGTTTAACAGAAGATGCTCCAGATGTGTCTTTAGGTTTGTCATTCCCGCTGGATATTTTAGGTTTCGGTAAGAAACTTCGCTAAGAGGGTAGTCGTATGTATAAGATTCGACTTCGCCCGTTAGCCGCAGCAATTATCGTATCGGGCTGTTCAAGTGCAACATTTGCTCAATTAGGGACGAACTTATCTGTAGATATTCGATCATTGAGCATGGGGAATGCTGTTACTGCAGATCCTCCTGGAATTAGTGCTATTCATTTTAACCCTGCAGCCCTAACCAAAATTGAAGGCTTGCAAACAGATGTACAGGGTATTCTGGCAAATTTTGATATTAAAAGAGAATTTTCTGTTCCTGCTGGTTATAACGTATTCGGTTATTCTGATGACCCGATGGTCTGTAATGATGGACCAGAAGTTTCTTCAGATTTATGTACAGATTTTAAAGGGACGGTAAATGGTGACGTAGAATACGTCAGCCTATATGTTCCTGTGCTGAAAAAAATGGTGGATTTGGGTGAAGGTATGCCAATGGCAGCCCCTACGGCTGGTATTGCTTACAATCCTCCTGGGTCAAAAACGACTTTTGCAACAGCTATGTATGCACCCTTGGTGGCAGGGTTTGGTGCAGAAAATGGTAATCCGGGTAATTATATGGGGCAGCAGGTTGCCCTCGAAAGGATTACCTATTTATCTCCATCAATAGCTTATGAAGTCAATGACCACTTATCAGTGGGTGCTTCAGTTGGAATGTCTTATCAAGCCATTGGACTAAAAACAGATTTACGTTTTCCCAATGAATTGATTGGTATGCTACGAATGATCGATGAGGTTGTTTGTACGCCATTTAAAGAAAACTCGGATATTATTACCGATATCTTATTGTTAGGGATGTGTAATACCGAAGAAGGCATGAATCCATTTGGCAAGTTTGGGCAGCTGCAACTTTCCATGGAGCAATCACTCAGCCCAAGCTATAACCTTGGGGTGCTGTGGGAACCAACAGATGATTTTAGCTTTGGTATGGTGTATCAAAGTGCTGCCAAAATGCGTTTAAAAGGTAAATATCATATTGATAATGCCAAAGCTCCGCGAGAGTTGATTAAAGGATTAATGTCTTCTCCTACAGGGCAAATTCTTGCAGCTATTTTAGGTTTTCCAAATGCAGTACCTGCCAGTGAGTCTGGTCTGGTTTCAATGGATTTTGAGTATCCAGCCCATTTCCAATCAGGTATAAAATATAAAATTTTACCTGATTTACAGATTAATTTTGACGTAGGCTGGACGGACTATAAAGCATGGGACAAATTTAAATTTGAATTTGACCGACAAATTTCAGCACTCAAAATTGCCAAGTTACTTTCAGAAAATATTGGGGATAACTCACTTGCATTACCTCTGAAATTTACTTCACCTTGGAGTTATGGTGTAGGTGTGGAATATTCGGCAACTGATCGTTTAAAGTTGCGCGCAGGTTATGAACCACGAACCAGTGCCATTCCTGATAATAAACGAAATACAATGGTACCTATTAATAATGCACAATTATTTGGTCTTGGGGTCGGGTATCGTTTTGATGCAGATACTGATTTAGATTTATCAATTGGTTTTTTACGTAGTAAAGATAATATTCCTGCAAATACAAGTTGTTTATCGAATTGTACTGGGGTAAATAACTTATTGTTAAACCCATATGCAGGTTTAAACGTTAAAACAGATACAAAAGTCACCATTCTAGGATTGAACTATAGAACAAGATGGTAGGTAAATTGAAAATAATGAAAGGGAATTCATTTATGAAATCGATACTTACACTGTGTATGGTGCAAGTATCTTTTTCGTATGCGGGCGAGTTTTATACCATCATTGGTCCGGACGGTCGTCCTATGGTCGTGCAGCAGAAAGTCCCGGCTAAATCCATTAAATCTGAGCAAACAAAGCAGACTGTCAAAGAGTCACTGCAAGAAGTTCTGCCACAACAAAATAGTGCAACTCACGTTTTTAAAACTGAGCAAGCTGTGATTGTTAAAGAATCACAGCATCAATTACCTCAGAATAACAATGCAAAAGTCATTCAAATTGCACCAGCATTGACGGGTGATAAAGTACCGCAATATGAGTCACAATCATCAAAAAATATCCCCAAAGCTAAAAAATCTGAAGATTCAGAATTGAGCGTTGAATCTGACCTATCTAAGGGAGTGGAACCAAAAATAAGTATAGGAAAAAAGGTTAAAAAGCAGAAAACGGATATTATTCCAGTTGAATTCAAAGTAGAAAAAGAAGACGTTGAAGCTCATTCGAAAATTGATAATTTCGAACCAAAACAACCGTCAATGAGCCGAGCTGTTAACAAGCAAGCAACAGAGGATACTGAAGCCTTTGCAACGATAGATGGCGAAAAATATATTAAAAATGAATACCTAGAAGATAAAGAATTCAATCTGGAAGGCAAGAAACGGTTCTATACAATGCCCGAAGGCATTATAGATACTAAACATGGAGCGACTCGTTTACAGGTCGTTGAAAGAGAAAAAGGGGTGAGTAAATCTTTACTACAATCTTTTTTTAACAAGAAACAACAACAGGATAGTGGTCCAATTACATTATCTTCAACGTATTATCGGGTATCTCAAGCAGATGCAGTGAATAGTCTAGGTCACCAGTGTATCCAAGACAAAAAAATCAAAGATGCGAAAACTGTCAGTTTGAATAAGGATATTAATGTTTGGCCACGGGCACCTTTAAAAGAGCAGTTTGATTTTGAAATTGTGAAACTTGCAAATGCTATTCAGAATGTTCAAATTAACTCTTATGCTTCACGCCAAGAGAATCCTACGTTTTATTGGCCATTTGTTGTATTTTTGGATTCTAAGGGATGTGTACTGGAAGGTGCAGGTGGTTTTAAAAATAATGAAGCATCGTCCTCCTTTATTTCCCATGAAAAGATTGAAGGAGTCATACATGTTCCTGAGAAAAGTCAATATATATTATTAACACCTTTAGCCAGTGCTATAGATCTAGATAACAGGGCTTTGACAAATCAGGGTCAATTAAAATTAATAGCGATTCGCTAAGGATATAAAAAGAGAATCAGGATGAGAAATAAATATTTATTACCTTTTGCCATCACTTCATTAATGGCAGCTTTGAGTGGTTGCGGCGGAGAAAGCGCAAATGTTAAACCAGAAGTTTATGACAGCAGTACAGCGAATGGTGCTTGTAGTATTGGTGCAACGGGATGTCTTGGGTTTGCATTAGATTATCCACTAAATGGTTTAAATTTTACCTGTAGTAGTGATACTAAAAACAGCTTTGTGACCTCTTTTGATTTGAATAATGGTGCAGCAACAGGTGCATGTAAAGTTGGTGACAAAATCACTTTCTTTATCAAAGGTGAAAAAGATAAACAAATTAGTTTAGGCGTTTTGGACCTCAATAAAATTGCCCGGGTAAGTACTTCACAATTACCACGTTTAACTATTTTAGATATTGCTTCCGGAATGACCAGTCAGACGGCAGCGTCGTTAGATCCTAATGATAATACTGTCAAAGTAGCGATGCGTTTAGTCAAAATATTGCAAGCACTTGCCAAGCAAAATAACAATATTGTTGATTCTACAGATATTCAGCCTTTGTATATTACAGATCAGATGCGTGTAGATTTAGAAAAGATGAGTGAATCTATCTTATCAGGTAAATTTGTCACTGCGACCGATATTGATTTGGAAAATCTGCTCAAACCATGGGTAAATATTTCTGGAATAAGTGATACAGAGGCTTTTTCCACTTTAAGTAATTTGGTTACTATTGCTAATGCTGGTGTGTATCAGCCTGAGTTTTCTTTATTCTCTACGGCTGGAATTGTCGGTAGCCTATTAAGTGGTTCGGATGGTTTAGTGGGGTGTAATAAAACTATCTGTAACACAGAAGACAGTTCGACCCAACATCTGTTTGGTCATTTCATGCTGATTACTGACCGTGATGGTTATACTTTTGGTAGCGGTTTACAGTGGCGCGGGGCTGGTGTTACAAATACATCAACCATCGGTGGTCTGAATACTAAACTGATTACGGGTACAAAACCGATTCGTATGACGGCAAATGCACAGAATCATTGGATTAATCCGGTGACCAAGAAAATTGATCAAAATTATGATTTTCAGGTTGATCAAGTCACTACACCTTTAAGTATTTATCAAGGTACTTTGTATAACGATTATATGATTGCCGGTAAAGAAAAATTCTATAAGCTCCTGACTGGAAAAACGACGGTTACAACAGCAGATGAGCAGGATTATGGTTTATGGAGTCAGACCATTGGTAGTGAAAATTTCAAAGGCACACTTGATCTGTACAAAATTTTCCCGATTACTTATTTGGATAAAAGAGTATTTAAATCTATCAATAATGTAGGTGCAGGTGAGAGTTATGCCTTCCCGATGTATGCGAATTTAACCTTTAAATTTACAGATACCAGTGTGGCAGATGTGGTATTGGGTATAGTGATTGATGAGAAAGGGAACATCCGAACCAATATAAAGTCAGGCAACACTGAAAATGATATGAGTACGGCTTCTTGTGATAGTACTCAGTTTAATTCATCGACCTATATGGATGGGTTTGGCGTTCAACAATATCGTATTGGTACTATTTCTCGTGCATTTACTAACAACAAGACATTGTCATTAAGAATGGTGCTGGGGAATGCTGCATTAGGTAAAATTGATGGTGCTTTGGTGGGCATGAATACCAATATCAAGACTTCCGATACTTCTGAAACTATTGTAGTCGGTGGTGCTTTATTGAATGTAGGCAATCTTTTAAATATTAATAGTGGCTCAGCAGCAGTGACATTTAATGATTCTGAAGGTAGTACCGTAAAATGGGCAAATTCTCTGGCAAGTTTCCAGAAAGTTTATAATACGAATAACGCGACACATACGTCTCAAGATACCGATCTTGCGAAGTTAAGCGGAGGAACTTTGACCTTTGCTTTAGCGCCTTGTTATTCAGTTCATGTGAAATAGCGAGAAGTTAAAAAGCCCATCAGATCGATGGGCTTTTTTCATTCAGTTGAATGATTTCTATATTTTAACCGGTATGATCTAATCGTGAGCCCAGCGTTTCTAAATGCATGTTGAATGAAGCAGTTTTACGATCTTCAAAATAGTGTCTTAAGGTGCGCTCTACACTTGGAAAGGCTAGTTCAGACCAGGGAATTTCATGTTCTTCAAATAAACGCGATTCAATGGTTTCTTCACCTGCACCAAATACGCCATTGACCAGATTGGCCTTAAATAAAACGTATATTTGTCCAATCCGGGGAATATTGTACATACAGTAAAGCTGTTCAATTTCAACTTCCGCTTCTGCTTCTTCGCGGGTTTCTCGGGCTGCACCTTGCTCCATAGTTTCAAACAGTTCCATATAACCAGCTGGTAGCGTCCATAAACCATAGCGCGGTTCAATCGCACGGCGGCACAGCAGCACTTTATTTTCCCAAAGCACCAGTGCACCACAAATCACTTTCGGATTGACATAATGAATATTGCCACAATCTGTACAAACACGGCGTAACTGGTGATCGCCAAGTGGAATTTTTTCCGTTGTTTTATGTCCGCAAATTACACAGAAATTCATATTCATCGTCAATGATAAAGGTGTTGATCAGCATAACTGAAAAATCCAACTTTGGCATCATTTCTATCCTTTGGCATAAAAATTCAGCTATGATGAAATCATGATGAAGTGAGGAGCAGTAGCTTATGGATGACAACTCATTAATACAATTATTACAGCATCGATTACGTTTTTCGAAACGTGTCAAACCTGCTCAAGCGGCTGTGCTAATTGCCATTACTAATGAGCCCAATCCTAAAGTACTTCTGACACGCCGTTCTTTGTATTTATCTAATCATGCCGGAGAGGTTTCATTTCCGGGAGGTAAGCGCGATCCGCAAGATACCAGTAATATTGTGGTGGCGCTGCGTGAGGCCTACGAAGAAACAGCGCTTAATCCATTTGATGTGCAATTGATTGGCGATTTGCCGATGCAAAAGGCTCGTAATGGGATGTTGGTGAAACCTGTGGTTGGACTGATTCCACCTGAAGTCAAACTAACGCCTCAACCGAGCGAGATTGATCGCATTTTCTTTGCTTCATTAAATGGATTAATGAAAGCACATCCTATCCCTTATGAAGTCCGTTATGCCCATCAGTCTTTGTACTTTCCCAGTATGCGTATTGAAAATGAGATTGTCTGGGGCTTAACCGCACGGATGCTGGTTTCACTGTTTCAATATGGATTGGATTATCAGAAAGAATGGCCGTTTTTATTAAATTCGCCCGCTTTTCGTAGCAAGAAGATTAAATACGGTAAATAAGGAACATCACCATATGATCTATAAATTTAAGGGCTATACACCTCAAGCCACTCATCAACCCTGGGATGGTTGGGTTGCTGATAATGCGACCGTCCTTGGCCAAGTTGAAATGGGAAAGCAGGTCAGTGTCTGGTTTGGTGCAGTCATCCGCGGTGATAACAGCAAGATCACATTGGGTGATTTTACCAATGTGCAGGAAAATGCTGTTTTACATACCGATGCAGGTATTGAAATGCAGATCGGCAGCTATGTGACGATTGGACATCAGGCGATGTTGCATGGTTGTACCATTGGCGATAACACGCTGATTGGGATTAATTCGGTGATTTTAAATCATGCCGTGGTTGGTAAAAATTGTATTATTGGCGCCAATGCGTTAATTCCTGAAGGCAAAGTGATTCCGGATAATTCGGTCGTGATGGGTTCACCAGGGAAAATCGTCAAAACTTTGGATCAGGCCGCTGAAGCCCGATTAAAAATGAGTGCTATGCACTACGCAGAACATTTTAAAAATTTTCAATGTTTAGAAGCAGTTGAATTATGATTTGAAAGCTGAATACTGCCAAGCCATCGCTTGGCTTTTTTGTATCCTGCAGATGGAACATCTCGCCTAGTACGCATGAGTGGAGTATCATAGGCGACATTTTTATATTTCAATGAATTAAGGTTGTGCATGAAATTGCTGGCATTGGAAACTGCCAATGAGCAGTGTTCCGTTTCTATTGTAGATGACACTCAAGAATTATTTTTTCAATTAGATGCGCGAGCAAAAGCACAAACGCAAACGATCCTCCCAATGATCGAACAGGCATTTATCCAGCTTGGTCTATCGGCATCTGAACTCACTGCAATTGCCTTTAGCCGTGGCCCCGGTTCTTTTAGTGGTGTGCGCATTAATGCTGCCGTGACTAAGGCACTGGCCTGGGCAAATGATCTGCCTGTGATTCCTGTTTCAACTTTACAAGCCTTGGCACAAGCAGCATACCGTATTGCAGGATTAACCAAAGTTACTGCGGCGCTCGATGCGCGCATGAATGAAGTCTATATCGCAAGTTTTGAACTGAACCAGCAGGGCATTATGCAGGCTGTAGATGCAGAGCAACTGTTAAATTACACTGATGCCAATCAGGCTGTTCAATTTGAACTCGTCGGTTCGGGTTCAGCTTTGATTAAGCCTGAACAAATACAATACAAAGACTTAACGGCGACTGCGCAAGATATTGCGACTATTGCGCGCGCTGAGGCTAGGCAACAAAAATGGGTCAGTGCAGAACAGGCCTTACCAGTTTATTTACGTGACAATGCTTGGAAAAAAATTCCAGAACAGGGCAAATCATAATCAGGATTTTTTATGGATCTTTTACTGCTGCTGAAAGCGGCAATTATGGGTATCGTTGAAGGTATTACCGAATTTTTACCAATTTCAAGTACTGGACATCTCATTCTCGCTTCAGAGTTAATGAATTTCTGGACCAAAGAAAAAAGCGACTTGTTTGTTGTTGCTATTCAGATGGGCGCAATTCTCGCCGTCATTTATGAATATTGGAACAAACTTTGGGGGGCTGCGACCGGTTTGGTTTCTGGTGAGCCGAAAGGGCGTCATTTAGGCATTAGTCTAATTTTGGCCTCTATTCCTATTATGATTGTCGGTTTGACCTTCGGGGAAAAAGTTAAAGAATTACTCTTTAATGATATTTCAGTGGCGATAGGTTTAATTGTTGGTGGTGTAATTATTTGGTGGGTAGAAAAGAATCCACCCAAAGTGAATGCGGAAGAAGTTGAAAATATTTCTTTAAAAGAAGCGATTTATATTGGCCTCATTCAAGTTCTTGCATTATTCCCGGGCACATCGCGTTCAGGTGCCACCATTATTGGTGCGATGATGTTGGGTGTATCTCGTAAAGCAGCGACTGAATTTTCATTTTTCTTGGGTATCCCTGTGATTGTGGGTGCCGGTTTATTGGATTTAGTGAAGAACTATCAAATTTACCAAACAGGTGAAGATTGGACGACCTTCTTCTTGGGGCTGATTGTTTCCTTTGTTTCAGCCTTGATCCTGATTCGTGTTTTAGTGGCTTATGTGGCGAAACGTGATTTTATGGTTTTTGCCTGGTATCGCATTGCTTCAGGTCTTTTAATCTTACTCTTTGCATTTACAGGCTGGAAATTATGGTAAGCGCACTCCGCTTATTTACTGAACAGGAATTTCAAGAGAAAGCACAGCAGTATTCTGCTGTGCTTTCTTCACGTGGAGTCCATGTAAATGTTGAGAACATTGACAAGCTGAATGCACGCTTTTTACGTTTCAACCCGGAATTGGCTTTATGTGTAGATGAGTCCGGACTCTGGTTATGTGCCAATGGCATGAAGATGCAACCGGACTGGAAGGCAGAAGTTCCGCGCTTAAAAAGATCATCATTAAAATCTGAAATGATTGCCCGGGCCTGTAACCTGGGTGAAAAACCCGGCTTGATTGACGCAACAGCAGGTTTGGGGCATGACAGTTTATTGATGGCCCATTTGGGTGCTGACGTCACTCTGGTCGAGCGAAACCCGATTTTATTTACCTTGCTGGAAGATTCAAAAAAGCAGGCTGAAAATGATCCTTTTTTAAGTGCTGTGGTGGCACGGATTCATTTGGTCTTTTCAGATTCAGCTGACTATTTAAGATTGCAGGCTGAACAGCAGCATGTCGTGGATGTCGTCTATTTGGATCCGATGTTTCCTCAGCGCGACCAAAATCAGCAAGCCATTAAAAAACAGGCACAAGTAAAAAAGCAGATGCAGTTATTACATCTGCTATTGCCTGAAGATGGTGAGATGGATCTGGGCGATAACCTGCTTGGTCTGGCGCAAAAAATAGCCAAACGTGTAGTGGTCAAACGTCCACGTTTAGCGGTATATTTAGCAGAGCAACAACCAGATCATCAATGGCAAGGTGATGCTTGTCGTTTTGATGCCTACTTTCAGCATCATCTTCTAGAGTAGTTTGGTAACTGCTTCAATATTGTACAGTAATTTGCTATATAGTTAAAAAGCAGCATTGATAAAAATTTCATCAAGCATAAACTTAGATTGTGAATCCGTGAGTGACCATTTTCCCTGAAATCCTATGATCGACTTTAAACCCTCCATCAACTTTTGGCATGATTTTAAGAGCAACCAAACTGCTGGGATGTGGCTTTTTCTGGGTTCACGTCGATCTTTGCAGATTGTGCGTCCATCCATTCTGCAACTGATTTTTTGGGGGGTATTAGGCGGTAGTGCCAATAGCCTATTTAGTTGGCTGAGTGCAGGTGAGGGGGGCGAATTTAACCCGCAAGGTCTGATCAGTTACGCTTTATGGCCGTTTATTGCCTTGATTGTTGGTATTTTTCTTTCCCAACGGATTAATAACCCACGTTTGATGTTAGTACCGGCTTTATTGTGGCTGGTGCTGGATACTCATATCGCCTTATTGCAAAGCTTGATCCAGTATCTGGGTTATATCGATGTCTTGCCCTACATGTTCTATGACTATTTGCCCACGATCTTTATGATCCTGTTTGTCTGGCAAAGTCTGGCGGTGGTCTGGGTATTTTCCCGTGAACTGAAATGGCCATGGTGGGAACGGGCACTGATCGTGGCTGCGACATTATTCACATTGGTCGTTTGGCAGATGTCAGTGAAAAGTCAGCCGATCTGGAAAGTTGAAGAATCACCACCCACTTTTGCTGAAGATGCCTTTTATGCACAAAGCCGTCTTTTGAATAAATCACTGGAATCGATCCAATATGGTGAATTTGCACAGTCTCACTGGTACTTTTTGGGTGTAGCTGGTGCGGGTTATCAAGATGTCTTTAAGTCGGAAGTTGAGCGGATTAAAGAACAATTTGATACCCGATTTGGAACTTTTGGCCGTTCAATCGCCTTGATCAATAATCCTGAAACCCGCACTCAAATGCCGATTGCTTCACGTACCAGTATGGAAATGGCTTTACGCCGTATTGGTCAGCAGATGAACAAAGAAAGTGATGTGTTATTTTTATACATGACTTCACACGGTTTGCCGAACCAGTTTGAAATGGAAAATGATCCGATCGATTTAAATGATGTCGATCCGAAATGGTTAAAAGATACCCTAGATAAATCTGGTATTCGTTGGCGCGTGATTGTGATTTCGGCTTGCTATTCAGGAAGTTTTGTTCCCGCTTTACAGGATGACAATACTCTCATTATTACTGCATCTGCGGCTGATCGGGCATCTTTTGGATGTTCTAATGAAGCCGATTATACTTATTTTGGGCGTGCGTTTTTTGATCAGGCCATGCGTGAACAAAATTCGATAGGGGCTGCCTTCGAACAAACTAAAGAAACTGTTGCACAATGGGAAAAGGCTCAAGGCTTTGAAGCTTCTGAACCGCAATGGTCTATAGGAAAAAACATGGAATTCATGTTGCCTCAATTAGAACAGCGCTTATTTCCTGCGGCGCTGAAAAGCGATAATAAGGTGGAAACACCGCAATTAACGGTAGAAACACAATAGGAAAACATTCATGGAATTAATCCAACATAATCGATGCTTTGATGGGGAACAACGAATTTATGCTTTTGATTCCAAGACTTTAAAAGGGCAGGCAAAATTCGGAATTTTCTTGCCTCATCAGGCCTTAACCGGGCAGCCTTGTCCTACGCTGTTTTATTTGGCTGGTCTAACCTGTACGGAAGAAACCTTTGCCATTAAAGCCCATGCGCAGCGTTTAGCTGCACAACTCGGCTTAATCCTGATCAGTCCGGATACCTCACCACGCGGTGAGCAAGTGGCCGCAGGCGATTCTTGGGATCTGGGTCAAGGAGCCGGATTTTATATTAATGCTACACAGGCGCCGTGGGCTGAACATTATCAAATGGAAAGTTTTATTGCGGATGAACTGTATGATTTGACCCTGCAAAACTTTCCGGTGCAAGTGGATGCCATAGGCATTTTCGGGCACTCCATGGGTGGACATGGTGCCTTGACCCTGGCCTTTAAATATCCAGAAAAATTCAAGTCAGTTTCCGCCTTTGCACCCATTTGTGCACCGAGCCAATGTCCGTGGGGAGATAAGGCCTTTTCGCATTACTTTGGTGATGATCAGGCGGAATGGAAAAAGCATGATGCTACCGCTCTGGTTCAGTCCAAAGGGCCATTGTTCCAAGAGATTCTGATTGATCAGGGCTTGAAAGATCAATTCTATAGCCAACTGAATCCCGCCTTATTTAAACAGGCCTGTGCAGAGGTAGGTCAGTCACTGACCTTGCGTGAACATTCCGGATATGATCATGGTTATTATTTTATTCAGACCTTTATGGATGACCATCTGCAATTTCATGCAGTACAACTTGATGCCTAAGCTGAAATGATCCGGTTTTAATCAGCTATGTGAGGATGTTTTTTTAATGAATAACCTCAATCTTTAAAAGCAGATGACTCAACAGTGAAACTAAAGGGAGAATGATATTCTCCCTTTACTTATTCATGTCACTATATGGATGTCGCTATTTATTGATGCTGCCATGTGGCGGTAAATTCTTGTTGGGCCATGCGGCTTAAATGATCCAGCACCACTTTTTCCAGTCTGCTCAAGTCTTCTAATGGACTATCAATTGATACCTGTAATACTTCGGATTGTGGGATCAGCTTCACGGTTGCATCGGGCATAAAAATACTGAAATGGCCTTCTGTTTCAGCCACTTCAAATTTATGTTTCCAGTGGTTGAGTAAACGTTTGGCAATGCGTGCTGCATCAGCTGTATGAATTTCTGTATTGCTTTTCATTCTCATTTACCTTGGGGTGTCATCCTAAAATAACAGAATGAACAAACAACAAAAGTGAAAAAATGCAACGCAACATTGCAAATCTGCAATGCTGAATAAATTTGAACGGATGCGGATTGAGCCACAGTAGCCAGATGCAATTTGTTATAATAAGAAAAATCGATTTGAATACACAGCCAGGTTTTCCATGTCCAAGCCCTATTTAATTGCACCCTCAATTTTATCTGCTGACTTCGCCCGTTTAGGTGAAGAAGTCGAAAATGTACTTGCTGCAGGGGCAGATGTCGTACATTTTGACGTGATGGATAACCATTACGTACCGAACCTGACTTTTGGTGCAGGCGTGTGCAAGGCATTAAAAAAATATGGCATTCAGGCGCCGATTGATGTGCATTTGATGGTTTCACCGGTCGACCGCATGATTGGTGATTTTCTGGAAGCAGGTGCAGACATTATCACGTTCCATCCTGAAGCGACCCAGCACATTGACCGTTCTTTACAGTTAATTAAATCGGGTGGTGCTAAAGCCGGTTTGGTATTTAACCCGGCAACGCCATTGCATTATCTGGACTATGTTTTGGATAAAGTCGATCAGGTGTTATTGATGAGCGTGAACCCGGGCTTTGGTGGTCAAAAGTTCATTCCAGGCACTTTAGATAAACTGCGTCATGCTCGTAAAATTATTGATGCTTCAGGCCGTGATATCCGTTTGGAAGTTGACGGTGGCGTGACACCAGCCAATATTCGCGAAATTGCAGCAGCGGGTGCGGATATGTTTGTGGCAGGTTCTGCTATTTTTGGCAAGCCGGATTATAAAGCTGTGATTGAAGAAATGCGTTCAGAATTGGCAAAAGTCGGTTCAGTTAATCTCTAATAATCTATAATTAATTATTGCTAAGTTGTGGATAACTTTATGGATAACCATATGGATATCTGTGTAGATAACTGTATGGATAACTTGATTAGTTTATAAACAATTGTAGATCAATAGTTTAATAATTAGACATTAAATGTATAAAAAGGACTCAAATGAGTCCTTTTTTACATTGTTAAGCTACTAAAAAATATGATGGTTTATTCATCTATGCTTAAAAATAAAGCTGATTAAAAAATAACTTTATTGTTTAAGTTGCCATGATGTTGGCAAAATATGCACTGTTCTGCATAAATTTAAAAATTGTGTATAACTCTGATCTTGTTTATGCTGTTAAACTGAAATCAAAATACAATGATTTATCTTTTATTTCTTTTTTGTGGATAGGCGAAAGGACAATTTTGTGCTGACTGCATTACGCAAACAGGCTTGGTTTGTGTTCCTGATGGTTTTTGCCATCGGGTGGAGTAATGCTGTCTTGGCATCAGAACAGCCAATGCATCAGCAAATGATGCGCGCCATAGTGATGGATCATCAGCAAGCCGCAGCCAGTGAAATGCCGGATTGCCATCAGGACAGTAAAGAGTCCTTAATGGGCCAGTATCATTCGGTTGAACATGTGACTGTGCTGCAGCAGGATCAGGATTGTCATCAGCACATGACGGATCATAAACAGCATTTGAGTTGTAATGATTGTCTGCAGTTACACTGCCAGAGTTTAAGTATCTGGCTAGATTCACAAACACCTGATCTTGTGCAGATAGAAGCTATTCAAGCGCATCCAGTGCTCAATTTTGATTATACCGCCCAGCATTTAAGCGGGTTCTGGCAGCAGATTTTACGTCCCCCCAAAGCTTGACCGTGATTTAAAAAAATTTTTTATTTTTAAATTATAGGTTAAGTCATGTCTATTAAATTAAGTCAAAGCCTCGTGATCGGGGTGTGTCTAGTGTCATCGTCGTGGGCATTTGCCGCGGTCAAGGAATATCATCTCAACATTGATGAACAGATGGTCAATGTAACTGGCAAGCCCTTAAAACGGATTACCGTAAATGGTCACTTTCCTGCACCTCTTCTGGAATTTGAAGAAGGTGACGATGCCGTGATTCATGTGCATAACAATCTGAAAAACAAGGATAGCTCCATTCACTGGCATGGTTTGTTACTGCCTGGACTGATGGATGGGGTGCCAGGTTTTAACCAGTTTAAAGGCATTAAACCGCAAAGCGATTTTGTCTACCGTTTCAAGGTTCGCCAAAACGGTACTTACTGGTATCACGCGCATTCCAAAGGACAGGAGCAGGACGGTTTATATGGTGCTTTGGTGATTTATCCCAAAGGGAAAAAGCCGCTAGCAGCGCATGAACAGGCTGATCGTGATTATGTGGTGATGCTGTCCGATTTTCATCAGTCCAGCAGTGATCAGATCATGAAAAATCTGAAAAAGTCAGCAGAGTATTATCAAAATCAGCGTGAAACCTTGGTTGATGTCATGAAGCAGGTGAAACGTGATGGACTGAAAAATACCTGGCAAGATCGTGGCATGTGGAATCAAATGCGCATGCTGAAAACCGATTTATCCGATGTCACCGGTTATACCTTCCTGATCAATGGCAAAACACCGGAACAAAACTGGACTGGCATGTTTAAGCCGAATGAGAAAGTGCGTTTACGCTTTATCAATGCATCCGCCATGACCTTCTATGATGTGCGTATTCCAGAGTTGAAAATGACGGTGGTCAGTGCTGATGGCCAGCCGGTACAACCGGTTCCTGTGGATGAATTTCGGATCGGCAATGCAGAAACCTATGATGTGATTGTGGAGCCTAAAGCCAATCATTATCAGATTGAAGCCGAGTCGATTGACCGCAGCGGTTTTGCCATTGGGTCATTGCACAATGAGCTGACTGCAATGACGCAGGGGATTCATCAGCCACAAGCCCGTCCACGTGCATTACTCACCATGGAAGATATGGGACATGCTTCGGCATCCGGTGATCATGCGAATATGATTCACGCCCAGATGGATGATCATCCAAGCACCACCAATCAAGACCATGAAAATCACGGCAGTGCGGATCAAAGTGGTGTAAGCTCAATGCAGCATCCAATGATGGATCACTCGTCAATGGATCATTCATCGATGCAGCATGACGTGTCTACAAAAGATCATACTCAAATGAATCATGCTGCGATGCAGCAGCATTCGCAACATGCCACTCAGCCAGCACAGTCAGAGACTGAGCCACAGCATGAACAAAGCCATGCGGCGCATCGTACAGAACAACCATACTCAGTTGACAAGGATCAAGTGGTTTATGGTTGGGCCAATGCATCCACACCTGCAGGGCATAAGGCACTGCAATATAGCGATTTGAAATCATTAACTCCTCAGCCCGATACCCGTCCGGCAGAACGTGAACTGGAAGTGCGTTTGGGCGGCACCATGGAGCGCTATATCTGGACCATCAATGGTAAGAAATTTACCGAGGTTGAACCGCTACAGGTGAAATATGGTGAACGTATCCGGCTGAAATTTATTAATGACAGCATGATGGCACATCCGATGCATCTGCATGGCATGTTTATGCAGCTGCAAAATGGCCAAAGTAGCGCCAATATGCCGAATAAACACACCCTGATTGTGCCGCCGGGTAAAACCGTGACTGCGATGCTGACAGCGGATGAACTGGGAGAATGGGCGATTCATTGCCATCTGCTGTATCACATGTCATCCGGCATGATGAGCAAACTGGTGGTGGCCAATGTCGATGAAAATAAAACAGTAGCAACACCTGAGACTTCAGCTCACGTTCAGCAAGGAGGTTCACATGCGCATCATTAATCTCTTTGCAATGAGCACATTGAGTGCCTCATTGCTGCTGTTATCTGGACAAAGTTTTGCCCATGAAAGTCATCATGCCATGTTGATGCCAGAAACGCAGACGCCACAACAGGATGAAATTCCAGTCAATCATTCACAGCATTATGTCATGTCGACGGTAGCTCAAGTACCGGTGGAAGCCAAAGCAGCGCCATTTGTAGCGTATGAAAATACCAACGCGAATGATGCAGCCACTGCCGAACATATTAACGAGCATGGCGGGCAGATTTATCAGCAGACCACGCTTGAAAGTCGCTGGTTGCGCAATAACGATGGCGACGGGGTTCTAAAGTCGGAACTGGAAACCCGCATTGGCACAGATGAAAACAAGATTTTTATCAAAGTCCATGCCGATCAGGCTGAATCACAGCAAGCCGAGTACGATGCCAAAGTGTTATACAGCCGTAATGTGGCCGATTTTTGGGATGTGCAGGCCGGTTTACGCTATCGCAATGACCAGAATCGGGAAGTCGATCAGGATCAAGTTGATGCCGTGATTGGTGTGCATGGATTGGCTCCGTATTTCTTTGAAACCAATGCCTATTTATATGTCGGGCAGGACCATCAGACGTCTTTGAGTCTGGAAACTGAGCGTGATGTGCTGTTGACGCAAAAATTGATTGTTAAGCCCTATCTAGACTTGAATGTGGTGTTGAGTGATGACTCCAGCTATGCTCAGAAAACCGGTTTAAGTACGGCACAATTGGGCCTGGAAACGCGGTATGAAATCAATAAAAAGGTCATGCCTTTTGTTGATGTTGCTTATGGATATACGCAAGGTCAAGAGCAGACGGCTTGGCAAAGCCAAACCTCTAGTGAACACGAATGGCTGTATGGTGCCGGGATTCGTTTTAAATTTTAATGCCATCAGCTGATTCAAAAAACGACTGGTTAAGGCCAGTCGTATTTTCATTTGAGATCTTATTTAAGTTCTGGTTTGAGCTTTTAGGGTGCTCAATTGGTCAAAAAATGTAAAATTCGCACCTGTTTAGCGCGATTATTTATATAATTATCTAAGTAATTTCAGGAGGAACGACCTCCCTTGTTGTCATGGCATTGCTATGTGCATCAAGAAAATTCGTCAGGACGACCTGACTCTAATCAAATGGAGCATAGTCGTCATGGCTTGGGTAGTTCTAGTTTTAGCCGGAATTTTTGAAATTGTCTGGGCGTATGCCATGAAACTTTCAGAAGGTTTTACACGTCTGACCCCGAGTATTATTACTCTTGTTTTTATGATTTTAAGCTTTGGCCTGTTGGCTTATGCCATGCGGACTTTGCCACTGGGGACAGCTTATACCATCTGGACCGGGATTGGCGCAGTCGGTTCTTTTCTGGTCGGGGTGTTTATTTTAGGTGAGCCAGCATCGGCCATGCGCATGCTGGCAGCTGTACTGATTATTTCTGGATTAGTGTTGATGAAACTGTCATCATCATAAAATCTGGATCATTTATTTTACTGCAGGAGTAGACAATGAAACTGGCATTTATGGAAATGGCTTCTCCTGTAGGCAGCTTAAAATTGGTGGCGAATGACACGGCTTTGGTGGCAGTACTCTGGGAAAATGAAAATCCCAAACGCGTCCGTTTAGCCGAACTGATTGAACAGACGTATCATCCAATTTTATTGGAAACCCAAAAGCAGTTAACTGAATATTTTGCTGGAAAACGGCAGCAATTTGATTTGCCTTTAGATTTTGAAGGCACTGAATTTCAGAAGAAAGTCTGGCAAGCCTTGCTGACTATTCCATTTGGGGAAACCCGCAGTTATCGTGACATTGCCGAGCAAGTGGGTAATGTCAAAGCGGTTCGTGCTGTGGGTGCAGCCAATGGTAAAAATCCAATTTCCATTATTGCGCCGTGTCACCGTGTAGTCGGAGCCAATGGTAAATTGGTCGGTTTTGCTGGTGGACTGGAGAATAAAGAGATTTTGTTAAAAATTGAAAAAAATCAATGATATTATAAGAATATAAATAAATGATTTAAATATCAGGGGGATATTTTGGATCAAATTTTGGGACTTGCGGTATCGAATCTTTGGTGGCTGCCTTTATTTTTTATCGGTGCTTTATTATTTAAAATTTTTAAGCCTTATCTAAAGGGAAAAGTTGGGGAATTAGCGGTAGCTGTACATGTCAAACTGTATTTAAAAGCCCCTCACTATATTCTATTAAATGATTGTACTCTGCCCGATGAACAATCGGGGACGACGCAAATTGACCATATTCTGCTCAGCCCCTTTGGGATTTTTGTGATTGAAACCAAAAATTATACCGGCTGGATTTTTGGCGGTGAACGCCAAAAAATGTGGACGCAAAAGATTTATAAAAACAGCTATAAATTTCAAAATCCATTGCATCAAAATTATAAGCACATGAAAGTGCTGCAAGATGTATTGTCCGATATTATTGAGCCGCAATATCTGCATTCGGTGATTGTGTTTATGCCAGAAAGTGAATTTAAAACGGCCATGCCAGATAATGTATTTCGTGGCGCGGCATGGGTAGATTATGTCAAAGGGTTTCAGGATGAAGTCATTCCTGCCATGAAGCTGAAACGTATCAAACTGCGTATTGAAAAAGAAGTTTTGGAAAAATCATGGAAAACCAATCGAATGCATGTGGAAAATTTAAAACAGCGTAAAGAAATGAGCTAAAGTGAAAAGCTAGATAAAAAGCCTTTGAACATTCAAAGGCTTTTTACTTTAATGCTTGGAAACATTTAAATTTTCAATGATTTCAGTCAAGGCTTTAATCCGTTTGACCTCATCCCACAATGCTTTGGCTTCAGGATAATGTTTGGACATCATACCGAGCCATTGTTTATAACGGCCCACCATATTCATTTCTTTTTTATAGGTGCCGTTCAGGAAACGAATTTGCAAAGCTAATAATTCATTCCAGGTGATGATTGGCTCATCGGTATTTTGACGGATACATTGAGTGATATCGGGGGTGGTTACAGCCGCCCGACCAATCATTAAATCTTCACAGCCAGATTCAAGTTGGCATTGCTTGGCATCCGCATTGGTCCAGATTTCACCATTGGCGATGACATTGATTTTTAATGCTTCCCGAATAGGGGCCAACTGATCCCAAAATGCGGGTGGGGTATAGCCATCGGCTTTGGTTCGTGCATGTACAGTGACCCATGAAGCACCAGCATCTTCAATGGCATGGGCATTTTCCATGGTGAAGTTTCTATCCATGTAACCCAGACGCATTTTGGCAGACACTGGAATATGTGCAGGTACAGCATCTCGAACAGCTTTGACCAGCATGTGGACGACTTCAGGCTCATCTAGCAGTACAGAACCGCCACGGTGACGGTTAACAGTTTTTGCCGGACAGCCAAAATTCATATCAATCACAGGAGCACCCAGCTCTACTACACGAATGGCGTTGGCTGCCAGCATTTCAGGATCATTGCCTAAGAACTGCACGTGTACAGGTGTACCTGATGCTGTTTTGCCGCCATTGAGTAATTCTGGGCAATATTGATAGTAAATATGATCGGGTAGGACTGAATTGGTCACACGGATAAACTCGGTTACACACCAGTCAAAGCTGCCCACAGACGTGAGTACATCACGCATAATGGGGTCGGTTAAGCCTTCCATGGGTGCAAGGATGAGTTTCACAGTGATGTTTACCCGTTAAATTTGAAAAACGGTGTTATACGTTTTTTTCTTTGGGTTGTCTAGGAAAAGGGCTTGGAAATATTGTAGTGTGAGATAGGCTTTAAGATTTAGATTTCGTATAAGGGATTTTGTGTTAAATAGCTTGAGGCTATATTGATTGAATTGTGATACAAAATGCTAAAGGTCATCCTTCATTCTATCCATAGGATTCCAGAATGTTAAAACCACACCATATTGCAATAGTTGATGGGCCGTTCAAATTTTTAGAAAATTTTTGGATGATTCCAGAGTTATTAACTGAAGTCGATGATGAATTTTTTTTAGATAGTTTTAGTCCATATCTTTTGAATACCTCAGGACAAGATGTTAAATATGGATATCAATTTGTAGTAAAAAACCGAGATTTTTATACTGAACTAAATAAAACTAATCGTATTTCTTATTTAATAGCGGCGGATGATAGTTATTTCCAAGATTTGCCATTATTTTTTGAAGACCAGTGGGATTCAGCATTATTATTGAGCGATATGATTTTGATAGGATGGACTGTAAATAAGTTTACAGAACCTGCTTTTTTGTTTGGAATATATCCAATTATTAAAAAAGATAGTTCATTTGAAATTCTTTCCCCTAGTTCTATAAATCAATGGGGCTTAATACCTAATCATAAGAAAGCTAAAGAAATTGCAAACGAAAATACATTAATTGATAACTACTCAGAAATTTGGAGGCCATTGGCTGTGTATGTTGATAAGTATAGTTTTAAAAAAATAATTTCTTTAGGCTAAAGATACAATATATTTTGCTAAGTATTGGTATTTGTAAGTTTTCCTGAAATTAATATAATACACCTTATACGAAATACTAGATATTTCTCTTTTGATATCATTGTATTAAGTCCTACCACTCTGATTTTTAGGGTGGCAGGGCGACAACGTCTTTATTTTTACGTTCCACGCTTAATGTTTAATCATTGTTCCATGTTTTTAATTAGACAAACTGAACACAAGAGTATTACTTACCCAAAACCATTTCCAGTACAAACTTGGAACCAATAAAACCCACTGCCAATAAGAAAAAACCAATCAAAGTAAAGCGAATGGCTTTTTGACCTCGCCAGCCAAACTGGTAATGGCCAATTAAAAGTGATCCATAAACAAACCAGGAAATAATGCTAAATGCTGTTTTATGGGCTAAGTGCTGGGCAAAGAAATCTTCAATGGTAAAGAAACCAAAACCAAGCGCTAAAGTCAGCAAGATAAAACCAGTAATGATTAAATCAAATAACAACGATTCCATCGCCTGAAATGAAGGCAGTAAATTAACCCACAGTCTTTTGGTTTTATTCTTTAATTCACGGTTCTGAAACCACAAAATCACTGCCTGAATGGTCGCCATCAACAGAACCGCATAGGCCGATAAAGACAAAATAATGTGAATATCTAAACCCAAAGAATGCTGTTCAATGATCTGATTCTGTTTGCTTAAGGCAAAACCTAAAATCAGGCCGGTTGCAGCTACGGGTATGCCGAGTAAGTTCAGGGCCAGAATCGGGCGGAAGGTACTAAACAGCAGGCTGAGCAGCAACATCAGGCCAGAAGTAAAGGACATCAACACAAATACATCATAATTGATGCCTAAAGGAGTCAGCATGTCGTTATATAGCACAGCTCCGTGTAGAAGCAGACCTAAACCGAGCAATAGCCCAATAAACCAATGGTTTGGATCACGTTTTGACATTAAGTGGATAAACAGATACCAAAAAGAGGAGGTATAAGCGACTAATGCTAGGATCGTGTAAACCAAGGGCAGGCTAATCATGTCAAACCTTTTTCAGGATGATGAATATTCATTTATATAAATTCGATGCGAACTACAGTATCCTATAGCATTCTATGCATAAATTTTCTATTTTAAGAAACAATTTTTTGCTCACGGCTATTTTAAGCGGAATTTGCAATGTTTGATACCTTAACAGAACGACTCACGCAGAGTTTAAGAAATGTTACTGGCTCAGGGCAGCTAACCGAAGACAATATTAAAGATACGTTACGTGAAGTACGTATGGCACTTCTTGAAGCCGATGTGGCGTTACCTGTAACTCGTGAGTTTATCGCGAAAGTTAAGGAAGAGGCATTGGGCCAGGAAGTGATGACTCAGTTATCACCGGGCCAAGCGTTCGTCAAAATTGTCCATGACGAACTCACCAAAATGATGGGTGAGGCCAATGAAAGCCTTGACCTTGCAGCCAAACCACCCGTAGTTGTATTGCTTGCAGGTTTGCAAGGTGCGGGTAAAACCACCACTGCGGCAAAACTTGCACGTTTCTTACAAGAACGTCAAAAGAAAAAAGTGGCCATGGTTTCTGCCGATGTATACCGTCCAGCAGCAATCAAACAGCTACAAAC
The DNA here is from genome assembly GCF_902753875.1 of Acinetobacter bouvetii. Classification (GTDB taxonomy): domain Bacteria; phylum Pseudomonadota; class Gammaproteobacteria; order Pseudomonadales; family Moraxellaceae; genus Acinetobacter; species Acinetobacter bouvetii_A. Next base: position 80,474 of record NZ_CADDTS010000033.1, on the reverse strand, counting down.
AGTAGCCGGTGAAGTTGGTGCAATTTTCTTTGAATCAAGCGCAGACGAAAAGCCAATTACCATTGCCAATCGTGCAATTGAACAAGCAAAAATTCAATTTGCTGATGTATTGATTGTCGATACTGCAGGTCGTCTACATGTAGACGACGAAATGATGGACGAAATTAAAGAACTTCACGCTGCCATCAAACCAACCGAAACTCTGTTCGTGGTCGATGCCATGACCGGTCAGGATGCGGCAAATACAGCGAAAGCCTTTAATGACGCGCTTCCATTAACCGGTGTGATCCTAACCAAAACTGATGGTGATGCACGCGGTGGTGCAGCGCTTTCTGTCCGTGCGATTACGGGTAAGCCAATTAAATTCTTGGGTATGGGTGAAAAACTCGATGCCCTAGAGCCATTCCATCCTGAGCGTATTGCACAGCGTATTCTCGGCATGGGTGACGTGCTTTCTTTAGTCGAAGAAGTTGAACGTAAAATTGACAAAGAAAAAGCCGAAAAAATGGCGAAAAAATTGCAAAAAGGCGGCAGCTTCAACTTTGAAGATATGCTGATGCAATTTGAACAGATGAACAAAATGGGCGGCATGATGGGCTTTCTGGACAAATTGCCTGGCATGAGTAATGCCGGCATTCAAGATGCGATTGCCCAAGCGAATCCTGAAAAGCAAGTGAAAAAGATGGAAGCGATTATTCAGTCGATGACCATTAAAGAACGTCGCAATCCGGATTTGATGAACCCAAGCCGTAAAAAACGTATTGCCGCAGGTTGTGGTATGGATGTTTCTGAAGTGAATAAACTGATTAAGCAACATGCACAAATGGCGAAAATGATGAAGAAATTTGCCAATCCGTCAGGTATGGCAAAAATGATGCGTTCATTGGGCAATATGCAAAAACAATTTGGCGGTGGCGGCGGTATGGGCCCACTATTTGGTAATAAAGATAAATAAGATTGAGCTTTACTGATCAATCCGAAGAAGGCGCATCCTGCGCCTTTTTTATTGCAGATTTAAATGTTTTGAAGTCAGTTTTAAAATAAAAAGTATATTTATCTTGTTCATAACTATTTATAAAAATTTACTTTTACTATTAATTAATAGTTAATTGTCCAAGACAAAAATATCACTTTCAGGTATAAATAGATTTTTTCGTCCAGTGGTTTTGACGAATATATTTTTTTAAAGAGGGTAAATAATGAATAAGCAAAATAAATTGCTAGTTGCAATCGGAGCATTTCTTTTAACCACAGGCGCCTATGCGGCTGAGTGCACTCAACCTGTTGCCACGGTTTTGGTGAATGATTTAACCTGTAAGGCTGCGGGTTGTCAAAATGCAACTGGCGCAGTGAACAATCCAATGTCGGGTCTGGCACAGCTTGCACAAATGGCCTCGGGGGAATCTTCAAATACTTTTCCGGGTGCAGAAAAAAGCTTATCCAGTCTGTTAACTTCCCGTCTACAGGCAACTGGCTGCTTTGATATTCAAGACCGTGAAGCACTGGAGACCTTAAAATCTGAAATGGCGCTGGCTGGAAAAACCTTAAAATTGACACCTGCGAAATATGTGATTACTGGTGCTGTGACTTCTATTGCGGTAAGCACCAAGAAGAAAGATATTGCTGGTGGTTATATTCCTAACTTTGTTCCAGTTTTAGGTAGTATGAAACAAACCAGTAAATCGGCTGATCTAAGTCTGGACATTAAAATTCTAGATGTTGAAAACGGTCGAGTTTTAGGTTCACAAACCTTCTCGGATAATGGCCAGAATCGTAGTTATGGGGTGAGTTTTAATGACCTTGCCGGTGCGGGTGGTGCTGTAGGTATTAAAGGAACAGCACTGGAGCCACTGGTGTCAAACGTGTTGGAGCAAGTCGCAGAGTTTTCTACCCAGAAGATTGTCGCGGCAAAAAAATAAGCTTTTAGACGCATGGCTGAGCATGAACTGAAAATGTTTATAGCAGAGCTATTGTTAGAAAGACTTTCGAATAAATCCAGCCTATTTTGTGATGAAGAGGCTGGATTTTTTTCCTCTAATCGACATATGATGATTGAATAAAGATGAACCATTTTACAATCTATAATAAGAAGAACAGCTATGTCACAATTTCAAAAGAAAGTTTATATCGTTCATGGTGATCAGGCATCTCCTAATGATCATTGGTTTCCATGGCTGGGCCAGCAAATCCAGCATTCAGGTCATGTGGCAAGACGACTGATCTTACCTGATGCCAATACCCCAAATTTTCAAAACTGGCAACATGCTTTAGGGTTGCAAATGCCACAATTAGATCAAGACAGTATTGTTGTGGCACATAGTCTAGGCTGCTTGGCCAGTCTACATTTTCTCACCAAGGCGCTCAGTGAAAAACAGATTAAAGGGCTGATTCTGGTGGCCGGTTTTAAGGATAAATTAACCGCATTACCAGAATTGGACGGTTTTATTCGGCAGGCCAAATTGGACATGGCCATTTTGCAAAAACAGATTGCGACCCGGGTTTTATTTTTTTCCTGTGATGATCCTTATGTGTCCCCGCCTAAAGCTGTGCTATTGGGGCATTACATTAATGCTCAAATGCAGGAAGTGAATCATGCCGGGCATTTTATGCGTAGTGATGGTTTTGAGGAATGTAAAGAGGTGTGGGATGTGCTGCATCCCTTATTAGTGCATTGATTATCTATGTAAAAATTAGAACATCATCTAACAAATTGCAGAGGAAAATCTCTGCAATTTACTTTATCTGAGCAACTCAGTTTATAAAATAACTAACAATTCAATCATCAGATTGCGCCTGAATGTATTGCACACTCAAATGGCTAAAACAGATGGAAAAATAACAATGGCTCAAGTGATGGTGATACATGGTTATACCGCCAGCCCGGAAGAAAACTGGTATCCGTGGTTTCAACAGCTTGCGGATCAAGAGTATTTTAGTTTGAAAATCTTGCGTCTGGATCCTTCACCGCGTCCCAAGTTATCCGTGTGGGAATCACAAATCACAGGACAGGCGGGGCATCTGGATGAAAACAGTATTGTGATTGCACATAGCTTGGGTTGTATTGCGGCACTGCATTATTTATCCCGGCAGTTAAAAACACAGCCTATACGACAACTGGTTTTGATTGCCGGTTTTAATGGCCGTTTAGGACGCTTGGATGAGGTTAATCCTTTTATTGATGCAGCCCGAATAGATTTTGAATTGCTCAAACGTCAGATTCAGCATCGGGTGGTGATTTATTCAGAAGGGGATAATCATGTGCTGCCCAAGTTCAGTATTGAACAGGCTAAAAGTCTGGATGCCGAACTAGTTGCAGCCCGGCATCAGGGGCATTTTATTGATTCTGAAGGCTGTACCGAATTGCCTGAAGTCTGGCAGGTGATCCAGCCTTATCTGATTCGCTAAATCCTATACTTTAAAATCAGGCTTCAGCCAAAGAATAAATGTAATTTTGCAGACCTTTGAGCAGCAGATCAGGCTCAATCACAGGCTGATACTGTGCAAGATATTTGGCAAATAAGGGGGCATCGCCGCCAGTTAAAATCAGCTGGCTCGGATACTTGTTTAATACCTTTTCTATGGTACTGACCAGACTGAGTAGAATGCCATGATGCACTGCATCAATGGTATTGCGGCCCGGGGTGAGCTCATCAAAGGAGGCATCCGGAATTTTAATACCTTTGGTATTTTGAATCAGGGAATCGCGCTGCAAATACAGGTTTGGCAAAATATAACCGCCTAAATGCTGTAAACCATCCGTTAAATCGATGGTCAGCGCCGTACCACAACTGATCACACAGTATTTTTGCTCAGGATTGTTGACCACAGCGAGCATTTGCAGCCAACGGTCAATCCCGAACTTGCTGGTATCTTCATAGGCGCAGCGTAAGCCTTTATATTCAGCATGCACTTTGGCAAAAGTCACTGGTACATTTAAAAACTTGAGAATTTTCTGGATGCGCTCATTGTTTTTTTTGTCCTGAACCGAAGACACACCCACCTGATTCAGCTCTAAACCTTTAAAATGCTGAATCAGACCGAGCAGCAGTTCGGCAGGCGATTGCAAATGCAGTTCAGCTGCATGTTCAATCACCTGATGATTCTCGGTAATCCAGTATTTAAGACGGGTATTGCCTATATCCAGCCATAGATTCTTCATGGTATTTCTCTACGCAGATGCGGCTAAAAGACGCAAGCGGCCCTGATAAAACTGTTGCACACCTTCAGGGGTTTCAATGCGAACCGAACCGTCATCCTGAATGCCTGCAAAGATCCCCGAGCATAGCCCTGAATGATGTTCAAATTCAACGGCTTGATTTTTAAAAGCAGCATAGTGATTAAAACGTGCTGCCAGATTATGACAATCATGATCAAACCATGCGCTGGCTTGTTGAATGGCCATATACAATTCCGCAATCAGCTGAATACGGGAAATATCCTGTAATCCTAATTCACGGAGTGAGGTGGCATGCTGGTCAATCTGTTCTTTGGGAATTGGTGCCAGATTGAGACCAACTCCGACAATCACCTGATGGGTAGAAATCGGTTCGACCAGAATGCCGCCCCATTTACCCTGACGGCTATACAGGTCATTCGGCCATTTCACTTGCAAATCTAGATCTTGCAAACTCGGCATTTGCAGAATATTTAATGCAATTTCAAGTGCAAGCCGCCCGTCAATAGCTGTTCGGGTATTCAGCAATGTGCTTAAATAGATGTTGCCTTCAGGGGATACCCACTGTCGTTGACGCTGTCCACGACCTTGAGTTTGCCGGGTACTACAGACCAGAATGCTCTGCACACCTTTGAGCGCAATTTCACGCACATCATCATTGGTTGAGGTGGTGACCGGTTTGAGTATCAACACTTCAGGAAGCTGATGCGCATCATCGAGGATTTTTTGCAGTTGTCGGGTCTCTAAATCCATTTAAATCTAAGCAATAGTGGAATGTGAATAATGGAGTTAATCATATATTTATTGATTGGTGCAATGGCGGGTTTTGCTGCCGGGCTGTTTGGGGTTGGTGGCGGTCTGATTATTGTCCCGATTCTGTATATCGTATTTACCCAGTTACATTATGATCCTGCAGTGATTATGCATCTGGCTGTGGGGACTTCTTTGGCCACTATTATTGTCACTTCCATCAGTTCAGTGAGCGCACATCATAAAAGAGGCGCGGTGATGTGGAATGTGTTTCGTAATCTGGCGCCCGGTCTGGCATTAGGGGCTTTTTTAGGGGCGGGTGTGGCGGACTATATGTCCGGTCAAGGCTTACAGCTGGTGATTGGCTTCTTTGCGGTCTGGGTGGCCTATACCATGTTTAATGGTGCCAGCAAGCCAGTGAATCCTGAGCATCATCTACCGTCCAAAGGCATGCAAATTCTGGCGGGTGCGGGCATTGGGGTGGCCTCAGCGATTTTTGGTATTGGTGGGGGCAGTCTGACGGTGCCGTATCTAAGCCGTCATGGCGTGGTGATTCAGAAAGCGGTGGCAACTTCAGCTGCAGGTGGATTACCGATTGCAATTGCTGGTGCTTTAGGTTTTATGTGGTTTGGTTCCAATACGGAAGCTGAAATACCGCATAGTATTGGCTATGTGCATATTTATGCCTTTATTGGGATTAGTATCATGAGCTTTATGACTGCCAAATTAGGCGCTAAAGTCGCGCATAAATTATCGCCAGCCATGCTGAAAAGATGCTTTGCCTGTCTATTGTCAGTCGTGGGGATATATTTTATTTATCAAGGTTTTTCCACCTATTTTTAATGTTTACCAAGCCATTCAAAATGTATGAAACAGGGGTGAGCTGGTACCGCTATTCACGCCAGCGCCTGTTGCATCCGGTAGTTACACCAAATACCAGCCAGTAGAAATCAATAGTATTTCATAATTAAAATGAATCACTTATGATGGAAGAGAGAGCAGGATACACAATTCCCTAAAACAGGGTGATTTTATCCGGTTCGCTTATCAAAAATGAGATTGGCCTTACCGACTTAAAAACTGTCTGACAATGTCATTCTTTTTGCAGTTAAAATTAAGTAAAAAAGCAAGTAACAGTCAGATGTATCTACAAGCTTTTGATTGTATCTTATAAAAACAAGATAGGAACAGTATGCAAGAACAAGAAAAGGACAGTTTGTCCGAACAGATTGCCAAGCATATTAGTGAGCAGATCATTCGCGGTGAACTGGTCGAAGGTGAACGCATTCAGGAATTGCGGATTTCATCTGAGCTGGATGTCAGCCGTGGTTCGGTGCGTGAAGCGCTGCTGTTGCTGGAACGTACCCAGCTGATCGAAATTTACCCCCGCCGTGGTGCCATTGTCTCGGAAATGTCGGCCCAGCAGGTACGGGCCTTGTTTGAGATGTGTGCCTTGCTGACCGGGCAGATTGTGCACCGGATGGCAGAAACCTGGCGTAGCCATGAAGCAGAACGGATTCAGGCTTTATTGGAGCAATTGCATGAAGAAACGCGTCAGGGACATACCGAAAAATTCTATGACTTAATCTTTCAGGGTTTGGCTCGCCAGCATGAAATGGTGGGTAATCCTTACTTGATGAAGGTTTATCAAGAGCTGTTACCTTCACTGCGCCGCAGCTATTTTTTAACCTTGAATATCTCCCGTCGCGAGCTTCAGGAATCATTTGAATTATTTAAATTGGTGACTGATGCTGTTTTGATCCGAAAATCACAACAAGCTACTTTATTTATGGATGATTTTTGTCGACACTTGCGTAACCTTGTGTTGGAATCACTAACACGGATGAAACAAATCGAACTTGCATGGGCAAGACGTTCACGACGTTGATCAGGACATTATGCGTTTAAGCAGCTTAAAACTTTCCGGCTTCAAATCTTTTGCCGATAGTACGACTTTACATTTCAAGGCGAATCGTACCGCTGTGGTTGGACCCAATGGTTGTGGTAAATCGAATGTGATTGATGCCATACGTTGGGTCATGGGGGAATCCAGTGCGCGCCAGCTGCGTGGTGGCAGCATGCAGGACGTGATTTTTACCGGCACGGCAAAACGTAAACCGGTGGGCGTGGCCAGTGTCGAACTGCGTTTTGACAATACCTATGGCAAGCTGGGTGGCGCTTATAATGCCTATAATGAACTGGCGGTACGTCGTCAGGTCAATCGCGATGGCAAATCCGAATATTTTTTGAATGGCACCAAATGTCGTCGTCGTGACATTACTGATATTTTCCTGGGCACCGGTCTAGGTCCACGTTCATACGCGATTATTGAACAGGGCATGATCAACCGTCTGGTGGATGCCAAACCTGAAGAAATGCGGGTGTTTATTGAAGAAGCAGCCGGCGTTTCACGTTATCAGGCACGGCGCCGTGAAACCATGCTGCACTTGGACCACACTACGCAAAATTTATCGCGTTTGGAAGATATTGCCTCTGAGCTGAAATCGCAGCTGAAAACCCTGAAACGTCAGGCGGAAACTGCAATTCAGTATAAAGAACTGGAAACCCAGATTCGCACCATTAAAATTGAAGTGCTGTCTTTCCAGTGTGAGCAAAGCAGTCGCTTGCAGCAAGAATATACAGTGCAAATGAACGATTTGGGCGATCACTTCAAGTTGGTGCGTTCCGAATTGACCACTTTGGAACATGATTTGACCGCCACCAGCGAGTTGTTTCAACGCCTGATTCAACAGTCCACACCGCTGCAAACCGAATGGCAGCAGGCCGAAAAGAAACTGGCTGAACTGAAAATGACGCTGGAACAAAAACAGTCCTTGTTCCAGCAAAATACCGCGACTTTGGCCCAGCTTGAACAGCAAAAGGCGCAGACCAAAGAGCGTATGCAACTGATTGAACTGCAACTGGAAAGTTTGCAGGAACAAAATGAAGTTCAGAGTGAACAACTACAACAACAAGAAAGCAATAATCAGCAAAAAAGTCAGGGTCTCACAGACTTAAAAGCGCAGCAACAGCAAGTTTTGCAGCAGTTTGAACAAGTCAAAACTCAGGTGGAAAAACAGCAGCAGCAAAAGATGCAGATGCTGGCACAGAGTGAACAGTTGGCGAAAAATATTTTGCGCATTGAACAGCAAAAGCAAACCCTGCAACAGCAAGCTGCGCAGATTCAAAATCAAAGTCAGCTGGATGCCATGGAACAGCTGATGCAGACCAAGCAAGAGGCTTTGGGTCAGCAGTTGCAACGCGAGCAAAGCATTATTGATGTCCAGTTGCAGTTAGATGATTTGCAGATCCAGTATCAGTCCCAGCAAAGCACACTGAATCAGCTGAATGCGGAAATTCAGGTTTTACAGGCTGAACAAAAACATTTAAATCAGTTGCTGGTCAAAGTCAGTTCACAAAGCAAGCCCGACCAACCGCAGCTGATGCAGGTCTTGACGCTTCGTGATGAAGCCAAAAGTCATGCAGCATTGATCGAGAAATTTCTGGCCAAATGGCTGTCGGCACATTGGCTGGAATCGGCCAGTGACTTTGCTGACAGTGTGGCTCGCCAATTGACTGCTCAGGTCGCGGCCGAATCGATACAGTTGTCGGGTTGTCCAAGTCTGGCCAGCTGGATTGAATCGCCGCAGTCTTCATTGTGGCAAAATGTTGCCGTAGCCACTGATTTGCAGCAGGCATTGTCGCTGCAAAGCCAGTTGAAAGCCGGGCAGTCGGTGTTAAGTCTGGACGGTTATCATGTCGGGGCAGACTGGGTGATTGGCCTATACTATGACGAAGCCAGCCAAGCCGGTCAGGGGGCGCTGAGCCATCGTATCCGTCTGGATGAAATCGAACAGTTACTGGTTGATAAGCAAGCCGAGCACAGTCAGTTACAGACCCAGGTTGCAGAGCTACGCACTCAGGTGCAAACCGTCGATGAGCAGCTGAAAACCGATCAGCAACTACTACGTAAAGAGATTCAGGCGACCCAGCAAATCGAGCTCAATATCACCAAAGTTCAAACCGCCCAACAGGCCTTTGAGCTACAAAAGCAACAGCTGGCACATCAACTGGCACAACTGGATGAGCAGCTTGAAGAAGATGCCATGCAAAAAGACGATCTGGAGATTGATCTGCATGCCTTGAATCTCAAGCTGGAGCAAAACCTGCCGAACTATAAAACCATGCAGTTTCAGGTGGATGCATTAACCGAGCAGCTGGATGACAGCCAGCAACAGGCGCAGCAGGTGCAGCAGGAACTGGAATTGGTGCGTCGCCAATCGGTACAGACCACACAACAAATTGAACTGTTAGACAAAGACAGCAGCTTCCTGAAAGCACAGTACCAGCAGATTCTGTCGCAAATGGAGCAGGCGAAAAAGTTTATTGATCCGGTCCAACTCGAGTTACCGGCTTTAGAATCACAGTTTGGCGAACAGGCTCAGATCACGGAAAAACTGCAAAAAACCTGGTCGGAATGGCAAGTTGAACTGAATAATATTCAGCAAAAACAGCAAAGCCTAACCGAGCAGCGCCATCAACATCAGCAGCAAGATGAAAAGCTGCGTACCCAGCTGGAAGAAAAACGTCTGGCCTGGCAAGCGGCTAAGTCCGATCTGCAGCATTATTCTGAGCAGCTGAAAGAAATGAATAGTGAAGCGCTTACCGGGCTGAATATTGATGTGGCAAGCCATCAGCACAGCCTGGAAAAAGCCCAGCAGCAGTTTGAAAAACTCGGTGCGGTCAATCTGGCAGCTTCAGAAGAATATGAAGAAGTCTCGAAACGCTTTGAAGAGCTGAGCCATCAGATTCAAGACCTGGAAAAAACGGTCGAGCAGTTGCAAGCGGCCATGAAGAGTATTGATCAGGAAACCCGCAAATTGTTTATGAATACCTTTGATCAGGTGAATCATGAACTGCAGGAGCTGTTCCCTAAAGTATTTAATGGTGGGGAAGCGAGTTTAAGCCTTGAAGATGACTGGCAATCGGGTGTAAAACTAATGGCCAGACCACCGGGTAAACGTAACAGTTCCTTGGCACTACTTTCTGGTGGTGAAAAAGCATTAACAGCATTGGCATTGGTGTTTGCCATCTTCCGTTTAAATCCGGCGCCGTTCTGTGTTCTGGATGAAGTTGATGCACCATTGGATGATGCAAACGTGGGTCGGTTTTGTAATTTGGTAAAAGAACTTTCTGAACAAGTGCAATTCATTTACATTACCCATAATAAAGTTGCAATGACGATGGCAACCGATTTATTAGGTGTTACTATGCCGGAACCGGGCACCTCAAAATTAGTCACTGTCGATTTGGAACAGGCAAAAGAATACGGTTTAGTTGCGGAGTCATAATATGGAAGCCACCACGATTGTTGGTATCGTTATCGCCGTTATCATTATGTTATTCGGTTTAAGATTATTATTTAAAAAACCTGCAAATGCAGCGCCTTCACTCGATTCGGAACTGCATGTAAATACTGACAGCCAGCAACCGGTAATTCCTCGCCATGTTCGTGATCAATTACACAGTGCCAAAGAAGCTGAAAATGCAGAACGTGTTGAACCGAGTCTAGCTGAAGTGAAGGCTGAACCAGCAGAGCTGAAAGCAGAAACTGCGGCAACTAATGCGGTTCAAGCAACTGAAATCCCGGCAGCAATTGTGTCGACTGAACAGGTTGAAGTTAAAGCAGCAGCTCAACCAGCAGATTCAGCGCCCAAAGCTGAACAGGCTGAAGATAAAGATGAGGCTGAACTTAATCTTGGTCACATTGAAAAAGCTGAAATTTCAGAGTTTGAAGATGAGAGTAGCATTCTGGATGAGCACCTGCATGAACAGCAACGTGTGGATGAAGAAAGTGCTTTATCGACCGCGGCCGAGTTTATTGCCCTAAATATTTATCCAGAACGTCGCGTGCTTTCAGGTGAAAAAACCTTAAAAGTCTTGTTGAAATATGGTCTGCGTTTTGGCGAAATGGCCTGTTTCCATCGTTATAGTGAAGATGGCAGCAAATTGTTATTTTCAGTGTTACAAATTACCGATGAAGGGGCGGCTGGTTTTGATCTGGAAACCTTGTCGACTGAGCAAGTGAAAGGTTTGGCTTTCTTCCTGGCATTGCCACATAGTGATGTACAAAATGCTTTTGATACCATGGACAGCATTTCACGCCTGATTGCCCGTGAAGTTGACGGTACTGTGTATGATCAGAACAATCAGGAATTTACACCGCAATTACGTGAGCAATGGCGTCATTTCGCGATTGATTATCGTGCAGGGCAAGCTGCAGAAGTTTAATTTGAAACTGACCAACTCGATTTCTATAATAGCGAGTAGATCAAATATGTGTGAAGGGCGGAACTAGACCGCCCTTTTTTATGGTGTAGATATGACCGAAAATTCAGCTATCAAAGCGCAAATGCGTCAATTGATTCAAATTTTAGCCAAGCATAATCATGCGTATTATGTGATGGATCAACCCAGCATTGAAGATAGTGAATATGATCAACTCTTTCATCAGCTTAAAGCTTTAGAAGCGCAATATCCAGAATGGGTACAGTCCGATACGCCGACCAACAAAGTCGGAGGAAAGGCTCTCTCCAAATTTGAGAGTATTACTCATGTGGTGCCGATGTTGTCTTTGGGCAATGTCTTTAATCAGGAAGAACTGTTTGCCTTTGCCCGCCGTGTAGAAGAGCGTTTGCCAAATCAGAAAATCCAATATGATGTGGAATTGAAATTCGATGGTCTGGCTATTTCACTGTGGTATGAACACGGTGTGTTGGTACGTGGGGTTACCCGGGGTGATGGGGAAACGGGTGAAGTGATTACTCAAAATGTCAAAACTATCCGTAATTTGCCGAAAGTACTTTCCTCTGCTCAGGCATCGGTTCCAGCTCTGTTAGAAGTGCGTGGTGAAGTATTAATGCCCAAAGCGGGCTTTGAAAAGCTGAATGCCGAAAACGAAGCCAAAGGTGAAAAGACTTTTGCCAATCCGCGTAATGCCGCGGCGGGCAGTCTGCGTCAGCTCGATCCGAACATTGCCGCATCCCGTCCTTTGGCCTTTTATGCCTATGGTATTGCCCAGTGCGAGCCACATCATGGTCAAAGCACCATGTCGGCCAGTCTGGAATGGCTGACGCAGTTTGGTTTTGCCGTGGGTGAACGTCATTTTATTTGTGACAATATTCAGGACGTGCAAAAGGCCTATGAACAAATCAATGTAGAACGTCCAGATCTGGATGTTGAAATTGATGGTATGGTCATTAAAGTCGATAGCTTGAAACAGCAACAACAGCTGGGCTTTTTAAGCCGTGAACCGCGTTGGGCAACTGCTTATAAGTTTCCTGCAGTCGCGGCTTTAACTACAGTGGAAAATATTGACTGGCAAGTAGGACGTACCGGAACCTTAACCCCGGTTGCACGTTTAAACCCTGTGGCTGTTGGTGGGGTGACCGTATCCAATGTCACCTTGCATAATATTGGGGAAATTCACCGCCTGGATGTCCGGATTGGTGATACCGTCAGTGTATACCGCAGCGGTGACGTCATTCCCAAAGTGGAAAAAGTCTGGCCTGAATTCCGCCCGGATGATCTGGTTGAAGTGCATTTACCAGAGAACTGTCCAGTCTGTGATTCCCCAGTGGTGATGCCGGAAGGTGAAGCCTTGGCACGCTGTTCAGGTGGGTTGTATTGTGCAGCGCAGCGTATTGAAGCCATTCGCCACTTTGTTTCGCGTAAAGCCATGGATATTGAAGGTCTGGGTGATCGCTGGGTGGAATCCTTATTGCACCTCGACTTGCTGAAAAATGTGGCAGATATTTACTGCTTGCATGAGCATCGTGAGCAGCTCTTAACCATTGATAAAATGGGTGAAAAGTCGGTACAAAACCTGTTCGATGCCATTGAAAACAGTAAAAAAACCACACTGGCTGCTTTTATTTATGCCTTGGGTATTCGTGGCGTGGGAGAAACCACGGCACGCATGCTGGCCAATACTTTCCAGACCTTTGAAGCCCTTCAACAGGCCGATATTGAAGCCTTGAAGAAAACTCCGGATGTGGGCGATATTACCGCGGAATGGATTATCGATTTCTTTCAGGCACCGCATAATCTGGAAGTGGTGAACCGTTTACTCGAAGCCGGCATTCACTGGGATGCACCGATTGCACCGACGCGTCAGCCGCTCAATGGCGAAAGCTGGGTGATTACCGGAACCTTAAGTCAGATGGGCCGAGATGAAGCTACCCAAATGTTACAAGCGCTGGGTGCACGAGTCAGTGGCAGTGTTTCAAGCAAGACCAAATGTGTGGTTGCAGGTGAAAAAGCCGGTTCTAAACTGGAAAAAGCGGAAAAACTGGGTGTACCTGTTATGAACGAAACTGACTTCTTAAGCCTGATGGCTGAATATGGTCAAGTGCAGGCTTAATTAAAAAAAAGTGATATTTAAACCATATCCATGCCCGTGGATATGGTTTTTTTAATATAAAAATCAATAAGTCTAATCGGAAAGATTGTTATTTTTATTTTTAATATAAAGTGAATATTACATTAAAATTTACAATAATTAATGAGAATCATTGTACATATAATAACTATTCTTATTTATAAACTTCTGAAATTTTTACTTATGCATGCTTTTTCAAAAAAAATATTAGGCAATTCTATTTCTCTTATTATGTTGGGTGGGGTGGCGACTCAGCTGGTGCAGGCAAATACCGCGCTGCCAACTATTACCCTTCAGGCGGAAGCGGATACGGCCAGCTATGCCGCGGGTAAATTGGCTCAAAATACTCAGCTGGGAGCTCTGGGGAATCAAAAAATTATTGATACGCCTTTTAGTGTCGTAGCTTATACCGAAAAACTGATTGAAGAGCAGCAGGCATCAACAGTGGCTCAGGTGTTAAAAAATGATGCCAGTATTCGTATGACCACCAATCAGGGCCATTTATACGAAAACTTCCAGATTCGTGGTTTTGGTGTGCATGGGGATGAAATTGCACTGAATGGCTTATATGGTATGGCACCAGTCAGTCGTGCTCCTGCAGAAATGTTGGGTGGAGTCACTGTTTTAAAAGGTCCAAATGCTCTGGTTGCAGGTATGGCACCTAATGGTGGGGTGGGTGGTGTGATCAACATTACGCCTAAACGTGCAGATGACGATTTAACCCGAATCACCAGTACTTTTGAAGATCAGAGTTATTATCAAAGTCATCTGGATATATCACGTCGCTTTGGTACGCAAAAACAATTCGGGGTTCGTAGCAATCTGGTCTATGGTCAGGGCGAGCGTAATATGGATGGCGAAGAAGATAAAAAAGCTTTGGGTTCAATTGCTGCAGATTACACCACGGATAAATTACAGTTGAACCTTGATGCTTATGCACTTAAGGAAAATCGTGCAGATGGTTCACCAGCCATGGTTGCCTTCACTAAAATGAGTACCCCGAAAGTATTAAAAGCGCCAGAAGGGGGCTTGAATCACTTTAATAATCTGGATACGCAAATCGACAGTAAATTTGTTGGTTTAAATGCGAAATATGCATTGAATCAGAACTGGAATATCTTTGGTGGTTTGGGATATGCAGATAAGACCTATGACGGTTTCGTATTTGGTACACGAATGATTGTAAAAAATACAAATGGTGATGCCGATAGCCAAACCTTCAACCAGTATTCAAATTTTAAAAATACTACTGCCAATCTGGGGACAGATTACAAGTTAGACACGGGTGAAGTCGACCATCAGATAGGACTACGTGCTGACTATTTGAAAGTTAAATCGAATCAGCACAAACCTGCGACTACACTTCCTTTTGCCACAAATTTGTATCAGTCTTCTAAAGATGCTGTCATGTCGGCAGAACCAGTGATTGCACCGAATAATAACAACACATTTATCAGTTATACCCTGACAGACCAAATGTCGATGCTGGATGACAAGTTGCAGTTAATTTTGGGTCTACGCTATCAGGATATGGATATAAACACCAGTTCATCGTCCTATTCAGAAAATGCATTATCTCCAAGTATTGGGGTCGTGGTTAAACCCTTTGGTGACAACGTTTCATTCTACGCCAACTATGTAGAAGGTCTGTCACAGGGAGATACAGTAAGCAATGAAAAAGATGTGAACTGGAACCAGACCTTTGCGCCTTTTATTGCCAAACAATATGAAATGGGTACAAAAATTCAAACCGGTTCATGGCTAAACACATTTGCACTTTATCAGATTGAAAAAGAAAGCAGTATGACAGAGGCTTTTAAACAGCCAGATGCAAATGGACATACCCAAATCACGACTGGTGGAGCTGAAACCCGAAGCCGTGGAGTGGAGTGGTCATTCTCTGGTGAACTGCTACAAGGATTAAATGTCTTGGGCAACATGGCATATATCGATTCTGAATATGTCAAAGCTGTGAAAAACCAAGGGAACGAAATGTATGGCCTGCCTGATTTAACAGCTACTCTGGGAGTGGACTATAAGCTGCCTGTACTGGAAGGCTTGAATGTGAATGCACGAGTGAACTATGTAGGTAAACAGTATTTGAATGCTACTAATACTTTGGAACTGCCTGATTTTACGACTATTGACTTAGGTGCTCGTTATAAAACCAGTTTAGCTGGAGTGGATACAACTTTCGTATTTAATATTGATAACATTGCCAATACTAAATATTGGGAAGGTGTATTTCAGGATGGATACGCTATTGTGGGTGCGGATCGGAGCTACAAATTTGGTGTAAGTTTTGATTTTTAATTAAAGAAATGGTTTAAACAAGAACCATTTGTAATCGTTACAAATCTTAAAAATATACTTTTACCGTTTAAATAAGCCTTTGTGCAATTGTTCTAATTCTGCAAAGGTTTATTTTTTATATGGAAAATTTGCTTATTTAAACTGCAAATGCGTATGTTTCTCATTTTAATTTTATAAAAATCATGGGTTTACATATTTTTTGTTTTGCATTGGTCGTTGCTTTTGTCCATAATGTTAGCAAAAGGGTATGGAGTATTGGAAATGCGTGGCAATCCAGAAGTCGTAGACTATCTAAATATGTTGATCGGTGGCGAACTGGCTGCTCGTGATCAATACCTGATTCATTCTCGTATGTATGAAGATTGGGGTTTAACCAAGATTTTTGAACGTATTGATCATGAAATGCAGGAAGAAGCATCTCATGCCGATTCCATCATCCGCCGTGTGCTGTTCCTGGAAGGTACACCCAATATGAACCGCGATGATATTGTGACCGGTGAAGATGTGGTGACCTGCTTAAAGGCAGATTTGGCACTTGAGTACCATGTGCGTGAAAAATTGGCGCAAGGCGTAAAACTGTGCGAAGAGAAAGGGGATTATGTGACCCGAGATATGCTTCGTCAGCAAATGTCAGATACTGAAGAAGACCATACTTACTGGTTGGAAAAACAGATCCGTCTGATTGAATTAATTGGTTTGCAAAACTATATTCAATCGCAAATGTAAAATTTACATTTTCACTGCTAAATGCTTGATGAAAATGTAAGTGAATTGCATAGCGTGAAAAGCCTCTGGATAAATGTCTGGAGGCTTTTTTAATCCCGCCGTTATTTTCTGTTCAGCTTTTGAATATCTGCTAACACTTGAGCTGCATGGGTTTGCGTATTGACACTGCTGTAATGGTAAACAATCGTGCCTTGTGGATCTATCAAAAAACTTTCCCGTTTGGCGATTTTAGTAATGCCTAAGTTACGCACAATGCCGAATTGATTCGCCAGCTGATGATTGCTGTCGGCGAGGATGGGAAAAGGTAAGCCTAATTTTGCTGAAAACTTTTGGTGAGATTTGACATCATCCAGACTCACACCCAGCACTACAGCATTATTTTTAATAAATTGAGGATACAGGCTTTTGAACTGATTGGCTTCCTGGGTGCAGCCGGGTGAATTATCTTTGGGGTAAAAATAGAGTACCACCCATTTGCCTTGATACTGTTTCAACTCATGCCATTTTGCATTTTGATCCTGCAATTTAAATACAGGTGCGGGCTTGCCTACCCATTGCTTTTGATCATGGTTTTGAGAGCTGAGGATGGCACTTTCGGCATGCGTGGTAACAGTAAAAGAGCTGAGTAATGAAATGGCTATTAAGCTGATCTGTAGCGATTTTAAAATTTTCATGGCGCGACTTTTATAATTAGAATCTGTATTGATCTTAGCAAATTTATTGCTGGGATAGTGTCGTGGATGTTTGCAATTATTTCAAATCTTCTTAAGATTAAAAATCTTTAAAAATAAATAATATGAGTGACTATGGACGTTGGAGCAGTATTAATTCAGCTGAAACCCGAGACTAAAGACAATGTAGAATCCTGGCAAAAAGAATTAAACATGCGTCAAGCTGAAGCACTTGAGACTTTAAAGGCTGAAGGTGTTTTTGTGGAATCGTGGTTTCATGTGGAATTGGCAGGTGTAGATTATTTAATCGCGTATATGCGTGCGCAAGATATTGCCAGAGCACAGGAAATTGGCAGACAGAGCCAGTTTCCAATTGATCAAATGCATAAGCAGTTTAAAGGCAATTGGGCAAAAGTAATTCCTGCGCAGTTATTGGTGGATTTGGAAAATCTTGATCACCCTTGACCAGCGGCGACATGCAGGTCGCCCACCTCGATGGCAGATTGTGTGTGAATGTTGAAATGCCACTGCTTGAATTGAAAGAGACGTTTTATACTGTCTCAATGATTTAGTTTTCTTAGAGTTTACATTGAACCAACGTATTTTACTTATCACAGGATGGGGCGGCGGAACCAAACTGCTGCACCCATTAAAACAGGCTTTAGTAGCGCAAGGACATGATGTTGAACTTTGCAACATCTTTAATGCTTTGGATGAACAGGCTTTACAACAGAAGGTGGAACTGGCTCGGCAGTTCGATGTGATTGTCGGTTGGTCTTTGGGTGGACAGTTGGCCACACTATTGGTTGATCAAATTCAAAAACAGCATGGACTGGAAAAAGTATTAATCACTTTGGGTTCCAATCCCTGTTTTGTGGCCAATGAAACATGGCCTACTGCAATGGATCAGCAGACCTTTCAGCAGTTTAAACAATCCTTTGAACAGGATGCGGTTGCCACGCTGAAAAAGTTTGGCTATATGGTGTGTCAGGGCACTGAAACCACCAAAGCCGACTTTATTACTTTGCAAAGTTTAATTCAGGCACAGAATTTAGAGACCCTTCGTGAAGGATTAAATTGTCTGGAACAGTTAAATAATGTTGATATCTTGAAAAACTATTCGGGTCATCAATATCATGTCTTTGCAAAACAGGATTTTTTAGTTAGTTACAAAGTTCAAAGAAATTTTCAAAAATTCAATGCAAAGTTTTTAGAAACAGAGCTGGTCAGCGGGTCACACGGCTTCCCTTTATTTGAGGCTGAACTGATAACTGGCAAAATCTGCCATTTTTTACAGAAAATAGAACAAACAACCGGATAACTGGTTTATCTCGCAATTTATTTTTGCTTCAAGCAGGTTTAAGATCATGAAAATTGATTTTCAAGCATCTGCATGGAGTAAGGGATGACCGAATTAACTGATCTGGAATTTGATCTGGCGCATATCTGGCATCCCTATACCTCTATGACCCAACCATTGCCGACCTTTAAGGTGAAACAGGCTTCTGGTGCCATGATCGAACTGGAAGATGGCCGGCAACTGATTGATGGCATGTCGTCCTGGTGGTGCGCCATTCATGGCTATAACCATCCTGAACTGAACCAGGCTGTTCAAGATCAATTACAAAAAATGTCGCACATCATGTTTGGTGGTCTGACCCATGATCCTGCAATAGAACTGGGAAAATTATTATTAAAAATTACCCCGCCTAGTCTGGATAAAATTTTCTATGCGGACTCCGGCTCCGTCGCGGTAGAAGTGGCCTTGAAGATGGCTGTACAATTTTGGACTGCACAGGGTCAGAGTCAGAAAACCAATTTTGTCACGCCACGATCCGGCTACCATGGAGATACCTGGAATGCCATGTCGGTTTGCGATCCGGTGACCGGGATGCATCAGATTTTTGGTTCCAGTCTGCCGAATCGTTTCTTTGTCGCAGCCCCACAAATTGGCTTTGATGATGAATGGAATCAAGCCGATATTGCAGAACTGGAACAAGTATTAAAGCTGCATCATTCCACTATTGCCGCTTTAATTCTGGAACCGATTGTGCAAGGTGCGGGTGGGATGCGTTTTTATCATCCTGAATATTTACGTCAGGCCAAATTGCTGTGTGAACAATATGATGTGCTGCTAATTTTTGATGAAATTGCTACCGGGTTTGGACGCACCGGCAAGCTGTTTGCCTGGGAATGGGCAGGCGTTGAGCCAGATATTATGTGCATAGGTAAGGGTTTGACCGGTGGCTATATGACGCTTTCGGCGACCCTCACCAGCAAGCACGTGGCTGAAACCATTAGCCGCGGCGAGGCAGGGGTATTCATGCATGGCCCAACCTTTATGGCCAATCCACTGGCCTGTGCTGTGGCCTTAAAAAGCACCGAAGTGTTATTGGCACAGGATTGGCAAGCCAATATTCAGCGCATCGAAAAACAGTTACAGCATCATTTACAAGCTTTGTCAGCGTTGGATTATGTCAAGGATGTGCGGGTATTGGGTGCGATTGGGGTGGTTGAATTGAACTTCAATGTGGATATGAAAACCCTGCAACAACAGTTTGTACAACGCGGCATCTGGATTCGTCCTTTTGGGAAATTGGTGTATGTGATGCCACCTTATGTGATTAGCGAACAACAACTAAATACCTTGCTGGAGCAATTGGTCAGTGTCGTTGAGCAGATGCAAGAGGTGTCTGCATGAACCTGTTAAATGATTACGCAATGAAACTGGATGCTTTAAAACAGCAAGGCAATTTACGTCAGTTTAGTACCAATATTCAGCAAGGTAGGATGATCGACATTCACGGTCAGCAGATGTTGAATTTATCATCCAATGACTATTTGGGGCTGGCTGCAGACTTAACTTTGCGTGAACAGTTTTTTGATGAAAGGCCAAATGCGCTACGTAGAATGAGTTCATCTTCTTCACGCTTATTGACCGGAAATTTTCCAGAATATGAGCAGCTGGAAGCCCATTTAAGTCAGGCTTTTCATGGCCGTGCAGCGCTGCTGTTTAATAGTGGCTATCACATGAATATCGGGATTCTGCCGGCCTTAAGTGACAGTAAAACTTTAATTTTGGCGGATAAATTGGTTCATGCCAGCATGATTGATGGTATCCGTTTATCAACAGCGAAATATGTGCGTTATCGCCACAATGATCTGAATCATCTGTCGCAACTTTTACATAAATATCATACTGATGAAGCCTTTGATCGCATTATTGTGGTGACGGAATCGATTTTCAGTATGGATGGTGATGAAACTGATCTGGCTGAACTGGTTCGAATTAAACAGCAGTTTGCTAAAGTCATGCTCTATGTTGATGAAGCGCATGCGATTGGTGTGCGTGGCGAGCAGGGTCTAGGCTGCGCAGAACAGTATGATGTCATTGATGATATTGATCTGCTGGTCGGGACTTTTGGCAAGGCTTTGGCATCGGTCGGGGGCTATCTGATTTGTCATCCTATCATCCGTGAATATCTGATCAATTCAATGCGTCCACTGATTTTTAGTACTGCGCAGCCGCCGATCTGTATGGCGTGGACTGATTTTATTTTCCAGAAAGTTTTAAGTTTAAATAGCCAGCGGCAACATTTAAATCGAGTCAGTCAGCAATTGCAGAAAGCCGTCAAAAATCAAGGTTTTGATTGTCCTTCGACCTCGCATATTGTCCCGGTGATTATTGGCGAATCGCAAAAAACTGTGGAAAAAGCTAAGCAGCTGCAACATGCTGGCTTTTATATCATGCCGGTGCGTCCGCCGACCGTGCCAAAACACAGTTCAAGATTACGGATTTCGCTCACCTCTCAAGTTAACGCAACTGATATCGATCAGCTTGTGGCTTTGCTGTGAGTGGTCATCTTGAATATTAATAAATCTCAGGTTGCCCAACGTTTTGAAAAAGCCGGGCAAAGCTATACAGCGCAAGCTGTGGTACAGAAACAGATTTGCCAGCATCTCATGCAATTAATGCAACAATATTTGCCGCAAACTTGCTTGGATCAGGTTTTTGAAATTGGCTGTGGATCGGGAAATTTAAGCCAGTTATTGCTGCACAATTTTGACATCCATAGACTGTTTTTGAATGATCTTTATCCGCAAGTGCAACAGCATTTTCAGCCCGATTCACGCTTTGAATGGCAGATTGGCGATATTGAACAGCTCGACTTTCCACACTCTTTGAACCTGATTGCCTCCAGTTCGGCCTTGCAATGGATTTGTGATATCGATGCAATTTTCAAAAAATGTGCTCAAGCCTTAACCTCGGCAGGATATTTGTGTTTCTCCACGTTTGGTCAGCAAAATTTAAAAGAAATTAAAGCTTTGACCGGGCAAGGGCTGGATTATCTCTCTATGTCATCCATTCAGGATAAGCTGATTCAGCAAGGCTTTGAAATTCTGCATCTTGAACAAAACATTGAAACTTTAAGTTTTGCACTTCCTAAAGCTGTGCTGCAGCATTTAAAGGCGACCGGTGTGACAGCTACGGCGTCACAATATCGCTGGACTAAACAGTCTTTACAGCAGTTTTATCAGGATTATCAGCAGTTTTCTGAGCTTGATCAGACTGGTCAGCGTCAGTATCCGCTGAGTTATCATCCCATTTATTGCATTGCACGGAGCAAGTCATGACAGCACCCGTTTATTTTATCAGTGGTATCGATACCGGCATTGGCAAGACTTTTACCACAGGTTATCTGGCCAAGTTATGGAGCGGGCAAGGTAAAAAAACCATTACCCAGAAGCTGGTTCAAACCGGAAATACCGATATTTCTGAAGATATTGAACAGCATCGTGAAATTATGCAGATGGGCTGGTTTCCAGAAGATGCGACTAAACTCACCATGCCGGAAATTTTTACTTATCCGGCGTCACCGCATTTAGCCACGAAAATTGATGGCAGGGAGATTGATTTTCAGAAAATTGCAGATGCGACCCGACAACTGACCGAGAACTATGAAGTCGTGTTGCTGGAAGGTGCAGGTGGTTTAATGGTGCCTTTAACCACAGAACTGTTAACCATTGATTATATTGCACAGCAACAACTGCCGGTGATTTTGGTCAGTTCAGGGCGTTTAGGCAGTATTAATCATACGATTTTAAGTCTGGAGGCTTTAAAAAGTAGAGGTCTTGAGTTGTATGCCTTGGCCTATAATTTAAATGATGAATCACAAGATGAACTGATTTCCAAAGACACGGCAGCATATCTTAAAAACTATTTGGCAAAGCATTTCCCGAGTGCCGAGTGGATTGATATTCCTGTTTTATCCTAACTCTGTTTAAGTTTTAACTCGCATTAAGTTAAGGGTAATAAGGAATAAAAAAAACCGCTCAGATGAGCGGTTTTTTAATACAAATTTTTAAGCATTAAAACTTCTTGAAGCTTTTGTTGCCAAATGGTTTGCGCGGTGCATTTTCATCGCGAGCATCACGTTGACCATAGGTGCCTTTGTTGCCAAAGTTGTCCGGGCGGCTGTCACGTTGTGCATAACTTGAGTTTTGGCGTTGTTCACGTTGACCATAAGTGTTGCCATCCTGACGACGTTCACCGCGTTGGGCAAAACCGTTGCCATTATTGCCATCACGACGTTCACGTTGGGCGTAATTATTGGCGTTGCTGCTATTATTGTCACGACGTTGGGCAAAACCATTCTGGTTTTCACGACGATCACGCTGCGCATAGGCCATTGGGTTTTGGTTTTCACCTTCTTCACTGTCACGACGTTGCTGACGTAAATAACCGCCGCGACGTGCAGCCATTGGTTTTTCTTGCATACGTTCAGTACGGCGTTTAGCCATACCGAATAGACCTGTACCTTGGCGTGGTTTAAGTTCAACCAGTTTGGTCAAATTGTCGATGTCGGCTTTATCCAGCTCCATCCAGCGACCAGTACGCAGTTCACGCGGCAAAATAACCGTGCCATAGCGGGTACGTAACAAGCGGCTAACTTTCAAGCCTTGTGATTCAAAAATACGACGAACTTCGCGGTTACGACCTTCTTTTACCACCACTTGATACCAACGGTTAATCCCGTCACCACCAATTTCAGAGAATGATTCAAATTTTGCCGGACCATCATCTAAAACAACACCCTGAAGCATGTTGTTTTTGATTTGTGGAGTTACTTCACCCATCACACGAACGGCATATTCACGTTCAATTTCGTTTGAAGGGTGCATCAGGCGATTGGCCAATTCACCATCGTTGGTGAACAGTAACAGACCAGTCGAGTTAATATCCAGACGACCCACCATCACCCAGCGATCATTGGCGATTGCCGGAAGCTGTTCAAATACCGTTGGACGTTGTTCAGGATCATTGCGTGAGCAAATTTCACCTTCTGGTTTGTAATAAATCAGAACACGACGACGAATTTCGTCTTCAATCTGAAATTGGACTTTACGACCATCGATGCGAAGCTCATCTGTTGGTTCAATGCGTTCACCCACTTGGGCAACACGTCCATTGATACTGACACGGCCAGCGGCAATGACTTCTTCCATATAACGGCGAGAACCCAAACCAACGCGTGCAAGCACCTTTTGTAATTTTTCACTCATGACAGCATAACCTTAGAAATTATCATCAACAGTTCACCTATCTATGACTTCGGTGCGTGAGCATCGAGCGCCATAAAAGCTTCCTTGGCATCCTGCAGGGGAGGCAATTGACCTAAAGACTCCAGGCCAAAAGCGTTTAAAAATTGTGGCGTTGTAACTAACAACGCGGGTCTTCCCGGTAGCTCTCTGAAACCGGATTCTTTAATCCAGTTCCAGTCAAACAATGATCGGAGTATTTGACTATTGTTTGATACGCCACGAATCTGCTCAATATCTGCTCGTGTTACTGGTTGATGATAAGCAATGACAGCAAGCGTTTCGAGCATGGTTGGCGATAAGCGAGTTGGTCGCTCAGGCCAAACTTGGGTAATGATATTGCGATATTTAGCACGAACCTGAAAACGGAAACCTTGTGCTGTTTCCACCAGTTCGATCGACCTGCCATGTTGTAGCATGGAAAGTTGTTGTAAGCATTGACGCAATTCTTGTTTAGTATATTGATTTTGGAACGCTTCTTTCAAACGTGCAAGCGAAACTGCAGTTTCACTGGCAAAAATAATCGCTTCCAGTTGCATCAATACTTCATGTAAATTTTCTTCTTTCGATACCGGAGTGCTTTGTTGTTCAATCATGCTTTCACTCCCTGAATTGAAAGTGGAGCTTCAACACCTGAAGTCACAATCTGAATACGTTGTTGACGGGTCAATTCTAAAACAGCCATGAATGTAACCACAACGCCCATGCGCCCTTGAATTGGGCGTAACAGGGCTGCAAACTCTAAAACTTCACCAGAGGCAATCTTGCTTTCAATAAAAGCAATCCGTTCTTCCAGTAAAACAGGTTCTTGCTGAATTTGATGGGTGATCGGTTCTGGTCGGTTAAACACACAAAACAGGGCATCCTGCAAAAGGCTGACATCATAGCCTTCGTTGTTCTGAACTATATCTCCCAGACTGACATTGGTCGGGAAGGTATCACGTTCCAGAACAGGCATTTGTCCTAAGCGTTCAGCCGCCTGTTTCACTCTTAAGTAAGTTTCAAGCCGGTCAATCAGTTCTTGTTTTGGATCTTTTTCAATCAGTACAGCGGAGCTTGGCTTTGGTAATAGCAGTCGCGATTTTAGATCTGCCAATAATGCGGCCATCACCATATAGTCTGCGGTCAGCTCAATATTGAGCGACTTCATGGCATCCATATACGACAGATACTGAGCGGCAATTGGCGCAATATCCAGCTGTAATAAGTCAAAACCGCTTTTTTGAATCAGGTAAATTAGAAAGTCGAGTGGTCCTTCGAAATGCTCTAGTAGAATTTCAAATGCAGCAGGAGGAATGTATAAATCCTCTGGAATCGTATCTTGCCACTCATCCATAACACGGATGTGTGAAGTTTGCTCCATAGGATTATGGACGGATTGATTCATTGCAGTTATTGGCCACGCGAATTTTCAAAGGCATGAAAATGCAATTTCGGATCAGCTTTCAGAGTGGATAAGTATGATGAGAAAAAGCATAGATTTAATCTGCGTAGTCTAAAGGAAAATGCGCTCTAAATAAATTACCAAAACGAACAAAAAATAAAAAAACCTAAAATAAATAGGGATTATCAATTTTTAGCAGGGAAATATTCGCCATTTCATGTTCCGAGTCATCTTTTTGTAGAGTAAAAGCCAATTTTTATGCACTATATGTCACAAAAAAAAGAGAACTCACGAATGCCACATTATCAAAAAAGACAAGAAAATGAATATGGACAGCCGATTGGCTTTGATATTGCGACACCGCAAGCACAGGTGCCTCAGCAGGATCTCAATGGGTCAACAGTCTGTTTGCGACAGCTTACTTCCAGTAATTTAACCCAGACTCGATTGGAACAGCTCTGGCAGGTTATACAGACAGAAGTCGACCATCAATGCTGGACCTATCTAACTTATGATGCTCCACAAAGCTTGCAACAGCTACAACAGTTTCTAAACTCACAGTTTAATTTTGCAAATGCTGTGCATTATTTAATAGAGCTTAACCAGCATATTGTGGGGTGGGTCGCTTTTTTGAATATTCGACCTGAGCATCAAGCCATCGAAATTGGCAATGTCTATTTTTCTCATGCTATGAAGCGCTCAACAGCTGCTACAGAAACCATCTATTTATTGCTTCAGGAAGCGTGCTCTCTTGGCTATCGCAGGGTGGAATGGAAATGTGATGAGTTAAATGTACCCTCTAAGCAGGCAGCACTTCGATATGGGTTTCAGTTTGAGGGAGTCTTTAGGCAAGATCGTATTTATAAACAGCGTAATCGTAATACAGCCTGGTTTTCTATATTAGATGAAGAATGGAGTGTTTTGAAATACGCTTATATGGCATGGTTGCATGCAGATAATTTTGATCAAGAGGGTAAACAGAAGCAGCGTTTAAAAGATTTGATGGTTCAATAAAAAAATCCTAAAAACAAAACTTTATCGTTGAATTAAGTTAAAAGTGTGATATTTTTTGCATAATAATAATTTTTTGATAAGTATAAGTAGGTTAGGGGATGAATTTAAAATTTGTGATAGCAGGGGTGCTCATCATTGCAGGCTTATTTGGGGGAACTGAGCTGTATTGGAAGCATAAGTTTCAACAGCAAGCACGTGATACCTTAAAAAATATTCATATGGATGATGCGATGCGCCAGCAAATTAAAAGTACTGGCTTACCTATAGAAGGGGATATTTTAAATCAGTATCCGAATATTATTACTTATATGCATTTGACAGAGTTTAATGGGAAACTGGTTCCAGATCCGATTAAAAACAATGTCAATCAGTTAGGTTGTTCAATTCTAGATAAATTAAAAGGTCAGGAACCGGATTTGGTCAAGGCCTATTTAACCGTCTATAAGGATGATCAGGTCACAGCAACTTATATTATTCAGAATAAATACAGACAAGAAATTTATCAGGCCAAGCAAAATCTGTCTCAATGTCCGAATTTTAATCAGATTATATAACTAAATAAAAGCAGATATTAAAAGATATGTGCAAGTTAGATGTTTCTGAATAAGTAGTAATTTTCACTCAAAAAAAGAAAGCAATATTTGATTTTTCCTGCATTCAGGAATGCAGGAAAAAGCACTTATTCAAAAGCGCTGATATCCCCAGCACCTCGACGAATCACTTCGGGATGATCGCCAGATAAATCGACAATACTGGTGGTACTTAAAGTACCCAGGCCACCATCTACAAATACATCAATCCGCTTACTTAATTCCATTTCAATATCATAAGGGTCATCTAGCGGATCTTCATGATTGGGAAGAATCAGGGTACTGGTTAATAGTGGTTCCCCCAGCTCTTTGAGCAGCATTTGACAGATTGGATTGCTCGGGATGCGTAGACCGATGGTTTTCTTTTTCGGATGCATGAGCCGGCGTGGTACTTCACTGGTCGCGGGCAAAATAAAGGTGGTGACTGCGGGAGTATTGTTTTTCAGTAGACGATACATGGCATTGTCCACTTTAGCGTAAGTGGCAATATCGGATAAGTCAGAGCAGATAATGGCATATTGATGTTTTGGACCTAGACCACGAATTTGCGAGATCCGTTCCATGGCATTTTTATTTCCAATCTGGCAGCCAATGGCATAAGCGGCATCTGTTGGATAAACCACGACATCCCCGGCACGAATACGTTCTACTGCCTGACTGATCAAACGCGGTTGTGGATTATCAGGATGTACTCTTAAATGCAGCATAGTTATTCGCTCCCGACTTATTTTTAGATATTATCTGTTGAATTAACAAAGTCTTGCAATCAGGCTTTGATGAATTTATGTAATTTAATCCAGCATTTCACGCTGAAATTCGTCACTTTGTAATGTTTTGCCACCCCGGGTGCAGGCGCAGATACATGCAATAAAATGTGCAGCATCGCGTGGAAGCTTTGCTTCACCCAAAAAATAACGTTGCACTTGCGCAAAGACATTGTCCTTAAAGCTGCTACCATCACCGCCGTCACCAGTCAGGTTATCCAGGGAAACGCGGAACTTTCGTCCAAAGGCAGTAGCATACATCCATTCAATCGCTTGCGGCTTGATTTCTACCTGTTCAAATAAAGCCTGCTGTTCTGCGCTACGGCCATCTGGGGCATACCAATAACCTAAATCGGCTAATAGTCGTCTTTTGTCGCCAGCAATACTCCAGTGACTGATCTCATGTAGGGCACTATTAAAGAAGCCATGGGCAAATTGAATGCGGGCAGGGGCATCTTCCGTTGCCGGAAAATATTCAGGTTCAAAGTCACCTTTGACTAAACTCACATTTAAGTGGGAAAACCAGTGATTAAAGTGTAGTATAAGCCAATCTACTTGTTGAACTTCTGTCTGCAAACTGGCCCAAGGTGAGAGTTGCACATGGTCTACAGAAACCACAGAATTTGAGGTTGAATGAGAGGTTAACCGTAATGAAGTTGTGACTTCAGGTTGCGGCTGCAACTGATGCATGACTTGTATTACCCAAATGATCTGTCTAAATAAGTACAAAATTGTATCTTAATCTTTGACAGAGTACCGATGAATTTGTAGAATTGCCGCCTTAATTATGTCAGCAAATACCTTTCCGGCACAGATTGAGCCGTTTAAATGGGCTGAACAAGGCTTTACATGGTCAGGTACACTGCCAT
This sequence comes from Acinetobacter bouvetii, assembly GCF_902753875.1. Lineage (GTDB taxonomy): Bacteria > Pseudomonadota > Gammaproteobacteria > Pseudomonadales > Moraxellaceae > Acinetobacter > Acinetobacter bouvetii_A. Next base: position 52,179 of record NZ_CADDTS010000033.1, on the reverse strand, counting down.
TGTCTCGCTTTGTTCGAATTTCCCGTGAAGCTGTTGGGTCAATTGATAATCAATTGATCAATATAGACTGTAAGCTATCAATGGATGCGTATCATCGTATCGTATGGTTAGATGGTCATGTTGAAACGAAAGTGCCAATGGAATGTCAGCGTTGTCTGAATTCTGTTGAAATTCCTCTCGTTTCAGACTTTCATTTAGCGCTTGTGGATGATGAATCACTGATAGAGCGCTTGGATGAGGATGCTGATTTCATCGTCTTGGGTGAAAGTGAAGCAACGACAAAAGGTAGCTATGATGCTCCTGCAACCGCTGATTTACTCTCTCTGATAGAAGATGAATTGTTATTGTTGATGCCTTTGTCTCCTAAGCATGACGTTTGTGAGCATAAGCATCAACCTGCCACTGATAACATTGTCGAAGAAAAGCGGGATAACCCGTTTGACGTTTTGGCAAGTTTGAAGGGTAAACTTAACTAATTTTTGTGTTATACTCTCGCGTATAAGACAATCGAATTTGTTCTGATCCATTTTTTCGATCTTTGTAAGGAGCCATCATGGCCGTTCAGCAAAACCGTAAAAGTCGCTCTCGCCGTGACATGCGCCGTTCACATGACGCTTTAACCGAGAATGCATTAACTGTAGACCAAACTACAGGTGAAACTCATCGTCGTCACCACGTGACTAAAGATGGTGTTTACCGTGGTCGTCAATTATTCGCTAAAGCATCTGCTGAATAATATACGGTGTATTAAGCGTCAAGCTTAGTAGAAAAAATGGGAGCGAAAGCTCCCTTTTTTTATTGCCGTTTTTTGTTGTATTTGGCAATTACCAAAGCAAAAATTAAGTGTTAAATTTCGCTCCATAAACGAGCTTAGGTTCATGAAAGGATTTTTATATGTCTGCTAAACGACTCGAGCAAGCAGCTCAAGCGACAAAAACTGCATTTGTTTTTCCTGGTCAAGGCTCGCAAAAAGTGGGAATGTTGGCTGAACTTGCAGAACAGTTTAGCGGTGTGACTGACACTTTTGCTGAAGCATCGGAAGCAATTGGTTTTGACTTGTGGCACATTGCGCAAAGTGGTGAAGGCTTAAATCAAACCGAATTTACTCAGCCTGTATTGCTTACTGCAAGTATTGCTTTATGGCGCGTGTGGTTAGAGTTGGGTGGTGTTGCACCTAAATATCTGGCGGGTCACTCATTGGGTGAATACAGTGCCTTGGTGGCTGCTGGAGCAATGAGCCTGGGCGATGCTGTTAAACTGGTGAACTTGCGCGGCAAGCTCATGCAAGATGCCGTTCCACAAGGTCAGGGCGCGATGGCGGCTATTTTAGGCTTTGATGATGACAAAGTGATTGAACTTTGTGCACAAGCCAGTGCTGCAGGTAAGGGCAGTGTAGAAGCAGCCAATTTTAATGCGCAAGGCCAAGTGGTGATTGCGGGCAGTAAAGATGCTGTGGATGCAGTGATTGAATTGGCAAAAGAACAATCAGGTAAAGCTATTGCATTACCAGTATCGGTTCCGTCACATTGTTCATTGATGAAACCAGCTGCCGAGAAGTTTGCAGCCGCTTTGGAACAAACTGCCATTGAGCTACCTAGCCTTCCTGTAATACAAAATGTCAACGCGGAAATTGCGCAAGATGTGACAGGGTTACGTCAGGCATTAACTGCACAATTGTTTCAATCTGTGCAGTGGACCAAGACCATGCAATTCCTTCAAGATGAAGGCGTGCAATATGTGGTTGAGTGTGGTCCGGGTAATGTACTTGCCAATTTGGCGAAGCGTTTACCAAATATCGAAAAAGCATTCCCACTCGACACGAAAGTGCGTATGGAAGATGCATTAAATGCCATTTTAGTGGCTGAAGGAAAAATTGCATGACACAGGAACGCAAAGTCGCACTCGTGACCGGTGCGAGCAGAGGGATTGGTGCAGCCATCGCTCAGCAATTGATTCAAGACGGTTATTTTGTGGTGGGTACAGCAACTTCTGAGGCAGGCGCAGAAAAATTATCTGCGAATTTTGCTGAAAATGGTGCTGGTGCAGTACTGGATGTACGTGATGCGACAGCAATTGATGCTTTGGTTACAGACATTGAACAAAAATATGGTCCTGTTCTTGCATTAGTGAATAATGCGGGTATTACCAAAGATAATTTGTTACTGCGTATGTCTGAAGATGACTGGGATGATATTCTCAATATTCATTTGAAGGCTGTATACCGCTTGTCTAAACGTGTTTTAAAAGGCATGACCAAAGCACGTTTTGGCCGCATTATTAACATCAGTTCTGTTGTTGCACATTTTGCAAACCCAGGTCAGGCGAACTATTCTGCTGCCAAAGCAGGGATTGAAGCGTTTGGTCGTAGTCTTGCAAAAGAAATGGGCAGCCGCCAGATTACGGTGAACGCTGTGGCACCTGGCTTTATTGCAACAGAAATGACTGACCAATTAAGCGAAGACATTCGCAAAAAAATGAGTGATCAAGTGGCATTGAACCGTTTGGGAGATCCACAAGATATCGCAAATGCAGTGAGTTTTTTAGCGAGCGAGAAAGCAAGTTATATCACTGGAACTGTTTTACATGTAAATGGCGGTTTATACATGAGCTAATTGGCTGATGTATAAACTTTGCAAAAATAATATATTCAATTAAACTAACGGCATTAAAAACGCCACAAGCAATGAGGAGAATTCCTGTGAGCGATATCGAACTACGTATCAAACAAGCGGTTGCAGAACAACTTGGTCTTAAAGCTGAAGAAATTAAAAACGAAGCATCTTTCATGGATGACTTAGGTGCTGATTCTTTAGACTTAGTTGAGCTTGTTATGTCTTTCGAAAATGATTTTGACATCACTATCCCTGATGAAGATTCTAACGAAATCACAACTGTTCAATCAGCAATTGACTATGTTTCTAAGAAACTAGGTTAATCGTTGTTTCAGCTCTGCTGAATATAAAAAGGCCACCATCAGGTGGCTTTTTTATTGCAGATCAAAAGTATAAATTACATATCTTTACTTTTGTTTCACCAAAGACAACCTTTCCACCTGACAAAGTTATGTATAAAAAAAGAGTACTCTTTTAAAAAAGCATGAATAACAATGATGGAGAAATACAATGGGTCTTTTTGATTTTGTCAAAGGTATTGGTAAAAAGAATACAGCGCCAGCAGAGCAACAAGCTGCACCAGCCACTCCAGTTGAACCCTCAGCACAGGAAATTGCCAATAAACTGCTCGGCCATATCAAGGCTTTGGGCTTGCCAGTGACTGGCTTGTCTGTGAGCTATAATAGTACTTCTGATTTAGCGACGATTAAAGGTCAGGTGCAAAGTCAGGCAGATCGTGAAAAAATTGTGTTAGCAGTCGGAAATGTCGATCATGTGGCACAAGTGGATGATCAAATGACCGTCGCTACGCCTGAACCAGAAAGCAAATTTTATACAGTAAAATCTGGTGACACCTTGTCTAAAATTTCAAAAGAATATTATGGTGATGCCAATCAATATAATAAAATTTTTGAAGCTAACCGCCCATTGTTAAAAAATGCAGATGACATTTTTCCAGGGCAAGTCCTGCGTATTCCCGCTTAAGTTGGACTATATGGAAAAGGCGCTTTGAGCGCCTTTTTTATCGAGGTTTGTGTTGTAGTTTAAGTCTGGCAAGTTGTTTTCTATCTAACAATTTTTTAGGGTCTAAATAATAGTGTTGCACCAAAATCTTAATCAGTTGCCTGCGGTTATCTTCATTAAACATATTCAGATCAACATGTGTCATTTTATATTGTTTGCGAAACTCTAGCTTTAAAATAAAGCCGATACTACTCGTTTTCCAATGTTGCTCTTGGCTTAAGACTTTTGCTCTGGTTGGCTTAAGGGTACGAGACTTTAAGAGATGAGAGCAGTACAGCTGGGTTTTTAACAGCTTATTACGTTGCACCAGATTCCTGAGCTTTATTCCAAAACTTTGTATGGATATGCTTTTGCTGGTGACTACAAATTTCATATTAAGGGCGATAAATGCCAGCATGATGAAGAGCGTCAGCATGAACCAACCCGGCGTGGATTGATGCAATAAATACTGAATCAGGCTACTCAAATCTTGAACCTGAGAAAAGGTACTGAGTGAGTGCTGCGCTAAAACAATAAACAGGGCAGGAATAAAGATCAGTGCAATTAGATAGCGAGGCAGATAACGACATTGAAATAGAGGATATTCAGTTGCTATGTCCATGAACCCGCACCTTTTAAAAAAGTATAAATAGGGCATGATTGCTATTACTAGCGCAGAGACTGTTCCATTGTGGGACAGAGATTGCACATGATGGTTATCAATTTGCCTCCTCTAATCAATAGTAGTTGAATTTTTTTAATATTTTTTAGCATCCTGTTTTCTTAGATTATTTTATTTTAAGTTTTAATCTTACATGGATTTATCTATTTCTGTTGTAGATTTGAATGGACAGGTAAATGTTGTTACTGAGCGTTTTAAGTTTTTATTCTTTATTGTTTTATATAATATTTCCATCTCTATATTTTAATGCAGTATGAACTTTATTCAGGCACAAATTTTGCTGTTCCATAGTGAATTAATTTTTAATGAACGGTAAAAATGAGCTTTCAAATTCATCGCTGTACACAACATGAAGAAGCTGATTATCTGGTTTTGGCTTCAGGTTTAGGTGGCCATGCCAGTTTCTGGAAACCACAAATTGCCGCTTTATCTGGCTATTTTCATGTGCTGGCTTATGATCAGGAAGGTTGTCATGCGGACTCAGCCATTTTGCCTGATCCCTATAGCTTTGGCGATATGGCAAAGCAGTTACATGAAATTCTAAAGCGAGAAAGTATTCACCGCTTTCATTTTGTAGGACATGCGATTGGTGGCTTTATTGGTGCGGAACTGGCGATATTGGTCAATTCGACTGAGTTTGGATTGCTCAGCTTGACCTGTATAAATTCTTGGGATGAACTCGATCCGCATACGCAAAAATGTTTTGAGGCACGTACCGAATTATTAAAATGTTCAGGTGCAGAGGCTTATGTGCGGGCACAGGGATTATTTCTATATCCACCAGCCTGGATTTCAAAGCATCATCAACATTTAAAGACTTTAGAAAATATTCAGCTTGAAGATTTTCCGCCTCATCAAAATGTACTCAAGCGCATTCAGGCTGCGCAGCTATTTAAAATTAACGATCAGCACAAACGGGCATTGCAACATAGTCAGTTGCATTTCATTGCCAATCAGGATGATTTTTTAGTGCCGGTACAAAAGTCCACGGATTTACAACAGCGACTCGGTCATGGGCAACTCAGTATTCTTGCCTCTGGCGCACATGCATCTACGGTGACAGAGACTGAACTGCTGAATAGCACTATCCTTGAATTTCTGCAAAAGCATTTTGCACCTGAAGCTTCCTTGTCGGGTGTTACAGGCTGATTCAATGCAATCGAAGCTATTTTTTGACTGAACCGCGATCTTGATATCGCGGTTTTTTTTGCTTGAATTTTAGTGAAATAATTCCAGTATTGCCAAAAATTCAGGGCCTGTTTTTTATCCAATAATGCATTTTTTTGGAGCCAAAATAGCCATAACGGTGCAGTGGTCTAATTTTCTATTTTACTGTTTGTTAAAATAAATAAATTATAAATATTTGATAAATAATAATTAAAAATAATTGGCATAGAATATGCTAAATATCAAATATAACAAATTCAAGATAATGACTTGAAGCAGATTGATAACCAGATGGTAAAAAAAAGAGGTATTCGAAATGAAAATAGGCGTCTTTTGTCCAATCGGAAATAATGGCTGGTTGCTCTCGGAAAATGCACCGCAATATAAACCAAGTTTTGAAATGAACAAGCAAATTGTGCAGCGTGCAGAACATTATGGATTTGATTTTGCACTTTCCATGATCAAGCTACGTGGCTTTGGTGGCAAAACCGAATTTTGGGATCATAACCTCGAAACATTTACCTTAATGGCTGGACTGGCGGCTGTAACGAGCAAAATCAAGATTTATGCTACGGCTGCAACTTTGGTTATGCCACCTGCGATTGTGGCCCGCATGGCATCCACCATTGATTCCATTTCCAATGGACGTTTTGGACTGAATGTGGTCACAGGCTGGCAAGCCCCTGAATATAGCCAAATGGGTATGTGGCCAGGGGATGAATACTTTGCCAAGCGTTATGATTATTTATCTGAATATGTAGAAATTTTACGTGAACTATGGGCTACGGGAAAATCGGACTTTAAAGGTGAGCATTTCCAGATGGAAGATTGCCGAGTTAGTCCGGTGCCACAAGCTGATATGAAAATCATTTGTGCTGGACAATCGGATAGCGGTCTTGAATTCTCTGCCAAATATGCTGATTACAACTTTGTGTTTGGTAAAGGTCTGAATACTCCGACGGCCTATGCCGAGATCAATGACCGCTTAAAAGCACAAACGGATAAAACCGGTCGTGATGTACAGACTTATGTGCTGTTTATGGTGATTGCTGCAGAAACCGATGAAGCTGCTTTTGCCAAATGGCAAAGCTATAACGATGGGGCAGATGTTGAAGCAATTAACTGGCTGATGAATCAGGGCGGCAAAGATACCAAATCTGGCGCTGATACCAATATTCGCCAAATGGCATCCAGTGTTTCACCGGTCAATATCAACATGGGAACTATTGTCGGTTCTTTTGAAAATGTTGCAAAAATGCTGGATGAAATTGGTGAAATAGACGGAACTGAAGGCATTCTTTTAACCTTTGATGACTTTATTCAAGGAGTCGAGGATTTTGGTCAAAAAATTCAGCCTTTAATGAAATGCCGTGAACATATTGTGCTGGACGGTGAAGCGGCTCCAGTCGCAGTTTTGGAGAAATCAGCATGAATAGCAATGAAGCTTTAGAGAATGTGGTCTGTGCCGGATTTACCCAAACAGCAGGCAGCGGAAAAGTGTTAAAGGCTGAACCGGAAGCCATCCAGCTTGCTCCAGAGCAAACAGCGCTGATCGTGATAGACATGCAAAATGCCTATACCTCTGAGGGTGGGTATTTAGACTTGGCCGGTTTTGATGTATCGAAAACCAAACCGGTGGTGGAGAACATCAAAAAGGCGGTGGATGCAGCACATGCGGCAGGCATTCAGGTGATTTATTTCAAAAATGGTTGGGATGAGCAATATGTAGAAGCAGGTGGGGTTGATTCTCCAAATTTTCATAAATCCAATGCCTTAAAAACCATGCGCAAGCGTCCTGAATTGCAAGGCACCTTGCTGGCAAAAGGGCATTGGGACTTTGAACTGATTGATGAATTGCAGCCTTTAGCACAAGACATTGTGATTGAAAAACCACGATATAGCGGCTTCTTTAATACCGCTTTGGACAGCATGTTGCGCTGTAAAGGCATTCGTAATCTGGTGTTTGTCGGGATTGCCACCAATGTCTGTGTGGAATCGACCTTGCGTGATGGCTTCTTTCTGGAATATTTCGGTGTAGCGCTGGCAGATGCCTGCTATCAGGCAGGTCCGGCAGAAGCCCATGCCGCAAGTTTGTATAACATTAAAACTTTCTTTGGCTGGGTTTCAGACACAGAAAACTTTGTAACCACCTTTCAGCCTCAAGCGCAATTAGAAAAATCGGCTTAAATCTATAACAGATTCGGAGAACAGTATGCCTAAAGAAATCATTATTCCAGAAGGAACTTCAAAACCGCTTGCACCTTATGTTCCGGCAACGAAAGCCAACAATATCGTGTATGTATCGGGAACTTTGGCTTTTGACGAGAACAATAATGTGGTGCATGTAGGCGATGCTGCTGGCCAAGCACGACATATTCTGGAAACCATCAAAAAAGTGATTGAAACAGCAGGTGGAACGATGGATGACGTGACCTTTAACCATGTTTTTGTTAAAGATTGGGCCGATTATGCCGCCATTAATAGTGTATATGCTGAATATTTTCCAGGCGATAAACCTGCGCGCTACTGCGTACAAACCGGGTTGGTCAAACCTGATGCTTTAGTGGAAATCGCTTCAATTGCCCATGTATAAGCAAACTAACCATTAATCAAATTGCGTGATTAAAACCAATAGCATTGAAATCTGAGTTTAATCATCCAGACCAGATTTCATTCAGGGAGAAGCCGATGAACAGCAAAATAATGTCTCTTCAATCTGCTACAGATGATGTACAACATGCACATAGGTTCCAAATGGCAAACGAAGAGTCTCAGGACATCGATCCGTTGACCTTTAGGCAGGGAATGTCCAATTTAGGTGCAGCCGTGAATGTGATCACGACGGATGGTGCAGCCGGGCAGGCCGGTTTTACCGCTTCAGCTGTATGTAGTGTGACTGATACACCACCAACCTTGCTGGTGTGTTTGAATCGTTCTGCCTCGGTATTTGAGACTTTTAAACGAAATCAGGTGCTTTGTGTAAATACCTTGGCGGCGCATCAAAAAGATTTATCCAATATTTTTGGTGGAAAAACGCCCATGTCGGAACGATTCTTGCGTGGCATATGGTCAACCTTGATCACGCAAGCACCTGTTTTACAAGATGCACTCGTTTCCTTTGACTGCGAAGTGGTACAGAGCATGTCTGTGGGGAGCCATGATGTGCTGATCTGTCAGGTCAAGGCGATGCAACAAAATCAGGGCAGCAATGCATTGATGTATTTTAACCGTGCTTATTGTGAGCCTCAACCAATGAACTAATCCAATATTCCTAATTTAAGGGGAGGGGAAACCCATGCAAGAAAAAGAATCGTGGTTCCCGAAATTTAAGCCTTATCAAGGCAATCTAGATGTCACACCGGTGCAGGTGGATGAATATTTACCTGCTGGTAAAAGTATGGTTTTGGGTCTGCAACATGCTTTTGCCATGTTTGGGGCTACCGTACTCGCACCATTGTTAATGGGCTTTGATCCGAATCTGACGATTTTTATCACCGGGATTGGCACCATTTTATTCTTTCTGATCACTGGCGGGCGAATGCCAAGTTATCTGGGATCAAGTTTTGCCTTTATTGGGGCAGTGGCTGCCGCGACCGGTTATGCCGGAGCTGGCTCCAATCCGAATATCGGGCTGGCACTGGGTGGCACCATGGTCTGCGGTCTGATCTATGCTGCGATTGGCCTGATTGTGATGAAAACTGGAACCGGCTGGATTGAAAAGCTGATGCCACCAATTGTGACCGGTGCGATTGTCATGATTATTGGTCTGAATTTAGCCCCAATCACCATCAAGAGTGTGTCAGCAAGTAGCTTCGATACCTGGATGGCTGTCGTCACCATTATCTGTATCAGTGCTGTAGCGGTGTTTACTCGTGGTATGGTTCGCCGTCTTTTGTTGTTACTGGGGCTATGTAGTTCCTATCTGGTTTATTTTGTGCTCGCCAACATGATGGGCTTTGGTAAAGCCATCGATTTTTCAGTCATTTCCAATGCAGCTTGGTTTGGTCTACCTACTTTCCAAAGTCCAGTCTTTAATGCCAATGCAATGCTATTGATTGCACCTGTGGCGATTATTCTGGTTGCAGAAAATCTGGGGCACTTTAAAGCAGTATCGGCGATGACCGGTAAAAACCTCTCACCTTATATGGGACGTGCATTTTTGGCGGATGGTGTGTGTACCACTATGTCTGCATCCGTGGGCGGCACAGGGATGACCACCTATGCTGAAAACATTGGGGTGATGGCTGTTACGAAGGTGTATTCAACCACCATTTTTGTGGTTGCGGGCGTGTTTGCCATTTTACTAGGCTTATCACCAAAGTTTGGTGCAGTGATTAGTACCATTCCGGTGGCATTACTCGGTGGTGCATCGATTGTGGTCTTTGGTTTGATTACGGTCGCGGGTGCCAAAATCTGGGTGGACAACAAGGTCGATTTCACTAAAAACAGTACCTTAATTATTGCAGCAGTCAGCCTGATTATGGGCGCGGGTAACTTCAGTTTGCACATTGGTTCCTTCGATTTAGGCGGTATTGGTACAGCAACTTTGGCGGCAATTGTATTGAACCTGTTCTTGAATCGTGGTGAAGAAAAAGATGGCACAGCCGAAGCAAGTTTAAGCAGTATTGACACTGATACTTCAGCGACTTCAGCAGTTAACCATTAGGAGTTTATTTTGAGTCATACAATTGCATTTATTGGACTCGGGGCAATGGGGTGGCATATGGCCTCCCATCTTCCTAAACTTGGTCATGAAGTCTGGGTGTGGAACAGAACTGAGTCCAAGGCAGATCATCATTCTGTGCTTTTTCAAACACAGTCCGTAGATGTAGCAAAAGCAGTGCAGGCTGATTTTATTTTCTCCTGCTTGCCCACCAGTGTGGATGTAGAGCAGCTGATTGCAGAAAATCCACCCAAGCCGGGTAGTATCTGGATTGATTGCACCAGTGGTGTTCCTCAATCGGCGCAATCTTTAAGTCAAAGTCTGAAAGCAACAGGGGTTGCCTATCTGGATGCACCGGTTTCAGGTCAGACCATCGGTGCGGAAAGAGGTACTTTAACCGTGATGATTGGTGGAGATGTCGATGCTTTTGAGCGTGCTAAACCGATTATTTCGGCTTTTGCGGGTCTGATTGAATATGTGGGGGAAAGTGGTTCAGGCTTTGCGGTTAAAGCCATTAACAATACTTTAATGGCGACCCATTTATGGGCTTTGGCAGAAGGTTTAACCGTGCTGAAGTCGAAAGGGGTAGATTTGTCTGCGGCTTTGAACTGTATCAACCATTCCAGTGGCAAAAGCAGCATGTCTGAAAATATCATGGCGCAGCGGGTACTCAGTCGAAGTTTTGATAAAACTTTTGCTCTGGATCTGTTGCAAAAAGATATAGGCATTGCCATCGATTTGATTCAGGAACAAGCTCTGAATTTGCCAAGCATGCATTTAATTCAGGATCAGTTTGCATTGATTAAAAAAGAACAGGCCCGGCAACTGGATTTTTCAGCTGCGGTACAACGTTTAGAGCAGATCAATCAGATTGAATTGAGCTAAATACATCGCCCATGAATTGTATGATTACTTAAAAACCTGGATTGAAAAATTCAGGTTTTTTTTGTTGTTTCATTTGGTCATCAATTGCAGGAAATCCAGCTGCCCAAAAACGATAAACGTTCGCAAGTTGGATATGATCCGAATTAGAAATAGGTGAATATTTGTTTTAAATATGAACAATTCGACCTATACTTTAAAAAGCTAATATAAAGAAAAATAAGAGGTTTTATGAAAGGGCAAATATTGGACTTTTCCATTCAAAGTAATTCGGGTGTGATTAGTGGCGATGACCAACCTCGCTACCAGTTTTCTGGCGCAAACTGGCGTGGACAAATTCCACCGGCTCGGGGTCAGAAAGTTGATTTTACTGTAGATGGAATAGGACAGGCCAATGAGATTTATATCCTCAGCTCAGCTTCTGCATTTCCAGCTCAAGTCGGCGATAAAAATAGGATTGTGGCTGCAATTTTAGCTTTTTTCCTTGGCGGCTTTGGTATTCATAAATTTTATTTGGGGCAAATTGGCTGGGGTATTGTTTATCTGATTTTCTTCTGGACCTTCATTCCGGCAATCGTGGCTTTCATTGAATTCATTATTTATCTGTGTACATCAGATGAAGACTTTGCCCGAAAATATGGCTGATTCTGATTGAAAAAAGGGCGAGATCGCCCTTTTTTTGTCTGCTTTATTTAGCAGGCTGTCCCCACTGATTATTTTCCCGTTTGGTGTCTGAAGCCCACCAGATAATGAGCGGAATAATGCCAATAACAGTCAGGATAAGAAGTTGCCACCAGCCTGATCGATTGGTGTCATGTAAACGACGCGTACCTACAGCCAGGCTTGGTAGGAATAAAGCCAAATTTAATAGGCCATTCAGTAACTTGTCAGTACCGAGTATTGCATCAATCATTTGTACAATAATGCCTAAAATGAAACAAACGAGCATAAAAAACCAAAATTCCTTACGTCGTGCACGCCCCTCAAAAACCACATAATTTTTGAGACATTTGACAAACCAGTCAATCATGTTGAATTGTTCTTCTTCCTTGTTTTGGTCGGAAATTTTGTCTAACTGTTCTGAAATATTGTGTATGGGATTGCTTGGACCTAAGGCTGTAAAAATTTGAACTGCGCTGCCGGACTGATCGATATCAAAATCGACCCGGTCACCACGAGTTGGTGGGCGTTGTCCGCGCCATTCTGCACCGGTAAAATTGTAGCGGTTTTGGTCATCGCCACTGATAATGCCTGAATTGGTTTGGATTGAATAATCTAGAATCTGACCTTTCATTTTTACCTCTATTTTTTATGTGTATACGTTATAAATTTAGTCTTGTTATTGCATGTCATCATAGCAGAAGTGATTAAAATTTAAACTTATTATTCATTTTTAAGTTGCTGTATTAATAAAGTTTTTATTATTAAAAAATCCCGCGACAAGCGGGAATTTTCTATCATGGAAATACTTTTAATCCATATCCATTAAAATTTATACCAGTAAGATTTCTCCCACCTTTGCAATAAAATTTTTGCTCTAGACTTTTAAAGTTTGGATGAACTTTATGTGGTCTTAAATATTGTGAGCGAATTGGTTCTGCTACTAAGTCCGCGAGTTGCAACCCAGTAGAGTTTGATTTTTTATCAATAAATTTAATTTCAAAAGGGAACTTTTCACTTTTCCAATTTTCACCATTTTTTATGGTTTTAAATGCGGCTTCTAGCTTCAAATTCTGTTGCTTCCCTCTACTTTCAATTGAAATGTGTGAAACTCTATTTTCTTGTTTCCTTTCTTTCATAAATCTATAAATACGTTCTAGGGAATACTTTAACGCAAGTTCATAAGGATTCTGTGGAATAATATATTTCTCTTTTAATTTCAATTTGTCTATTACTGTTGCAATAAGAATAAAGTTTGTTGACTCTATAATTTCGGTCAGTCGACCTAGAAAAACTTTTCTAAATTTTGAATCTTGTAAGCATTCAAAATCACCAATACAGTTCATCATGTCATAACCATGAATAATGACTTGATCATAGCCAAAGGTATCAAACTTCAATTTTTGAAAGCTAGGAACAGCTGTTTGACTGTAATAAGTTTTATCAAATAAGCAAAAGGCTAAAACAAAGTATCTGTCATCCTCTTTAAAGTTGTTTAGGTTATCGGTGCCGCTTTCATCAGCAAATATTGTATATGCATTATATATTGTCAATTTAACCTCAATTATTTGATTTTAAATGATTAAATAATTTATTCTGTATGAGGATTAAAAAAGGGAGGAATGAATCCTCCCTTTTTAGAAATAAATCTAAACATCATGCGACACATAAGTTGTCATCGAGAATATGACAAATCAAATATTTAGATATCATTAGGGATAATTAATGACAACTTCTGCGACACAATTAGTGTCATTTTTCGAGTTTTGCGACACATAAGCTGTCATTTTCTGAAAAGCAGTTTTTAGATTATATTATTATGTCTAGAATATTATATTCTTTCGTGCTTCTTACGTGAGTTTTATGATCTGTTTGATTATTAATGGATTTTTTGTATATGTTTAAGCCTTTGTCATCTTGGATCGAACGTAGACAGCCGATTCCTAAACGTTTTTATACGCCAGGATATATTGATGTACCGAAAGATAATTGGAGTGTTTGGCTTTCAATTGAGGAAGTTGCTCCTCTTCATCTCGCTAGAGAAATGCAGTGGCTAAGTTTAAGAGAGTCAAGAGAAAATACAGCACAATATTTGGAAACAGCAAGTGAGTTGATATCTGGATTGGAAGGAGGGTCGTTGGATAGATGGGAACAGGAACAGATTTTAGAGCATCTTGGAATGCCACCTTTTCCATCATTACCAATTTATTTAATTTCTTGTTTGGATGATTCTAGCGAAGAGCTCGTATATGTTGGAAAGACAAAGAATACGTCTCGATTTAATGGCGGACATTCTGCAGCCTTAAAACTCCATGCACCAGAATATAGCAATAAGCAAAAGAAAATATATAGAAGTACAGTTTGGTTTCATGATGATGAGGAATATATTTCTCTTGATTGGATTCAACCAGAAGCTTTAGCTCATGAACTTTTAGATAGTATTGAATCTCATCTTATATATCAATTTCAACCGAGTTTAAATATAGAAAAGAAGATAAAGCCAACAGCTAAATGGGAGTTTTATGTTCATATTCAGAATTTTTTAGAAGGGGGATTTTTAAATGACACCTTTATATGAAGAAATAAGGTCTATTTGTAATATCTCGAGTTGAAGTGTGCAGTAGCTAGCGTCTGTTGAGAATAGTCGCTCTAATCTATTATCGTTGATTAGGTCATCTAACTTAGGAGACATTAATTTTTCTTGAGCATTATTTTAATTTGAAAACCGCCATTAATGGCGGTTTTGTATCGTACCAGCTAAACAATCTTATAATCGTGATTTAGCTCACCGTTAAAATATTTCAAATTATTAGTTTTAAAACGTCGGTCTTCTTGAAAAGCCTTACTCTTTTATCTGTTTTTCCAAAATAGTAAGGTTTTATAAAACCTTGAGTTTGTAAGTTGGTAATATGTGAGTGACGCATATTTAGAATTGCACTTGCTTCAGCACCAGTAACATATTCCTGTTTTAGCTCTAAAACAGCTGTTAGCTCCTTCTTACTTACAAGTTTCCAATAAACTAGATTTTCAATGTTTAAGAAACCTGTTTCACACCAATATTTTTGCATCCAATTGATAGGGCAATTTAATTGATTTGTTGCATCTAGATAGGAAATATAATCCTCGCTATCGAGCTTCTTCTTAAGATTTAACAGCGAGCAAGCTTGGATTTGAACTGATAAAGGGTTTTTCTTATCTTTGTTAAGAATTCCTCTTTGAACAAGTACTGCAACTTTATTTGGGCTAATTTTTAAAAGTGTAGCTGCATCTCTTAGCGAGTAATAATTCAAACTGGTAGTTAAAGATCCTAGCGTATCTTTTCGTCTACCAGTACGTGTGGGATAGTGTTGAATTGAGTTTAAATCATTTGAATTAGTATCTTGAACATCGTTTTTTAAAAAAATATTAATTGGGGTCGAATCAATATGAGGTCCATGAACGGGCGTTATACCTATTGATTCTAATTTCTCCACAAGATTTGTAGGGTTTACTCTAAATTGTTTAGCCAACGTTGCCACTAGCATGTATTTGCTTTCGAATATATGAACTTTTTTTTTGAGTACATTTGAGGCTTATCTGCAATTTGAACGTTTTTGTCTACATCAAACCATCCATTATTTGCCAGTTTCCTTGCTGTTTCATAATTGATTTCTAAAGTTTTAGAAATCTCTTTTAAGTCAATGCGATCATTACAGATAGTTACTGTATCTAGTATTTCGAATGTAGGTTGATCTATATTATTTAAGCCCATAATAAAGCGCTCAATATCTAAACTTGAGATATTTCCATGATAAAGCTCTTTGTTTCCAAACTTCAAATAGTCACTTTCTATCAATTTCTCAAGCTCGAAACGAGAAACCTTCAAAACACGTTTTATCTGATGATTGCTAAGTTTTCTAGAAATACTTTTTCCGCTAATTTTGTATTCGTAAGCATTTTCTTCTACAGTTTGAATGTGCTGTTTGAAAAATCGTTCATACTTTAAAAAAGGTAATAGTTGAATCCTTGGGTGAGAGTAATCACGACGTGAATGGATACATGAGCTTAGTTTGATTACTGAAGTTTCAGGACTCTGAAAATATTCATAGACATAAAGAAGGACCTTTAAGTCTGTATTAGATCCATCAAATTCAAAAAATTCATTAAAGGCTTTCCAGCAAGCTGTGAACTCTTTAAACAGTTTATTGGAGTTAATATTTAGAACGTCAATAAACCAATAAATTGTTTCAAGAGACGTTGCTTCTCTGGTGGGGGCTTTATCCAGTTCATAACCACAGCACGAGCAGTTTTTTACACTAGCTTTTAATGTGATAGGATTGTCACAATTGGGACAAGAATCGATTAAAAAACAAGAATGAGTTGGGCATGCATAAATTGGTTTGAGCATCCATAATTTTTTTAAATACGCATTTTCAGCAAGGCAAATAGGACAGTAGCGTATGTTATCTAATACAAACAATTCATGATCCACTTCAATAGCACCTATTATTCTAGGTGATCTATTTGTAGGACCTGATCTTTCAAATGCTAGGTATGAGTAATCACTATTTATATTTAAAGCATTCAAAACTAAGCTAAAGCGAACATCGTCTACAAGATGGTAATTGAGTGATTCCTTAATGATAGATTGATAATTAACTTTACCGACTAAATTAAAGATTGAACTATGTGCATTAAGTTTGGCGGTTCTTAGTAGGAAGCTGATTGGTGATTCATCTTCATAAGGAATTGCTTGGATTAAAAGAGTATTTTGCATAATTATATTTATTTCATGAGTGAGATAATTTGAGACATATTCATTTCGAAGGGATTTTTACTTTGTTTGCTAATGTATATCGTGATACCTAATTTCCAGGCATAACTTAAATCATTAGAGTTAATAACCTGCCGACCATCGTTTAAAGCATGCGTAATACTTTCTCTAATAAGGCTCATAATGTATGAGTGATAACCTTTCGTTGCTAATTGAATTTGCATGCCTACCAGTTGGCTATCTAATGCTGGCATGAAGGTAATATTTTGCCTATCGAGAATTCTTGAAACTTCGGCAAGAAATGCAAACATACTTCCACCCTGTGAGGGATCAACAGTTAATGGGTTTAGCTGGTAGATGAATTGAAATCTGCGTGCAATTTGGCTATCAATTTGAAGTAGTGGTACAAACTCAGGTAAACCAACTAAACAAAAACTGATTCCAGTTCTATTCACTAAGGTTTTAATCCAATTGCCTGTAGTGCGATTCATTCTTGTCGACGTCGGTTTACGCTCAAATAAATGATGGAACTCATCTAAAAATATAAGCTTGGTTTCACATTGGGCAAGTAAATGAATAAGCCTACTTGTTAAGTATTCAGTCGTACCATATCCATTTTCACAAGTGATATCCCCCAGCTCTTTGAGCATCATTATGGCTAATGATTTCACTGTGGCAGGTGAGGGTACTTCTACATAACATGCTGGGATGATAGATTTTTTATGATCCTTTTCAGTTTTTTCTGAACGTGGCATCAAGCTTAAGATTGCTTTGCACAAAGTTGTTTTTCCTAATCCTCCTTCTGCCAGCAGCATGCTTCCAACTGGTTCACTATAAGAAATACTTCTTTTGACACAATCTTGTATACCAGTGAAAGCTGCCATAAATTCATTTGAAGTAATGACAATATTGTTAATAGATCGAATCTGTTCAAATCGGTTGTCAAATTTTTCCATGTTTCAATACCTCCAAAGAACCAAACTGATCAATTGAAGTAGGTGTATTTATAGTGGAAATAGATTGTTCAGAAATATCCTTTTCCTTCGAAAGAAGTTGTTCTTCAACTCTTTGTAACTGCTTGGGAAGCTCTAGTGTAAGTGGTTTTAACCTTGGCTTTTTTCTGACAATATTGGTTTGAATTTCTTGCATAAGTTTGTATAAATAATATAAATCGGACATTGAACCGATCTTTTTTATATCTAATTGTGACTGATTTTTCTTAAGTTTTTGAACCTCTAAATGGGTTACACGAGTCAATCCAAATGTATAGTCTTGATTAGTTGAGTCTGCTTGAATGACGACATCTTTATTGTTGGGATCAATGATAAAAACTTCATTCAAATTTAAGTCATCAACAAGCACAGTAACGGTCTTTATGCCTTGTGCTTGTAAAGTAGTAAGTGCATGAGAAAAATAACTGATATTGTCCACTCGGACTTGACCGTGATTAATACTTCTTTCAATAGGCCTACGACAGAGAATTTTGGCATCTATTTCTGTTAGAAAACTAGGCTGGATATCTTCAATAGCATCTTGCCACATGATGATGGGTGAACGTCCTGTTGTGTGATGGATAGATTGGTGATAGACCTCATTAATCCATCTGCTTATATATTCTCTTAGTTGCTCCAAAGTTAATTGTGCATTTTTACTGGAATTGTATTCACCTCTTTCTGTTGGGTTTGAGAAGGTTGTACCAGGTAGCTTTTGAAGAATTCCATGTGTCAGCGTGCTAAAAAAACGTTCAATGTGCGGTTTGTTATTAGGCGTACCAACTTGAGAAGGAGTTAGAGTAATTTTCAGTTGTTCACAAACTCTTGCGAGAGCATTATTTTTAAATTCCACACCATTATCTGGAATGATGATGCTTGGAATTCCTCCTGGTAGCTTTTGGTTCGGCCGAGTAATCATGTCTTTAATTACTTCTAATGTTGTTGCAGCACTAGGTGGATACATATTGATATAAGATCCAACAATTGTTCTTGAGTAAACATCAATTGCACATGCTAGAAAAGGCCGCCCTAAAGCAGTTTTTGTTTTTGGGTCTATAACAATAATGTCGAGATAGTGCGTATCAATTTCGACCATGTACATAGCAAAAGGACTAATAATACTTTTACCCGCTGCTTGAAATTTTTTCTTTGCTATTCGAGAGCCTTTTTTTACTTTCAGTTCAATAAATGGATCTAATTTCTTGATATATCGTTGAATACATCTGCGTGTTGGTAAACTATCTAATGGGATGCCTTGCTCTATGAACTGACCAAGCATATGGGCTTGGACATCTTTACTACTTCTGTATTCTGGTTTTAGATATACCTCATTAATAGCTTGATTTAGAATTTGATAAATTTCTGGACTGAACCGCAAAGTAAAATTGCCTTTCGATTTATGTTTTAAGCTGAGCTTATTATCCAAAGCAGACTTATATTGAGCTATCCATCTCGCAACAGTGCGGCTAGAAGGTGGGTTAGGGTCTTGGATTTCAGCAGATATGTGGTGTATTAATTGTGAAAGTAAATTATTACTCGTTGGGTATTGTAATAGCCGCAAGGCGCTTATTACATAACGTTCTCTTCGATGAATCGCAGTACTATGTTTGGGGTTAATCATCAGTTTATCTGGCGCGAAGACACATAAAATTTCACCTGATGTATACCGGTTTTCAAACTCATTTGGGGACATCGAAAATGATTTTCCCCCCGCAATAGCTGCGTAACGTATAGCGTTATAGGTTACAGAACCGATTTCAAAAATATAATCAGGATGTTCTTTAAAATAAAAACGAAAACCTGCCTGGGGAATAAAAAGAGCATTATTCATGTTAATGAGCCTCTCTTATTTCTTTTTTGACTCCGCCAATCTTTATTCTTTGATGAAAAAATAGATAGTCTGCTAGTTCTTGTTTAAGACCAATTGATTCAAGTGTTTTATAGGCTTGCGTTGAGTTATCAAATTCTTTGAGTTTTAACTGGTCTAAAGCGTAATTAATTTCG
This sequence comes from Acinetobacter bouvetii, assembly GCF_902753875.1. Lineage (GTDB taxonomy): Bacteria > Pseudomonadota > Gammaproteobacteria > Pseudomonadales > Moraxellaceae > Acinetobacter > Acinetobacter bouvetii_A. The sequence goes on along the minus strand of NZ_CADDTS010000033.1, from coordinate 32,762 downwards.
AAAGTATTCCAGTTGTATTGATGTCCTCTTTGATACCAATAAAGCAACTGAGAAATCTCTGATTCATTGGGTAAATTTCGGTGATCTATTAACTTAAAAGTAATATCAATTGAGTGGAGTAGATCGGAAAGTATTGCAAAGCGGTTTAAGTCATCAGTTGATAATGATGCTATGGATGGTTTGACTTCGTGAACTTCATAATCACCTTTTTGGGTTTGAACTAAAAAATCTGGAAAACAATACTGTTCATTGATCAGTAAAATTTTTAATGCTTGTGAGCGATATTTTAAGACATTTGGATCTTGTTCTAACGAGAGTGCATGAGCAAGTTCAAGTCGGCTTTCTAATGGTATTGCTCCACAACACTTTTCACTAGGGAAGAGAGAGGTTCGACGACCAAATGCTCCTTGGTGGATTTTACGTTGCCCATGAAGTGTAGCTGCTACATTTGCTGTTGTTTCAAAGGCAATCTTAATTTGTTTCAAGATATTGGTTTGAACATCAGTTTTTGAAAAAACTGTTTTATAAGACATATCGGTTCATCCATAAGTAATTCTATTCTCAATAGACATTTGAGAATGAGCTAATCTGTACTATTGCGATCGAATAGCACTTACTTGACTGGTGACGATATAGAGAAGATACTATGATTCTCACGTCTTTATATTCTTCTATATAAAGTCACCAACGGATCCTTTTAGGGTCCGTTTTTTATTGAATTTTTCTCTAGTTTTTCATAATTACTCCAAGAGTATTTTTAAGTATGAGAAATTTGATGGTTCATGAAAAAGACGTATTAATAATTTCACACAACTATCAATCATCTTTAATTCCTAATTTAACTGCGATTTTGTGACTCTCTCCTCGAATAGGAACTCTATTCATTTTCAAGACTCTATATACCAATTCTGTTGAAAAGTTATTCTCCTTAGCCCAATCCGAAAAGGATATTCCTTTCTTTTGAAATTCTGTCTTAACTTGCTCAATAGATTTAGCCATAGCGTTGAAATTTGTAAGATATAGGAGGAAATTTAATTTCAAAAAAAAAATTAAATCAAGTTATTTTTTTTAATTAATTTATTGTTTTTTAAGTAAATATTTTTGAAAATATTATCTTATTTATTTTCATAATATTTTTAAAATATTATCTAAAATCTTTAATTTCTCTCTTTTTTCTTCTCCGTATAAATCAATTTTTTGATCTAACTTTATAAATTCTGAATTAAGTTCAGGATATTTTAATACGAGTTCATGCAAGTACTCTTTTTGAGTGTTTAAGCTAATTATGTTTTTGTTTATTAAACTTTTTTCAAGTTCTATAACCTTTTTTAAGCGGCTATTTAAAAAATGATTTCTATTCTGTTTTAGTTTTTCAGTTTCACTATAAATGAATATACGACTATTACTTTCTGACCTTTTAAAACTCAAGAATCCATGACGCAATAATGTTCTTAAAGACGCATATATATGCGATGCATGAATGGTAGAATTTTTTCCTTTAAGATTTTTAATGTTTTTTAAAAACATTTTCGCTTCCCACTCATGGATTTCATTTTGAAGAAAAACTTTTTCAAACTTTTCTGTATGTGGAAGATAAAATTGAAACATAGCTATTAAATCTTTTTGATAAAAAGAGGATTATAGTCCGTGGATATATAGTCCTCAATTGGTGATATTTCTGTTTTTGAGCAATTAGTTACAAATGTCAGAATTATCAGTAGCAATCGGTCAATTAATCCGCAATAGACGAACACAACAAAAATTAACTCAGGAATCTCTTGCTCTTCAATGTGGGATAGATCGTAGTTATATGGGACGTATTGAACGTGGCGAGGTTAATCTCACTGTTGAAAAAATTTATGAAATTGCTTTTGTGTTGAAAATTAGTGCCAAAGATTTACTACCTTAAAATTAAATTACCTATTACATCCAACAGTTTTGGGTATTTATGACGTTCGATGAGTCTTGCCGATATTCCTAAAGAAAATGGTTTTTTTAATACATCTGCTTCATGATGCGATAAATACGTTTATGATTCACTTGCTTCAATAACATCATACTTGCCTTTAAGTGACAATTGAAATGTGACTCAGTTAGAGCTTGCTCGTCTTTTAATAAGCCACAGTCTTATGTATCTAAAGTTGAAATTTTACAAAGAAGATTGAATATAATTGAATTGGTAGATTGGCTTACTTATCTTAGATAAAGATATGAGAGTATGTATGAATCAATTCGATTTTTATGTTTAAAATACATTATCTGTATTAAGTTTATTGATTTACAATGAAAAAAAGAATAGGTCCAGATGGAGTTCATTTTTTTGATAGGGCTAATGGGAATAATATCCTAATAAATGAACTTCTATTGCCAGAAGTAGAATGGACTGTAGCTCCTAGACAAATTTCAGTAGCACTTACTAATATTTGTGATTTGCATTGTAAATTTTGCTATGCGCCCAAAATAAAAGCCTCTCTTCCATTTGATTACTTAAAAAAATGGTTAAAGGAAATTGATCAGCTTGGTACTTTTGGAGTGGGCTTTGGAGGCGGGGAACCAACTTTATATCCTAAATTTGCTGAGATATGTGAATTTACAGCTAACGAGACAGATTTAGCTGTAACATTCACTACTCACGGACATCGTTTAACTGATGATTTATTGTCTAATCTTAAAGGAAATGTACATTTCATAAGAATAAGTATTGATGGTGTTGGGACTACTTATGAGAAATTTCGTAGTCGAAAATTTGATAAATTAATAGAACGTATTGAAAGAACAAGGGAAATCAGTTCTTTGGGTTTCAATGTTGTAATTAATGATTCAACTATACAGGACCTTGATCAGGTCACAGAAATTGCAGAGAAGTTTGATATATCCGAAGTTCTACTTTTACCCCAGCAAGCTACTCAAAACGTCAAAAGTTTATCAAAAGATTCTTATGAAAAAATGAAGAAGTGGATAGAAGGGTATGGTGGGGAAACTCGCTTAACTATAAGTGATGTTGGGCTTGAATCAAATTTTATATGTAATCCACTTTCGATGGAAACTGGACTTAATGCTTATGCCCATATAGATGCCTTGGGCTTTCTCAAAGCTAGTTCATATTCAAATATTGGTCAGCAAATTGGTGAAAAAAGTATTTTAGAAGCACTTCAGTTATTAAAAGAATGTAAGTAGAGGGAAGTATGAAAATTTGGAATAGCTATGGCTCAGAGCATTCTATGAATTTAGTCTTAATAGGTTCATTTGTTCAAGTAAAAGATGCTGAAAATATCGAAAAGTTAGTCGAAAAGTTAAGACAAGTTTCAGAGCAAGAGGGGTATTATTTATCTAATGAACCTCCACAAGATCACAGATTTTCTAAAGAGGTACTAGAAACTCTCCAAGAATTACGCATTCATTCTTTATCACCTTTTGAAATCGAGCAGTTTAATTCTGAGTATTATCTAGAGCGAGATGGTAATAAATTAACGTTTGAGACAGATGAGAGTGATATATCTGCATTTATTAAAATATTTGTAGAGGCTGGTGCTAAAGTAGAAGTTTACTCAAAGCATTTTTATCCTGAGAATCCTGAGAATCCTGAGAATCCTGAGAATCCTGAGAATCCTGAGAATCCTGAGAATCCTGAGAATCCTGAGAATCCTGAGAATCCTGAGAATCCTGAGAATCCTGAGAATCCTGAGAATCCTAGAGAGTAAGATAAAATGTCTCAACTTGATTGGAGTAAGTTTGAAAGTTTATCGGGTGCCGCTGAAGCAAATTTTGAAAAGCTGTGTAGATCATTAATAAAAAGACATTATGGTCAATATGGTTCCTTTAAAGAATTGGCAAATCAGGCAGGAGTTGAATTTCATCTTAAGTTAGATAAAGAGTGTGAATTGGGAGATTCAACGCGATGGTATGGATGGCAATGCAAGTGGTATGATTTACCTAGAGCACGAGCTCTAGGAACAACTAGAAAAGCTAAAATTGTAGATGGTCTTGATAAGTCTAAGAAATATTTGCCTGATTTAACGGATTGGGTCTTATGGACTAAATATATTCTTACAGAAGGTGATCAGGAATGGTTTTATGGATTACAAGCTACTTATCCATTTACATTGCATCTTCAAACTTGTGATGATATTGAGGACTTATTAGTAGGGCCAGCCGTAGCCTTGCGAGAAGCCTATTTTGGTGAGTTGGTGATTGATGAACATGTATTAAATCAAAACTATCAGATTATCGCATCTACTCATAGTAAAAAGTTTCAGCCTGAAGTGCACCAAACAGTTAAAGTTGAAAAGATAATTGAGAAATCTTTAGGACGGCATTCCTCTTGGGAATCACTAGATAGTCTTGAGGCAGCTATAAACAATAATTTAAAAATAGTCAAAGATGCAGTTAATCTTGCAGATAACTATGTTCAAACAACCTTACCTGATTTTATAGCTGATGGGGAAAGCTTGAGCAGTTTTTTAAACTCTTTATTTTCAGAGTTGGCTGCAGGAAATTTTGAAAAAGCAAAAGATCTATTATCCGAAGATTTAAGTCGTGATTGGACTAAATACCGAAAAACAATAGCTCGATTGCGTGCTAAGCGAAGCCATACTTCTATGTTTGCTGCAAATTTGTTAGCAGATTATTATGCTTTTTCGCAAGAAATCCAGGGTGTAAAGGATGCTTTAAATGCAAAAATCCTTGTTGTTGTCGGGGATGCTGGTAATGGTAAAACGGATCTTGCTTTAGATATATGTAGACCAAAAGAAGGTAGTACTGCGGGAGTACTTTTTCTTGGTAAAAATTTAAATGCAAGACATACCTTAGATGATTTAGTTAAAAATTTTAAAATACATGGTCAAACTGTTAATACATTTGACAATCTCTTAGAAGCGGTAGATGCGGCTGGTCAACGTATTTGTAAACGTATTCCAATTGTAGTTGATGGGCTAAGTGAATCTGAAGATCCAAGGGATTGGAAAAGCGAAATAGCTAAAGCAAATACATTGTTGGAAAATTATCCAAATGTATTACTTGTGTTGACTTTGAGGGGCGAATTTTATCAGGACTGTATTCCTGAAAATACTCAAACTTTAGAGTTAAACGGATTTGAGGACAATCCTGTTGAGGCCATACATAAGTACTTTGAGTATTACAAAATTGATGCTTTAGATGCAGACATACCAATTGAGCTACTTACACACCCTTTAACATTAAGACTTTTCTGTGAAGCAGCAAACTCTGAAAGACGAGTGATGGTAGGAGTAGAGAAACTACCTCGCTCTCAAGCTTCTATTTTTGAAAGATATTTTAAAAATTCAATTGAACGTATCGTTGATTTAAGTCCCTTTTATCAAAGACTTTATTATGATGATGTCGAAAATGCTTTATTAAATATTGCAGAAGCTTTGTGGAGTAGTAAATGGAGAACTATCAATCTTGAAGAGGCAAAAAGACTAGTTAATGATTCAAAAGATTGGGCTGTAAGTATTATCAAAAGCTTGGAATCACAAGGTGTATTACTAAGGCAGGTATCAGTTGATAGGGATATAGAGATAGGTTTTCCTTATGATTTGATGGCTGGATTTATGATAGCTAAATCTTTACTTAGAAAAAATTTTAAAAATTGGCTATCTGATCCTGAAAATATTAAGTTGGTTCACTTTAATCAGGTAGGATGCCATACATTGGCATACGATACGTTTAGTTCATTAGTTGGTCTATATCCGCAACGATTTAATAGACAACATTTCTGGGAAATTCTCGAAGGTGATTTAAGGATTAAAGCAAATTTATTGACAGCTCGGGAGCCTGCTGAGTTAATCACACGAATAACGGTAGAAGAATTTGAGCATAATTTATTAACAAATTATAGTTTTCATAATCAAGCTTTTCATAATCTGAAAATTACTAGGGCGGCATATGCTCATCCATTTGATGCAAATTTCTTAGATAAAGCTTTAAGAGATATGGGAAATACATACCGTGATTTAACATGGTCTGAATGGATAAGAAAAAATTCTAGAGAACTTAAAAATGACTTAGATGTCCTTGAAAAAAGATGGTCTCAAATAGAGATTGGTCTTAAGGAGAGAGGTCGAGTTATTTGGGTACAATGGCTATTAACTACTAACCATAGAGATTTAAGAGATCAAGCTACAAAAGTACTTTCTATATATGCGAAAAAAGATCCAAAAACATTCTTTGAAATGGCAATTAATTCTTTAGAAATTACGGATCCATATGTGCCAGAAAGAACTTTTGCGGCAGCGTATGGAGCTATTTTAAGTGCTGATTTTATTGATGCAGAAAAAATAAATAGCAATATTTTTGATTTTGCGAAACGAATAATTGAATATTGTTTTGTGCCAAATTCAAAATTTTCAACTACTCATACAATTTTTAGAGAATATTTCCTAGGTATTATTAATTATGCTTTAACGGTAAATCCAAATTTTATCAGTCAAGAATATTTAGGGTATTGTGAAAAGCCTTATAAGCATTTACCTAATCGGTTTGATAGTCTACCTGATATAAGTGAAGAGAGAATAATTGAAGTCAAGAAAGAAGCCCTTCGTATGGACTTTAATAATTACACTATTGGGAGATTAATTACTGATAGACGTAATTACGATGATTCACATCCTGATTATATTCAGACACGTAAGATTATTTTGAAAAGAATGATCCAACTTGGATATGATCCTAAAAAATTTCAAGAGATTGATCGAGATATAGGTTCGAGTTCTTACCATAATAGAAATGAAAAAATAGATAGATATGGGAAAAAATATAGTTGGATTGCTTTCTATGAAATGTATGGATGGAAGGCTGACAGAGAACTTTTAGATGAATGGCGTGATAATGAAAGATGTAGTGATGTAAGTATCGATCCAACGTTCCCTAAAGTTAATAATTCTTGGCGTCCAAAACTGATTGATACATTTACTGAGTTCCCAAAGGATATCGGTGAGTGGATAATTAAAGGCCCAACCCCTAATTATTTTGATCTTTTAGAGACAGAGAATCTTACTCAAACTGATAGTTGGATTCTATTGAATGGATTTATACAAGAAGATTCAAAAACAGATTATCGTGAAGTATTTACATTCATGAGAGGTTTTTTTGTTGCAAATGAACATGTTTCTACAATAAGTGAATTTGTTTGTAATAAGGATTATCTTGGTAATAATGCTTTGCCACAAATTCCTGAAAACCATTATAAATACGCAGGTGAAATGGTTTTGGGAAATTCATTTTTAAAACTGAATTACAATGTAAGTAGTCGGGTGAATTTTGATGAATGGGATGAATCCAGTTTTTTAATTGAAGTCCCTGTGCAATCTTATTCTTGGGAGTCTTATCACAGTTCTTTGAATCAAGCAGGAGGAATTGACTTTCCAAACCCTGAGTTATGTCAGAGACTAAGTTTAAAATATCATAATGGGGATCCTGATTTATATGATCTAGATGGAGCGGCGTCTATTTTCAGAACATTGAAGTCTAGTGAGAATAATGTAGAAGGTCATTTATCATATTTAAGAAAAGATCTCTTTCAAAAATATCTTTTAGAAACTGGACAAACATTTATATGGATATTATGGGGAGAAAGAGGACAAAACTATAAAGGGGATATAGAGGTATATGAATACCTTAGAACTAATCAGCATCTGCATAAGCAAATCTATATTTGGAAAGATAATCAAATAGTTAAATTAGATTAACTCATGTGATTAAAACTCAATTTCGATTAAAGAAAAAAACCGCCATTAATGGCGGTTTTTCAATGACAACTTATGTGTCGCGCAATGACATTTTATGCGTCGCAAATGACAACTTATGTGTCGCGTGACGCTAAAAAAGCCTTACCAGCTTAACGCACCACCAGTTTGGTAGTCAGTTACGCGAGTTTCAAAGAAGTTTTTCTCTTTACGCAAGTCCATCATTTCTGACATCCACTGGAATGGATTGTTCACACCAGCGAACTGTTCAGGCAATCCAAGCTGCGCTAAACGACGGTTACAAATGAACTTCAAGTATTCTTCCATCATCGCAGCATTCATACCGAGTACACCGCGTGGCATTGTGTCACGTGCGTATTCGATTTCAAGCATAGTGCCTTCAAGAATCATTTGAATGATTTCTTGCTGGAATTCCGCAGTCCATAAACCTGGGTTTTCGATCTTGATCTGGTTGATCATGTCGATACCAAAGTTCAAGTGCATAGACTCATCACGCAGGATGTACTGGAATTGCTCGGCAACACCATTCATCTTGTTACGACGGCCCATAGACAAGATTTGGCTGAAACCACAGTAGAAGAAGATACCTTCAAGGACACAGTAGAATGCGATCAAGTTGCGTAGCAAAATTTGGTCGTTTTCAGGTGTACCGGTTTTGAAAGTAGGATCACTTAAAGACTGGGTATATTTCAGACCCCAAGCTGCTTTACGCGCAACTGATGGAACTTCGCGGTACATGTTGAAGACTTCGCCTTCATCCATACCCAAAGATTCGATACAGTACTGGTAAGCATGAGTGTGAATCGCTTCTTCAAAAGCTTGACGCAAGATGTACTGACGGCATTCAGGGTTGGTAATGTGACGGTAAATCGCAAGTACCAAGTTGTTGGCAACCAATGAATCGGCAGTAGAGAAGAAACCTAAAGAACGCATAACAATGGTACGCTCATCTTCGGTCAAGCCATTTTCAGACTTCCAAAGTGCGATGTCATGGTTCATGTTGACTTCTTGCGGCATCCAGTGGTTAGCACAACCGTCCAGATATTTTTGCCAAGCCCATTCGTATTTGAATGGAACCAGCTGGTTCAAGTCAGCACGACAGTTGATCATGGCTTTATCATCAACCTGTACACGCTGTGCACCCATTTCAAGCTCTTCTAGGCCTGGTGCAACATCAAGGTGATCTAGAGCGTCAGATGCTCTTGCCAGCGGATCGGCTGAATTTGTTGCTCGATTTGAACGGGTTCTAGCGGGTTGTGCAGTTGCCACACTCGGCGATGATTGCTGTGTATCAGATACCACTTGCGAATGAGCCGCTTTTTGCGGTTCGACGGGCGCAGGCTGCTGTGATGGTGCAGCTTGTTTCGGTTCATCATCTTCGAAATCGTCCCAACTTAGGATAGACATATCAATTCTCGCTTCGTTGCTTATATCTGTTTTCTGACATCTCACAAACGAAGATGTCTACTATACGCTTATTCTGTGTAAGCAAAATTAAGTTTTGTCGACTAACGCTTTAAATTTGTTCAATAGCGTAAAAGTCCGCACTACTTATTTTGCTTGCGCGTTTTATGTGCCTTGAGCCAGAAATAGCCAATCGGGACATAAAAAGTCAGAGTAAAGGAAACCACCAAGGCAACAAGTCCTAACATATAGTTGTGGGTCATATGGAGCATGGTGGTTTCCTTTATTTATTTTTAATTTTTAAATCTCCCCAAACCCCTCTTTAAAAAAGAGGGGCTTCCTTGAATCCAAAAGGGTTTTAGGAAGTCCCCCCTTTCTTGCACTTCGACTTAAAGCAGTGCTTAAGTCTTGCTCAGGGGATTTAGGGGGATTAAAAACCTGTCAGATTACTGACAGGCCTCACAATCAGGGTTGTCAATTGAACATGCCATTGGCACTGGAGCGGCTTGAGAAAAATCTTCTTCTTCAGCTTTCACTTCCGGCGCTACTGCAGCAGTCACTGGTGCTGCAACTGTTGTTGGTTTAACTGCGTTTAATGCACCCGTATTAATGGTTGATTTTTCAGCTGATGTTGCACCCAATGCACGTAGGTAATAAGTGGTTTTAAGACCACGTAACCACGCCATTTTATAGGTCATGTCAAGTTTCTTACCGTTTGCACCAGAGATGTAAAGGTTAAGAGACTGAGCTTGATCGATCCATTTTTGACGGCGTGATGCAGCATCTACAATCCAGCGTGGCTCAACTTCAAACGCAGTGGCGAAAATGGCTTTCAATTCATCAGGAATACGGGCAATTTTTTGTACCGAACCTTCGAAGTGTTTCAGGTCATTCACCATGACTGAATCCCAAAGACCGCGATCTTTTAACGCACGTACCAGGTACGGGTTGATCACTGTGAATTCACCAGAAAGGTTAGATTTCACATACAAGTTTTGGAAAGTCGGTTCGATCGACTGAGAAACACCACAGATGTTTGAAATAGTCGCTGTAGGTGCAATCGCCATGACATTCGAGTTGCGCATACCGTCTTTTTGAACTTTGGCACGTAAAGTGTCCCAATCCAAACGTTGAGTACGGTCAACTTCAAACATGCGTTCTGGACGTGATTTGGCAACGATGTCTAAAGAATCGATCGGCAAGATACCTTGATCCCAAAGTGATCCTTTAAATGTTTCGTAAGTACCACGTTCAATCGCCAAGTCGCTAGAAGTTTGAATAGCGTAGTAAGAAATCACTTCCATCGATTCGTCAGCGAAATCTACAGCTGCTTCAGAACCATAAGCCAGTTTCATTTCATATAGTGCATCCTGGAAGCCCATGATACCCATACCCACTGGACGGTGTTTCAAGTTCGAATTTTTCGCTTGAGGTACTGCGTAGTAGTTGATGTCGATGACGTTGTCGAGCATACGAACAGCAGTTTTTACTGTACGAGCAAGTTTTTCACGGTCGAGTACACCACCTTGAACGTGTTGTACAAGGTTGATCGAACCTAAGTTACATACCGCGATTTCGTCTTGGTTTGTATTGAGTGTGATCTCAGTACACAAGTTCGATGAGTGAACCACGCCCACGTGTTGTTGTGGTGAACGTAAGTTACATACGTCTTTGAATGTGATCCAAGGGTGACCAGTTTCGAACAACATAGAAAGCATTTTGCGCCATAAGTCTTTCGCGCGCACTTTCTTATGCAGCATGTCAGTTTCTTTGGCAATTGCTTCGTAATGTGCATAACGTTCAGCGAATGCTTCACCGGTTAAATCATGAAGATCAGGCGTTTCGGATGGGGTGAATAGGGTCCATTCAGCATCTTCAAATACACGTTGCATGAACAGGTCAGGAACCCAGTTCGCTGTGTTCATGTCATGGGTACGACGACGGTCATCACCGGTGTTCTTACGCAGCTCTAAGAATTCTTCGATGTCCAAGTGCCAAGTCTCGAGATAAGCACATACCGCACCTTTACGTTTACCACCTTGGTTTACCGCAACTGCAGTATCGTTGGCAACTTTAAGGAAAGGTACTACACCTTGAGACTTACCGTTGGTACCTTTGATATAAGAGTTTAAGGCACGAACTGGAGTCCAGTCATTACCTAAACCGCCTGCCCACTTAGACAACATTGCGTTATCACGCATTGCGCCATAAATGTTGTAAAGGTCATCGGCAATCGTAGTTAAGTAGCAGCTAGATAACTGTGGACGTAAAGTACCAGAGTTGAACAGGGTAGGTGTTGAAGCCATGTAGTCGAAGCTAGACAACAAGTTATAGAACTCGATGGCACGTTCTTCACGGTTATCTTCATTTAACGCAAGGCCCATCGAAACACGCATGAAGAACAATTGCGGAAGTTCAAAGCGGACGCCGTCAGAATGAATGAAGTAACGGTCAAATAAGGTTTGCAGACCTAAATAAGTAAACTGGTTAGAGCGTTCTGGCTGAATCGCTGCTGCCAATTTTGCCAAGTCAAAGTCAAGAAGATCTGCAGATAACAGGTCAAGCTCTACACCTTTTTTCAGGAAGGTTTCTAAAGCATCACTCTCTAAAGTGTCTTCGCCTAAGCCCAGGAACTCTAAACCGGTTGCCACTAGGTTGTCACGAAGCAGGCGAGCAGTGACATAAGTATAGTTAGGTTCTTGTTCAATACGGGTACGCGTCGCCATCATCATGGTGGTTGCGATGTCTGACTCTTTTACGCCGTTATATAGATTTTTTACGGTTTCATCGACAATCGCCTGAACGTCAATACCTTCCAAACCTTCAGCTGCTTTTGCCACATGAGCTTCTAAAGCACCGAGGTCAAGCGGTTTAAGCTGACCATTGGTACCGGTCACTTGCAAAGTCGGGTGATGGTGAGCACCGGTCTGTTTACGTGCTTCAGAGCGTTGTTCGCGGTAGATGACATACGCACGAGCCACTTTTTGTTCACCTGTACGCATGAGCGCAAGTTCAACCTGATCCTGAATTTCTTCAATATGAATAGTGCCACCTGATGGTAAGCGACGGTTAAACGTGTTCATGACCATTTCAGTCAGTTGTTCAATACGATCATGAATACGGCTTGAATCAGCGCTTTGCTGGCCTTCAACAGCCAGGAAAGCTTTACCTATCGCTACAGAAATTTTCTCTGCATTAAAAGCGGCAACATCACCGGTGCGTTTAATCACCTGAAGTTGACCAGGGGTTGAAGTGATTACGCTCATTGTGGCATAGCTCCATTGTCATCTATTGTTATCTGTGTGGACCGTTTGAACTGGACAAAACTTGTCGCAGTGTTTGAGGATTAAACACAAGAACTAGTGGTTTAAAAACGAATTAAGCACAAGATACGGTAAAATTCGGGGTAGATCAATATTGACATTTCGTTAAAATTTTTGATGAATCCTGTTCCTGATCCTTTGTAAATAAAATCCCTTTTTTATGTTTCTTGTATAAGCCTTATTGGACAAGGGCATAGCATAGCAAAGCTAAAAAAATGTGCTTATAGATAACATTGTGGATAAGTTTAAAAGTGCCGAATCGATCACTCAGAATCTGATCAAAAGGTCTATCTGTATACAAAATAAACATTTTGTAACAAGATGTGTTGTAAAAAGTGCTGTAATATCCGTTAAATAGGAAAAATCTAATAAATTCAATGTTTAATAAAAATATAACAAAAAACTACTTTGATGTATCAGTTTGGTGAATGCTATCTTGTTTACAATGTAAACGTGTGTATATTGCTGAATATATTGAAGCGTATTGAAGCGTATCCGTCGGATTTTTAAGGATACCTTAATCCATATAAAGGGGCATTTTATGAGCCAAGAAGAAAAGTTACCTAAAATTTTAATTGTTGAAGACGATGAGCGTCTTGCACGTTTGACTCAAGAATACCTTATTCGTAATGGGTTAGAAGTTGGGGTGGAACCTGATGGAAATCGTGCAATCCGTCGCATCATTGCTGAACAACCAGATTTGGTGGTGCTTGATGTCATGTTACCCGGTGCAGATGGTTTAACCATTTGTCGTGAAGTGCGTCCACATTATCATCAACCAATTTTGATGTTAACTGCACGTACTGAAGATATGGATCAGGTTTTAGGTCTGGAAATGGGTGCGGATGATTACGTTGCCAAGCCTGTTCAGCCTCGTGTATTGCTTGCACGTATTCGCGCATTATTGCGTCGTACCGACAAGGCACCTGAAGATGAAGTGGCTCAACGTATTGAATTTGATGATCTGGTGATCGATAACGGCGGTCGTTCAGTGACGCTCAATGGTGATCTGGTTGATTTCACCAGCGCTGAATATGACTTGTTATGGTTGTTGGCGTCTAATGCTGGTCGTATTTTATCGCGCGAAGACATTTTTGAGCGTCTGCGCGGGATTGAATACGATGGTCAAGACCGTTCTATTGATGTGCGTATCTCACGTATTCGTCCAAAAATTGGCGATGATCCTGAAAATCCAAAACGTATTAAGACTGTGCGTAGTAAAGGTTATTTATTTGTTAAAGAAACCAATGGTCTTTAATATCCTTTAATTTTATAGGACAACCCCGTGTTTAAACACAGTATATTCTTGCGTATTTACGCAGGGTTAGTGATTTTGGTGGCCTTGGTGGCGGTATTTGGTTACCTGTTGGTCCAAATCATTAACTATCAGAGGGCGCAGGAATATCGTGAATCTTTGACCGATGGGGTGTCTTATATCATTAGTGAGGGGATTGCACGGCAGCCCAATGAGCAGCAGAAAAAAGACTGGATTTCTGATGCGTCTGATTTGCTGGAATTGCCGATTTATTATGTCGATACCAGCAAAGTTGAGTTGTCGCGCACGGAAAGAAAACGTATTGATGAGCGCAAAGCCGCAGTCCGTTATGATGCTGAAAATTCAATTGCCTATATTATCATTGGCTTAAAAGATGATCCTGATCATCTGCTGTATGTAAAAGTGGATAAAATTGGTGAGCGCCAAATGAAGGCCTTACCCATTTTTATTCTAGATTATCTGGTGTATTACCCGGGGCAGGAAAAAGAATATCTTGCCAAAATCCAGTCAAATTTCTCTTATCCGATTCAGATTGAAAAAGTCCAGAATCTGCCACTCGATTCAGAGCAGATTGGCCGGCTGCGTTTAGATCACAGCATTATTTTATACCGTGACAACGCTACGGTTCGCGGCACGACCATTTCAATTGTCTCCCCGATGCCAAGTTCTCCGTCAGAAGTATTGGTACTCGGCCCGGTACCACTGTTTAACTGGATGCCATTCCAGCTGGCTGCGGGAATTACCTTGCTGAGTCTGTTTGTGCTGAGTTTAGGGGTGTATGGTCTGCTGGTGCCTATGCAGCGTCGTTTACGTGAAGTGAATTACGCCTTGCATCGGATGAAGTCTGGTGACATGACCTTGCGTTTGCCTGTTGATGGAACGGATGAAATGGCCAGTCTGGCGACCAATTACAACAGCATGTCGGATCATATTCAGCGTTTGATTGAAGCGCAGCGTGAGCTGATGCGTGCAGTTTCGCATGAACTGCGGACACCGGTGGCGCGTATCCGCTTTGGGATGGAAATGTTGGCTGAAGAGGATGACTACGAGTATCGCTTGCAGCAGGTTGAGCAGATTGATAAGGATATTGAAGCACTCAATACCTTGATTGATGAAATCATGACCTATGCCAAGCTGGAGCAGGGTACACCTTCTCTGGATTTTGAAAAGATTGTCTTGTTTGAAGTGCTGGATCAGGTGGTGATTGAAACAGAGGCGCTTAAGACTCAAAAAGAAATTATACTCAAAGCACCCCCAATTACTGTTGTGGTCGATGCTGAGCGTCGTTACTTGCATCGCGTGGTGCAAAATTTGGTGGGAAATGCAGTCCGTTATTGTGATCATAAGGTGATCGTTAGTGGCGGCATCAATGATGAAGGTCTGGCTTATGTTCAGGTTGAAGATGACGGTGCGGGTATTCCGGAAGAAGAACGTCAGCGCATTTTTGAAGCTTTTGCCCGGTTAGATGATAGTCGTACCCGTGCTTCTGGCGGTTATGGTTTGGGATTGTCGATTGTCAGTCGTATTGCTTACTGGTTTGGTGGGAGAATTGAAGTGGATCAGAGCCCAGCTTTAGGTGGGGCGCGATTTACTATGTCATGGCCAGTGCAGCGCTTCAATAAAGCCAAAAAGAAAGTCGGTGTCATGAAAGCTGATGGTATTACCAATACCGAATTCTAAAAAAATAAATAAAAAAGCACCATAACAGGTGCTTTTTTTAGCTCACTCGTGACTGGTTGCTTCAGGTTCAATCAGGCTTTTTCCCTGTTTTAGGCTTGCTAGTGCTTCGGCATTAAAATCCAGCAGCAAGGAATTATTTTTCGGGTCAATCGCATAATGACTAATCAGCTTTTGATCGCCATTGATTGTTTCAACCTTGTATTCATCGGCAATATTCAAAATTGCTTCCAGATTTGTGGTCGCAGAAGCAAAGTCCTGACGAAATAGGTCATAGATGTCACGCAGATCAAAAATGGCCTCATTCGCATCGGAGTGTTTTTCTATATATTTTTGCACATGGCGCACTAACAGTTGTGCAAAAAAGAAATATTCAGATTCGTGGGCATATTTTAAAGTCATTATTATTTCTCCTTTATCTTCAATTTAGAGTTTTAAATACAAATACCACAAACCTTGAAAGCTGTGTCAAGGTTTTGCAAAAAAGCCACAAGAATGGAAAATGAAGATTATTTATAGGTAGGTAAAAAGTTGGAATTGTGGTGAAAGGATGATCAAATGAGGTGTTGAAGTAAGTTAAAGTGCAAATTGCAGCATTGATTATTTTTAATAAAGTACTAATTTAATAAAATTGCTATTTGAATTTGATAAAATACACATAAATTTTAGACAAAAAATCTTAATTTGATAAAAACTAATAAAAATAGCTAACTTTATTTAATAAAGCGATTAATGTGCTGTATCTTGAGTATAAATGCCTCTCAGATAAGAAAATGAGAAAAAATCATCCAAAAGACTAAGGTTTATAAACTAGCAAGTGAAATCATAAATCAGGTACAATTGGCGGGATTAATTTTGTGTTTGGTGTATTTGAAGGCCAATACATACATTCTTTGTTAATAAATTAGGCCTGCCAGGAGTTATCCCCGCATGAGTGCCATTACTCCATACGATTGGGCAATTATTGCCTTCGTGATCGGCGTTACATTTCTTTGTGTCTTTATGCTCACAGTTCCTTTACTCCTTGGGGGTAAATCATGGGGCCGTGCAAAGCAAGAGCAATTTGAGTCAGGTGTGGTAAGTGCTGGTGGAGCACGTATCCGCTTATCTGCTAAGTTCTACTTGGTTGCTATTTTCTTTGTGGTATTTGACTTGGAAGCATTGTATCTCTACGCATGGGCTACATCGGTTCGTGAAGTAGGTTGGTTCGGTTTTACCACTGTTGTGATTTTTGTAGTCGATTTATTGATTGCATTGGTTTATGCAGTGAAAGTGGGTGCGTTGAATTGGGCGCCAACAGACCGACGCAAAGCTGCAGGTAAAGATGTGAAGATTGGTTCACCGGCAATGAATATTGCAGATATTACCCGTTTCAACTCAATTGAAGAATTGGTGGTTGACCCTACTGGTCAAATCCCAGCTCAATCATCTGGCCGTGTGAAAGCTAAAGCACCGGCTACATCATCTATTAAGGAGTAAGACGGGATGAAATATACCTTAACCCGTGCGAATCCGGATGCTGATCAATATCCACTTCAAGAGCGTCAAATTGTTACCGATCCGCTTGAAGAAGAAGTGAATAAAAATGTGTTCATGACTCGCTTAGAGGATGTAATGCATACAGCTGTAAACTGGGGCCGTAAAAACTCTGTATGGCCTTTTAACTTTGGTACATCATGCTGTTACGTAGAATATGCAACCACCTTGACCGGTGTGCATGATATGTCACGTTTCGGTGCCGAGGTTATTCGTGCTTCACCACGTCAGGCTGACTTGATGATCGTTGCAGGAACCTGCTTCGTGAAAATGGCACCTGTAATCCAACGTTTATACGAGCAAATGTTAGAACCTAAATGGGTGATTTCAATGGGTGCTTGTGCAAACTCTGGCGGTATGTACGACATTTATTCAGTTGTACAAGGTGTGGATAAAATTATTCCTGTCGATGTGTACATCCCAGGTTGCCCACCACGTCCTGAAGCATTATTGCAAGCATTAATGTTGTTACAAGACCAAATTCAATTAGAGCGCCGTCCACTTTCAGCGGTAATTGGTGATGATCTTCAGCCAGTGTATAAGCCAAAGATGATGCCAGAACGTGACCGTAAGAATGCTGAACGTATTGCAGTGAAAAACTTACGCTCTATGGATGAGATTGAATAATTTTAGCGACAAAATATTGATGCACCCGGTCTGGGTGTAATTGTCGTTAAGGTTGACTGAATTTGTATTAAATAGGAAGCCAAGCTAATGGCTGAAACTGACATTGCTATGCCAGAATCAACTCCAGTTGATTCACGCCCAGCATTTGCAATCATAGAAGAGCTCAAAACCAAATTTGGTGAGAACTTCTACGTGCAAACGACTTTTGAAGACTTTCCAACGGTCTGGGTTGAGCGCGCACGCGTACAAGACGTTTTAATGTTCTTGCGTACTGTGTCACGTCCATACGTGATGTTGTTCGACTTGTCTGCGGTAGATGAGCGTTTACGTACAAACCGAGAAGGTTTGCCTGCATCAGACTTCACCGTGTTTTATCACTTACTGTCATTAGAACGTAATAGTGATATTCGTATTAAAGTTGCATTGAATGAGAATGATGTAAACATTCCAACGGCAACCAACATTTGGCCAAATGCCAACTGGTACGAACGTGAAGCCTATGACATGTTTGGTATCAACTTCGAAGGGCATCCAATGCTCCGTCGTATCTTGTTGCCAACTTATTGGGAAGGTCATCCACTGCGTAAAGAATATTCTGCGCGTGCCACTGAATATACCCCGTATATGCAGAACCAGGCGAAGCAGGATTTTGAACAGGAACACTTACGTTTCGTTCCGGAAGATTGGGGTCTAAAACGCGGTAATGCTGACGAAGACTTCATGTTCTTGAACTTAGGTCCTAACCATCCATCTGCGCACGGTGCGTTCCGTGTCATCTTGCAGCTGGACGGCGAAGAAGTGAAAGACTGCGTGCCGGATATCGGCTATCACCACCGTGGTGTGGAAAAGATGGCTGAACGTCAAACCTGGCATTCATTCATTCCCTATACCGACCGTGTCGACTACCTGGGTGGTTGTGCGCAAAACATGCCTTATGTGATGGGTGTGGAACAACTTGCAGGAATTACGGTTCCTGACCGTGCACAATGTATCCGTGTCATGATGTCGGAACTGTTCCGTATCAATAACCACTTGTTGTATATCGGTACTGCGATTCAGGATGCCGGCGGTATGACGCCTGTATTCTATATGTTCGCCGACCGTCAGAAAATCTATGACGCGATTGAAGCGATCACCGGTTTCCGTATGCATCCAGCATGGTTCCGTATTGGTGGTACAGCACACGATCTTCCAAACAACTGGCAAAAACTCATTCGTGAAATTCTCGAATGGATGCCTAAACGTATGAACGAATACTACACAGCAGCACTTAAAAACTCTGTGTTTATTGGTCGTACCCGTAATGTTGCGCAATACGATGCAAAATCTGCATTGGCTTGGGGGGTAACAGGTACAGGTCTACGTGCTACAGGTATCGACTTTGACGTGCGTAAATACCGTCCTTATAGCGGCTACGAAAACTACGACTTCGAAGTGCCTTTAGAGTACGAAGGTGATGCATATGCACGTGTTCTGGTTCACTTCCGTGAAATCGAACAATCACTAAAAATCATTCAACAATGTTTAGACAACATGCCTTCTGGTGCATACAAAGCAGACCATCCACTGGCTGTTCCACCACCAAAAGACAAGACATTACAAGATATTGAAACCTTGATTACGCACTTCTTAAGCGTGTCATGGGGTCCTGTAATGCCTGCAGGTGAAGCATCTGTGATGGCGGAAGTAGTAAAAGGTGCGTCTAACTATTACTTGACTTCAGACAAGTCAACCATGAGTTATCGTACCCGTATTCGTACACCAACTTTCACCCATTTACAGCAAATGCCTTCTGTGATTAACGGCAGTCTTGTATCTGACTTGATCATTTATTTAGCGACAATTGACGTCGTTATGGCTGACGTGGATCGTTAAGGGGTAACGCAATATGATGATTTTGACTGATAAAAAGCCACGCGTGAATGTCGAAGGGATTTTAACTGCGGAAGAAATCCACGAAATTGAACATCACATTGGTCACTATCCGTACCCACGTGCTGCATCGCTAGATGCGCTCAAAGGTGTACAACGCCGTAATGGCTGGGTAGATGATGCGCAGCTAAATGCGATTGCTCAAATGCTTTCAATCAGCGTTGCTGATTTAGAAGGGGTAGCAACATTCTATAACCGTATTTACCGCCAGCCTGTAGGCCGTCACGTAATCTTGTTATGTGATTCGATTGCATGCTTCTTGATGGGTGCGGAAACTTTGGCAGAAGCATTCCAGCGCGAACTCGGGATCCAGTTTGGTCAAACCACCGCTGATGGTCGTTTTACCTTGCTTCCGATTTGCTGCTTGGGTAACTGCGATAAAGGTCCTACGTTGATGATTGATGAAGACACGCACGGTCTGGTTGAAGTGACATCAATTCAACAGTTATTGGAGAAGTATGTATGAATACCGAACCAAAACCAATTTATGGCGACGGTAACCCGGAAACTCATCCATTAACTTGGCGTTTGAGTAAACAAGAACACGTTCGCAGTGCAGATGATTACGAAACGCTTGAAGGTTATGCCGGCTTTAAAAAAGCCATTGGCATGCAACCGAAAGAAGTGCTTGAAGTGATTAAAGCGGCGACTGTAAAAGGTCGTGGTGGTGCAGGTTTCCCGGCAGGGATTAAATGGTCATTGATGGCACCGAATGATGGTGGCCCTCGTTACTTGATCTGTAATGCCGATGAAATGGAACCAGGTACCTTTAAAGACCGTTTGTTGATGGAAAAACTTCCTCATCAATTGATCGAAGGGATGCTGATTGCAGGTTATACCCTTGAAGCAACTCAAGGTTATATCTTCATCCGTGGTGAATACATCGAAGCGGCTCAATACTTAAATGAAGCATTAGAGCAAATTCGTGCCAAAGGTTACTTGGGTGAAAACATCCTGGGTACTGGCTGGAACTTTGATTTACACGTGCATACCGGTGCGGGTCGTTATATCTGTGGTGAAGAAACTGCATTGATTAACTCGCTTGAAGGTCGCCGTGCCAATCCGCGTACTAAACCGCCATTCCCGCAAGTTGCAGGTGCTTGGGGTCGTCCTACAATTGTCAACAACGTAGAGACCTACAACAACTTGCCAGCGATTATGCTGCGCGGTCCTGAATGGTATATCGGTTTGTCTGCAGGTAAATCGAAAGATCCGGGTACCAAAATTTACGGTGCATCAGGCAAAGTGAAATTCCCTGGTCTATGGGAACTACCATTTGGTACCACTGCACGTGAAGTGATTGAAGATCACGCTGGTGGTATGCGCGACGGTTTAAAACTGAAAGCCTGGTTACCCGGTGGTGCATCGACTGACTTTCTGGCCGCTGAGCATATTGACTTGCCAATGGATGCAGAAAGCATCATGAAAGCGGGTTCACGTTTAGGGACCTGTTTGCTCATGGTAGTGGATGAAACTCAATGTATGGTTTCAGCGACACGTAACCTTGAAGAATTCTTTGCACGTGAGTCTTGCGGTTGGTGTACACCTTGCCGTGATGGTCTACCTTGGGCGGTGAAAGCGCTGAAAGCACTTGAAGATGGTACAGGTAAGAAAGAAGACATCGATCACTTACAAGAGCTTACTCGTAAGCTTTGGATTGGTAAAACTTTCTGTGCTCACGCACCAGGTGCGATGGAACCACTTATGGGCGCACTCAAACATTTCCGTGGCGAGTTTGAAGCGAAAGTCGTAAATGCGGCTGCTCAGACTAGCAACGTAGAACAAGCTTAAGGAATTCGACTATGGCTACAATTCATGTCGATGGCAAATCGTACGAAGTCAATGGCTCAGAGAACTTGCTACAAGCATGTTTGTCTTTGGGTATTGATATTCCGTATTTTTGTTGGCATCCATCCTTAGGTTCTGTCGGTTCTTGCCGTCAATGTGCTGTGACTCAATATGCGAATCCGGAAGATACCCGTGGTCGTTTGGTCATGTCATGTATGACTCCGGCAGCTGACAATACCTATATTTCAATTGAAGATAACGAAGCAAAAAGCTTCCGTGCTTCTGTTGTTGAATTCTTGATGACCAACCACCCACACGACTGTCCAGTCTGTGAAGAAGGTGGTCACTGTCATTTACAAGATATGACTGTGATGACACAGCACGACCGTCGTCGTTACCGTTTCACCAAGCGTACGCATTACAACCAGGAGCTAGGCTCATTCATTTCACACGAAATGAACCGTTGTATCGCGTGTTACCGTTGTGTGCGTTACTACAAAGACTACGCAGGTGGTACGGACTTTGGTGTTTATGCCAATGCTTCGCGTGTTTACTTTGGTCGTCCAGAATCAGGCACTTTAGAGTCTGAATTCTCTGGTAACTTGACTGAAGTCTGCCCAACTGGCGTATTCACCGACAAGACTCATTCAGAACGCTATAACCGTAAATGGGACATGCAGTATGCGCCAAGCGTATGCCAAGGCTGTTCTTCAGGTTGTAACATCTCTCCGGGTGAGCGTTATGGTGAAATCCGTCGCGTAGAAAACCGTTTCAATGGTGACGTTAACCAATACTTCCTTTGCGATAAAGGCCGTTTCGGTACGGGTTATGTGAACCGTGCAGACCGTCCACGTCAACCACAATTCCGTGATGGTGCCAACGTAACGACTGTTTCAGTTGATACAGCGCTAGATACGGTGATTGCAAATATCCAGGGCAAAAAAGTTCTAGGTATTGGTTCACCACGTGCATCGCTTGAAACCAACTTCGCACTTCGCGAATTGGTCGGTCAAGACAACTATTCAATCGGTATCTCACAAAAAGAGCAAAATCTGGTTGAATTGGCTGCATCGATCATGCAAACCGAGGGTGTTTATAACCCGACCATGCGTGAAATCGAAAGCTACGATGCGGTAATGATTTTAGGTGAAGACTTAACTCAAACTGCGCCACGTATGGCCTTGTCGGTTCGCCAAGCAGCGAAAAACAAAGCTAAAGAAATGGCAGCTGAGCGTCGTACTCAAGAATGGTTGGCTGAACCGGTACAACGTATTGCTCAGGATGAAAAATCTCCGATTTATATCTTGGCTGCGACTCAAACCCGTTTAGCAGACGTGGCGACTGGTGAAGTAGTTGCTTCTCCAAATGATATCGCACGTTTAGGCTTCGCGGTTGCGGCAGCAGTGAAAGGTGAAAGCATTTCTGGTCTGGATGATGATGCCAAAGCATTTGCTCAAACCATGGCAGATACCTTAAAAGCAGCGAAAAAACCACTGATCATCTCTGGTACCAGCTTACAAGATGCATCAATCATGGAAGCTGCGGCACAAGTGGCGCAAAATCTGGGTTCAAATGCAGGTCTAACATTGACTGTTCCTGAAGTGAACTCAATGGGCATGGCAATCTTTGGTGGTCAAAGTCTGGAACAAGCATTTGCCCAAGATTATGACACTGTCGTGATTGTGGAAAATGACTTGTATCGCCGTTTACCTGCTGCACAAGTGAATGCTGCACTTTCAGGTAAAGAAGTGATTGTTTTGGATCACTCTGAAACTGAAACTGTGAAAAAAGCGGATATCGTGCTTTCAGCAGCAAGCTTCGCGGAAGGTGATGGTACTGTGGTATCGCAAGAAGGCCGTGCACAGCGTTTCTACCAAGTGTATGACCCAAGCTACTACAAACCTGAATACGCGATTAAAGAATCTTGGCGCTGGTTGCATGCCATTGAAACTGGCGTGAAAGGTAAAGCGATTTCCTGGACCTTGCTGGATGACGTGATTGAATCTGTGGTGAAAAACGTACCTGCTCTAGAAGCGATTCAAGAGGTTGCACCAGATGCCGGTTACCGTATCCATGGCTTGAAAATTGCGCGTGAACCACGTCGCTATTCAGGTCGTACTGCAATGCGTGCTCCGCTTTCAGTTCATGAGCCTAAACAGCCAATTGATGTCGATTCTGCATTAACGTTCTCTATGGAAGGTTATGTCGGAAATGAAACGCCATCATCACTGATACCGTTTGCATGGTCTGCAGGCTGGAATTCGCCACAAGCTTGGAATAAATTCCAAGACAACGTGGGTGGTCACTTAAAAGGCGGTGATTCAGGTATTCGTTTATTCGACCGTTTGGCGAAACGTCCGGCACGTAGTTTTGTTGCTCCGGCACCAGTACTTGCAAACCCTGAAAGTTTCCGTTTAGTGCCTATGCATCACATCTTTGCTTCTGGTGAATTTACGGTGAAAACACCTGCGATGGAATCACGTATTCCTGATGCCATGTTTGCCGTAGGTGAACAGGATGCTGCGCGTTTGAACCTGCAAGATGGTCAAAAAATTACGGTGCAAGCAGGTGAGGCAACCATTAGCCTTCCAGTGCAAGTTATTGAATATTTACCTACAGGTTATATTGGTTACCCAATTGGTCTTGCACCAACGGTTTCACTTGCAGAGCCTGTATCAGTCGCGGTAGGAGTGTAATTCATGAATCAAGAAATTATACGTCAAACACCGCTATGGGCTGAGAACTGGCCAATCGCTTATTCTGTGATTCAGGCGATTGTGATCTTGCTTGTAGTGGTGCTTGTCGCTGCGTTGATGTCATTCATCGAACGTCGTTTACTTGCGTTATGGCAAGACCGTTACGGTCCAAACCGTGTTGGTCCTGGGGGGATGTTCCAAATCGTTGCCGACATGTTGAAAATCATGTTCAAAGAGGATTGGACACCTAAGTTTGCCGACAAACTGACTTTCCGTTTAGCACCAGCAGTGGCTATGGGTACTGCGGTACTTTCATTTATGGTGATTCCTGTCAGCCCAACACTTGGTGTTGCTGACATGAGCATCGGCCTGTTGTTCTTTATGGCAATGGCCGGTATTGCTGTATATGCAGTGTTATTTGGCGGTTGGTCGTCTAACAACAAATATGCACTCTTGGGTGGTCTACGTTCTGCAGCTCAAACCATTTCTTATGAAGTGTTCTTGGGTATTTCATTAATGGGTGTGGTTGCAATTGCAGGCTCATTCAACATGCGTGAAATTGTTGAAGCTCAACGTGATGTCTGGTTTGTGATTCCTCAATTCTTAGGTTTCTTGATCTTTGTGGTTGCGGGTGTTGCGGTAACTCACCGTCATCCATTTGACCAACCAGAAGCGGAACAAGAATTGGCGGAAGGTTACCATGTCGAATATGGCGGTATGAAATGGGGGATGTTCTTCGTTGCGGAATACGTTAACGTTGTACTGATCTCTGCTTTAATCGTCACTTTATTCTTCGGTGGCTGGTTAGCGCCATTCAACTTAGAAATTCCATTTATTCCACCAGTGTTCTGGTTCATTATCAAAACAGCATTCTTTGTGATGATGTTTGTCTTGGCTCGTGGTTCTTTAATGCGTCCACGTTATGACCAAGTCATGAACTTTGGTTGGAAAATTTGTTTGCCATTGGCGTTGGTCAACTTGTTGGTGACTGGTGCTGTGATTCTGATGAATCAGGCCTAGGACAGCAGGGAGTACAAAATGTATAAAATTCTAGCTGGATTCGGGTCAATTGTACGTTCATTGTGGATGGTTTTCAGCCACGTGACACGTAAACGTGACACGATTTTATATCCAGAAGTGCCAGCTGAACAAATTGTTCCGCCACGTTACCGTGGTCGTATTGTTTTGACACGTGATCCAGATGGTGAAGAGCGCTGCGTAGCATGTAACCTGTGTGCGGTTGCATGTCCGGTGGGCTGTATTTCTTTACAGAAAGCGGAAAAAGAAGATGGTCGTTGGTATCCGGAATTTTTCCGTATCAACTTCTCTCGTTGCATTTTCTGCGGTATGTGTGAAGAAGCGTGTCCGACGACAGCAATTCAGTTGACACCAGACTTCGAGTTAAGTGAATACGTTCGTCAAGACTTGGTTTACGAGAAAGAGAACTTGCTCATTTCAGGTCCTGGTAAATATCCTGACTACAACTTCTACCGTGTAACCGGTATGGCTGTAGCAGGCAAAGAAAAAGGTCAGGCACAACGTGAAAGTGCACCAGTTGACGTACGGAGCTTATTACCATGATGTGGCCATTTTATTTGATGGCACTCGTGGCCATTGTTTCTACGATTCGTGTTGTGACTAACGCAAATCCTGTACATGCTTTATTAAGCTTGATCGTGTCACTCCTTGCTGTAGCAGGGATATTCATGATCGTGGGTGCGCCTTTTGCCGGTGCACTTGAAATTATTGTTTATGCCGGCGCGATCATGGTGTTGTTCGTGTTCGTGGTGATGATGCTGAATCTTGGTCAAAATACAGTGGACCAGGAACGTAAATGGCTGACTTCATCGGCTTGGGCATATCCAGCATTAATGAGCTTCCTGATGGGCCTTGTGCTTGTCTGGATGCTCGGTTCGGATTACACAACCGCAGGTCCGGTAATGGGCACTAAAGTTGTAGGACCTAAAGTTGTCGGTACTGCGCTCTTTACTCACTACTTACTATTGGTTGAAGTTGCCGCAATGTTATTGCTTGCAGCCCTGGTTGCAGCATTCCATTTAGGTAAACGTGAACCAAGTGCAAAAGAGGAAAAAGAATAATGGGCAACATTCCTTTAGAACACGGTTTAATCGTTGCAACCATTCTTTTTGCACTGGGTTTTTACGGTGTAATGGTGCGACGCAACCTACTATTTATGTTGATGAGCCTTGAAGTGATGATGAACGCAGCTGCGCTTGCGTTCGTTCTTGCAGGTAGTGCATGGTTACAACCAGATGGGCAAATCATGTTCATCCTGATCTTAACTTTGGCTGCTGCAGAGGCTTGTATTGGTCTTGCGATCGTCCTTCAGTTCTACCATCGCTTCCATCATTTGGATGTGGATGCTGCTAGTGAGATGCGCGGATGAGTTATTTATATTTAACAGTATTATTTCCGCTCATTGGTTTTGTCCTCTTAGCGGCGGGGCGCAATAAGCTTCCTGAAAATGTGGCAGCCATTATTGGCGTGGGTTCAGTCGGTTTATCTGCTTTATTTGCACTGATTGCCGGTATGGGCTTTGTCAGTAACGGCTCGTTGGCTCAGGTTCAACATCTTTGGACTTGGTTCAATGTCGGTGGTTTTGCACCGGGCATGAGCTTGCATCTAGATGGCCTGTCATTATTGATGACCGGCATGATCACCGGTGTGGGCTTCCTGATCCACATCTTTGCATCATGGTACATGCGTGGTGAAGAAGACTTCGCGCGTTTCTTCTCTTACTTCAACCTGTTCGTAGCCAGCATGCTTTTGCTGGTACTGGGCGATAACCTAGCGTTATTGTTCTTGGGTTGGGAAGGTGTAGGTCTTTGCTCTTACTTGCTGATTGGTTACTACTATCAAAACCCGGAAAATGGTTTTGCAGCAATCAAGGCATTTACCGTAACCCGTATCGGTGACGTATTCTTGCTGATCGCATTGTTCTTGCTTTACCAACAGTTTGGTACTTTGCATATTGGAACAATCGTTGCCAATGCACCTCAAGTTCTAGCTGGTGACCATTCACTTGCGATCTGGACATCATTAATGTTGTTCTTGGGTGCTGCCGGTAAATCTGCACAAATTCCATTACAAACATGGTTGGCTGATGCGATGGCAGGTCCTACACCTGTTTCTGCATTGATCCATGCTGCAACAATGGTCACCGCTGGTGTTTATTTGTGCTGCCGTATGTTCTCCGTGTTTGAAATGACTCCAGAAGTGATGATGTTCATCTCGATCACTGGTGCAGTAACACTGATTGTTGCTGGTTTTGCGGCACTGGTTCAAACCGACATCAAACGTATTCTGGCTTACTCAACCATGAGTCAGCTCGGTTATATGTTTATGGCAGTAGGTGCTGAAGCATACCAGGCCGGTCTATTCCACATGCTTTCACACGCATTCTTCAAGGCATTATTATTCTTGTCTTCTGGTGCGGTGATTCTGGCTTACCACCACGAACAAAACATTTTCAAAATGGGTGGTTTGTTCAAACATAACAAATTCCTGTTTGCCTGTTTCGCGATTGGTGGCGGTGCATTGGCAGCTATTCCATTCCTGACCATCGGCTTCTTCTCGAAAGATGCGATCTTGGGCGCAGTTTGGGCGCAAAGTCACATTGCAAATCTTCCTGTATATAACTGCTTATACTGGACAGGTGTTGCGGGTGCATTCTTAACCTCAATCTATACATTCCGTTTAATCTGGGTTGTATTCTTTGGTAAAGAAAACACACCGTATCACGAAATCAAAGGTGCGACGTATTGGGCGCCGTTGGGTATCTTGGCGGTACTTTCAACTGGTTTGGCTTATTTCTTGAAAGCACCAGTAGAAGCTGCATTAACCAAAGCCAATATTCCAGCTTTCGTTATTCCTGAAGCGCTTGAAGCAGGTGTACATGGTGCTGAATATACAGCTGTGGGTATTGCGCTTGCCGGTCTAGTAGTCGGTATTGTGTTATTTGCTTTTGCTTATAATGCAGTGAAAGGTTTTGCCCGTACTTCATTGGGTGCTGGTCTTGCGAATATCTGCCGTAATGCACTTGGTTTTGATGCGTTGTATAACATCGTATTTGTTCAACCATATTTGCTTATCGCGAAAATTTTAGGTCGTGATCCGATTGATGGTTTGTGGTTAGTGCTTCCTGCCATTGTTAAAAGTGGTCATAGCTTCACAAGCTCACGCCAAACAGGTTCATTACGTGAATACGCATCAAGTATGTCACTCGGTGTAGTGGTCTTGCTGATGATCCTGATCGTGATTCAGGTAGTGGGGAAATAAGATGGAAATCACAAACAACTGGATTTTACCCGCGCTGATCCTCGTACCGTTCATTGCAGGTTTTATTTGCTGGTTAGTCGACAAGCTCGATGACAAACTCCCGCGTTACATTGCGTTAGTGGGGATGCTCGTAACACTGGGTCTCACTGTTGCGCTTTGGAATTCGGGTACATATCAATATGAATTAGGCGCCAAAGTTCCAACTTGGTCTGCCGAATTCATGCTGCCTTGGATTTCAACCCTAGGCATTAACATTCACCTTGCGGTGGATGGTCTTTCACTTCTTATGGTTGGCTTGACTGCATTACTGGGTGTACTTGCAGTGGGCTGTTCGTGGGGTGAGATTCAAAAGAACGTTGGTTTCTTCCACTTAAACCTTTTATGGTCTTTGGGTGGGGTGATCGGTGTATTCCTTGCGATTGACTTGTTCCTGTTCTTCTTCTTCTGGGAGATGATGCTTGTACCAATCTACTTCCTGATTGCGTTATGGGGTCATAAAGGTGCGGACAACAAATCACGTGTATATGCTGCGACCAAGTTCTTCATCTATACCCAAGTCGCAGGTTTAATCATGCTCATCGGTATCCTAGGCCTTGTGGTTTACGGTTACATGATGACTGGCATGATCGGCTTCGATTACAACTACCTGTTAGGTGTAGCGAATACGCTTGATGCACAATTGCCATCAGTGGCTTATGCCTTGATGATCTGTATGTTCATTGGTTTCGCTGTAAAACTTCCAGTGTTCCCATTGCACGGCTGGTTACCAGATGCACATGCTCAAGCACCGACAGCCGGTTCTGTTGACTTGGCAGGTATCTTGATTAAGACAGCTGCATACGGTTTGCTGCGTTTTGTAATGCCATTCTTCCCGGCGGCTTCTGCTCAATTTGCAGACATCGCGATCATTTTCGGTTTAATCGGTATCTTCTACGGTGCTTGGTGTGCTTTCCAGCAAACCGATATGAAACGTTTACTTGCGTATACCTCTATCTCGCACATGGGCTTTGTATTACTTGCGCTTTACGCCGGTAATATCCTGACCTTCCAGGGCTTGATGATCATGATGCTGGCACATGGTATTTCATCTGCTGCACTGTTCATCATGTGTGGTCAAGTGTATGAACGTTTACATACACGTGACTTACGTTTAATGGGCGGTATTCGCGGTCAGTTCCAATACCTTGCATTCTTCTTGATGTTCTTTGTTGCTGCGTTAGTGGGTATTCCAGGCCTGGGTAACTTTATTGGTGAATTCCTGATCTTGATGGGTTCATACGCAAAATTCCCAACCTTCACCATTTTGGCAGCCATCAGTTTGGTATTGGCAGGTCTTTACGGCTTGATCCTGATTCACAAAGCATTGTTTGGTACACCAAATGAAGAGCAAAAACAAAATTATACAAGCCCATTGAAAGACTTGAATGCGCGTGAAATTGTTATTTTGTTAGTGTGTGCTTTTGGTCTACTATGGCTCGGTATCTACCCACAAAGCTTCCTTGATATTTCAAATTCAAGCATGGCGTGGTTAGCAAACAGCTATATCCCAGTTCAAGAAGTTGTCGATGCGACTCAACAAGTCGTATCTCAACAAAATGTGGAGATCCAATAAGCCATGAACTTCACAATGTCATTTTCTGAGCTTATGCCATTAGCTCCTGTGATGATCGTGGCTTTAACTGCGATCGTAGTGATGCTTCTCATTGCAATTAAACGTAACCATAATTTAATTGCAACTGCTTCTGTAGTCGGTTTAAACCTTGCAGCAGCCTATGTCTTGATTGCGATGTTCGGTGGTGCTTCTGCACCAGCGAACGTGATGGGCATGTTTATGCTCGACCCATTTACCTTGCTTTATCAATTGGTGATTTTGGTCGCTGCGCTGGCTTGCTGTACGCTGTCACACGCTTATATTGAAAGCTATAAAGATAACCGTGAAGAATTGTATATCTTGATGTTGTGTTCGGTAGCGGGTGCAATGCTCATGGTGGCAAGCTCTCACTATGCATCTTTCTTCATTAGCCTTGAGTTGATGTCGATTCCTGTATACGGTCTGTTGGCTTATACACATCAGCGCTCACAGTCTTTGGAAGCCGGTATTAAATACCTGGTACTTTCAGCGACTGCGTCTGCAATGTTGTTGATGGGTATGGCTTATATCTATGCCTATACTGGTTCATTGTCTTTCTATGACAATGTTCAAGCCTTGATGCAAGCCATCAAACAGCCAATGGTGATTTTAGGCCTAGGCCTGATTGTCTTTGCTGTTGCATTTAAATTGTCTCTTGCACCATTCCACAAATGGACTCCAGACGTATATGCAGGTGCACCAGCGCCAATCGCAACTTTCCTTGCGACTGTAGCTAAAGTGGCAACCATTGGTTTGTTCGTGCGTTATTTACTGTCTTCAGGTGCCATCCTGGTCGAATCCATCGTCACAATCATCACGATTATTGCGGTGCTTTCTATCCTGGTGGGTAACTTCCTTGCAGTACGTCAAGTCAACTTGAAACGTATTCTGGGTTACTCATCTATTGCACACTTTGGTTATTTGCTGATTGGTTTAGTCAGCATGACGTATGCAAGCCTGGGTAACGTATCTGTATATGTAATCACTTATGTGTTAACCACGATTGGTGCATTCGGTGCTGTAGCATTGATGTCGAGTCCGTATAACAATGTAGATGAAGCACAAAGCTTGGCCGATTACCGCGGTCTGTTCTGGCGCCGTCCAATCTTGACTGCAACCTTGACTGTGATGATGTTGTCTCTTGCAGGTATTCCATTGACTGCAGGCTTCATTGGTAAGTTTCTGGTGGTGATGGCTGCGGTAACAACTCAGCACTGGTTCCTGGCTGCCATGATTGTAGTGGGTTCAGGTATTGGTCTTTACTATTACCTGCGTGTAATGGTCGTGATGTACATGACTCCGCCAGATACTCCACGTATTGATGCCGACAAACATTGGGGTCAAAAAGTGGGTGGTATTATGGTGCTTGCAGCGGCATTGGCTGTATTGGTGATTGGTATTTATCCTGATCCAATTATCAAGCTTGCGCTTCAAGCCGAGATTTTATCTCCATTGCATTTCATGCTATCTCAGCAATAATCTAAAAAAACTATAAGTTTTTTCGAAAAAGCCTCCTTTGATAGGGGGCTTTTTAGTTTATAAGAGATATAAAAAACATTTATAATAGCTGAAATTTTATCTCATCTTTTAGGTGCTCTCCCGTGGCTATTCATGAAATCCGTCATCCGCTCATTCGACATAAACTTGGTTTGCTACGTCGTGCAGACATTAGTACAAAAAACTTCCGCGAATTAGCACAAGAAGTCACCATGCTTTTGACTTATGAAGCAACTAAAGACTTACCTGTATGTGATCACGAAATTGATGGCTGGGCGGGTAAAGTAACTGTAGACCGCATTGCCGGTAAAAAAATTACTGTTGTGCCGATTCTACGTGCCGGTATTGGCATGTTAGATGGTTTCTTGAACCTGATTCCAAGTGCAAAAGTATCTGTACTCGGTTTAGAACGTGATGAAGAAACTTTACAAGCCCGTACTTACTATAAAAAATTGGTTCCAGACGTACAAAATCGTCTTGCGATGATTATTGATCCAATGCTCGCAACAGGTTCATCTTTGGTTGCAGCCATTGACGTATTAAAAGCCAGCGGTTGTAAAGATATTCGCGTCATGGTGTTGGTTGCAGCACCTGAAGGTATTAAGCGTGTTGAAGATGCGCATCCTGACGTGACCATTTTTACTGCATCTGTAGATCATGGTTTAAATGAAAACGGTTATATCGTGCCAGGTCTGGGTGATGCCGGCGATAAAATCTTTGGTTCTGTTCAAAAAGACTAAATTTTGGATAGAAGCGGAAAAGGGGCTTTTTAGCCTCTTTTTTTATATACTGTAGACATGGCATTTTTAGCATAGGGCAGCAGCATGAAAGATGAATTACATCAGGGTAAAATTAAAAAGTATGACCCTGAGAAAGGCTTTGGTTTTATTGGTACGGCTGAAGGAGATATCTTCTTTCATATCTCAGATTTTCCTGCGGCAGAAGGCGAACCGAAACGTAATGAACGGGTTAAATTTGTGGCTGTTGAAAATGGTGATAAATACAAGGCCGTTCGTATAGAACGCGTTGAAGATAAATCAGCTAAAGCTAAGAAATCAAAAATTTCTGCGCACAATAAATCAATTACATCTGCTTTATTG
Organism: Acinetobacter bouvetii; assembly: GCF_902753875.1. GTDB lineage: Bacteria > Pseudomonadota > Gammaproteobacteria > Pseudomonadales > Moraxellaceae > Acinetobacter > Acinetobacter bouvetii_A. The sequence continues at coordinate 253 of NZ_CADDTS010000033.1, read as the reverse complement.
TCGAATTTTAAACGTTGATGATTCAGATTTTAAGATTAATAATCTAATCTTGAGCTGGTACCGGCACAGGGATATTTTTTAGATTAAAATCTGACCAGTGGGTGAGCAAAAAAGAGGCATAAAGTCCACTGCTGTCCCATAGTTTGCTTTAAATAAAAAACCTGAGTCTAAAGTAGTTAAAATATAAGTGCGACCAAACACTTTAACTATAAGGACTCAGGTTTTGTCACATCAGAATACCGTATTTCATCAA
>NZ_CADDTS010000032.1 GCF_902753875.1 Acinetobacter bouvetii | reverse complement strand
TCAATTGCTCAACCATCAAATAGAAAGTTGACCATGAGATGCCTGTGTATCACTTGAACTGAGGATCAGAAAGCTTGTTTGAATCGATGTATTTCATCCGCAGATTATGCACGAATGCTAAGAAATCCGGAGTGCAAATATTAACCAAAAAGAAGATCGTTTTTTGATTTATGAAAGAGATCTATTGAATAAGTTAATAAAATTAGGTTTGTGGTAAGGTCAATTCTTTGTATGATAGATTCTATGTGTAGGCTTCTTCATTCTGAAATTATATCGCTGAACAATTTTTTGATAACAGCATTAGGCAACAAGGCTCTAATAAATAAAATGTCCTAAGCAGCAGTACAAATAAAGAAATATATAAATGGGAGTAACTCTAAATTCCTAAAATTATCTGATATGGTTTAAATCCTTCGATCACTGCTTCAGAAATCAATTGGATAAAAGCTTCAGTTTTGTCATAAGCCATCCACTGATCCAAAGCTTCATAGTAAGCCACGCGATTTTTCAACTGTAATAACGCAAGGTGGATATCCAGATTTCAGCAACTTAAGGTTCATCAATAGACGTGATGTGCGTCTATTACCATCAATAAAAAATCCAGGTGTACTTTAGCTGCACGTTCAATAGGATGACGCTGATGCGCTTCCGACTTGTACCAACCGACTAGTTGAGCCATTTTGTCATTCAACAATGTATAGTCAGGTGGGGTAGTCGTAGCACCTGAAATCAATATATTTCGTTGGTGGTAATGACCTACATTGCCATCATCAATATTTTTTAGAATGCTGAATTTTTACGGTATTTTTTGCGGTACAATGATGTGGGTTGGGTTTAAATATTTATAATAAACAATTAGTTAAATTGTATTTACGGTGCGCGCTGAGGGAGCGTGATGTAGTATCGCTGTCTGTTGCACGTGAAGTTTATTTCGATTGCGTCATCTCTAAGCCGGATGCCTTTTGGTAGCGTTGGTTCACTTGTTCTGTTAACCATTGATTGTAGCCTCGGATAAAGGAGCTGAGTCATGCTTGATACGACAAATTACTTTAAATAGAAACTCAAAACATCTCAGCAAATTGGGATGTGGCTCGGTATGGCAGATGGCTATACTGCTGAAATCACTGCCAATGCTGGTTTTGACTGGTTATTGATTGATGGTGAACATGCACCGAACGATTTAAAATCGATTCTGTATCAACTACAAACCATTGCAGCTTATCCGTCGCAAGCGGTGGTTCGTCCTGTAACAGGTGATGTTGGCTTAATCAAACAACTGTTGGACATTGGTGCGCAAACGTTGCTTATTCCAATGGTTGAATCAGCTGAACAAGCTGAGCTCATGGTGAGCGCAACACGTTATCCACCTGAAGGGATTCGTGGTGTTGGTCCAGCACTGGCACGTGCATCACGCTGGAATAACATTTCAACGTATTTGAATGATGCTGACGAACAGATCTGTGTGATCGTGCAAATCGAATCGAAAAAAGGTTTAGAAAACCTTGATGAGATTTTAAAAGTTGAAGGGATTGATGGTGTCTTTATTGGCCCAGCAGACCTATCAGCAGCATTAGGTCATCGTGGTAATCCAGGTCATCCTGAGGTGCAAGAAATTATTGTTTCAAGCATTAAAAAAATTCGTGCAGCAGGCAAAGCAGCGGGTATCCTATCTGCTGATGAAAAACTTGCGAAACAATACCTCGCAATGGGTACAGAATTTGTGGCAGTCGGTGTTGATACCAGTTTACTGATGAAATCAATGAACCAACTGCTGGCAAAATTTAAAGATGGCGTTGCTGCTCCTGTGAGCACGACTCCAAGCGTCTATTAAGGAGAATATAGATGCAACTGAATAATCCAAGTTTATTGAAACAGCAATCGTATATCGATGGCGTATGGGTAGATGCAGCAGATCAAAAGTCATTTGCTGTGACGAATCCTGCAACAGGTGAAAGCATTGCAACCGTACCAAGCGTATCAGCAGCACAAGTTGAACAAGCGGTTGAAGCGGCAGAAAATGCATTAAAAACGTGGAAATTGACCACGTCAAAAGAGCGTTCACAGTTACTGCGTAAATGGTTCAATCTGATTGTTGAAAACCAAGAAGATTTGGCTGTGATCTTAAGTACAGAACAAGGTAAACCATTGACTGAGAGTCGTGGTGAGATTCTGTACGGTGCAAGCTTCATCGAATGGTTTGCTGAAGAAGCAAAACGTACGTATGGCGATGTGATTCCGCACGATAAGCAAGGCCGCCGTTTAGTGGTGATCAAGCAGCCGGTGGGTGTAGTGGCTGCCATTACCCCGTGGAATTTCCCCAATGCGATGATTACCCGTAAAGTCGGTCCTGCATTGGCTGCAGGCTGTACCGTGATTATCAAACCTGCATCAGAAACGCCGCTGTCTGCATTGGCATTGGTGGCACTGGCTGAACAAGCCGGTATTCCAAAAGGCGTGGTCAACGTTGTAACAGGTAGTTCACGTGAAATTGGCGGTGTATTAACCACGCATCCAGTGGTGAAAAAAGTGTCATTCACAGGTTCAACGCAAGTGGGCAAAGTGCTGATGGAACAATGTTCATCAACCATGAAAAAGCTCAGCATGGAACTGGGTGGTAATGCGCCATTCATCGTGTTTGAAGATGCGAACTTGGACAAAGCGGTTGAAGGTGCAATTGCCTCTAAATTCCGTAACTCAGGTCAAACCTGTGTCTGTACCAACCGTATTCTTGCGCACGAAAGCATTCATGATGCTTTTGTTGAGAAACTTGCGGCTGCGGTAAAAAAACTTAAAGTTGCCCCAGCATTTGAAGCAGGTGCAGAGCAAGGTCCATTGATTAATGAAAAATCAGTGGAAAAAATCCAAGAGCATATTGCAGATGCTGTTGAGAAGGGTGCAAAAGTGGTTGTGGGTGGTAAACGCCATGCACTTGGTCAAACCTTCTTTGAACCAACTTTGCTTGCGGATGTGACGCCAGATATGTTGGTTGCTAAAGATGAAACCTTTGCACCGCTTGCACCTGTATTCAAGTTCAGTACTGATGAACAAGCGATTCAAATGGCAAACGATACTGAGTTTGGTTTGGCATCGTACATCTATACAGAAAGCTTAAGTCGTGCTTGGAAAGTGGGTGAGGCTTTAGAATACGGCATGGTCGGCATTAACGAAGGCTTGATCTCAACTGAAGTTGCACCATTTGGTGGGATTAAAGAGTCGGGTTGTGGTCGTGAAGGCTCGAAATACGGTATCGAAGACTACCTGGAAATCAAATACATGTGCATGAGTATTTAAGCTTAAGCAGCATTGCTTGATTTGAAAAATAAGGATCTTCGGGTCCTTATTTTTTTATAAAAAACCTTCTAAAAATAATAAGTTTAAGGACAGAATAACATGATCTGGACTGCTCCCAGTATCCTAGATGCAAGACAGCTTCATTTTAAAGCTGCTTCAAAGGCTTCTGGGCTCATCCCATAAAGGTGCGAATCACGCCTAATCCGATTGTAAAAACATCTCGATATAATCAAACACATTTACACGTGCCATTTCACGTGTTTTATAAATCCTCTTTTTAATCCTTTTCTTCTTCAAGCTGCTAAAAAAGGAATCTGCAACAGCATTATCCCATGAGCAGTATACTGCGTAAGGCCTCTAAGACTCCTACTCGGAACAAAGTTATGCTTTTGACAGAATTTCTGCCAATCCCCGCCGCTGTATTGTGAGCCTGAGCAGCACTGCTGCGCTAGTGAGTGATGATCACAGGATATTGGGTCTGCGCCGCCATACTGCCATAAGAGGTGCATCCAAAACCATATCCTTTGCAAGCGGCGGTTCCATTGATCAACCGATCACTTTTCTTGAATATAAATCAAGAACCACAGTCAGATATAGCCAGCCTTGCCATGTACGTATGTAGGTAAAATCAGTCACTGAAGAGGTATCAGGCGTGTTTACAATAAACTCTCGATTTTAATGGTTGAATAGAACGATTTAAGGGCGACCACAGTCATAACTCTTGTGCGTTTTATAGGAGCAAAGTCGTTGTTCTTCATGATCTTTAGCACACGATTAGGTCCACAACTTTCGCCCAGCTCTTTAAGATCCAGCTTAGTGCGACGATAACCGTAAATGCCATAACTCGTATCATAAAAAGAGAGGATGTGTTGTAATAACTGCTTGTCTTCAATCGTCCTGCCTGATTCAGGTTCATGCGACAAGGCATAATAGCCAGCACGAGCAATATTAAAAAACCGACACATCATTTTAATTTTAAATTGATGGCTGTATTCAAGGATAAACTGATACTTTACTCGGGTAGCCTTGCAAAGCGGCGTGAAAGCAATGCTTTCACTTTCAGATATCCCATTACTCTTCAGTTTGTTTAAGCTGACTTTTAAGGCGAAGGATTTCTTTCTTTGCTTCGAGAAGTGCATGTGCATCAGAAATATTGCATAAAGTCTTTACGGTCTTTAGCTATTTATAAATCTGTGCTGTGATACACCTAAACGTTCTACGACATCTGGGACAGAATAGCCACGTTCAGTAATTAATTTAACAGCTTCATCTTTAAATTCAGGGGTATATCGTTACCCATTTATAATGTTCTCTCCTATACAAAATAATAGACGATATTGGTCTAGGAGAGTGGTGGCAGTCCAGTTGAAAATAGAATGTAAAGTTGTTTCTTATCTATATGATGTAAACGGTTAGTGCAAAAAGAGATGTTGATTACAGTGATTGAAGTCACATGAATAAAAAAAATGTAGAATTATTTAGTTTGAAAAAAAACATGAAATTTCATGTTATTGTTTTTAATGAAAAAAATGCCTAAAAAAATTGATTAGTAAACTAACAATAACTACAATAGCACCAACAAAAAACCATTGTTTTTAAAACAAACTTTAAAAATTATTAATAAAAATTAGGGGTAAAAAATGAGTCGTAATAATAAGCATACAGCTCAGGAACAAATGTGGACACTTGAACAGCTGGAGCCGAAATTACTCTTGTCAGCTGACTTGATGCCTGGAGTTCATGAAATTACCGGCAATATCGAAAAACCCGGTGAGCAGAAGCAATACGAATTCGTTGTTACCGAAAAAACAAAATTCTTCTTTGATGGAGTCGAAGGGAATAAATTTAACTGGTCTCTGAAAGGAAAAGATTTCGGTCAAAATTTCTCTGCAGTTCAGCTTGCACAGGATAATCATAAATTTCTTGATCTTATACCCGATACTTATCAACTAACTATTGATGGTGATGATGATCAAACAGGAAATTACACATTTAGAATGTTGGGTGAAGGTGCTGCGGTTAGTCTAAACGTAAATGAACAAACAGAACTGAAACTCAATCCGTCTACTCAGGCAATTTTATACAAGTTTGAGTTAAGTCAGGGTGATCGATTGTTTTTTGAAAGCCAGACTGCAAATGCGAGCTGGAGTGTTTTTGACTCAAATGCAAATCTTGTCAAGAATCGTATAAATACTTCTAATTATCAGGGTTTTGAAGCTCTAAGTAATGGAACGTACTGGTTATCTATTGAGGGTAATGACAGTCAAAAGAGTATTGAAAGCCAATTTATCCTGCATGCTTCTAAGCCAGAAGTTGTTGCATTAAATCTGAATGAAAAAACTACTGTTAATTTGAGAAAGCCATTTCAGTCTACGCAGTATACTTTTGACCTAGAACAGAATCAGTGGATTGGATTTGATCAGCTTACTCAAGGTTTAGAGAACACAGAATGGCTCATTAAAGACAGTATTGGCAATATTATTTTTTCAAATAGAATTACAAATCAAAAAGATACAGAAACACCACCACAATTTTTAAAAGCTGGTGCTTATGTTCTGTTCATCAATAGTTTAAGTGCAGTTAAGGGTGAAATAAGTTTTAAGCTAAAAAGTAGTGCACAGGTAGATGCTGTAATTGATCAAAATAATAAAAATTTAAATATTAGTAATTATGGAAATGAATCGAGTTTTGTAAAAATAAATGCACAAAATTCTGATTTTTTGGGACTTATTTCTGAGTTCTATGCAACTAACACTTCTAATGCTAAGTATTTAAATCTAGAAGGAATTTCAGAGAAAGTAATTACATCAGGGTTTTCAGAACAAGGTGTTGAATTATATGAATTGGCGTTAAATAAAAATGACAAAATTTACTTTGAAAAAAATAGAGAAGATGCCTTAATTAGAATTTTTAATGAAAATGGAGAAGAACTTGTAAAATCAGAAATTAATGATTTGGATTTCTCTGTTTTAAAAAGTGGTATTTATTATATTGGAGTTAGTTCCAGTCTAAATAGTAGCTATAATATTGATAATATTTCTGAAAATAGCAAAAAAGAAAAAGTAGCAATTAAAATAAAGTATGTAGCAACAGCCCCTGTAAACTATACTAATACGGATGTGGGTGGATCTATATATACTGCAAAACAACTGGATTTTATTAGACATAAGCAACTTCAAGTTACTATCGGTGATAATAATTCTAGTTATGCTGATGCAGATTTTTATAAAATACAGGTAAAAAGTGGCGATGTTATTAATATTACTACGCCGAATGGTTCTACTTTTAATGGGAATCATTTTGATGGATATTTAAAAGTATTTGATCGATATGGAAATGTAGTGGTTTCCGTAGATGATTCTCCTCTTAACTATAGATTTAATCAAGGAGGAGAGTATTATTTAGCTTTTAGTTCTTATGGTAACAGTAATTATAGTCCATATTATGAAAATAGTGGAGGCTATGCTGGGAATAAAGGGACTATTAATGTAAGTATTGAGTTAAATACATCTGATATTCCGAAAGTATATTTGCTTGATCAGCACGGTAACATTGTTCTTGATACGGCTATAAGTCAGCCTGGGCTTATACAGCAAAGTCTAAATACTCACGAGGATTATTATCTTTGGATTAATACATCACTGAGTAATGCTTCTTATTACTCTTATATATTGGGTTTATCTAATAAAACCACTCAGCAAGTTGAACTACAGGAAAATGTAAAATTAGAATTTAATTTCAGTGGGGTGGCGAATACTCAAGTCGTTGAATTATCTGTTACAGAATCTGGAACATATTTTATAAATCCTGGAAATAATACATTTAATACTTCATGGTTATTAAGTGGTCCGGGTATAAATAATATTAACTGGAATAATGAATTTTCTCAGGGGGAAACTACAGCACAGGCAGTTTACCTTGCTGAGGGGAAATATCAGTTTAGCATTTCAAATTATGACTTGGAGGGACAATATGGAATTGAAATTGTCTCTGCCAAGTCATTAGTAACAATAATTCCAGATCAAGACTATACAATAGATATTCTCTCACCAGGCGAATCTATTGTTTATGCAATTGATTCTGATTATCTGGATGAATATGTTTTTAATCTAAATACGATGCATCCTGATTTGAATATCGCTATTTGGGATCAGTATGGTCAATTGCTTGCTCATCATTTAACTGATGGAACGAATGTTTATCAAGATTATAAACAAAGTCAAATTTATATTTCGGTTATTAACGAAAGCTTATATGAAAGTATTGAAAATATTGTCTTTAACTATCAAAAAACACAGCATGTACAGTCTGTAAATGTTCTTAAGAACATCGCTCTAAATGAGCAAGTGGTTGGGCTGGCAAAAGATTTACCGAGAAATATTAATTATAGCCTTAAACTTGAACAAGATAGTTTTGTTAGTTTTGAATTTATTCAAAATATTTTTGAAGAAGTTGTAATTATTGGTCCTGCTGGAGAAATTATTTCAGGCAATAACTTAAAAGTTTCAGGGCAGTGGTTAACAGCAGGGCAGTATTTTGTAGAATTTAAAAATAAAATTAAAAATACTGAGTTTAATTTTATAATTCGTGAAATGAGTCACTTTTCACAGTTGGATGCTAATGTAACAAAAAATGTAGATTTAAATAACAGTAATGGTATCCAGATTTATCATTTTAATATGAATGCTGAATCAGAATACTATTTAAAGCTGAATAACGTTTTTGGTTTGGCTAAGTTTAAAGTATTAAGTCAAGATGGTTTTGAAATTGTAAGTGGTAATTTTAGTTCAGAAGAAATTTATCTACCTAAAAAAGAATGGAAAAGTGACTATATTCTGATTATTGAATCTACTGGGAATAGCCAGTCATTAGACTTAAAATTAGTTAAGGTTGCAAAAGTCATCAATATGAGTGTGACTGACTCAATTGATTATTCATTTATGATGCCTTATCAAATTCAGGAAATTGAGCTTCAGGTTAATCAGGCTGGCTTATACTTCTTTGATTATAGCTATGTAAATGGTGCATGGTTAGAAATTATCACCAATGATCAGCAGTCAAATGGAATTTCTCCAGAAGCTTATGCTGCTGTAGCACAAAATCAACGTACGAGTTATGAAAACTCCAGTCATCAACTCCAGTCCTATTACCTGAAACAGGGTACGCATAAGCTGATATTACATTCTCGGTGGAGTGCAGATGCTGCATTAATGCTTAACATTAAAGCTGCTACTGATATTGTTGAACTGAATCAAATTGCTTCTGAATGGACTATTCCTGCAATTGAAGCAAATGATACCACTTGGTTTAAAATTCCATATTCAGCTTATAAAGATTTGCAGTTTAAACTTAAAACTGAACAAACAGATTTATCTTTGAATGTGTTTGATGATTATGGATATTCATACAATAATTTTTATGATCTTGAATATCCATTTAGTTTAAATGCAGGGGCTGATTATATTTATTTTGCTATTCATAATAATACTTCAGAGGCTATTCAGGATGTTGTTTTTGAGACAAAAAATAAAAATCTAAGTATCCAGATAAATCAAAATCAGCAATTTAGTTATGATGATTTATCCAATGATCCTACATTTTTATTTGAGGTTGCTGAAAATGGTTGGGTAACGCTTGAATTTGACAATCGCTATTATGGTGATTTATCCATTAGTAATGATTCTGGCTGGTTATTTGATGGTTGGCCTGAATATGTCAATTACCAAAGTCAAATGGCATTTCAAACTATTTATTTGCAGGCGGGGAAATATACGCTTGAATTTAAAGGTAAATCAGGTTACAGCCGACCTAATGTATTGACTGAAGGTACTGAAAATGATGGGGAGATATTGGGTGAGGAAAATATTTTCCAATTTACCCTGCATGCTAATGCTCAGTTGCCACAGATCGAAGTAAATCAGGCTGTTGAGCTGGATCTACAATCGAATTTGGGTTACCAAACGTATTCGATTCATCTTTTAGAATCTAAAGACTATCAATTGCAGTTGTTGACAGAAATGGCTGGAGCATATTTCCGTTTGTACACTAGTGATGGTATTGCATGGAATTCAGGCTATTTCTCATCTGAAGCGGTGCAGTTACAAAAGCTGTATGCCCATGAAGATTATGTTTTAGTTATTTGGAATAATCAGCAGGAGTTGCTGCAAAATCTATCCATAGCTTTAGAAGAAAAGGATAGTACGACAGCAGCAATTCCTGTGATTGCTACAGTTTCAGTGGGTGTTAATGCTACAGTTTCGGTGAATGAGCAAATTACAGCTGACTTGGAGCATCAGGTAATCACGCTTAATATTCAACAGGATGGCACTTATTTTATTTCACAAGGACAGGGTGCAGATGTACTCAGCTGGAGTTTAACGGGTCCATCTTTATATTATGATTATAATGACATAGTAACAGGGTTGTATTTAAAACAGGGTGTTTATCATTTAATCATTAATAATCCTGAGTTGCTAGAAACAACCTATCAATTCAATATTACTCCTTTTTCACAGATTCAAAATCAGCTCATAAAAAACAATGAAGTTCTGGTTAATTCACTTGCTGAAAATGAAACTGTGTTTTATAAACTGGCAATAGAAACTACAGATGAATTGTTATTTAAGAACTTGAGTGGGTTTGCTGGTATTCAGGTTGACTTGTGGACAGAAGACGGATATCACATTAATTCCTATAATGATCTTGCACAAGTATTTCAGATTTATTCATATTCAGATCAGCCAAGTTCACTATATCTGAGCATTTCCAATATTTCCGCTGACCTTATTGAAAATATAAAATTTATTATTAAAGATCAAATTACCCAGCTTGATTTAAATAGTGAGAACTATATTTCAGATGCAGATTTATACAATGGAATATATTTCTATATTAATGTTGATGAAGCGGGCTGGTATGCACTGGATGTGAATTCACCATTACCTTATTCATCCAGCCTATACAATGTAGTAAATGGGGACTGGGAGTATGTAAATCGTTCAGCAGATATGAATGGTGGATTATATTTCCTTAAAGCTGGTCAATATGCTGCTCAGTTCAATTTCCAGTATTTATCTGCAAATGGCTATGATTTGGCTCTTAATCTTGCGCAGCAGCCAGAAGCTAAACAATTATCTGTAGAAAGTCCAAGCATAATTGAGAGTGACTATTTTCAGATTTTTGAGTTAAATGCTGAAAGCGGATTTGATTATTGGATTGATATTGCTGATTTTAATCATCAAGAATCTAGCAACTTAAGATTTACCTTGATTGATGAAAATGGTCGACAGTTAGATGATCAAGTTTATTATCAAACATCTTTATTATCTCTGTCTGAATCTAGTGGTAAATATTGGCTTTTGATTTCGAATTATAATCAAATAGAAACTGAACTGGTTCTTCTAAAACTACCAAAGCAAATTCAGCTTTTAGTGAGTTCTAATGAAACAACAGTACAGGAACTGGACTTCATTGCTGAATATCAACAACAGGATATTATTTTAACAATTGAAAAATCAGGAGCTTATTTCCTTGAATTTTCGGGCTCTGATTCTTTGCAATGGCAATTGGTTGGTTCTGGTCTGCAGGGTGAATGGTTCAGTTCAGAGCCTATGCTTGCGCGTGGTGTGGAATATGCAGCTAATGCCGGGCTGTCATCGGTTTATCTGACAGCGGGTACTTATAAGTTGTCACTGAATTCGCAATGGCAAACAGGACATGTGGCTTTCAATGTCATACCGGCATCTCAGACTGTAAATCTGCTTACAGATGTTGATACGACAATTGATCAGTTGGCTGCAGGGGAAACTAAACTTTATCGCGTGTATCAGGACTACTTTGCTGTATATACGGAAAATTATAACCAGTTTATTTTTAATCTGATTTCAGAACACTATGATCTGCAATTTGATTTCTGGACTCAGACTGGTGAGCGAATTTATCCTGATTATAATAATGAAAAACAGATTATTGAATTAATTAAAACACAGCCATATTTCTATATTTCAGTCAAAAATACCGGGATTGAAGTTCAGGAAAATATTCAGTTCAAGGTGGTTAAGGAAAATAAAGTCACTGAATCCATTATTAGCGAAGCTATAAGCCTGAATCAGACGGTGACAATAAATGAAAGTGAGCTGAATGATCAGCTTGCATTTGAGTTTAGTACGGCTGCAGATGGTTTTATTCGTTTTGATTTTGCCGAGTTAGCCTATCAGTATTTAAAAATTACAGGTTCGGATGGTTTTGTTTACGAAGGAATGCCAAGGACTTTAAATACGGCAACTGGTCAGGCACTTGAAGCATTTTGGTTGAAATCTGGACAATATAAGATTGAATTGTCTGATAAATTAGCCGGGAAAAAGCTACAATTTGTTATTCAAAATCAGTCAGAACTTGAAAATATAGAACAGGGTGGAAATGCTGTTGCAACTTTAAATGCAAATGGCGGTTATCAATTCTTTAACTTGCGGTTAAACAGCAATATTGAGTATTGGTTGCGTCATTCTTCCTCAGCGCAGAATTTGTCAGCATTACGATATACATTATACAGTCAGGATGGGAAGAAACTTTCTAGTGACAATATCTGGTCTATTTATCAGGCATTGCCGAACCAAGGCTTGAGCAATCAGTATATTTTATTGGTTGAAAATTCAAGTAACACTCAGGTTGATTACAAACTCGATTTTATTGCTAAAGATGTGTTACAGCCGACAGCGATTGAACTTGATCAGATTGTGAATGATCAGTTTATCGGGCTAAAGCAAAAGCAAACCTATACATTCACATTAGCTCAGTTGACAGCTTTAAAGCTTGATCAGCTGTCTTTAACGAGTGCGAGCAATACTTATCAAATTAAAAACAGTAAAGGTCAAATTGTAAATTCAAATTATGGTCTTTACATGTTGGCTGCAGATACTTATACACTGACTGTTATCAATAATAATAAGCCAAATGATACTGCGAATTTATTTAGTTTTAAGACGACAATAGTAAGTCAGCTTGTCGATCTGAATGTAAATATCCAGACTTCTGCAACATTGAGTAATGGAATACCGGATAAACTCTTTAAGGTATATCTGGATAAAGACAAGCTTTATGATTTAAGTAAAAATTATGCATCTTATACCGGGATTGTTATTTATGATATAAATGGTTTGGCTATAAAAACAGTTACAGCTAATTATTATGCCTATGGATATGGTTTTTTAGTTAATCAAACTGGTTATTATTATATTCAACCAATTAATTATAATTCCAATAACTATACAGGAAATATAAGTTTTATAATTAATGAGAAAGCATTAAATTTAAATATTGCTGTTGATGAACTGGTATCAGGTAGCTTGATAGGTTATGACAGTCAGCAAAAATATAGTTTGACTATAGAAAAAGATTCTTTGTTTAAAGTAAATGGATCATCTGGTGATATTTATTTAGCAATTAAAAAGAAAGGTGAACGAAATAATATTCAGACTTTTTATTTAAGTGAAAATAGATACTTTGAATTGGAATCTGGTGAGTATGAAATTACAGTTTTGAATTATTCAAGCAGTAAAATCAATTATTACTTCCAGTTTGTAGACCTGAGTTTTGCCAATGCGACACAGTTCAATCTGGATCAGCTATTAAACGTAAATGCAGACAATAGCCAAAAGGCAAATGTACAAACTTTGAGTGGTCAGGCTGGCGAAACCTGGCTTATTGATCTCAGGAATATAGGTACTAGTAATCAGACTATATATTGGGAATTATATGATCCTTCAGGCACTAGAGTTGTATCATCTTATGAGTATCAATATATCAATGGGGACTATTCACAAAAATATACCTTAAAACAATCAGGTCAGTATGTTTTGCTGGTTTGGGGGAATTCATCTAACATTCCAAGAACAGCATCAATTTTGGTGACTAAACCGGTAGAACAGGTACAAGCTGTTAATATTGGTGATCAGATTTCAGGTCAGATTGCTAAAGGTGGTGATGTTCATACATATACACTGAAATTAGATGAACCGACAGCATTTATTGTGGATGCTGTATTGGGCAGTACGAATTTCAGTATTATCCGCGAAGATGGTACTGTGGTTACTTCTAATGCTTATTCAGTACAATATTTAGCTGCAGGTAGTTATCGTTTCGTATTTAGTGGTACGAGAGCAGCTACACCAACTTATTCATTTAAGTTAATTGACTATATTGCAAAATCGTTAGCAGTAAGCAGTATTGATAATATTGGCTTTGAACTAAAAGCAGGTGAGAATTTTGCTTTTATCGCATTAAATACCCAGTCTGGACAAAACTATAATTTTGATTTCAACTCCAATACAGGGCTTTACTATCAAATCATTGATGAGAATGGTCAGATATTATCTTCAGGTTATGATCATTACAGTAGTGCAACATTCATAGCAACTACAGATCAGGTTTATCTTGTTGCGACCAGATCGACCACGACGGCTACACAACAATTTAATGCGCAGATTTCTCCTGTTTTAAATAGTTTGGCACCATTACAATCTGATCAAACAGTCAATCTTTCTATGTCTAAACGGTCTGATCAGGCTGAATATACCTTTAGTATGATTGAAGAAGGCTGGCTGATTCTTGAAAATATTGCTTCAAGCAACTCTAGCCTCGCACTGGCGTTATGGAATCAAAATAACAGTCAGCTTTTCAGTTATAACAATCTACCATCTAGCAATGGAACTGCGAGAGTTTATCTGGCAGCTGGGCATTATTCATTAAGAGTAAATTCCAATAGTGATCAGGCAACTACATTGCAGTTTGACGCCCGTATTGATCAAACAGGTGTGTATAACAACGCAGGTCAGAGCTTAAATACGGCTCAGGAATTGTTCCTGCAAAATGGTCAGACTGAAATGGAGATTATTCAGCCTGTCATCAATCAGCCTTATATGTATAGATTTGTATTGAATCAGGGTGATACGTTTAATGCAATGCTTTCTGATGCTCAAGCAGGACAAATCCGTCTGTTAGATGCCTCAGGTAATGAGTTGGTGGCAGGAACAGCGGGTGCTATACAACATAATGCGACTTTAACCGGTATTTATTATCTGGAACTTAAAAATAATACTACTGACGCACAAAATATTACGCTGAACTGTAGCAAGGCTAATCAGCCAGCAAGCAATGATGCTGGGGATACCTTTGCTACAGCTAAAGAGCTGAACTTTAAAACAGATACACAGTTTAAAATTACCACCACTATCGGTGATGGTACAAATGCCAATAAAGACGTCGACCTATATCAGATTATGCTGGTTGCTGGTGAGCGTTTAAATATTACTTCTTATACAAGTGATTATTTCCTCACACGAATTTTTGATGTAGATGGCAGAGCAGTTTACAGCACATATTATGGTGATGAATCGGGATCCAATTATTATACTGTAGAAAAAACAGGTGTTTATTATATTGGATTAAGTGGATACCAAAATAATAATTATAATCCGCTAACAGGAATAAATACTAAAAATGCATATACCGGCAATAATACAGTTGTTCTAAGTCGTCAGTCCGGATTGATTCGTCCAGTTACACCATTTACTGAGCAGATTATCCTGCCAGAAAATATCACTTCTACAGAAAACTGGTCTGGCAGTATTAATACCAGTTCATTCCAGGAATTTTATTTTGAAGTGAAGTCTGACGGTCTATATTATTTAGACCGAATCCAGTCCACCTATAATTCTTCAAATTATTATCAGGTTTCTGTGCTGGATGCTCAATCAAGAGTGGTAGGGATAGGCTTTAACACTGCTTATTATTTAAAAGCTGGTGTATATAAATACATAGTTAACAATACTTCTTATGCAGAAAATATCCAATTCAAATGGAGCAATCTGTCTGACCCGGCTACAGAGATTCAGCAGGGTCAATCTGCCACTCTAAATTATTCAAAAAATGCAACAGCCGATCGTGTATTTAAATTCTATGCCGAGGCTGGACAAACCATACAGTTTAATAGTTTGGGGCAGGTATCCGGCACTACGCCACTCTATAGAATTGTCAATGAATTCGGTCAAATTATTAGCGGCAACAACCTGAATTCCTCGCAAGATGGTGCTTTGATCAGCCTGAAACATAGCGGGCATTACTATATTGTTTTTGACGATATAACGAGTGGATATAATTCTGAATATTATCAATATTCCGGTTCTGTTTCGTTCCAGCTTGATAATGTCAATTTACAGAATATTCCTCAGTTGCGTTTAAATGACAAAACATCAGGGCTTTTAAATGCTGCAAATCAGGAAGCGACATATCGTCTGCAAGTAGATGAAAAGTCGACAATACTGCTTGATTTATTAACAGCAACGGATTCAAATGTTGTATTTACCATTATTGATCGTAATGGCAGCACCGTTTTTTCCGACAACTCAACCAATTTAATTAATAACCGGATATTGTCGCTTAACGCAGGTATTTATACGGTCAAAGTCAAAACAACATCGTTCAGCCAGCAAGCTTATGGTTTTAAATTTTTAGATTTAAAACAGGTTCAACAGTTGAGCAGTGGCCAGATTGTTGAAGACCGTCTTAAACCTGAAGGCGAGCTGTTTGCATATCAGATTGAAGCAAATGCCGGGGACCGTATATTTATCGATTTTGATGAGCTAATTGCACCAAGCTATGGCTATTACAATGGGCAGTGGAAGCAAAACTATTCCACCAGACTGATTGTGATAGACCCATACGGCCGTCAACAAGTTATTTCCAGAAATGATCTAAACAACCTGGGTTCAGAGTTTGTTGCGACGGTTTCTGGTCAGTACTGTATCTTGTTTGACGAATCAAACCGTAATGATATTGAGTTGCCATTCCGTATGGCGGTGTATGTGCATGCACCATCTAATCCTATTGTGATTGATACTGAAAATAAACCTCAAGTGAATTTGTCTGCACAAAATCTGAGTGTGAAGAGTGTTGATGGTGGCGCTATTCAGGCAGGCAGTCAGCTAGAGATTCAATGGACGGTCAGCAATACAGGTGATATTAGTACATTTGGTGATTTTACCGACCGTATTTTGATTAAACGTAAAGATACAGGCGAAATTATTGCAGAAAGTCTGGTGTCTTATTCTGAACAGCAACAAGGCAGTATCTTGGCACAGCAGTCAGTGATTCGAACAGCTGTAGTTAAACTTCCTGAAGGAAATTTAGGCGCGGGTGATTTTGAAATCATTGTTGAAGCGGATTTTTATAATCATCAAAAAGAAACAGTAGAAACCAAAAAAGATAACCAGACAATCTCAGACTTCGCCAGCGTATTAAGAAATTATCCTAATTTAACTGTGGAACAGCTGGCGTTATCTCCAACGCTGAACTGGCAGGCAGGTGAAACCGTTACGCTCAACTGGAATGTTAAAAACTCAGGTCAGGTAGCGGCTCAGGGCAACTGGGTGGAGCGTGTTGAAATTATTAATCTCACCACGGGAGCGGTTGTAGTCAGTAAAGATGTCCTGATGACTGAACAAAGCCTGAGTGCGAATAGTCATATTCAGCGTAGCTTTGACTTTATCTGGCCATCCGATGTACATGCTATTGGGCAATTTGCCATTAAGGTTAAAGTCGATGCCCTCAATGCTGTTCCGGAATACAGTGCACAGGGTTCACTGGAAAATGACAATGAAACCCGGATTACCGTAAGTGCAGGACCAGATCTGGTTGTTCAGAATTTACAGTTGATGCAATCGCAAATTCAGGCTGGTGATCTGGTCACGGTGAACTGGCAGGATGTCAATCAAGGCAGTGTAGCAACACCTAAGAACTATCAGGACCGGATTATTATCCGCGCCAAAAATGCAGATGGCAGTGCTGGTCAGATTGTAATGAATTTTGCTGTGGCATTTAATGGTAATGCTGCATTGCCATTATTGGCAGGTGAAACACGCGACCGCAGTTTCAGCTTCACCATGCCAGAAGGTGTTGAAGGTATTGGTCAGTTCATCATAGAAGTGGTTGCCGACAGCAACATTACCGGCCAAGGTGTGATTTATGAAGTCAATGTTTCAGGAAATGCCGAGACCAATAACAGCAAGACAGCAGCCTTTATCTCAAGCGCCAAAACTTATGCCGATCTGGCTGTATCTAACATTATTGTGCCGACAGAGATCGGTTCAGGTAATGCTGCTCAGATTCAATGGACAGTTTCCAACTTGGGTGACAAGGCTGCCGAAGGACAATGGGTAGACCGGATTGTCTTGAGCCGTGATTCAATTATTGGCAATGCTGACGATATTATTCTGGCCAGCTTTAATCGGATCAAAGAATTAAATCCGGGCGAAAATTATCAGCAAAATGTCACGATAAAAATTCCGACGCGTATAGAAGGCCAATATTACTTAGCGGTCACCAGTGATGTGAATCAGAGTGTTAAGGAACCTGATACTCGAGCAAACAATCAGTCTATTTCTGCTAAGCTAAATATTGTTAAAACCTTTACAGATTTGGTGCCGGAAATTATTTCATCTCCAGCTGCACTTGGGGTGAATGAATCAGGACGTATAGTCTGGAAAGTTAGCAATAATGGAAACTTGACGACAGATATTAACCGCTGGGTTGATACAGTTTATATCTCTACCAAATCCGTTTTTGATTCAACAGCAAGCATGCTGGGTTCAGTGACCCGTGCGGGAGGACTGGCAACCGGAGAATCTTATGAAGCCTATCTGGATTTCTCTCTGAATAAAGTGTTGGGGCAATACTATATTTTCGTCAAAACTGACAGTTATGGTGCCGCTTATGAGCCAGAACACACCGCTAACAATACTGTGGCGTCTGCGCCATTATCTCTTGAAGGTGAAAAACTTCCAGATCTACAGGTGTCTGACATTCAGGTACTCTCACAATGGCAATCCGGGCAACAGCTTAAATTATCCTATACGTTAAATAATACTGGAACAGCTGATTTTACTGGTTTGGTGTATGACAGCGTGCGTTTGGTGAATGTCAATGATCCTGCCCAAACTTATACTTTGTCATTTTCACCGTCGTCATTTAACAGAAATATAGTGAAGGGTGGGAAAGTTGTTCAGGAAGTCAGCTTTACTGTGCCGAATATTGCTTTGGGGCAGTGGCGTTTGGAAGTTATTTCAGATGAGCGCAATTATGTCCGTGAGCTGAACCTTGTGAGCCATACGGCAAATACCGTAATCCAAATGGTGAGTACGGATTTGGTCACTGGAAATATCCAAACCTCAGGTATTTTGCAGGGCGGTCAGGAAATAGAAATCTCTTGGATTACCTATAATCAGGGAGAGGCTCAAGCTGGCAATGTGAAAGATATTGTCTATCTGTCTCTGGATGATGCCGTCGATGGTAAAGACATCAAAATTGGCGAAGTTCTTCACACTGTAATTGCGGGTCAGTCATCTGTTTCGTCTGTATTGAATTATAAATTTCCGCTGGATTTATCAGGCAAATGGCGTTTGATTATTGTGACGGATGCCAGCAAGAACAATGCAGAAAAAGATGCAGAAACAAACAATACTACACTTCAGTCCTTAGATATTGCCAAAGCTTTATATGCTGATTTAGTGGTGACGGATATTCGTGTTCCTGAGCAGACCATTGGCGATCCGGCAATGTTCAAAGTGGAATGGACGGTTTCTAATATGGGAACTGGTGCAGGCATAAATACAACCTGGACAGATACCGTCATTTATTCTACAGACAATGTTCTGGGTAATTCAGATGACATTGTTTTAGGCAAGGTTGTACGCAATGGAGAATTACTGAAAGATGAAGCCTATACCTCATCTGTGGAATATCGTTTTGGTCCGAATTTCACCCGAAATGGATTTGTCTTTGTACAAACAGACAGCCTGAAACAGGTTTGGGAAAATGGACTGGAAGATAACAATACGCTCAAAGCGGATCATGCTGTCAATGTTATGCCAAAGGCTTATGCCGACTTGCAGATTGTCAATGTAGAGGTGGAAAATTTAGGCCAGTTATACAGTGGTGCTTCAACGCTGATTTCCTGGACGGTTGCCAATAAGGGTATCGGCATTACAGATAAAGACACTTGGGTGGACAATATCTGGCTCAGCAGTAATGCAGACGGTAGTGGTCAATTATGGCAGCTTGGATCTGTGAAACATCTGGGATATTTGGCTGCAAGTGGTGTTTATGAGCACAGCCTGAATATTCTATTACCAGATGGCTTAAATGGTACTTATTACCTGAATGTGGCTACCGATTATGGCAATAATGTTTTTGAGTTTATTTACGATAAAAACAATAGCCATAATGGTATTTCTACCAGTATCCAGCTTGCAGACTATCCAGATTTGGTTGTTGAAAATATTGTCCTGCCTGTATCTGCATTTGAAGGGCAGGAAATCGAATTTAGCTGGACGGTACGTAATATTGGTCTGAAGGATGCGACTGGCGTATGGAATGATTCAGTACGGCTGGTTTCCATAGATAACAGTAAAAATCCGATTGCGCTGGGTAACTACAGTTATACTCAGGGTGTGGAGATGGGTAAAACCTATACTCGCACGGAAAAAATCCGTTTACCGGCCCGCCTAGAAGGGGCTTGGCGTTTGGAAGTCACCACCAATACAGGCAATCAGATTTATGAACTGGCTGGCAATAGACAGAACAATATCCTGATTTCTGATGATGTATTGCGTGTTGACTTGAATGCGCGTCCAGATTTACGAGTTACTGATATAGAAATACCGGATTCGGTCGTCGCTGGTGGCAAAATCAGTGCGAAATTTACCGTATCCAACATGGGACCAATGGTGACATCATCCCAGTGGAAAGATTCGGTGTATTTATCTCTGGATGGAAAACTCAGTTCAGATGACATTTTAATTGGTCGTTATAACAGTGGTTCAGCTTTGGCAACGACGCAAAGCTATACTACCTTGACTGAAGATTTCACCATTCCGCTGCGTTACCGTGGTGACGTGTACATTATTGTTGTCGCGGATCAGACATCTTCTGTGGATGAATATCCAAATGAAACCAACAATGTCCGTGTACAGAAATTATTTGTTGAACCGGTTCCATTTGCAGATCTGGTTGCCAGCGATGTGGTTGCCCCTGATCAGGTGACTCATGGCAGTAAAATCTCAGTAGATTATAAAGTAACTAACAAAGGCTCGGCCAAAACACAGGGTGACGACAGCAGTATTACGAGCTGGGTCGACAGTATCTGGTTAACGGTGGACAAACGTCAGCCAAGTCCATCTAAGGGTGATATCAAACTGGGTGAAATACGTCATAGTGGTCATTTGGAAATTGGTGAGGACTATCTTGGTAATCTCACTGTCACCATTCCGGAAGGGACATATTCAGGGCAGTACTATATTACCGTCTGGAGTGACACTTATGATGTGATTCTGGAAGACACGCTTGCCAGCAACATTAATCTGGATGACCCATCTCAGTTTAATAGTAATAATTTCAAGGCAAGACCAATCAGTGTTCTGGGTTATACACCACCAGACTTTACGGTGGTTGATGTTAAGGCACCGATACTGACGCAAACCGGTAATGCTTACCAATTCAGCTATACTGTGAAAAACCGTGCAGATGAATTTGAGGGTAAATGGACTGATGAAGTCTGGCTGGCGGACAATGCAGACCTAAGCAAAGCCAAGGTTAAATGGAAACTGGGTGAATTTACCCAGAACAGAAAACTGGGCTATAACGAAACCTATACGGTAGAACAAAGTATTGCTGAGTTGGCGCCGTCTGTTTCCGGGCTATATCTGGTAGTACAAACCAACGTAGGTCAATTGCTCAACCAGAAAAATCAGGTGCGTACAGAAAAGGCCAAGGATAATAATGCATTAGCTATTGCTTCTGAGGTCATTAATGCCCCAGCCGATCTAGCAGTGAAAGAAGTACTGGTCGATTCTCAGGTTTATTCAGGTGAAAAAGTTAATATTTCCTGGACGGTTGAAAACAAGGGTGCAGATGTTTGGACTGGAACTCAGTCCTGGACTGATTATGTTCTGATTAGTGCATATCCAAACTATATGCCTGAATACTCAACTGTGATTGGTTCAGTGACTTATTCGAATGTTCAAGGGCTGAAGTCTGGACAGACCTATACGTCTACAGGCCAGTTCAATGTACCTGCCGGCTATGATGGCAAATATTATATCTATGTCATTAGTGATGCGCGGATGGGGTCGGGAGGCCGAGTATATTATCCATCTGAAGCCGAATCATGGCCAAGTTCAAATGATGGTGCATTGGAACATTATCTCTCCACCGTATTTGAAAAGGGTGTTGTTTCTAACAATATTAATCAGACTTCACTGGATATTATTTATCGTGAGCCTGATCTGGTGATTCAGGATATTCAGGTTTCCAATCCGGCTCCGGATGCGGGAGATACCATTACCGTTACCTGGACAGTGACCAATAATGGAACCCGAGATACCCGAGTTTCATCCTGGTATGACGGCATTTATTTGTCACTGGACGATAATATTGATATGGCTGACTATCCAGTGGTAGATCGTGGTAGTGAGTTTGAAGTTTTCTCAAGAGTCAAGCAAACCAAGATTTACAATGCTGAAGGTAAAGCGGACGTACTTAAAGTTGGGCAAAGTTATACCCAGTCCGTCACATTTACCCTTCCATCAGCAATTGGTGGAAAATTCAACATTATTGTCAAAGCTGACACGAACTATACCAAAGATTGGGAAGAGCCAGTTCCTTCTTTAATTCGTAAATCATTGGATACCATTGATAAAGTACGTCAATACGATCAGGGTGCTGTTTTAGAATTTAAAGATGAAGGCAATAATGAAAAATCGATTGAGCTGAACGTTAATTATGTCAGCCCACCTGATTTACAGGTGGTTTCGGTAAATAGCCCGCTGAGCGTGATTTCAGGACAGAAAGTCGATATTTCCTATGTTGTTAAAAACATGGGAGGAAAAACACCGGGCGATCAAAAATCCTGGACTGACCTGATTTATATCTCGACAGACCGTGTGCTTGACTTGAACAAGGATAAACTTCTGGGCTATGTCAATCATGGCACAGGATTAGCTGCAGATGCGGAATATACCGCCTCAATTCAGGCACAAATCCCGACAGAAATGAAGGGAACCTACTATGTCTTTGTGATTACAGATCCTGCTTATTATCGTGATGGCGCAACAGGCAAAGTATTTGAATTTGACAATGATCTAAACAATGCCACGACTGCATTACAACCCTTGTTGATTATTCAGCCAGACCCTGTCGATTTGCAGGTCACAGACATCGTGATGCCAGGTCAGGTGAAAACAGGTGAAAAGCTTACAGTTCAATATACCGTGCAGAATAAGTCCGAGTATCAGGCACATGGTCAGTGGTCAGATGCTATCTATCTGTCACGTGACAATGTCTGGGACAAGCAGGATCTTCTGCTTGGACGTTATACTCACAATGGTGGTTTAAACGCGCAGGGAACTTATACCGGTTCTGTGGAAGCGATGCTTCCTGCTATTCAGGATGGACAATGGTATATTGTCGTGCGTCCTGATATTTATAATGAAGTTTATGAAGGCAATATCATTTATACCGAAACAGGTCTAAATATTGCTCCAAATGAAGCAAATAACGAAATGGCTTCTGCATCTACCATTGCAGTGACAGTGCCAAAATTATTGCTCAATACCAGCACGGATCTGAATTTAAGCAGTGGTAACAGCTATTTATATAAAGTCGATGTTGGCGTTGGGGAAACCTTGCGTGTCCGTCTGGATTCCAGTGCGCTTCAAGGTTCAAACGAACTGTATATCCGTTATGAAGCGGTACCGGGCAGCGGTCAGTACGATTATGCCTATACACTGGCAAATTCACCTGATCAGGAAATAGTGGTGCCGACGACACAGGCCGGTAGTTATTATATTTTGGTTAAATCAAGCAACTCTGCGAAAAATACAGCAGCAACCATCATTGCAGAAACTTTACCGTTATCTATTACCAAAGTTACCCCTGATCAGGGTGGAACAGGTACTGACGATTATCGCTGGGTGACAGTCGATATTTATGGTGCGCAGTTTGCTGCAGGGGCACTGGTGAAATTAAGCCGTCCGGGTGTCTTTGAAATTGAACCAGAACGCTGGCAGGTGATTGATGCAACGCATATCCGTGCGGTATTTGACCTGCGTGAAGTACCCCATGGTCTGTATGACATTGTAGTAGTGAATCCAAATGGCGACCGTGTGACTGAACCGTATCGCTATCTGGTTGAGCGTGCCATAGAGCCTGATGTCACCATTGGTCTGGGTGGCGTGAACAGTGTCGAGCCAGGAAACAGCTCTTTATACAGTGTGTCATTGCAAAGTTTGACTAATGTGGATACGCCATATGTGCGTATTGATATTGGTGCGGTGGAAATGGGCTATAACGAGTATTTGCTTGAAGGCCTGAATTTACCATTCCTGATTTTTGGTTCAAACGTGGGTGGACAGCCTGCCGGCATTATCTATGGTGATCAGGCAAATACTCAGCAATATGGTGTAACGCCAACCGATCAGAGCCAGCTGAAAAATATTCCATGGGCAAGTCTGGACAGCACACTGAATACTGCGGGTATTAACCTTGCTCCAGGTTATGCATTTGACTTTAATGCTGCTGGTTTTACCGGTTTCACCTTTAGCCTGAAGACTTATCCAGGTCTTAAAGAATGGATTGAAATGGATTTTGAAGGGCTGAGAGAGCAGCTTTACATGATCCATCCTGAGTGGAAAACTCAGGGACTGCTGGATAATGGTATTTATGATTTAAATAAAATTGCACCTGGGCTAGCAACACGCTTCCTTGATCCAGAAGAGCGCCTGACTGATCAGGAAGCCATGGCGCTGGCTTTCCGTTTCAATATCACTGCGGCAGCAACACCAATCAGCCGTGCAGAATTCATTCAGGATCAGGTGCAGCATGCACTGAAAATGCGGGATGCCATTGTAGAAGATGCATCTGCAAGCATGAACCTGAAAGCACTGGCAGCTGATGAAACTCAATGGGTTCAAGGCTGGCTCGCGGCATTGGAGGAAGCAGGATTATTACGTCCGGAAAATGAAGCACCGGCCATTCGTGAGAACATTAATGTACTCAGTCTGACTGCCAATCTGGCAACAGGTCTGTTATTGTCTAAAGCAGGTGAAAGTTATAAATCACAGGCAAGCATCAAGGCATTCTTTGAACAGATTCAACAATGGTATGGCGATACGTCTAAGTGGGCGGGTGATCCTGAGGCATTAAAAGCGAAGGTGGCTTATTACGAAACGCGCTCCAATGATGAAGGCGTCTTTGTAGAAATCCCAGTGCCTGAAAATATCACTGCTGAAGATTTATTGTTGAACAATCAAGGCAACCCTCACTTTATTAACTTTAATGTATTTGTGGGTGATCAGTCCTATCTTGAATACCTGCGTAAACTTGGTCTATTGGATGAAGATTTCAATCCGGTAGGTGCTCAGGCACTGGCACTAAAACAGTACTTGCAGCAAATGGCGACTGTGAATAACGATGTGATTCGTGTACAGGGACCTTCGGTGATGCCGCATACAGATGGCAAATCCTATGTGCCGGCTGAAACTGCGTTGCCATATAAAATCAGTTTCCAGAATAGCAGTGAAGCGGCTTTAAATCAGATTCGTCTGGTTTCTCAGATTGATGAACAGCTTGATCCTTATAGCGTGCGTCTGACTGATATTAAAATTGGCGATATCAATATTCATGTTCCAGAGAACCGCAGTAGTTTCACCAGCGATTTTGATTTTACCTGCAGCCTTGGCTTTATTCTTCGAGTCAGTGCAGGTGTAGATGCTGAAAACAAAGTATTGAACTGGTTAATTCAGGCGATTGATCCTGCGACAGGTGAAGTGTCAAAACTGGATTTACATTCTTTATTAAAAATTGATGGAAATAGTAAAGGCTTTGTCGGTTATACCGTTCAATCATTGGAAACGTCGGCATCGGGTGAGGAAATTGTTACTCAGGCCCGAATTTATCTGAATGATACGCCTCCAGTAGACAGTCAGGTTTACAGTTATGTACTGGACAATCATCGTCCGACCACTGTGCTTAACGTAACTTCTCAGCAAAGCCCGGTTGCAGACCAGGTTCATTATAAAGTGAACTGGTCGGCACAGGACGATTTAAGCGGTATCCGTTATGTCACCTTGTATGTGGCTGAAAATGGCGGTGATTTTAAAATCTGGAAAAAACAGCTCACACAGGCTGAGGGTGAAGCTTTATTTGTTGGGCAGGCAGGAAAATATTATGAATTCCTTGCAGTTGCAACAGATATTGCGGGTAATCAGGAAACCGCCAAAGTCAGTAACGCCGTTATCCCGGATGATGGTTCACGTCAGCAGGTTCTAAGTGAAATTGGCAGTAATGAGTCGGTGCAACAGACTGCACAGATGCCTCAGGCGTCTCAGGACCGTGATTATTTAGATAATGCACTGTTCACAGAAGCACAGAAGGGCTTTGCAGGACAAATCGATAAAAATCAAAGTACAGACCTGAATTCAGTATTGTCGCCATTCACCTTGAATGCGTTTGCAAGCGGTTTTAATGCCAGCCAAGGGGAAGTAGGTGCGCTGGCAATGATTGAATTGCCGGATCTCAGTATTTTAGTGAGCGCAGGACAATACCGTAATCAGCTGTTTATTTATGGTGAAGATGGCGGTACGACGCAGAAACCATTATTTACTTTTGACCAGCCAATTATGGATATGGCAGTGGATTCCAAAGGTCAATTGTGGGTACTGACAGGTGCCGAGTTGTGGTTACTGGATTATTCTACAGGCCAGATCATAGAAAGATTCAAGGGGCCTGCGAATGAGCCATTAACGCATGCTATTGCAGTTGAACCAGAAACAGACCGTATTTATGTCTCTTCAGGAAATGGTATCGAAATTTTTGATATCAATGCTCCTGATGGTCAGCGTTGGACGCATTTCTCCAATTCGCTGGTGTCAGATCTTGCTTTTGGTCCTGATGGCCGTTTATGGGCAGTACGCTGGACCAGTGCCAATATTCTGTCCAACCTGGGCAAGACTGATATCATCAGCATGCCGTTATCAGGCAAGACCAAAGGCCGCGCTGAAGTTGAATATACTCTGAATGGCTTAATCGACAGTCTGGTATTTGGTCAGAAAGGATCGGCATTTGAAGGCTTGCTGTTTGCTTCAGCGAACAATAGCCAGCAGTTGACCAATAACAGCAAGTCACTGGTCAAAATTGAAAATTCATCCGTATGGATGATTAGCCTTGCCAAGCATCAGGCGGTTCAATTGGCCAAAGGGGGTTCACGTGGTGAATCCATCTTGATTACCCATGATCAGCGCATTCTGGTTGCACAGACCAATAGCATTGATGAAATTGCATTGCTGAAAGCACCAACAGTGATTTCAAGTTCAATTCAGGATGGTGCATATTTACCATTGCCATTAAGTTATGCAACGCTTGGTTTTGATCAGGCAATGTGGCTAGGCAACAATGGCAATGACAGCAGTGACGTTGCAAGTGTCCTTAACCCGGAGAATTACCGTTTTGTCGGATTGGGTAAAAATGTCAATCAAACCCTGATTCCTGAAGCGGTGAAATGGGATAAAGCAACCAATAGTGTCATTCTGACCTTGCCAAATATGGCAGCAGGTCAGTGGCGAATTGAAGTTTCATCAAATCTGCAAAGTGCGAAGCAGACCCGACTTGAGGGTGTCTATACTGCGGCATTTACCACAGTGACCGACTACAGCGCTTTCATCACGATTGAATTTGATAAAACCCGCGCTGACCGTCTGACTGGTACAGTCAGCTATGATGTAAAACTGACCAATATCGGACAGGACAATATTCAAGGGCCTTTATTACTCCTACTTGATCCAGGTCACTACTTTAATGGCGGCATTGTGGCAAGTCAGCAGGGACAGGGCGTTCAGGATGAACTGTGGCTGCTTGATCTGGGAAGCTATATACAGGCTCATGGCGGCAGCTTAAAAGCGGGTGAAAGTCTGTCTGGCATTACGGTATCTGTAGTGAAAGCAGAAGATTTAACGCTTTCTTCAGATGCTGCACGCTTATTAAAATTTGATCTTTCGCATCAGATTTATGCATTGCCGTATGACAATCAGCCTCCTGTGATTAGCTATGATGAAAATCAGTTAATTGCCAAGGTTAATGAAACCTGGACACTGGATTTGGATGCTGTCGATCTGGACGGTAATCAGTTCCAATGGAGTGTGGTCGAAGCACCACAAGGTGTCAGCATCACTTATCAAGCCGAAGGTCAAATCAATGATCAGGGCTATATCTCGCATGCACAATTGAGCTGGACGCCAAATACAAAAGATCGTACAGACAGTGAAATCCTGATTAAAGTCGTGGACAGTCGTGGTGGTGTGGCCTTTAAACGTCTGAAACTTGAAGTCGTGGGTGCCAACCATGTTCCTGTGATTTCTGCCATTCGTGATATTACCCTGACTGAAGGGCAAAGTCTGGCACAGCAACTGCTGGTGGCAGATCAGGATGGTGATCGTATTGCCATGTTGGTACGTAATCTGCCAGCAGGTGCTGAGTTTGATGCAGCTACTGGTATGCTCAGCTGGACACCGGCCTATGATCAGGCCGGAGTTTATGAAGGGATTGAACTGGTGGTATCCGATGGCAAACATGAAAGCCGTTACCAGTTCAAAATTACAGTGAAGCAGGGCTTTGAAAAACCTGTACTTTACGCCGTCGCTGAACAGCAGTTACGTGAAGGCGATCGTTTCACTCTACAGCTTGCAGGCCAGTTGCCACACGGACTGGAGCAATATTCGGGCTATGACATCGAACTGAAATACAGCGCAGAGTGGCTGCCAAGTGGAGCGACATTAAAGAAAGAAACCGGCTGGCTGGAATGGACGCCTGGTTTTGCTCAGGAAGGTCAATATGACATTCCACTGCGTCTGGTGGCAACCTATACGCCTAGCAATGGTGGTATCCCGGTCAGAACGGTAGCAACGCAAACTTTAAAGCTGATGGTTCATAATGCCAATGCAGCACCACAGTTCGAATCCGCAGCAAGCTGGACCGTATTGGAGGGTTCAAGTGTTCGCTTAAGTGTCTTTGCATTTGACCCGGACAATCCAGAATTTGAACCTGCATTCAAGTCTCATAGTCAGAGCCAGGCTGTTCAGATGACGGATATTACACCGTCAGTTAGCTATGAAGTGTCGGGCTTACCTGAAGGGGCAGTATTCGATCCGGAAACACTGGAAATTTACTGGAATCCGGGCTATCAGCAAGCAGGCATCTATAAAGTTCGTGTCGTGGCAACAGATGATGGAAATGGCACGGGAACCCCACTTTCCACAGAACGTATTTTTACCATTAACGTATTAAACGCGAACCGTGCGCCAGAAATTGGTGATCTGCAAAGTGTTATTGTGGATAAAGGTTCAGTGCTGGAAATACCGGTGTCTGCTACAGATAAAGATGGCAACAAGATTGATCTTCAAATTGAAGGTTTACCGCCATTTGCGACTTATGTTCAGGTTCAAACCGGTTCGGAAGTGAAAGGAATCATCCGCTTTGCACCAACTGAGGGACATCGTGGTGATTACACCATCAATGTAACCGCATTTGATAATGGTGATGGCGATATCAACCAAATACAGGCAACCAGCAAGAGTTTTGTGCTAACTGTAAGAAGTTATAGCGAAGCACCAATACTGAATGTACCAGCAAGCAGCGTTGCTGTGGCAGGTCAAACCATTCGTATTCCGGTATTTGTATCGGATCTGGATCAGGATGAGCTGAGTTATGTGGTTCAGGGCTTGCCGACAGGTGCGCAGCTGATTCAAAGTAATCAGTATGGCTATGCAGAAATTGTATGGACACCTACAGCAAATCAGGTTGGTCAGTACAATTTGAGTGTTCAGGTTTCTGACACTGGGTTGCCACCTGAAAATCTAGGCTACAGTGTACCTGCGGATTATGTTCCTGTTCCTAGCGTTGCAGTTCATGATATCAAGATCATTGTTCGCGCTACCAATGCTGCGCCAGAGCTGCTGGGTATTCAGGTCAATGCTGGCAGAACAACACATCAAGAAAATGATGTGCTGGTTATTGATGCTCAGGAAGGGCAAATGCTCAACTGGACCGTGCTGGTCAGAGACATAGATCAGGACTCGTTAAGCTGGTACTTCAGTCAATTACCTCGTGGTGTTAATATCACGACCCAGTCTTTGGGTAATGGTCAAAGCCAGTTGTCCTTCAGCTGGTTGCCAAGCATGTTTACAGCTCAGGGCAGCCTTGCTTCAGCGGAACTGGGACAATATAACTTTACGGTCACAGCAACGGATGGCAGCACGTCGCTTAACCAAAAACTACGCATCAATATCAGCAATGTCAATCAGCAGCCAGTCTTTAGCAGTGTACCGCTGCAACTGGTCTATGAAGGCGAAACCTTGGCCTTTAACTTGCTGGCTCAGGACGCCGATAACGACGCACTGCGCTATCAGCTGGTTCACGATGAAAATACACCAGAAGGTATCTTGGTGGACGCGACTACAGGTTATGTCGAGTGGACACCGACGGCCGACATGGTCAACAATGGCAAGGCTGATCAGCAAGCCTATGATTTAACCTTCATGGTCAGCGATGGACAAATCACTGTACTGAAAAAAGTTCAGGTTCGTGTGCTGGATGTAAATAAAGTACCATCCATTCAAAGTACAAACCGCACTCTACTTGTAGGTCAGGACTTTGGGCTGGATGTAACCAAAGCTGCTCAAAATAGCCTAAGTAATAACGGGAATATATGGGTAGCCGATGCAGATGGAAGTACACAGACTCAAGGCTTAACCGTCAGTTTTGATCAATTGCCTGAAGGCGCAATCTATGATGCTGTAACAGGAAAACTGAGCTGGACGCCTGGTCCGGGACAAATTGGCAAATTTGTAATTTATGCACGGGTTTCTGATGGATATGACACCGTTCGCCAAGCCATCACGCTGAATGTGGTTGCAGAACGCAATGCCTATACGCCTGATTTACATATTGAAACAACGCCAGCCATTCCTGTCCTTGCCGGACAAATCGTAACAGCGACCGTACGTGGAGATAGCTTCAGTGCCATTGCCTCAACAGTAGTTGAAGTTCGTGGTAGTGCAATGGGAACAGAGCAATGGCAAACGGTTGTACTGGATTCAACAGGTCGTATCAAGCTGACAGGTAAGCAGCCAGGTCTGATTGAAATCAGAACCACAGTTACCGATATTGATGGCTTTACCCAGCAGCAGACAGAAACAATCCGAGTGCGTGACCCATTAGATACGGTTGCACCGGTGCTGTCATGGCAGGGGCAGTTAAATGGCGCTTCTTTACTTAATCAGCCTGTTGTCATACAGAATCAGACTGACATTACAGCCTTGGTGAAAGAACAGCAATTGATGGGCTATAAGCTTGAAATTGCCAGTAATAAGGCCGGAAATTTGCAATGGCGTACATTGCAGGAAATCTCACTGAAAGCTGAATATAGCAACCAGATTGTCGACGTTTTGTCCCTTGATCCTGCATTATTTGCTAATGGCGCATATCAGTTACGACTGACCGCGTGGGATCTATCAGGCCGTTTGGAAGAAATTTATGCCAATGTTGAAATTAACAGCAGTCAAAAACAACTGAATCTGGCAACCAGCGTAGATGCGAGCTTCGCACTGGGTTCGCAGAATATAGATATTGTCCGCTACATGACAGCGGACAATACGCAGGGCGATTTTTCTAACTGGCTGACCAGTTTATTTGATACCCAGTTGACTCATAATCAGCGTTTGACCACCAGTATTGGTACTGTTGCAGCATGGCAAACAGGTGCACAGGTCTGGTTGCAGATTCCTCAGGGACTTACAGGACCTGATGCACAACAAATGCAGTATCTGAATTTCAGACTGGATTTACAGCGCACCTATGCAAATGGGGCAAATACTGGAATCAGCCAGTTAACGCCATTATTTAGTAGTGATCAGGGCTGGACATTAACTGCGCATAGTACAGAACAGCGCATGGTCGAGAATTTAATTCAACAAGGTCAGAGTTTGTATAGTGAAAGTACTGGCCTGGCTTGGGTACCATCGTACTTTGTACTGACTTCACCACAGGGTGTTCGTTATCTGCTTGATCAGTCTGGTCAGGTGATGTCTGTAGAGTTTAGCAATGGTGAAAAATGGCTGGTTGGTCAGAACAATATTGTTCTAACGGCCGGTCAGACCCAGCAATTCATTGAATTCAAACGTGATACTCAAGGTCGAATCAGCCAAATTACTGGCAAGACCGCAGCAGGCAACCAGATTAGCCTGTTGTACCGTTACAACTCTAATAATCAGCTGGAACTGGTACGCAACCTGATTACTGGTGAAGTGGTACAGCGTTATGTATACGCTGAAACAGGAGAGTTAAGCCTGGAGAAATCCACTGCTTATCTGGGTGCGACTGTGGACTGGATGAATTCATCTGCAACCCAGCCTCAGTGGCAGGGTCAGATTGACCAAGGGACACAATACTTTGATTTTGCACTTCGTGAGTCAGAACTTGCTTCTACCATTAAATCAATGGGGGCGTCGGGTGCCGTCATTGTTGCAGTAGAAACTGTCGGCAATGTTCAGGATATTGCTATTAATGGTGCAACAGTCGTATCACAGCAACGGGTTGGAAACAGACTGATTACGCTTGTGAGATTGACCAGTGCAGGCTTTAAACAGCTTGCTGTGACTGCTGAAGGAACGGTGAGTATTCGCCTTTCTGTTGCTGGTGACATGAATGCAGATGGTTATGTAGATGGCTTAGACAGTGCATTGTGGCAACAGGCCCAGACTTCGGCACAACTGCGTGACTTGAATGGAGATGGCATTGTTAACAATACCGATCTGCAAATTCTTTATGCCAATTATGGCTGGAAAACTAATCAGGCACCGGTGAATGTGATTGCCGATGGTGAACAGGTTCTGAAAACACATACTGACTTGACTGTAAGTGGTGCACTGAATCAGATTGCAGTGGACCGTGAAGGAGATGCTGTTTACTGGAATATTCTTTCTAGTGCGCATGGTACGGCACAATTGTCAGCCAATGGCAAGAACTTGAGCTTTAAACCTGAAGCAGGGTTCTCTGGCTATGCCACTGTGACTTTACAGGCCGATGACGGTTATGCCAAAGGTAAGCCAATCGAGCTGAGTATTTATGTCAGCGATGCAAAACTGGTACTGATTCATATTGAACGCCTTGCAGCACTTGCCTTGGGCAACAGTTCAACATTACAGATTACTGCTGACTTTGAAGATGAAGATGATGTGGTCTTAACGCCAGATTATTTACAGTTTATTAGTGATAATCCAGATGTATTGACGGTGGATGCACAGGGTAATGTTACGGCTAAAAAAGCAGGGATTGCCACTGTTCACGTGTCTGCTCGTGGTATTGAAGGGGTGAATGTAATATCTGTAGATATTAATCCTTATACACCTTATGTAGATGAAAATGGCTTTGAAGTAGATGTTTATCCAAAAGCAATCAATTTACCTCTTTCTGTAAGTAGACAGCTGAAAGTTCATGATGCTGATGGTAAATACATTTCAAATTCCAGTTCAGGGATCAAATATTATATTAGTAACAGTTCATTAGCGGAGGTAACAGCAGATGGATTAATCATACCAAAAGCTCTGGGAATTACTAAGGTAACAATCATTTATGAAAATATGCAAACTGAAATATTGATGCATATACAACAAGAGCAAATTGGGAAAATCAAAATTCCAAGTAAAGATGGTGGAATAACATCAGATTCTACAGGAAATGTTCTAATGGTAGCATCAGGTTCGTTGCCAGATAATACCGAAGTATCGATTGAAACTGTTTCTTTAGATAGTATCAGTTTACCTCTACCTGCTAAAGAACACTTAGCTGGACTTGCTGCATTTGAAATAGATTTGTCTGGAGAAACTGCATCTAAGCCGTTGCAATTGGCGATTAATGTAGGTGATTCATTTATAGACCCACAAACTGGGCAACATACACAATTAGAAGAAGGCTCGGAAGTTTTATTTTGGAGGAAAGGGACATTTGTAGATGAAAATGGAATAGAGCGAGAGACTTGGTGGTTATTAGATAATGGTTTTGTTGATGCGAATGGGGTAGCTCGAACTGCGAGTCCACCATATGGGGGAGTTTCTGTTTCAGGAATGGTTGTAGTTACAACGGCAGTTAAAGATGTTGATAAAAAGACAGGAGCAATGACTATTGTCCAAACTAATCAGGACTACTCTTTTATTTATAGTTTAATGGCCAATGCTGTTATGGGAATGGGGAGAGGTGTATTATTAGATACCTTGATAGATTCAGTATTTACATTATATGATAATTTCTCAGTGGTAACTTATACTCTCGCTGGTAGTTATAGTAAGGAAATCATAGTAAACAAAGATGATGGAGGAATAACAAAAGCGACGATCGATGTACCAAAACTGGATACTGAAGAACCTATAATTACAGGTTATTCATTTAATGCTAATACAAATGAACTGATAGTTGACGTTAAAAATGTTTCAATAGCAAATGAATTAAATATATGGTTAGTCCCACAGGGAGACCAAATAGATCAACCTGTAGATAGTGCAGATAAGGGTTTGATTTGGAAAAGCTATAGAGCCTTTTGGACGGACGTAGATAAGTATGTTATTAAAATAGATAATGGTGTAGCTCTTGGCTTACACAATATTTATCTTGAACAAAAAAATTATACTTATACTGATAATGGCATTAGAGTCGCTGGAGATTATTCAGAATATTCGGATCTTGTAAGTCTTCAAATTGAACCGCCAAAAGTTTCTATTGCATTAAGTAATACAGAAATCATTATTAGTGAACAAGGGAAAATAACAACTGATTTTGGAATTAAGCGTGTTGTTAAATTAGATGAAAAAGGTAACCAGATACAGTTATCTTTACATAGCAATAAAACAGATCCAATTGCATATAATGAAGATGGTTCTTTAGCTTTTATAGCTGGTAAAAACATTATTTATGTATTGGATATGATCTCTTACAAAATAGTTGAATCAATACATGTAAAAAGTTCAGGACAATATATTACAGCTCTTTTATATAATGATGGTTGGTTATATGTGAGTAGTTATGGCCCATCCTCATTGATTCGTATTAATGTAGATGAATTATCGACAGAGTTTTTGAGTGTTCAACAGACTTTAGATATTACTACTTCAGCCATCACTGGTTTTGGAGATATGGCTATTAGTCAAGGCAGATATTTAGCTGTGATCGCATCAGTATCAGATAAAGGGGTATTAGGAGGAATTGGTGGGGCTGTATATTATAAGAAAGATCCAGTAGGTGATGTATATATAATTGATTTAACTAAAATTGATTTCAAAGGTAATTTTACTGAAAATAATGCCATAGATGTAATTGATATTGGAGATCTAGGAAATATAGGTCAACGTCCTTTACGTATTACAGAAGGATTGTATTCTGGCGAATTTATAATGACGAGTCTTCGTGATGTAAATTATGGTCTTAGTACTATAAAAGTCGGGTTGGATAATAAAGGTAATTTTACTCAAACTTCAAAACATACCCGTATTAAGTTAAAACCAACGTATACATACGCAGATTATAATCCAGCTATTAGAACAAATAGACAAGAGATTCAAAACTCATCAGATGTAGTGTTAGTTAATTATAATAATATGTTATATGCCTTAGTTTCAGATTATAACTTCTGGTTTAATGATAGCTCTATAACAGAAGAAGGTATGTGGGGAGTAAATAAACGAATTGGAGGGAAAATTGGTATTATTCAAGATCCGTTTGGCTATTATGGAGACCCAATATTTATTGGATCAACTATACCAATTCAGGGAGCATCTATTGAAACATTAACCGTGACGGATGAAGGTCTATTACAGGCTAGTGCATGGATGGATGAAATGGGAGGCCCAGATGATGGTTATTATTCTCGAATGTTTAGAAGTATTTTTGTTTGGGATATAAAAAATTTATTGGACTCAACAAATAAGTTTATAGACCAAAATAAGGTTGATACACAAAAGCCAATTGAAGCTGCTTTACCATCAAGATATGATGATTTGACGGGTATGAATATTTTTAATAATTCGGTAAGAACTATACAAAGTTATTCACAGCAAAAAAATAATATTTTTGATTTAGATAGTGCTTTGAAAAATAATACTTCTGAAGAAGGTGGAAATGAAACACCAACAGAAGATAAAGAACATGTTGAGACAGAATACTTTGACTTGAAACTAATGGGAACTGCTGGTGTAGCTCTAACAAGAGAATATGCAAAAAACCTGTATATGAGTGCGATGGTTCAAACTGAACTATTGAACATCTTATATGGTTATTCAGAGCCTGAAGCTGAAAAAATAAGTATTGCAAAACAATTATTCCTATCTACATATGCAGATGATGTAAAAGGCAATAATCAATTATCTCTGACAGATAATGAGTTATTTGGGATCTTTGATCAATATAATGAACTATCTATTCAAGACTTAGAATTAATGTTAAGGGCTTCTTTCTTAACTGAACAGCTTTTGAATAAAGAAATGGGGTGGTTAATTGAACAACTTAATCTGCATTTACCTACACCGACAATAGGCATAGATGATCTAAATTCAACAGTGACACTTGAGTCATGGTCAGACTTGTTGAATGGCGAAGATGTTGAAATTCAAATTACTGAAAATTCTATTACAGCAAAATCGAAAGGAAAAAATTTAGTTGTTTCATTAATAGTATCTTCACAATTAGCAGTACCTGCAGGAAAAGTAGGAAACTCCGCTGCGAATTTAAATCGTCAAGCTGAAAGAGTTGTTCTAATGAGTAACACTTCGGCAAAGGCATCACGCCAGATTGCTCAGACCGGAACTAAGGTTGCAAATAAGATTAAGATTGGCGCTAATGTATCGAATGGAGGAAAATCAGTATCTAACGCTTTAGATGCTGGGAAAAAAGTTCAGCAAGCCAAAACATCAATGACACAGGCAATAAGAGAGTCAATAGCCAAAAATTCAAGAGCTATAAAAGCAATTGCAGCTACGGCAGCAGCAGCTACAGCAGCTTATTTGATCAAAGAAACAAGTACTAATAATCCAGAAAAGAAATCTGAAAGAAGTAAAACTTATTTTGTTGGTGGTACCTCTATTTTAACTGATGTAGCCTATAATAAATATAAAGAAATTATTGAAGGTGATTATTATGAGAATGGGGTTAAATACAATTTGACATATGGGGGAGATATTAAAAAACAGCAAGAATTACTTGTAAAGTATCTGAATGAGTTAATACAGGATAAATTTTTGTTTTCAGGTATGGGGGATAATATTAAAGTTGAACTGGTGAGTGGTCAACAAACAGGGCAAAAAACAGTTGATGGAGTTGGATATGCTAATGCTGTAATTAGTTTTAATTTTATGATACCGACATCAACTTCAAATGATGGTTTAGTGTTTGATTCGGTTGGTATGCCTGTATCCAAAGAAATTCAAATTAATACTAGAGATTGGGCTTTCCTTCAAAATAATTATATTTTTGAGAATAAAAGAAAAGTTAATGGTAATACTAAAGCAGAAATATTTTATACTCATGATGGTTCAGCGAATAAGAATAATGTTATGGCTGGATTTGATTTAACCTTTAGAACGCTTAAAAATAAGTTATTAAATCCGGCGATGTTGTTAGATAGAATTGAGATTGATTTAAATTATGTTGCCTTAAAGGATAAGTTTTTATTTGCTTCAGTTATTCAACATGAATTAACTGAAATTATAGAATTATATACTTTGGCAGCAAAAAATATTGTGACCGCTGATAGATTGAAAAAAATAGTTTCTGACAATACATATGCAGAACATGAAGATGCGAAAAAGGCAAGTGATGCATTACTTGCAGAACTTCAACAATCTCAAATTGATGATGAATTCTTTAAATCTAATGTTTTAGCTAAGTATCAAACTGAACAATTGAAGAGTCTTTATGGTGAATCAAAATGGATGGGAGATCTGCATGAAGATGCAGTAAAACAGCATATTGAAGATCAACATAGTATTTCTGATAGTGAATATTTTAGCCAAGTTAATTATCAGCTCTATGTTAAAACCAAAGTAGTCGATAACTATGGTGATGAAAAATACATTTATACTCCTAAAGAATATACATTTATTGATCCAAAATTAGGTGCATATACGCAAGAAGTTCGTGGTTATTTTGATGGTTTATATTTTGATGCAGAGAAGAAGTTACTTCAAATTGTCGAAGCAAAATCTTCATTACAACAATATATGCACGATGCTATTAAAGGGGGAACGAATAGTTTAGGAGCTGAACTTGCTGATAATTTGTATGAGGAAATCAAGAAAGCAATTGGATATCAGCCTAACCAGAAATATTTATATAGAGATATTTTAAAGCAAGATGATCCGAATGAAGAAATTGTGATTCGTATATTTAATAATGATTTAATTAAAAAGTTAAGAATTATAGAGCAACTAAATGGTATTACTATTCTTGTTGAAGGGAGTGATGGTGGATATTACCTAAATAAACAAAGCGATGTAAAATCTGGTAGCAATGTAGTGGGTGTAAACCGAAGTATAGAACTGTATTTACGTTATTACGAAAAATCTACGAGTTCGGGCACTGCAGAACAAAATATTAAATCTGCAACTGCTTATGATAAATATTATGTGGTCAATAGTAGTAACTATACGCAGTTTATCGATGGCTCAGTTAAACGCGAAAAAACACAACAAATGCAGGTTTTAATTTCTGAAGCCGCTAAGCAGCAGTATCAGATTAACCGTATTACAATTGAAAGTCTATTTAACACTGCACAGCAATATTGGGTCAATTTAGGTGTGAGTGCAGATTTGTTTGCAGGTGTATCACTTGATATTCAAGATATCGGTATAGGTAATACCATTGCCTATGTAGAAAATGGTCAGCATATTATTCTATCTCCAAATGCGGCTGGTTATGGCTGGTTTATTGATGAAACACCATTTGAACACAATGAATTTGATTTAAATTCCACTGCAAATTATGGTGAGGCAGAAGATCGAATCATTGCTGGACAAATTGATCTCTTGACGGTTTTAATTCATGAATTAGGTCATACTATTGGTTTATCAGATACATTTGTTGCTAAAATGATGATGGGCGGATTTATTCAGCCTGGCATTCGGTTATTACCAACTGCAGAAGATCTACGCGGCTGGGTAGTTCCTGAAGAATTACCACGCCAAAGCTCTGATATCCATTATTTTATTGTTGGTACTTTAGTTGCTAAACCTATTGGTGGCAAAGCTTGGGATAGTACAGAACTAAATATTCAGGATATGTTCCAAAATACTTCTACTGCATGGAATACATCTGGAAATGTCTCTCAGAAATTTGAAGATGTAATTTTACAAGAGATTAAACAGCAACACACCAACCTTTCCCAAGCCTTCAAAGTAGGTGAATACGACCGCGTTCTGACCTTTACCGTAAAAGATCAGCAATTGTCAGACTATAACAACCGTCCTGACGATGCTTTTGAAGTCGCCTTATTGGATGCTCAAACAGGTGAAGCATTGTTTAAAGTAAATGACTTAAACAATACCGATTCACTGTTTAACCTGCAGGCCAATGGAACATATTCACTTGCTCAGGGTATTGAGCGCATCATCAATGCAGATGGAACCCAAACCTTCTTCATTAACCTGGATCAGGCACTTGTGGGTCGTGAAGTCCTGTTGTCATTCGACTTGCTCGGTTTTGGTGAAGCAGACAGTCATGTGACACTCAGCAACATTCGTATGGTTGCCGAAAGTATGGCGATTAATGATCAGTACACACTGGATGAAGATGCAATACTTTCAGGCAATGTCCTGAATAATGATGTGCTGATTCATCAGACGGTAGACAATGTCATACTGGTCAATGCGCCACAACATGGTGAATTGATTCTGAAAGCCAATGGTGAATTTAGCTACACACCACATGCAAATTACTTTGGCGAAGACCAATTTAGTTATTACTTTGTGATGACTGATGGCACAGAATCTAAAGTAGCAACGGTAAAACTCGATATTCAATCTGTGAATGATGCTCCTGAATTTGTTCAACAACCTGAATGGGAAGTCATTGCAGGACAGCCTTTAGTACTGAATTTTGATCAGTATGTACAAGACATTGAAAATGATGATATTCAGGTTTCAATCACAGTACAGCCTGAGTTTGGTATGATCAGCTTTGATGCGCAAACAGGTCAGTATGTTTACTTGGTTGATAAAGACTTTGTTGGTACGGACAGCTTCAGTATTGTGCTTTCTGATGGCGATGCAACTTCTGAGACCTATACTTTCAGCATTAAGGTATTGGCATCAAATACAGCACCAGAGTTAGTTGGTCAGAACATCGTGACTGATGAAGATCAAGGCATTGTTATTGACTTACTGGCAACTGCACATGATGAAGATGGTGACGTGCTTACAGCTGTAGTCGTGACTCAACCTATACATGGAAGACTGGAGTTGCTTGAAGATGGACGCTATCAATATGTTCCGGCGAACAACTACAATGGTACTGACAGCTTCAGCTATAGCGTGAGCGATGGTGAATTAAGTTCTCAAGTTGTTTCTGTCAATATTGTGATTCATGCTGTGAATGATGCTCCAGAACTTAGTGCCCAGCAGTTGGCGACAGATGAAGATACTTCAGTGATCTTCAATCCATTTGCGACAGCTTTAGACATAGACAGTGTCAACCTGACTGCGGTTATTGTGGTGCAACCTCAGAACGGACGATTAACTCAAATCTCTACCGGTGCATATCTGTATGTGCCATATGAAAATTATAATGGAACTGACAGTTTCAGTTATCTGGTGAGTGATGGTGAGCTGAACTCTCAAATCGTAACGGTATCTATAGTCATCCACGCCGTGAATGATGCACCTGTGGCATCTCCGATGATCAAGATACTGGAAGAAGATACTGAAATTGTCTTCAGTTTATTGGGCAATGCCAAAGATGTGGATGGAGATAACCTAACTGCTGTGGTTGTGAATCCACCATTGCATGGGCAATTAACTGAAACACTGCCAGGAATTTATCATTATGTTCCGGAACCGAATTTTAATGGTAAAGTGATCTTCAGCTATTATGTGACGGACGGGGTTTTACAGTCTGAAACGGTAAATGTGCTGCTGGTTGTTACGTCAGTGAACGATAAACCTACACTGACACCACGTATTATCTCCATGGTAGAAGATGGCCAGTTAATGCTGAATCTGCTGGAAAATGCTCACGACGTTGAGGGGGATCAGTTAAGTATCGTCATTACTGAACCACCGCTTCATGGACAATTTACAGCGGCAGGTGGCGGTTATTACCACTTCATTCCTGAGCCGAATTTCAATGGTGAAGTGACGTTCAGTTATTACGTGACAGATGGTCAGCTTAATTCAGAAACCGTGAATATTCTGATTATTGTTAATGCTGTGAATGACGCACCGGTATTGTCTGCCCAGAATCTAGTGACGGATGAAGATACAGCACTTATCTTTAACCTGTTACTGACGGCTTCCGATGTAGATGGTGACAGCTTAAGCACAGTGATTGCCAATGCGCCAACCCGTGGTCAATTGGTTCAGCTTGCAGATGGACGATATCAGTATCAGCCAGTTGCAAATTATTATGGAACAGACAGTTTCAGTTACTTCGTCACGGATGGACAGGCCCAGTCTCAGATTGTGAATGTCAATATTACGATCAACCCAGTCAATGACATGCCTATAGCGAAACCTAATGCTATTCAGGGACAGGAAGATCAGGCTCTGATCCTGAAATGGTCGGATTTCGCTCTCAGTGATATAGATGGCGACACTTTAAAACTGTTGATTAGTTCATTGCCTGAACGCGGATTATTACAACAGTTTAAGGATAATCAATGGATCGGGGTTTCTTCTCTGACTCTACTTGGTCAAGCAGATTTTGATGCAGGGTATATCCGATTTGTTCCGGCTGCCAATGAAGCCAGTGATGCTTTAATTGCAGGTATAGGTAATAACAAGCAGATTTATGCTCAAATTGGCTATAAGGCATTTGATGGTCAGTTCTATAGCGAATCTGCATATCTGAATATTCAAATAGAAGCCGTTGCTGATCAACCTGTTGTATCTGTAGGTTCTAGCACAACTCAGGAAATTATCTTCCAGACTGGATGGGAAAGTGCCGTTAATAAGGATTCAACATCCACGCTTCTTGAACAAAATGTGTTTGAAGGTTGGACTTTACTGAAAGGGCTGGATTGCAATCTGTTTGGTACAGATGGTTTTGAAATCTGGAGCAATAATGACCGTATGGATAATGCCTTTGCTATAGCAAAAACTGTACAGGCAAAAGCAGGCAATGGTCAAAATTGGCTAGAATTGAACGATGCCGGCTTGTTCCAGGCTCAGACTCTCGGGATTTCTAGAAATGTCGAAACTGAGCTGGGCCGCAGCTATAACTTGAGCTTCGACTATGCAGGTCGTTTAGGCTTCAGTGAATGCTTTACCCAAATTGCAATTTATGTCGATGGTAAACGCATTGCGACTTATGCCAATACCAGTCCAAATGACCAGTTGAACTGGAAAAATGTACAGTTCAGCTTCGTAGGTACGGGCAAAGCACAAAATATCCAGATTCGTATTGATGCGCCACTGACTCACTTAAGTGGTCGTGGAGCAATGATTGATAATATTGTGCTTTCAACCCAAAAATCCTTGAATACGGGTAAAGAAGATCAAAGCATGCTGTTGCCTGAATTGCGGGCAACGTTGCAGGATGTGGATGGATCGGAGCAGTTGAAAGTTGCTCTGGTTGGATTGCCTGTGGGTAGTCAGCTCACAGATGGTACACATCAGTTTATTGTGACTGAACAGAAAACTGTAGCAGATATTACCGACTGGAATATGCAAACTCTGCAGCTGACTCCGCCTAAAGATTTCAGTGGTGAAATTAAGGTACAGGTTGTTGCGAGCAGCATTGAACGTGCAAATGGTAATGTTGCGACCGCAATTCACGAGCTGAAATTACAGATTGCTGCTGTTGCAGATGCACCTGTTCTGGAAACACAACAGTCGAAAAATGCCTTAACCAGCCTCCAAGTGTTCCAGACGGAATGGAGCGGTGTCTATAACGCCATACTGAATAAAAATGCAACCGTTGTTTATGGTAGCAGTCTAGACGGTTGGACAGGACACAGTGACCAGTTACTGAAACTTGATGCATTTGAGGTATGGCATGCTGGAGACCAGATTAAGAATGCTTCTGGTAAATTGGTCAGCTTGCAGGGCAAAACATCAAATGCCTGGATTCGATTGAATGATGGTAAGGATACCTTGTATCAACAAAATGCCATTGAAAGACGTATCAGCACCATCAATGGTAATGTCTATAACTTGAGTCTGGAGATGGCTGGCTTGCCAGGTCTTATTGCAGATTATGGTCGAATCGGTATTTACCTCGATGGGCAACGCATTGCATCTTTCGATGCGGCAAGCGATCTGACGGCATTAAATTGGCAGCAA
Source organism: Acinetobacter bouvetii (assembly GCF_902753875.1). Taxonomy (GTDB): domain Bacteria; phylum Pseudomonadota; class Gammaproteobacteria; order Pseudomonadales; family Moraxellaceae; genus Acinetobacter; species Acinetobacter bouvetii_A. Next base: position 86,956 of record NZ_CADDTS010000032.1, on the reverse strand, counting down.
TACAATATTGACTTCAATGGTAATGGCAAAGAGCGTGTACTTCGCATTCAACTTGAAGGTAATCTGGCTGGTCGTAGTGCCTTTATTAGCAATATTCGCTTGGTAGAAACTTATATTTCTACGGCAAATACTATTTATGCGGCAATTGGCCAAACCACGTATTTACCTGTGCTGACAGCACGTTCTACCGATCTGGATGGTTCTGAAACGATCAAGCTGGAAATTTCTGGATTAAGTCAGGGTACGGTGTTGACTGATGGTACTCGCTATATCACAGTGCAGTCGGCGCAGCAGTGGATTGATATCAGTCAGTGGGATACAACTCAATTGCGATTTGCGAGTAATAGTAGTCAGAACATGAGTGTTCAGGTTCGGGCTACTGCGGTCGAGCAAAGTAATCAGCACAGTGCAAGCAAGCTGACTACAATTCAGGTGAATATGTTGGGTGGCACGGCATGTGCAACACCATGGCAACTGCTGAATGGCTTTGTTTCTACATGGAGCAATCACATTTCTTCTGTATCTTTAGCTGTACAAGCACAGTGGGCATGCCCAATTCAGTTTAATAGCACTATTGATTTTAATATTCTGAAATCAAGTCAGGATGAAGATGATGAATGGCTAATACTACGTGAGCAAAAACAATCTGATGCCTGGCTTAAGGCACTGGAATTGCAAGCCCAGCTGAACTGGAAAAAATTGATATAACTAAAGTAAAAGAGATATCCATAAGTGGGTATCTCTTTTTTTGAAATTTAAATTATTTAAGGAATAGTATGTCTGCATTATTTTATGTCTGGGATGCAACACAACATAACCCACTAATAACAATATCTACATTGGAGCAGGCGGAGTACTTTGCAACTCATCCTCAAGATATAGGTTTCACTGAAAATTTAAAAAACTGGCTCATTGAAGTTGAAGGTATCGTTACTAATCCTGAACTTGCAGAAAACTTTGATGAAGAAATTATCCAGTTCTTTAGTAATGTAAAAGGCTTTTTTAATTTTTCTACAAATGTTTTTGTCATCGAATATATACAGGAAAAAAGTAAATACCTTTATAAAATATTGGTTGATACACTACGTAAGTATAATCTCGTTGCTTTTGATGCAAAACATTATGTGTTTTTTAGTCGGGATGTTATTTTCCCCGATCAGAAAAGTATTGAACAGATGTTAAGCTCTGTCGAAGCAGTATCAAGAGAACAGTTATTACAATTTAAAGCTATACCACAAACACAAGAGAAGCTCAGTATTTTTGCAGATCAGTGGTTAGATTTAAATAAAGAATCTTTAAATTTTATAAAGCAGAGAAAAAAAAATCAATTTAACGAAACTATATATCATCGAGATTTTAATGATCAAATATATGAAGGTATATTAATACTATGTTCAAGTAAAAAAAATGTTTTAGCATATAGCCAAATTGCTTTGGGAAGTTATATTCAAATTTCATCAGAAAAAGCAATCCGTATACTACGCCAACATTTTATAGATGATCATACCTTGCAGTATTTACCCAATATTCATGGAATAGAGGGGGAAGCAATTCATTTTAATGATCCACAACAATTGCAGCACGTGTTACAACAAGTTTATGATTTTTTAATTTATGATGAAGAAAAACATAAAGATCTGGAAACTTTAAATCAGTGGTTGAATCATGGAGATGAAAAAGAATATATCACAGGTCTAGGTGCTATCTCACGTTTAGTGTTAGCAAAGTATGTTAATGATCCTTTATATAATCAATTGATGCAGGAAGCTTTGCCATATGTAAATAGAAATAGATTTTTTAAGAATATGACTTTAGAACAATTTCATGAAAGATTAGAGAAAGAAATAAAGGATATTTTAGAAAAATAGTAACATCAAAAGAAGGGCTGAAGGGTAGTGTTACATTTCAGCCCTAAATCTTAGAAGTAAATAAATGAAGAAATTATTAATACTTCTAAGTAACTTATATTAAGAGATACTCTTTAAAAATAGATTTTATAAGTACATCTTACAACGGATTCCACTTGGAAATTTTACAGAATTACTCAAAATTGTAGTACCTGCACTGAATGTTCCAGAACTGGCATCAATGACCTGATCGACATGATCAAGCTTTACCGTCGCTATAAATTTGTCAAAAGGTGCCTCAGGTACAATTTTGACAACTTGCCCTTTTTTAATTGAGCGGAAATATTTTAAAGGAATAATGGCATTAATTTTAAATTGATCAGTCTGGGCTATTTTTAGAATTGGATTTTTTCCTTCAGTTGGTCCAACCATGCTTCCAGCGTAAATATATTGCTGCATGACCACCCCATTAAACGGGCTGTAAATTTTTCTGCGATTCAAGTCAGCCTGACTTTGCTTATATTCAAATTCTGCCTGTTTCAAATTTTCTTTGGCCAATTGAAGTTCTGCTCGAGCCTGACTCAGTTCATTGATTGCATCATCATAAGCCTGCCTTGAAACAAAATTCTCAGCACTTAGTTGCTTCATACGCTCAGCTTTTTTTGTAGCATGAGTAATTTTAGATTGGGCTGTTGCGACATTTCCCTTTACTTGAGTACGGTAATAAGCAGTTTGGGTGGCTGACTTTTCAACATTGGCTTCTATTTGAGCCAGAATCTGACCTTTCTTGATTGTACTGCCAGCTTTAACATGTAATTGCTGTAAAGTCCCGGTCACAGGACTTCTGATTTCTACAATCTGTGCAGGCTGAACCATGCAGGCGAAATTAACCGTATTTGCAAAAATAGGGCAGCTGATGCCGGCGAGTAAAAGTAGTGAGTATTTCATTTAGTAAATTTTCCCCGCAAAACCAATTTGTGAGTTGAGCTTCTTGTCCTGTTTAAACATGGCTATCCGGTTACGGTAAGCTCGTTTCTGGCATTTTTTCTGCATGTGTTTAACTGCAAGAGTGAGTAAGTAATGTTGGATAAAAATAAGTGGTATGAGGTTGAGTAACCAGACAAACCATTTGGCATTTTGTTGTAATAAATCATCTGTGCCGCAGACATAGGCAACACATGATCCTTGATCTCCTTGACGTCCAGCCCGTCCATAAAGCTGCCGGTCAATTCGGGCAGATTCATGGAATTCAGTCAAAATGACATGTAAGCCGCCGGCCTGTTTGGTTTCAGGGCGCAGTTTGATGTCTGTACCGCGACCTGCCATGTTGGTTGCCACAGTAATTTTACCGCTATGACCTGCTTCGGCGATGATTGCCGCTTCCTGAGCATCTTGACGGGCATTTAGTACAATATGGTCAATATCTAAGTTTGTGAGTGCTTCAGCAATGGATTCTGATGCTTCGATGCTTCGGGTTCCAATCAATACTGCACGATTTTGATGTGCGATAGCCTGAGCATGACTGGCAATGGCCTTATATTTTTGCTCATTGGTTTTGAAATAGCGGTGTTTATACTGCTGACGTTTTGACGGAATATTTGGAGGAATCTGACAGACTTTTAAACGGTAGATCATCCATAGTTCACGGGAAACTTCCAGTCCCGTTCCCGTTAAACCAGATAAAAGCAGATATCTTCTAAAAAAACGCTGAAAAGTCATCTTTGCCAGCGTATCTCGTCCTTTAGACAGCTCAACGCCTTCTTTGGCTTCAATCAGCTGATGCAGTCCCTGTTCCCATGAGCGATCTGCCATGATACGGCCCGTACTTTCATCTACAATCTGAATTTTATTGTCCTGAATAATATACTGCTGGTCTTTATGATAAAGATGTAATGCCGTCAGCGCCTGCTGAACCAGAAGTATTTTCCAGGCATGATTGTACCAAATCGGGCGGATGGCATCGGGCAGGGCAACCTGCTTCTGTTCAGGAATATGTTCAATGTGAATGTGGTGTTCAGCTTCCCGAATCTCAAAATCAGTATCTGGATGAAGTTGTCTGGCCTGTGCAATAGCCCAGTGAATCACCTCCGGTTCGATCAAGCCTTCAGCTTCCTGTGAAATCACCATCGGGGTTTGAGCTTCATCAATAAATACACTGTCAGCTTCATCAACGATACAAAAATGCAATGCAGGAACAATCATGTCTTCTGCTGCAGACTGTCCAAAACTTAAATTGCGTAAATTTTCAATCTGACGCGGCTGGGTGCCTTTACCGGAAATATGATCTTTCAGGTAATCAAATACAATTTCATTGGCAGAGACATAGCAAATCCGTTTCTGGTAATTCTGCTTTCGTTCAGGGATTTCCATTTCACTGTTAATTGAACCGCTGCTTAAATGAAAAAATTCAAATAATGGGCGCAATTCTTCTTCATCACGTTGTGCAAGATAGGCGTTAGTCGTCAGTACATGGACATAATTACCAGTAGCTGCCATAAACGTTGCTGCTATGCCAGCAACCAGTGTTTTACCTTCACCTGTAGGCATTTCAGCGAGCCGGCCAGTTAAAAGAATATAGGCTCCCATAAACTGGACCGGATGAGGGTATATCTTAAACACTCTTGAAATGGCTTCACCTATACAGGCAAAGGCGATGGCCACATTGTCATAACTTGCTTTGACTGTTGATAATAAGCTCAAAGCTTCATTAAACGTCTTGACCAGTTGCTTATGATCTAGTTGGCTAAGCGCAGCCTTATGCACAATAATTTTTTGGGAAAATTGCTGTATGACTTTTCGTGAAATTTTTTTCGCAGGAATCCATCCCATCAAATTTGAAAAAAAGATCTCAAATTTATGCAATTCCTGATCCTGTTGTTCTTCTCTTGAAACGTAGGACAAGTAAAACGGATGTAAGGACAGATTTTTAATCACGCTCAGGTTAGACATAGAATTGCTCCAGGAATAACTGACGAAGTTTTCTAATCCATTGCAATGCTAAAGGTGAATAGCCCAAGTCAAATCGTACATATGCAATATCCCCAAACACGTTCGAGTCTATGGGTTTAGACAACTGAATATCGAGATCGAAATAATTCTGTAAGGCAGAAGCGCCGTCCTGATCGGTTGGATCAACGGTAATATTTCCGCCTGCCTGACTACCCAAAGCCGTGGAGAAAAGTTTCTTTTGGGTTTGTGGTGTACTTCTGACAATGTTTCCAGTGTAAATGGTATCAAAATGATTTTTAAAACGGATTTCAATACCTTTTAATCGGGTCTGTATCAATTCATAATCTTGCTGGACAACGGCACTGCGAATAAGCTGAGCAGGCTGGTCTATCACATAACCGATAATGTCACCGCGTTTATAAAACCGATGATCCTGCTCGATATGATCTTTTGCAAACCAGTGTCCAGCAATCGGACTATGTATATTTAGTTGATTTACTTTGAGTTGATATTGCAGAAGCTGCTGATCGAGTCCTTGTTTTTGTAATTCAAGTTTTTCACGCAATTGCACATCATCCAGAGAAGCCTGCCGAATTTTATAATCCGCTTCTTCAACCTGTAATTTTTGCAAGTTGTATTTTTCAGTGAGTTCAGCATTTTCCAGAGTAAAAAGAATCTGATTTTTTGCAATTTTATTATTGTTTAAATGAATTGTTTTTACGCTGCCTGATTCCATGGCCCGAATCATGGATTCTTCGGGTAACCAGACCACCGCTTGCTGAGTGGTGTAATAGGGAAATGGTAAAATGCAGAGGATGAAAATAAGGGATAGCATGATCCAACGAAAACGTTGAATAGCCTGGTCGCGATATTTGGACAAACTTGCCCCCTGATAAATATGCTTAATGCCTTTGTATATAGGCATGACAATGGTCATAAATGCAGAAAGAATGGCGAGCAAGACACCAAACATGAAATATTTTTGTGCCACAAACCAGATCAGACCCAGCATGATACTAATACGGTACAGGGGGGAGAAAAATCCGTACACGATAAGCCAGAACCGTTCTTTCTCTGCGGCAAACGGGGGCTGAGCAGTATTGGCTCCAAAAATATACTTGTCTGAAAGGTAAACCCAGTATTTTGTTGCCCGACCAGCAAGATTCGGAATTTCCAGTAGGTCTGAAAGAATGTAATAGCCATCATAGCGCATTAAGGGATTGCCATTGACCAGTACTGTAGAGACGGCGGCAATGAAGATGACATTATAGGCAAAGGCATGGACGAGCCCTGTTTCGGTAGAAACCCATAAGTAGATCGCAATGGCACCGAGTAACAACTCCATCATGATTCCAGCAATTGAAACAGCAATTCTTTGCCACTTGGATACAAAATGGTAAGAAGAAGACGCATCTACATAAGGAATGGGGATGAACAGAATAAACATCAGGCCCATTTCCCGGACATTTCCATTCCAGGCTTTAATGGCAAGACCATGAGCAAATTCGTGAATAATTTTCACAATGGGATAGGTCAGCCAAAGGATAAAAAGGTTACTGGTTGAAAGAACCCGATCTGATAAATTACTGCTTAGACTCTGCCAGTTTTCTGCCAACAACAATAAAGCTGGAATAACGATGAATAGCCACAATACAACTCCCCATACGTTAAAGATGGAGCGTGAAAGTTTTTTGCATTGATTGAAAAAAGCATCTGGATACAGGAGCGGAACTTTGAGACTTATCGGATTTAGAAAAGACTGTTTGAGTTTATTAAATTTGTGCTTTTTATAGCGTTTGGACATTTCCTCTGCATCAAACGAAACTTCTGTCTGTAGTAGGTCATTACTATACAATTGGCTGAGTAATTGAACCAATTCATTTTGGCTGATGGCTCTGTGTTGCTGATTAAACTGAACATTTTGCTGTTCAATATGTTCTGCGGCCTTATCCCATATTTGCTCAACATTGAATTGACCGTCCAATAAAGTAATGACATACCAAGTTTCAGGGTTGACCCGAACAAAACGTTGTGACATCGGCTCAAACAGCAGAAACCATGATTTCCCACGCAGGATACGTGGTAATACTTCTACATTCTGGCGTAGCTGAGGTCTCAGATGGCGAACCACATGCCAATGTTCAGAAAACAGGCTTTGCATGTAATTACCAGGTAGACCAGATTTTGAGTTTCATCCAGTTGATGAAATCTCTTGACCAGCGGAACAGCAAATTGGTTTTTCCAACGGTAATTTTCCCTACACCTTGCATGCCTGGAGTAAGGGCGGGAGGGGAGTTTTGCCAAGCCGCTTCAACCCTGAATCCATTGATATTATTCTGAACCGCTGCAACTGGCGTAATGCGTGTGACTTTGAACTTAAAAGTTTGATCAGGAAAGCTGGTGAGTTTCAAAACACCATTCTGTCCGGTTTTAACCAGATGAATGTCTTGATCTGCAACATGCAATATGACCTTATAAGCATCCTGCGATGCGATTTGAAACAGCTCTTTTCCTGTTTCTATAGGTGTGCCTGTTTGTTGTACCCAGTCGCCGTCAATCACTGTCCCGTGCAAGGGTGAAACAATATTGGTCTGTATTAATTTTCTTTGAATGGTTTGTATTTTAGCTTCTTGCTGTCTTATCTGATTGGTAGCGAGACCGCTATCTGTCAGGTTCTGTTCAGCCATAGCCACACGAAATTGATGCTGTGCCTGATCAAGTAAGCTTTGTTGTTCAGCCAATTGAATTTTTAAATCAGTATCATCAAGTTTGATTAAGGTCTGGTTGGCTTTGACTTTATCGCCTGGACGTACCAGTACTTGCGTGATAAATCCTTGCATCGGTGCTGCTATGATCCACCTGGTTTTTCCTTCAACATTCAGATTTGAAGTCACCAGCTTATCGACAGGAATTAGAGTAATGCCGATTAGAAAGATGCCTAATAATAGGCTGACTATTTTCCAGGCATAGTGACCTTGTTGGGTATATTTACCCAAAAAATGACGACCCGTGTGAATACTGTGTTGAACCAGACCTTGCTCTGCTTTTTTCCATAATGTTAATAATGGCTGCATTAAGTCAACATTGTTTTTTAGATATATCGTAAGTGCTGTATGGTCAGATTTTTGCTCAAATTTACGGTCTTTTGCCACAAGCACAGCCTGTACCACACCATGATTAAAAATGGGATAAGCCCACCAAAAAGGTTCATGAATTTCATGTTGTAGCATCACTGCTTGAAGTGCAATTTCCTTCATTTTCTGCATATCGGCAGAACCTTTTTCAGTCCAGGACAAATCTGATGAAACTAACCATTCAACATGATCTGCTGGTTGAACATAAAAATAGTTCAATTGAATGTTTTCATATTCCGAAAATTGGTTTCGAATATAGGTCGTGGTTTGATTGATCCATTCCTGGGCTGCAATTCGAAATTCTGACTGATTGATAACATATGCAAAAATTTCAAGCAGTTGTTCAGAATTCCATGCTTGCTGTAATTGCTGGGTCTGATGTTGATAAAACAACCATCCCAGACTGGTACGAATGATTTCTAAGGTAGCTTCATGAATAGGTGGAGCAAGATAAAGACCAAAACAGGATAGAGCATCTTGTTGGTTAAGCCGATAGCCCAGTAAATAGCCTGAATTCCAGCTTTGAAGATGAATTGGTTTTTCCTGAGACAGCAACGTTTTAATGCTGTTCCATTTTTCTTGTGAAATATCTTTAAATTGATGGGTTCCAAAACTTAAAAAATTTTCAAAGCAAACATCAATCACATTAATATTTAGTTGTTTCAGATTATTCAACCAGTGTTGAATGGGTTCGGGCATTTTTATAGTTTGTTCTTGCATATTATTGTCTGTCATATACGTTTAATTTATTAGCTTTGTGCGTAAAAAATTTGATCTATATTTACTAAATCTGCATCTGTGAAAGTACCGAGTATGATTTTGCATTTAATGTAATTTTGCCAGGCTTCGTACCAAGCACTTATTCTTTCCTGTTTGATTTCAAAGTATTTTGATTGTGCTTCTAGTACATCAGCATTCACGCGCATACCTACTTCATATGCCCGTTTATTGGATTGCCATGCAACCATTAAGGAAGATTCTGCTTCTTTCATACCATTGGCTTTAGACATTGATGAAAGCGTCGTGTAGAAACTTTCAAGCATTTGGCTTTGTTGTTTTTGAATTGCCAAGTTTAATTCATTTTTACTTTTATCAAGGGAAGCCTGTTTCTCCTTAATCTTAAAATGGGTTTCGGAGTTATACATGGGCACATTTAATTCAAACCCGTATAAATAGTCCCAGCCATCCTGTTTATTTGAAAAAGCAGTATCTTGAGATTCAAAATTTCGGCTGAGTTTGGCTGAAAAATTTAAGTTTGGGTATCTCGCTGCTTTTGCTTGTTTTAACTCTATTTTTGTTGCTTCTAAATTGAGTTCCGATATTTGAATTTGCTTATTGTTCTTTAATAAAAGTTGAGAAAAAAAATCTTGATCTGATATGGACAAAATCGGAAGCACGGCAAGTGAGTTTTGAATTTGCTGAATTGTGAAATCACCAGTTCCTATGAATTGCGATAAAATATTTTTTTCGCGGGATATTTCTAGATACAGGCTTTGTTCCTGACTCTGTAGAGTGGCAAGTTTGGCTTCAGCTTCTTTTAAGTCAGTAATTGAAACCATGCCTTGATCGAAATTGGCAGCAGCCATTCTTTTTTGTTCATAGATCAATTTTTTTTGCTGCTGCATCAATTGGTATTTAGAATCCAGATTGAGTATCTTGAAATATTGGTCAACAATATTTAATAGTAATTCATCATGAGTTGCTTGATATTGTACCAATGCAACTTTTTCAGATATCTGTGCAGATGAGATTTCTTCTTGTATAGACATATTAATGATTGGAAATGACATCTGAATCGCATAATTTCGAAGACGATAATCGATTTCTTTTCCTGCATCTCGTGCGCTAATCCCTTTTTTTTCTTGAGCTGTAAAGTTTATTTTTGGCTCATTGGCAGCTTTCGCCTGATTGATTTTCTGTTTGACGATTTCTTGTTGACTCAATGCAAGGGGAAGATGAGGTGAAAACTTTTTTGCTTTTACAAATAAAGTTGATAAATCATCAGCATGTACGTGATTCGAACATGAGATTGATAAAATGCTTGAGATTATCCCTATGCAAAAAACAAAAGATTCTTTATTCATAATGTGATTATTTGTATATTTTTTGAAACATTTTTGAGTTGCGTGTAATTTGCACTAATTTCATTTTTTTTTCAAGATTGTTTCTCGTACTGTATTTCTTGCAAAAGAGTATCAAATTTAATCTATTTTTAGCTTGAAATATTTCAATTCCATTTTTATTTTTCTGGTTTAATTTTTTAATGAAATGAAAAATTTAGACTTAGGTTCCACATAAATTATTCAGAAAATAGAATTTAAAAGATGAAATAAAATCAAAGTCAAATAAGCTGATTTAAATGTGTATCCGAACTATTAGCACAACTATGCTTTTATACAGATTGAGAAATACGCAATGTTATGTGAAATATTCTGCAATTTTTCAGTTGGCTTTTTCTCTATATCTGTAAATTGTTGTGACCCAATAATTTTTTATTCTGGAAAAATGTAGTTTGTAGTACATCGCATTGACCTGATCATAATGATTAAAAATAATGATATTGAAGGCGAGCTGGAATGCTGCAGGGCAAACAGCTGTCTAGAGACCGGTAGATCTATAGTTGGAAAAAATCGGTTATTAAGCCATTCGGAATGGCTAAACGGATTAAAAAATTTTGAAAATGAGTCATTTATTTGCATTTAAGTCGCCGAGCAGGAACTTATAACGTGATCAATTATTAGGTCTGATCTGGTTGTATCAATGTGTTTTTACTCATGATGCAAGGAGAACCTGTCATGAATTTTTCTAAAGTTTTCATCATTGCCGGATGGGTTACACTATCCATAACGACCACACTCGCTGCCGACCAAATGACCAAGGGTGCTAAAGCAAGCTCCGAGCAAGCTTCTTCCACGGCCAATACAAAAGATATTGCCAGTGCAATGAGTGCAGCACCGAAAAAGGTCGGTGCTGCAGCGACTATCGTGGTCGTGGAAGGGGACGGAAAGATGCGAACCTTGCGCAAAGGACACAATGGTTTTACTTGCATGCCTGACAATCCGACGACTCCAGGCCCGGATCCCATGTGCATGGACAAAGCAGCTCTAGAATGGGCCGAGGCCTGGATGGGGCACAAAACACCGATGGCAGGTAAGATTGGTTTAATGTACATGCTGGAGGGAGGAACAGATGCCAGCAATGTAGATCCTTATGCAAAAAAACCTACAACTGGTAACCACTGGATCAAGACAGGCCCGCATGTGATGATTGTTGGGGCAGAGCAAAGTTTCTATGATATGTATCCTAAAACTGCACAGCCAGACACTGGAGCACCTTATGTAATGTGGTCAGGAACACCTTATCAGCACTTAATGATACCGGTTAAATAAGGATTGATTAAATAAAAGTAGCAAGATTATGTTGGGTTTGCTGCAAGGCGGATGATCAAATCAGTTTTTCTGACTTGACCCCAGACAGTGCATGCTCTGTCATAGATTGTTCAATTGAAAATTCAGTAAGGTTGAAGCTTAAAGATCGTCATCTTTAAGCTTTGCTATTAATTATCATAGGTAAACCTTGCACAGATATAGGTAGATTAATCAAAGAAAAAGTGTGGGGAAATATTGCTTATCTAGATGGATCTATAAAAAAGTAATTTTCAGCTTTTCTTGAGCGGATCTTTAATGTCCTGATCTGTATTGAGCCATTCAATTTTTTTAACCTGATCATTAATAATGGTAATCGTATAAATCATATTCTCGATTTCATAGCGATAATCCATGGCTAAAGCCGAATTTTTACCTTCAATGATTTCATGTGTAATCATTGATGTTGGAGATAGTTTCATACGGTTTTCCATATCTGTAAAGGAGTCGCCTAAGCTGATTATTTGACCAGCAGGTGTGCGTATGGATGAGGTCTCGTTTGCTGCATGAGCAAAGCCCATCGCCGAGATAAAAATAAATGGTAGTAAGCCTTTCAAACGCATGGAATCCCCAAAGAATAATTCTAATAAATTTAATAATATGTAGCTAAAATAAAGCACAAAATACAAGCATTTTTGTATGAAAATTATTACAAAATAATTATTTTACCTGTCTGTTTAGCTTCATGTGGGAAATGATTGAGCTCTAGAGAAAAGGGGAGTTTAAAATGATTGAATGCATATTCAATACCAGCTAGAAGTTAAAACCAAGTAATGAAGTTGGATTTTTTTGCAACTTTGTAAAAGCAGAGCTTAACTTTGCTTAACCTTCACTGCATTTAAAGTTAAACTATGCTATTCAGCTGTATATCCATACTTGGAGTAAACTTATGTCGTGGCTTTCTTCGCTTAAATCTGTTTTTTCGCCAGCTCAGGAGGTGAAGGAAGAAGAAATCCAGAATGTGCTCCAAAGCTATATTTTGCCCAACTCCAATCATGCACTGAAAGACCGAATTACCCAGGTGAATGTTGAAGGTCGTATCTTACAAATTACCATTAATACCTATCCTGAAGAGGCGGATCATTTACAAAAAATTCATGATGATCTGGCCGATGCACTGGAAAAATGTGGTATCCAGGAACTGAATATGCATGTGATACAGCAAAAGCATGCTCAGGGTGAAAGCTGCTCTAACCATGATCATGGCAAACAGGGACATAGCTGCGCCAGTAATGCTCAGACGGCTACACCATCATCAGCTCAAAAACTTCCGCCTGTGGTGGATGCTTCCGGAAATACAGCACCGGCTGCAGCCAAACAGGATGAAGATCCAAACAATCAACCGATTCAGAAAGCAGCTCCCCAACAACGCGATGTGCCTAAACATCCACGTATCCAAAATGTGATCTTGGTATCTTCCGGTAAAGGTGGGGTGGGTAAATCGACCACAACGGTTAATCTGGCATTGGCCTTGCAAAAACTGGGTTTAAAAGTCGGAGTCTTGGATGCCGATATTTATGGACCAAGTATTCCGACTATGCTTGGTAATGCTGGCCGTACGCCTATGATTGAAGCAGAAAATTTTGTGCCGATTGATGCCTATGGTATGGCAGTGTTATCCATTGGGCATTTAACTGGAGATAACAATACGCCTGTAGCTTGGCGTGGTCCTAAGGCCACCGGTGCATTGATGCAGCTGTTTAATCAAACTTTATGGCCAGATCTGGATGTGTTGATGATTGATATGCCGCCGGGCACAGGTGATATTCAGTTGACCCTTGCACAGCGCATTCCAGTGACAGGTGCGGTGATTGTGACTACACCGCAAAATGTGGCGCTTATGGATGCGACCAAAGGCATTGAACTGTTCAATAAAGTGCAAATTCCGGTCATGGGTGTGGTGGAAAATATGTCGACGCATATCTGTTCCAACTGTGGTCATGAAGAACAGATTTTTGGTACCGGTGGTGGTGATAAGTTATCGGAACAATACCATATTCCACTGCTTGGTCGTTTGCCTTTAAATGTGCAGATTCGTGAAAATGCCGATGCCGGGAAGCCTTCCGTACTGGTTGGTGATGATGCGGCTGAAAGCTATATGGCGATTGCGCAAAAAATTGCCGATCAATTGCCTCAAGTAGAAAAGCCAAAAAACCGAATTTTCTAATGCTGAATTGAATAGCACTATTAAAAAAGCTCAACCTGGTTTGGGCTTTTTTTATCTCGGTGAGAAATATTTATAAAATAATCAATAATAATTTTTAGGATTAGATGATGTCTAAGTGGAGGAAAATGTGAAGGAGCAGAAGATGCTGGCGATTATTTCATAAACCGGCGCCGATTATAGTGCTGAACAATATTCCAACGCCAAAATAATCGTGTAATCACATATAGTATAACGGCAAAAATAAAGGCTTCTAATAACAGCCCGGATAAAAGAATTTTCGCCAGACTAAAATCAATGTGGCCGCTACCAAAGTGGGTAATCCAGTGACTGATCTGATGTAGTACGCCTAGGAGCATATCCTGATCAATCATGTTGACCCCGAATATTTTAGTGCCTAACCAAAAACCAAGATACAGGATTGGAACCAGGGTAAATGGATTGGTTAACCAAGCCAGACATAAACTCACTGGTAAATTGACTTCAAATAATAATACCGTCAGCACAATCAAAATACTATGAAACGGCAAAGGTAACATGCCCCAAAAGGTCCCTATAAAAACAGCTTTTGAAATCGACTTTCTGTTCACATACCAGAGTAGTGGATTTAAGGTGCGTTGACCAAAAATCTTCATCACTTTCATCTCCGCAATTTTATGGGGAGAAGGAAGCCATGATTGAAAGAATTGTTTTGCCATACGAATAGGTACTTGAGGAATAAGCTATTGTGCCTGAATAGATCACCATATACAGCTTAAGTATGACTTAAAGCCGACAGTAATGTTGAAAAAATATCAATTTTGAAATTTTTTATAACAAATGACGCTGGAGTTATACTTGAACTATGTAATTTAATTTATTGAAAATTATATAGTTATTGTTTAAGTGTGGGCACTTTGAAAAAGATATAAAATTCCTCAATTGCTAAGTACAATAAACTGATTTACTCTTCGCGCACTCTATAGAGAGAACGCATATGATTTCATGGCTGTTTATTGGTTTAGTCATTACCATTTTATTGACTCCTGGTCCAACCAATACTTTATTGGCATCTTCCGGTATTCAGGTCGGTGTGCGTAACTCTTTACGTTTGATTCCTGCCGAATCTTGTGGCTACCTCATCGCCATTACTGTTTGGGGCGTGATCATTGGGACTGTCTCAACTCAATTTCCAATAGTACCGACCATCTTAAAACTCATGAGTGCGTGCTATATCATTTTTCTGGCAGTTAAACTCTGGAAAACCGCAGATATTGAAGCGAGCTTTAATCTGCCTACCATTCGTCCTCGTGAATTATTTTGTGCCACACTATTGAACCCTAAAGCCTTACTGTTTGCTTCGGCTGTTTTTCCAAGCACTGCATGGCTCAGTGTGAATGATTATGCTGCGCATATTGCCATGTTCCTGATTTTAATTGTCCCGATTGCCTTGTTCTGGATTTTTATCGGTTCCGTTTTGGCATCCAATAAAGTGCGCTGGCTCAATCAGTCAAACTTGCAAAAAACTGCTTCAATAGTGTTGATCAGTTTTTCAATTCCCTTAAGTTATTCAGCTATTTTAAGTTTTTAAATTTTTTAAGGTTTTAAATTTGGGCGATACAAATGCACATTTTGTAAAAAATCGCATCATCGCCTGATCATCATTTCCATTACTGCCAATTTCAGTTAAAGTACAGCGCAATAATCGAATTAACTATTTTTGGATTGAAATAATGGCAATTAAGTCTGATCGTTGGATTCGCGAAATGAGCGAAAAACACGGCATGATTGAACCGTATGCAGAAAACCAAGTGCGTTATGACGAAGCGGGTGAAAAACTCATTTCTTATGGGGTTTCAAGCTACGGTTATGATGTTCGTTGTGCACGTGAATTTAAAGTCTTTACCAATGTACATTCAGCAATTGTCGATCCAAAAAACTTTGATGAAAACAGCTTTATCGATATTGAATCGGATGTCTGTATCATTCCGCCAAACTCTTTTGCTTTGGCCCGTACTGTTGAATATTTCCGTATTCCACGCAATGTCTTGACCGTATGTTTGGGTAAATCGACTTATGCGCGCTGCGGTATTATTGTCAATGTGACACCGCTGGAACCTGAATGGGAAGGTCATGTAACCTTGGAGTTTTCAAATACTACCAACTTGCCAGCACGTATTTATGCAGGTGAAGGTGTAGCACAAATGTTATTCTTCGAATCTGATGAAGTATGTGAAACATCTTATAAGGACCGTGGTGGTAAATATCAGGGGCAAACCGGGGTCACTTTACCTAAAGCCTAAGTTGTATAAATAATTGAATAAGCGGATCATTTTGGTCCGCTTATTTTTTGCCTGATTCATTCATCGGAAACTGGCTTCATTCGACCAGTTTTTTTTGCAATTGCATCAATATTCAGCATAATAAAAAGTTATAAAAACTTGGTAAGAACATTGTTGTAATGACAAATTAATAAAAATTCGACATACCAAGCTTAGGATGAATGAAAAATAATGATGCGGAGCATCTGATAAAAAGGAAGGTCGTGATGACTCAAAGTTGGAAGAATGCAGGATTCAAAAAATCCTGTTTGGCCAGTGTAATCGCAGTGTTACTAAGCCCGTCAGTTTATGCGCTTGAATCTTTATCCGATGATCACCTTGCTGATACAACCGGCGAAGGGATTGCATTGTTACCCGAAAATTTTAAAATGGTCTTTCAGGGTGCCAAAGATGTTTCAGCAGCATCTACTTATGGTACAGCCACCGATGCTGCAGCCTTATTAACTGCATCAACAAGTGATACAGGTTTCATTCGTCTTATTCCGACAGGTGAAAATTACGCAGGTTTAGCTTCAACAGTAACTTCAGCTCAGGCAGCTGCCAAGCAGACCAAAGCAGATATTTTTATTTATGGTTTGGCTCTGTCTAAAAGTAATGATCAATTAAATCAACGTTATAGTAACCAAGTTTTTACTTGGGGAAGTGCAGCCAATCCATGGTTGTTTAGAGCTGGTACAGAAAAACAGGTTCAGCAATTCCAATCAACAAATACAGCTGCAGATATTGGCTATCTGGCATTAGAAGCACCATTGGTTACGGTTGCTGCGGACGAAAGTGATAATAATATTAAATTAGGTTTTTGGTTAGATGCTTTCTCTCGTAAATGGGGATCAAGTAATGCGGTGAATATTATTACCGGAGCACCTGTAGCATCTCCAGTGAGTGGAGATAGCTCAAATGACCAAAATTTGGATAAAAACCAGCGTTTACGTCTACAATTTGTTGCAAATGGTCTGAGCTTAAATGGTTCGCAAGTACGTTTGTTTCAGACACAAAGTTCGAGTGTGGCACAACAAAATCAAACATTGGGGATTGCCAGTATCTTACGTCTGAATACCAATGATAATCCACAGAATATAAAATCAACAGACACAAATTTAGCTGCAAAAGCAATACGAATTAGCACGGCTGCTACGAATGACGGTACCTATTCTACTCCTGCTTTAGATCGTTCTGTAGCTCCAACTTTTGATAGTACAGAAGGTCTGTATATATATAGTCCAAATATAAACTTGGTATTAGGAAATATGTATCAACCCTTTATTGTAGGATCTGAAGGAAAAAACATTATTCTAGAAGTAACATCACTCCCAAAAGTTGATAGTATTTATAATAAAATTTATACCTATTATAAGGATACAGAAGCAACTTATGGAGCGGATACTTCCGGTGGATACTATAAATCTAAATCAGGCACTTACTATAGCACTGCGAATTTCTCCAGTGTCTCAACGCTTTACCGAAAAGATGTTAATGCAACAACTAAAGTGACGAGTTACGTTGCGGATCCTGCAGGAACCTATGTAAAAGACGATGTGAGCAAGGGCTATGTTGAATTGGTAAATACAGGCGCTATAAGCTCTCCAACCAAATATTCAATTAATAATCAGTCGGTTCTAACTACACTTGCGACTCAGTATAAAGGGTCTACATGTAATGTGAGTGTTTGTGGAAGTAATGTCTCACAAATTAATGCCACGAGTTATCAAGGTACAAGCGCAACCCATAGCAGTATTTCCATGGGCACTGTGGCACGTGATACAGCGAATACTTTAATTGCTAACCGTGATAGTACAGCTACCGGTATTATGTTTAAAAGTTCAACTGTAGGGGCTACCCCTGTTAATTTGGGCTCTGCAGCGATAGATGGGGTGTTGATTCAGCATTTAAAATTTAAAACAACAGGACTATAGGGGTTTTACAATGTTAAGAAAATTAATGACTTCTGTATTGTTGCTATCTTCTGGTTTTACACAAGCTGGCTTATCAAATTTAAATAATGACGATATGCAATCTGTTGTTGGTCAAGGTGGTGCAGATTTAAATTGGACCCTGTCTCTAAATCATAAATATGCAAATGATATGAGTTTAAATGCGATTTCAACAGTGGATTCTTCTGGGGTTACTACCGCAGCAAATTATGGATATGCATGTACAAACAATGTTTTGTGTCGTTTAGCGATTGCGCCGAATAATCATGCTGATAGTTCTGGCAATAAAAAATGGCTGGTCTTTAAACAAATACAAGGCACACTTCAAATTGATAAATTTTCACTGGATGGATCAACTATTTTAAACAAGGATAGCCTGCCTCAAACAGCAATGAAGCTGAGTTTCTATGATGATAAGCCTCTCAAAATAAGGAATTTAGGCTTTTCTAGTTTAGCTGTGGAAACAGATAAAACAGGTGAAGCAGGTTATCTGGATGCTACTACATATGCAAAGTTTAATTCGACTCAAGATGTACCAGCATTTGACAAAGGTGCTGAGACTGGATTTATGGGATTAAATATGCATGGCAACCTGCATATGTCAGGGAATCTTAAAATCTTTAGTTATAACTGCGCAGGGACAGCAACCAGTCGCTGCTAGTCAGCTCAAGATTGAAGAATAGGGATATTAAAATGAAAATAATAAAATTAAATATACTGACTGCCTGTGTGTTGGTTGCGCAATATGGTTATGCAATTCAAGAGCTAACAGATCAGACTCTTAGTCATGTGACTGGACAGGATGGCATTACCATCACCCATGAAATATCGAAAGCGACAATTAATCAAGCGAACTGGGTGGACTATACCAATACTGGCAATATGAAACTGGGGCTTTCGGACGTTGTGGTTACTGGTAATGGTCAAACTAATATAATGAGTCAGTTGGACTTTGATGTAGGCGCAACGACCAATGGTGCTGGTGTGAAAATAAGGGCAAGTGTTTCTCCTTTTCAGGCAACTGTAAAAGACATTATGCTCATTTGTGATTCATGCACTACTGATAAAAAACAAAGTCTAGGTTCTTTGGGTATTAAGACCACTACACCTTTTGTTATAAATTTAGAAACGACCAACGGTTTATTTAATCGAGATGCCAAGGCTCATCTTGATCTCAATTTGCAAAACGCCAGTATCAGTTATGGCTTAAATAATCATAATCTGACATTAAAAGATTTTAACTTTAATCTTTCTGCTGATGGCTATATGTATCTACAGCAAGGTGAAGGCATTGTTTTAACGACCAAGAGTAAAGATGGCACGGAAAATCATCTTGTTGATTTAGGGCGTGTAACTGACACGAGTGATACTAGTTCAACCAGAACGGGAACGAATGCAGCGACAAACCCTGGGGTGAATATCGATTTACGTTATGGTTCAGGCACTACGCAAAATAACCTGATTCGCATGGGGGCTTCTGGTGCCATAACCAATGGTACAATTTTCATCAATTCTGATCAGAGTGGTTATCAGGATTTTCGCCGTACGACCAATGGTACACTCAGTGCAAATACCACTGACTACCAGTCTTTGGGGGTGGGGGGGCTACATTTTGGTATGTCAGGGGAATTTACCAGAGCTGGAAATTCCTTACTGGGCACAACCCATGCGCCAACGACACTGGAAATTGGTCACACAGGTCATGGCAGTAATGCACTAGAATTTTCGAATCTTTCACCTTTGGCGATTCGAACATCTAACACCGATGTAAATGCGCTTAATAAACAAAATGCATATATTGATTTTGGCGATATATATATTAATACAGTGCGAACCAATAACTTAAGTTTTATTTATAACGATAATATTGAGAAGATTTTAGGGAAAAATGCAACAGAATCTAATCAGATCAGTTACCAAATAAATCCGAATAATGCTACACAGAATGCAGCCCTGATTGCGGTACGTGGCTTCGATTTTCAATCCATTGCACGTACTGCAAAATTTATTTCAGATAATTCAATTGCAAAACTGGAAAATCAGACAGCTACATGGGGTATAGGTATTCCTATTTACAACATGAATGCCAACTTGGCATTGTTTGCAAAGGGGTATAGACGCGGAACTGCAACAACAGACAGTAACGGCTTAGGTTATAACCTTGTTTTTTCTACCGATGGTTATGGTATAGATCAAAAAACCGGCAAACCGGCAACGACATCTATTATTATAGTTGATGGTGGAGTAGGAACATACGGTGAAGCAGTAAACTACTATGCTGGATTAAGAAATATTGACTCTTATATGAAGTCTGATGGTGTGATTGGCTTTGAAGATGATGGTATTTATATTAAAGCAGACCATTTATTGTTTGCGGCTAAAGCTGAAATTGCAATTGGGCAGTTACCAGGATCTTTATATAATTGTCCCGATAATGATGCCAGCTGTACTGCAAGTACTACGGCAAAAATTGTACCTATCGACAATTTTGCCAAAAAAGATGATGTATTGTCTTCTATCGCCTTTAAATTGGATGGTAAGGGGGAGTTGCTGATTATTCCGGGCGTAGAAAGTTCATCGGCAACACCTGATAGCAACTTTTTGTCTATGAAAGCAGACTTTACATTTAACGATCCTGCAGATACAGGCGGCAATGGAAGTTATATTAGTATCATCAATGAAGACACCAACAAAACTACCGGAGCAGTCACTGAATCCAGTGTGAATTTGAATAAATTGCAAGGTCATATTGGTCTGGAGTCTCGCATTAAAGTCAAAAGTGATACAGTGGTCATGGATAATCAATTAAAATTTAATTATGAAAATGCCACAACTAAAGTATTAAAAGCAGAATTAGCACTTTCACCTTCCGCAGGGAATATGCAAAAAATAGCGGATATTGCAATCACAGGTGGAACTATGCGCAGTACCTTAGGGATAACGCCGCGCTAAAAAAGATAAAAAGGGCAAAGAAGATGAAAAAAATAATATTGGCAACCATTGCAGCTTTGGTCTTAGTGCTGGGTATGACTAAAATGTCATATGCAATGACAACGCTAGATGATGAATCTCTTTCAGATGTGACAGGACAAGCTTTATTTTCACTTGTTAAAGAAACTGATTCTACCCAAGGACTGGATTTTTTTAAGCTTGGTTTGCAGGCAGAGTTATCTTTAAATACCAATATTAAATCCCTTCAGTTGGGCTGTGGGGGAGATAATGGCGCAGGTGGTTGTGATATAGATATTTCAAATTTATCTTTTGGTTGTGTGACGGGCTCTTCAGGTTCGTGTATTACACTTGGCTCAACACAAGATACGGTAGCCAATCAAACAGCTTTAAAAGACTTTGTTTTAACCAATCCCTTCTTTCAGTTTGCCATTAAGGGTGGAAGTAGTGCAGCTACCCGTCAGGTGGTTGGGGTTCGCTTAGGGGCAGAAAAAGCTGAAGGCCCGATGAGTATTGGAACTTTAAATAGCTTTAGTGGCTATTTAACTGGAGTGACGAATTTAAATATTCTAGCTCAGAATCGTATTGCTGTAACTTGTCAAGCAGGCACAATAGGTTGTGCCGCAGCTGATCAATCCAAATACTCAACAGATTTTTTAGGTGATTATGGTTTATTTGGCCATGATTATAAGCAGCAATATGCTGCAACAGGATTTCTCGGGGTTAAAGATGCAGAAATCACAAATTTAGGTCTTATTGCTGTTAGATATCGAGATTTGACCATTAATACAGCAGCTGCTTCTAAATCGGCGAATGTGACTGCTAACGGTACAAGGTTAACCCAAGTGAGTATTTCTAATCTGGGTTTAGGTGATATTGTAAATAATGTGGTTGAAGGATTGGAGATTGATCAACTATGTGCAGGAGACCCAGGTGATAAATGTAATGCTATTGGTACAGCAGGTATTGCGGGTACATTAATGCCATTGTTAAAAACGGGTATTAAAAACTATATGAAAGAGCAAACCTTAATAGGTTTGGGACAAGCAGTTCCTACGCAAGGAGCATTAGAAACAGATAGTAAATATGGTGATAAATTAACAACTTTACTTAACAATTATAATTTACCGTATAATTTAAGCAATGTGCATCAACTTGAAGTCAGTTCAAGTAATTTTGGTATCGCTCTAACTTCACTTTTAGGGGGAATTCAATATCCTGGATATGCAGCCAAAGTAGGTCGTGGTTGGTCTATGTACCTGGAGAAAGCATTTACGTTGGATATTACTGACTCATTAACTAACTTGATGTCGAACATGGTGCAAAATGGTCAAGCTGCAGCAGGTAATATTACGACCTTGGCACCCGCTTATCGGAACTGTTTTGGTTCATTAAATTTCTGTTAATAAAAAGTTAATAAAAAAATCCCGCGACTGAAGCGGGATTTTTTATGGAATATTACAAATTATTTTGCAATTTTAGCCAGAAGTTCTTCTTTAGAAATATTCACTGATTCAGCATCGGTACGGCCTTTATATTCAAAAGTCCCTGCATCCAGACCTTTTTCACCAATCACGATACGGTGTGGAATACCTGTAATTTCAAGGTCAGAGAATTTCACCCCTGGACGTTCATCACGGTCATCCAAAATTACGTCATAACCCGCAGCTTGCAGTTCTGCATAAAGTGCTTCAGCAGCTTCTAGCGTACGTGGTGATTTATGTGCGTTCATCGGTACAATTGCAACTTCAAACGGTGCAATTGCAGAAGGCCAGATAATACCTTTGTCATCGAAATTCTGTTCAATGGCAGAAGCCACCACACGCGTTACACCAATACCGTAACAACCCATGGTCACTACCAGCGGTTTACCGTCTTTACCAAGCACTTTACAGCCCAAAGCTTCAGAGTATTTTTTACCTAGCTGGAAGATATGACCCACTTCGATCCCGCGTTTAATTAGAATCGTACCTTTACCGTCTGGTGATGGATCGCCTTCAACCACATTACGTAAGTCATAAACTTCAGTAAAGTTGGCATCACGTTCCCAGTTCACGCCAGTGGCATGCTTGTCCACTTCATTGGCACCGGCAACAAAGTCCGAAAGTACAGATGCTGCACGATCTACAATAACGGTAATACCTTTTTCAACTAAACCTTGTGGGCCAATAAAACCAGCTGTTAAACCCAGTTCTGCAATTTGGGTTTCAGTCGCAAAAGTTAAAGGTGCTGCAATAGCCGTATGTTTTTCAGCTTTAATTTCATTCAGCTCGTGGTCACCACGAAGGAATAGGGCAACCACAGGTGCTGTTTTACCTTCTTCAGCAACACCTTGTACAAGTAAGGCTTTAACCGATTGAGCTGGGTCAGATTTTAAGAATGCTGATACATCTGCAATGGTTTTTTGATTTGGCGTCTCTACAAGTTTTAAGTCTTGAGTTGGAGCTGCACGCTCACCCACAAGAATGGCTTCTGCCATTTCGACATTGGCTGCGTAATCTGATTCAGTCGAGAAGGCGATATCATCTTCACCACTTGAAGCCAATACGTGGAATTCATGCGAACCTGAACCACCAATTGAACCTGTATCTGCCTGTACCGGACGGAAATTTAAACCAAGACGGCTAAAGATACGGCAATATGCAGCATACATATTGTCATAGGTTTCTTGTAATGAAGCTTGATCAACATGGAAAGAATAAGCATCTTTCATGATGAATTCACGTGAACGCATCACACCAAAACGTGGGCGAACTTCGTCACGGAATTTGGTTTGAATTTGATAGAAATTGATTGGCAGCTGTTTGTAGCTTTTCAATTCGTTACGTGCAAGGTCTGTAATGACTTCTTCATGTGTTGGACCAAGTACAAAGTCATTGGTATGACGATCTTTGAAGCGTAACAGTTCAGGACCATACTGAACATAACGGCCAGATTCTTCCCATAAGCTTGCCGGTTGAGTCACGGGCATCAAGGTTTCAAGCGAACCGGCACGGTTCATTTCTTCGCGTACAATCGCTTCTACTTTATTTAGCACACGTACACCCATCGGCAACCAAGTGTATAAACCCGAAGCCAATTTACGAATCATCCCCGCACGTAACATGAGCTGATGTGAGATCACTTCAGCATCATTTGGGGTTTCTCTTAACGTAGCAAATAAAAAGCGACTCGCGCGCATGGAAACTGTCCTGATAATTAAGCGTTAAAGCATAAGAGTATACGATAAAAAAATGAGGTGAACATTTCAGAATGTCACCTCATGGTTATGGATTTATTATGCCATGATTTTTCGGATTTGGCGCGTCATAAAATTCTTAAAGTCATCCAGGTAGGTAAAGATGACTGGCACTACGACTAGAGTCAAGAGGGTAGAGGTGATTACCCCCCCAATCACGGCATGGGCCATCGGTGCACTCTGTTCGCCACCTTCGCCTAAGCCCAGTGCCAAAGGAATCATGCCCATCACCATAGCGCTGGTGGTCATTAAAATGGGGCGTAATCGAGTTTTACCAGCCATAATAATGGCATCATAACGATCTTCACCGCGGTCCATGGCTTTTTTGATAAAATCAATCAGCAGAATGGCATTTTTGGTGACCAGTCCCATCAGCATGATAATCCCGATAATAGAAAACAGGTTCAGGGTGGAATTAAACAGGAAGAGCGCCAGAAATACCCCAATCAGGGAAAGGGGGAGAGAGGCCATAATCGCAGCTGGATGAATAAAGCTGTTAAATTGTGAACCGAGTACAATATAGATAAATACAATCGAGAGTGTAATAGCCGTCAGGGCATAACCGGCGGACTCTGCCATGTCTTTGTTAGCGCCTTGCGTAGCAAAGCTATAACCGGGTGGTAAATCAAAGTTGTCTTCAATTTTTTTAATATCTGCCCCAATATCACCCGCAGGTCGTCCTGCAGTATTGGCTTCGACCAGCACTTCGCGAGCCAAGTCACGACGGTTAATCTGCGAAGCGCCCAGACTTTCTCTAAATGTGGCTACACTGGCTAGTGGTACTAAAATAGGCTGTCCAGAAGCATCGGTTTTTTGTGAATTGAGGTAAAGGTTCTCAATGTCACTCGGCAGGGTGCGTTTACTTTGAGTCAAACGCAGATTGACATCATAGGTTTCACCTTTCTCATCTTGCCATGTGGTGACATCATCACCTGCGATCAGTGGGCGTATCACATTGGCAATCTGGTTTACCGAAAGACCTAAATCACTGGCCAATATGCGATTGATATCTACAGCCAACGTGGCTTTAGGTTCTTTTAGCGAGCTTTCCAGATCGACAATACCGTCAACTTTGGCAATTTCTGCAAGAAAACGGTCGGAGATTTTTTGTAATTCATCCAGATCGGGTCCTTTGATTGAAATCAGAACCGGTTTTTGTCCGCCGGAAACAGTTTCATCCGCGGAAGCGACCGAAGTGATGGTAATTCCAGCAACACTTTGCAGGCGCTGACGGAACTCGTTATTCAGCTGGGTGAGGGTTTTATCGCGTTCCAGACGTGGCGTTACACTGACCCGAATACTGACATGGTTTTTCCCACGGTCTGTGACTCCATTAATAATGCTGTACGTGTTAAGGACATCTGGCTGCTGGCGAATAATATGTTCAACTTGCAACAACTTGGCTTGTGAATATTCCAAAGATGCATCTACCGGTGTTTCAAATTTAATCCGGATTTCATTTTTATCTGGAACCGGAACGAACTCGGTCCCTATCAGTTTGGACAACCCCAATGCGCCAAAGAGTGAAGCAATTGCAACGATGAGGGTGATGACCCGGAAACGCAGTGCCAGTTTCAGCAATTTTTCATAATAGTGACTTAAATTATCCAGCTTATGCGAGATCCAGTTGAAGAATCGTTTGATTCTGCCGGGTTGCTTATTGGGATCGTGCTTTTCAGCCCAATGTGCGGACAGCATAGGATCAAGAGTGAAGCTGACAAACATGGAAATCAGTACTGCAGCGCTGACTGTGACCCCGAATTGATAGAAAAATTTACCAATAATCCCGCCCATAAATGCGACCGGTAAAAAAACGGCAACAATAGTCAGGGTTGTTGCGAGTACCGCTAAGCCAATCTCTTTGGTGCCGTCAAGAGCAGCTGTTACCGGGTCTTTGCCCATGTCAGTATGCCGGACTATATTTTCCCGAACCACAATGGCGTCATCAATAAGAAGACCGATACTGAGGGAAAGTGCCAACAGGGTCATCATATTGATAGAAAAACCAAAGGCCCAAATAAAGGTGAGTGTACCTAACAAGGCAATTGGCAGGGTTAAGCCAGTAATAGCAGTTGAGCGGAAAGAGCCTAAAAAAAGCAATACAATGAAAACTGCTAAAATTGCACCTTCAATGATGGTACGCGCGACATCTTTAATACTGCCGCGGATACCTTTGGAACTATCGACCACGACTTTAGCGATTGTTCCTTCAGGAAGTTGCTTTTGTATTTTTTCTATGGCCTTGTAGGTTGCATTGACCACTTCAATGACATTGGAATCCGAGCTACGTAAAATATCAATTGCGACTGCATTTTTACCATTTAAATATGCACTTGATTCAAGATCAGCCTGACTGTCTTCAATTTTTGCCACCTGTTTTAGGAAAATAGGTGCTCCATTTTTATTGGCTACAACCAAGTCACCAAAGGATTGTGGGTGAATGACTTTAGATTTGATTTCAACAACCAGTTCGGATGTGGGTTGTTTTAAAGTTCCACCCGGCACTTCAATGTTTTCACCTTTTAAAGTATTAATGACTTGATCGACACCAATTCCAAAGCTTTGTAATTTTTGTGGTTCAACTTCAATACGGATTTGACGTTGGGCATCGCCCAGTAAATTGACTGCACCTACGCCCGGAACGGTTTGCAATTGCGGAACAATACGTTGATTTAAATAGGAACTCAAATCGCGTAAGGGCATATTATTCGACTCAAAAACAATCGACATAATTGCATTGGCGGTCGGGTCATAACGTTCTACCACTGGATCTTGAATTTCATCACGAAAACCGGCTGTGACAGGAGCAATTTTATCGCGAATATCTTGCGCAGCCACGGCAGAAGAAACATCAAGATTAAATTCGACAATAATAGTCGAAAGACCTTCACTGGACTGGGAAATCACCTGTTTTAAACCTGAAATGGTATTGATTTTTTCTTCCATTTTCTTGGTGATTTCAGATTCAATTGTTTCAGGTGATGCCCCAGGATAACTGGTGTAAACAACGACAAAGGGAAAATCGACATCGGGAAATTCTTCAACATCCATGCGTTGCCAGGATGCCAAACCCAATACCAGTAAACACAGCATCATCATGATGGTGAAAACAGGATATTTAACACTAATTCGGGTAAACCACATAACAACAATCCTGTGCTTATTTTTTATTTTTGATTGATGATGACCTGTTGATGTATATCTTGATCATTGAATTTAATACGACTAATTCGGTCGCCGTGTTGTAGCCCTTGAACGACAGCTAAATTATCCTTATAGCGCTGTTCTAGAATGTTAAGTTTTACTTTTTCAATCTTGTTATTTCGGATAAGCCATACATAAGGTTGGTCTTTGATGTTCTGAATCGTGTCTAAAGGAATAAGTTGGCCTGAAACAGAGCTCGAAGACAGAATATAGCCTTCTACAAAAGCACCGATACTTCGAGAGTTAATGGTTTCATTGGGGTTGGCAAAGAATTCTATTTGACGGCTGGCGGGATCGGCAATCGGAGAAATACGGGTGACTACTGCACTAAGTGCAGCAGGATTGCCTTGAATCGTGTATTGAATATTTTGTCCAACTTTTAGAGCAGCTTGCATATCACTTGGCAGTTTGGCCTGGAGTTCTAAATGATTTGGATCAACAATTTCAAATAAGGTCTGCCCGGCAGCAACCGTTTGTCCTGTTTCAACCTGACGTTGGGTAATTACACCAGAAATTGGGCTGAGGATCGTTCCATCCCGATCGGCTTTTTCAGCAATATTCACATTTGCTTGTTGGGCGTGTACATTTTCAAGCTGTGCCTGATAGTCGACTGTGGCCTGTTCATATTCGACTTTGGAAATAAAACCTTGATCAAATAAGCGTTTTTTTCGCTGCATCATGTTTTTAGCCAGATTGGCCTGCGCTTGGGTGGAAGCTAAATTTGCTCTAGCTTGAGCTAAACGTGCAGCATTATCTTGATTATTAAGCCGAACCAAGACTTGACCTTTAGAAACTGCTTGACCAACCTGTGCATTTACAGCGGTTGCTGTGGCATTCACCTGGGCTTGAATGCTGCTTTGATTAACAGCACGAAGAGTACCTGTGAAGGCAGTTTTTGCTACAGATGTGCCATCTTGTACTACAACCAAATCTTGCTGAATCAATTCAATTTTTTTTGAAATTTCAACAGGTTTTTCTGTCTGGTCTTTTTTGCAAGCACTGAGCAGCAGGCTTAAACACAGGACACTACATGCTAAAGGCTGTATGTGATGGCTTAATTTATTTGTTTTAATACGCTGTCCTGATAGCATGCGTGTAAATCCTTTTTTTATTTATTGTTGCATAAATTAAGCTCATGATATAACAAATGCAATTTATTCAAGAGCTTTTAAGCGAGCGATAATTCTGTCGTATTCTGCTTGGGTATTTCGATAGTGCATTTGTAACGATTGAATCGTTTCTTTTTTAGCTTCAATATTTTTTTGATTATTATCTAGGGTGTTTTTTAAGTTGGTGGGAATGCCTTCAGCTTTGCGTAAATGTTCCATTTGCTGACGTTTAAAGAAAATACGGTCATTTTGTAATTGTTTAAGCTGGTCTTGTTGGAAGGCAATCTGCTTTTTAATACTTATGAGTGCATCATTACGCTTATTGGTGGCGACTTGACTGTTGCCATAGGCATTTTTGAGTTTTAAATCCGTTGCATTTTGTTTGGCCTGTGCAGCACGTTGTGGTGCCTGTTTAATGTCGGCTTCAACATTGTAAGCACGGTTGCGTTTAATCACCTGCATATTTTGATCTAGAGCTTCATACCCATAGCGGATATGATTGGGCGTAACATTGCTACTGAGATTGGCTACACCTTTGCTATCATAGTAACGATACCATGTGGCTTTTGGAGGAGCGTCAGCAGCAAATACAGTTGCAGAATAAAAAAATATGAAAGAGAGAAAAATGAATTTTCTGGTCATTTTTTTTTGCGCAATGAAAGCAAGTTTTTGTTTAAACTGACTTTGCATTGAAACCCCCAAGTAAAGTTGACTAAGTTACTTATTTTAAAAGTAATAAAAAGGGTATATTAGCCCCAAACTTGACAATAAAAAACTGTTCTGTGTCAAAAAAAAATCATTGGTCGGTAGAAAGTGTGAAGCTGTTGTTGAAAATATTGGAAAGTGAGTCTTTGTGCGGAAAATGTTCATTGATAATGCAAGTAAAGATATGTTAAAAATGTTCATAACTTGTAATAAAACTTTCGACCGAAATTGTTTGTACATTCTAAAAATGGGAAGGGTCATTAAATGGACGATAAATTCCAAAATCTAAAAGTCATGGTGATTGATGATTCAAAAACCATTCGTCGTACAGCAGAAACATTACTACAACGTGAAGGTTGTGAAGTCGTGACCGCGGTAGATGGTTTTGAAGCACTATCAAAAATTGCCGAAGCAAACCCGGATATCGTATTTGTCGATATTATGATGCCACGTTTGGATGGTTATCAAACTTGTGCATTGATCAAGAATTCTCAAAATTATCAAAATATTCCTGTCATTATGTTGTCAAGTAAAGACGGTTTATTTGATCAGGCTAAAGGCCGTGTTGTCGGGTCGGATGAATATTTAACTAAACCTTTCAGTAAAGATGAATTGTTAAACGCAATCCGTAACCACGTAACAGCATAAGTTTATTTTTATTGGGGAAAAGCATGTCACGTATCCTTATTGTCGATGATTCACCTACAGAAACATTTCGTTTTAAAGAAATTTTAACCAAGCATGGCTTTGATGTCATTGAAGCGGCGAATGGTGCTGATGGTGTCACAATGGCACAAGCAGAATTACCGGATCTTGTGCTTATGGATGTGGTAATGCCTGGCGTTAATGGTTTCCAAGCGACTCGTCAAATTGCTCGTGGTTCTACGACTAAACACATTCCAATTGTGATTGTCAGTACCAAAGATCAGGCAACAGACCGCGTTTGGGGTAAGCGTCAAGGGGCAAGTGATTATTTAACTAAACCTGTAGACGAAAAACAATTAATTGATGTGATAAAACACCACCTCAATGCAGGATAAGCTCTATGGCAGCTAATGGATTTATCGAATTACTTCGGATTGCAAAGCGTGGCAATAAAAACTACGTAACAACTGAAAATGAAGTAAACCGATGGTCAGGCATTGCTTTTGAGATGATGGGGCAATATTTTGTTGCTCCTTTGGGTGAAGTAGCTGAAGTGATTTACCCACCTAAATATACACCAGTCCCAAATACCCAATCGTGGGTTATGGGTCTGGCGAATATTCGGGGACGTTTACTTTCGGTCGCTGATCTGGCTCATTATGTTTCTGGGCATCGCAGTCAGTTTTCACCTACTCAAAAAGTATTGTGTATTAGTCATAATGACCATTATGTCGGTTTGGTTGTGGATCAGGTTTTGGGGATTCAACACTTTAACAAGAAAAGTTTCTTTTCTAAACACGGTGAGTTAGATCGCAATTTACAAGAATATTGTCAGGGCTATTTTTATCAACATAATCAACACTGGCATGTTTTCTTATTTAGTCGTTTATTGCAAAACCCAAAATACATGAACGCATCTATAAAATTTATAAACTAATCGTCGCACGCTGAAGAATGATAGCAAAACTCGGGGAGAAGCTGGATGGGCTTTAAACTTAAAAAGAAGAATACAGGTGAAGGCACCAGCCGTAAGGGTGGGAATGCTTTATTAGCAAAGATTCAATCACAAACAGAGCAATTATCACGTGTATTTGGTGACAGTGAGAAGTCCAAGCCTTTAATTATGGGGGCTGCTTTCTGTCTGGTCGTAGCACTATTCCTATTATTGTACTTGTTCTATAGTGTGCCACGTAATAACGAATTAACGCGTAGTGTCGGTGATTTACGTCTTTTATCTCAAACGATTTCACGTCAGGCGACTGAAGCAACTGCTTCGGGTACCAAAGAAGCAATTGATAAACTGACTCAATCGCAAAAAGATTTTACCGAAAACCTTGAAACGGTAAAAGATATCCATGCGCATACCATGGCGCTGGATGAAGTTGAGAAGCAGTGGTCAAAAGTATCTGAAGGGATTGATTTAATTGCTTCACAACAAAAAATGATTAACAAGCTTTACGATACCAACATTGCAATCGGTGAATCGATTCCAGGTATTCAGGCTGAATACAACTTGATGGTTGACCAAATGGCACGTCAAAATGTGCCATCTAATCAGGTTGTTATCGCGAAAAACCAGGTATTCATTGCAGAACGTATTTTACGTTCGATCAGTTCGGTATTGACTGGTAGTGATAACTCGCGTGAATCAGCGGATGACTTCAGTGCGGATACTGAAACCTTCGGTTCTTATCTGAATGCACAGCTTAATGGTAGTGCTGAACTGGGTGTAGAACGTATTGCTGATCCAACATTACGTGAATCACTGGAAGGTATTAAGTCAGAGTATGATGATGTACTGAAATCTGCATCTGCAACGATTCTGAAAAACTCGACTCAGATTGTAAAAGTCCGTCAGGCATCTTCTTCTATTTTTGCTCAATCAGATGAACTGTTAACCAACCTGAACAAACTGTCTACCGGTTCAAGTCTGGCAATTGCAATTCCTGCATTGTTCCTGATTCTTTGCTTGGTTGGCTTCTTGTTCTGTGTATTCAAATTACTTGCTTTACGTGGTCAGTCTGATAAACAGCGTGTAAGCAGTCTGCAAGAAGAATATGACCGTAACCAAAACGCGATTTTACGTTTACTGGATGAAATTGCAGACTTGGCAGACGGTGATTTACGTTCGTACGCAACAGTATCTGAAGATTTTACCGGTGCGATTGCCGACTCCATTAACTTCGCGATTGACCAGTTACGTGACTTGGTATCGCGTATTACCGAAACATCTCAAGAAGTAGCACAATATACGGCAAATACGCAGGGCATTACCAACCAGCTTGCCGAAGCATCTGAACATCAGGCACAAGAAATTGCCGGTGCATCTGCCGCGATTAACGAAATGGCAATGTCTATTGACCAGGTATCGTCAAACGCAGAAGAATCTGCTGTGGTTGCGGAACGTTCGGTACAAATTGCTGCTAATGGCGCAGACGTTGTAAACCGTTCTATTGAAGGTATGGATACGATTCGTGAGCAGATCCAGGAAACATCTAAACGTATTAAACGTTTGGGTGAGTCTTCTCAGGAAATTGGTAACATCGTTGCCTTGATTAACGATATTGCCGACCAAACCAACATCTTGGCATTAAACGCTGCAATTCAGGCATCGATGGCAGGTGAAGCGGGTCGTGGTTTCGCCGTGGTAGCGGATGAGGTACAGCGTCTTGCAGAACGTTCAGCATCTGCAACCAAACAGATTGAAGGTCTGGTAAAAACCATTCAAACGGATACCAACGAAGCCGTTATTTCAATGGAACAAACCACATCAGAGGTTGTTCGTGGTGCGAACTTGTCTAAAGATGCCGGTGTAGCACTGGATGAGATTCAAAACGTATCCAGCAACCTGGCGAAATTGATTGCCAGCATTTCCGATGCTGCAAAACTTCAGTCGGCTTCTGCTGGTCACATTGCAACTACGATGAACGTTGTACAAGAAATTACTTCTCAAACAACAACTGCAACATTCGATACAGCGCGCTCTGTATCTGAATTGGCAAATATGGCTGAATCATTACGTGAATCTGTAACTGACTTTAAATTACCTGACTAAGTTAATTCAAAAGCTTTGCAGTGATATCTCCTGCTTTCGGGCAGGGGATATTCATAAAACACAGATAAAGCATCGACAAGATGAACTTAACTTCAAAGTTAGGTCTCGCGTGATGGTGACAATTAAGTTTGAGCGACCTTCTTGGTGGCAGATAAACGTAAGAAGCCTAAGCTATGAAAGAAATATTAAAAAATTTAGTTGAAACGACAACGCTTCCAGAAGATAGTTATCTTGATCAAGATGCAGAAATTTTAGAAATTTTTGTTGAAGAAATAGAAGAGATCTTCGTTGAATTAGGTACTTTATTTACTACTTGGTTGGAAAATCCGAATGACCAAGAGACTTTAACGACCATTCGTCGTCATTTCCATACGCTCAAAGGGTCTGGCCGTATGGTGGGGGCAAAATCTGCGGGCGAGTTGGCATGGACCGTTGAAGATACGCTCAATCGCGTGATTTCAGGAACAGTCCCTTTAGATACAACAGTTCAGCGTTTTGCACAGACTGTATTCAAAATCTATCAATATAAATTATACCCAATTTTTAAAACGGTTCAGTTGGCTGATATTGACTTAAGACCTCTGGTTTTATTGGGGCAGCAAATACAGCAAAAGCTGAGTCTAGAACCAGCACTGGAAGAATTACTTCAACTGTCGAGTACATTGAAGACTGAAGACGGTATTACTGGGCTTGAGCTAAATGATCAGTTGGCTGTAGAAACAGAAGGCTTAGCAGCAACAGAAGAAGAGCCTGCTGTCACAGAAGATAATCATGATATTGAAGAAACGGTTGCAATCTTCATTGAAGAAGCGGAAGAGCATCTGCTGACAATTGACCAGTTCCTGAAAAACGAACAAGAACAGAAACAGGATTATAATGGTCTAATCCGTGCATTACATACGCTGCGTGGCAGCTCATCCATGGCTCAAATCGATCAAATTTTTGAAGCCAGTACCAAAGTTGAAAACTTATTTAAATCTTTGCTACAGGAAGAAATTGTCTCGACATCGAATCAAACATCGTTGTTGATTCAATATGCAGAATTTGTACGTGACTATCTACATACCTTAAGACAAGGTCAAACTCAGCAACTGGATGCTATCTATGCAACCTTTACTGCTGCATGGGATGACTACGGTTTTGCGGTCACTGAGTCGGATGATGAAGACAATCCACAAGGTCTGGTTTCCAAGCTGATCGAATTGAATATTGATTTGCTATTAGATGCAGAATTCGAATTTGATAAGCGTGCCAAAGTTGAATATCCAGAATATATTCAGGCCTTAAGCGAGCAAGCTCAACAATTATTAGAACATACGGATAACCGTGCGGCCTTAGGTATTCATCAATTTACTCAAGAGTTGAATTCAAGTTATCAAACATTAGTCTTGAAGCCTGAATTGCTGAATATTGATTATGCCTATGAGTTGTTTGGACAGGCGCATCAGGAATTTATCCATTTATTCGATACCTTGGCAGCAGGACAGCGCGTCATTTTGACGGAAGATGTACTGAAGATTTTAAATGATCTATCTGCATTTGTTCAGCAAGATCTTGAGCAGTTTGAAGCTCAACAAGCTGCTGTTGCAATTGAAACGGAAATTACGACTGCTACAGCAACAAGCAGTGTCGATCTGGGTCAGATATCACAAAAAATACGTTCAGACCGTGCACAAATGAACGCAGATGATGCGAATAATGATTTCGATGATGATTTGCTCGGTATTTTCCTGGAAGAAGCGGAAGAATTATTGGTGGGTATCGATCAGGACTTAAATACCTGGTCTAAAGATCAGTCCAATACGGCTTCTCTCAACAACTTGATGCGTTATTTGCACACTTTAAAAGGTGGCGCAAACATGATTCAGGTGACGCATATCGGCCTGATTTCGCATGAGCTAGAGTCTATTTATGAACGTGTAATCCGTCAGCAAATTGAGGTTACTCCACAACTCATCAGCATTATTCGTTTAGTACAAGATGATGTTTCTGACCGTATTCAGATTATCCGTGATGATCATATTGATTATTCAGGTACTGAATCGATTGAAATTCTTCGTAATATTCAAGAGATTGCCCAAGGTCAGTCTACAACTGCTGCAAGCTTTGTCGAAGTTGTGGATGAAATTGAGACTGATGTTGAAATTGAGGCGCTTACAGAAGCAGAAGAAGTTACTGCAACTGAAGATTTGTCTGCAGTAACAGCTGAATCAATGGTCGAATCCATTGCACCAGCTGTAGAATCGTTAGTGATTTCAGATCCAGTTGATGATGAGGAAGCGAGTATTCGCGCTATTGCCGAAGAAACCTTCCAGGAAGAAGCTGAAGAGATTTTACAGTCTACAGATAGTCTGCTGAAACAATGGTTTGAGCAGCGTAGTGACCGTAGCTTGCTTCTGCAATTACAGCGTGCAGCCCACAGTTTGAAAGGTGGCGCGCGTATGATTGGAAATGAGCCTGTAGCTGCCATTTCTTATCAATTAGAAACTACATTTGAACGTTTCGCGGTTCATCAATTTAATTCAAATGCCTATGACCCATTACTACAGACCACATTTGCATGGTTAAAACAGGCAATCTTTGAGCAAGATTATAGTAATTTCGATAGTGTCAAATTAAGCCTCGAGTCGATTGAATTTGTTGATGTGACGGCACAATTGCCAAATCGCGTTACTCAATCGGATAGCTTGTCTAGCGTTAAAGCCTTTGAATTTGTTCAGGGGGATGGTACTGAACCTCCTGCAATGATGGGTGAGTGGGATACAAGTACGCAGCAAGACAATAGCAATGAAATGATCCGTATTTCTGCCGATTTGGTAGAGAAGATGATTGATTTGTCGGGTGAAAATGCGATTAACCGTTCGCGTATTGAAATGGACTTGGGCCAACTTGGCACGACCTTGAACGAGATGGAGTTGGCGATCAAGCGTTTGGCGGATCAGTTGCGTCGAATGGAAGGTGAGTTGGAGTCACAAATTATTGCCAAGCATGGTGATAATTCGCGTTATGCAGACTTTGACCCCTTGGAGATGGACCAATATTCATCGTTAAACCAGTTGTCAAAGTCATTGGCAGAATCAGCATCGGATTTGGTTGACTTTAAAACTACCTTGTCTGAAAAAATTCGTGATACCGAAGGTTTGTTATTACAACAATCCCGTATTCAAGCTGAAATTCAAGAGAGCCTGATGCGTACGCGTCTGGTACCGTTCGATCGTTTATTACCACGTTTACAGCGTATTGTGCGTCAAACCTCATCGACCTTGAACCGTCCTGCAGAATTGGTGGTTCAAAATACAGAAGGTGAATTAGACCGTAATATTCTTGAGCGTTTGGTCACACCATTTGAACACATGCTGCGTAATGCGATTGACCATGGTCTGGAAGATACACCATTACGTCATGAATTGCAGAAACCTGAAGTGGGTCAAATTGTCCTGAACATTAGCCGTCAAGGTACAGATGTACTGGTATCGTTCAGCGATGATGGTAAAGGGATTGATGAAGCGAAAATTAAAGAAAAAGCACTCAGCTTAGGTTTAATGAAAGCGGATCAGTTGCTTGAAAAACAAGAAATTCTACAATTTATTTTCCATCCCGGCTTTAGTACTGCAAAAGAAATTACCCAAATTTCGGGTCGTGGTGTAGGACTGGATGTGGTTCAAAGCGAAATTAAAGCTTTGGGTGGACATCTTTCTGTAGATTCAGAATTAGGCAAAGGCACGACCTTCACCATTCGTGTACCAACCACTGTGGCGGTGAGTGATGCCTTGATGGTGAAAGCTGGCGATCAGCAATTTGCTATTTCCCTGGCACAAATTGACCGTATTGTCCGTATTGCACCATCAACACTGGAGCAATACTTCAATAGTAAAGAAGACTTCTTTAAAATTGACAATACCAGTTACAAGCTGCGTTATCTGTCCGAGTTCGTTTCTAATCAGCCTTTGCCGCGCTTAAGTAGTATTGGTCATTCTTTACCGGTACTGCTCATTAAGGGTAACAGTGGACAAACTATTGCCTTGCTGGTGGATCAGTTGATCGGTTCACGTGCACAAATTGTGGTGAAACCAATTGGTCAGCAATTCTCTAGTGTAGGTGTTATTGCCGGTGCAACTATTTTGGGTGATGGTCAAGTCTGCCTGATTTTGGATGGTCAGAATATTGCCCGACAAATTCAGACTACACAGCGCATCAAACATGTGTCCGATCAGCGTGATCTGTCGCGTTATAACAACGCTCGCCGCCTGATTATGATCGTGGATGACTCGGTGACTGTACGTAAAGTGACTTCACGTTTGCTCGAGCGTCAAGGTTATGATGTGGTGACAGCGAAAGATGGTGTCGATGCGATGGAACAGCTTGAAAATGTGAAGCCGGACTTGATGCTGCTTGATATTGAAATGCCGCGTATGGATGGTTTTGAAGTGACCAATCTGGTCCGTCACCATGAGGTACATCAAGACTTGCCGATTATCATGATTACATCTAGAACGGGTGAGAAGCACCGTGAGCGTGCATTCAGCTTGGGTGTAACCCACTACATGGGTAAACCGTTCCAGGAAGCAGAATTGCTGAGCAATGTTGAAAGTTTGCTAGAAGCCAGCCAGGGGTAATTAAATGAGCCAAAACAATGTTTCAAACTCTGCTGTTGATCAAATTTCACAACAAGAGTTACATCATCTGATTACGGTATCTACTGGATTCATTGATACCTATATCATCCATTGTCATGGTAAAGAAGCCATGCTGCTTCCACAAAATATTGTGCTATCCGCACTGGATAGTGCAACAGAAGTCCCCTTTGTCGAATGGCATGAATTGAAACTGCCTGTTTATGCGGTCAACAACCCAGAGCGTAAAGCGGGCGTGGCTTTAGTGATTGAAGGGGATGATGTCAGCCAGCGTTTTGCTCTGATGTGTGATGAGATGCCTAAAACCATCCGTCTGCGTATTTCTGAAGTGGTCGATGAAGAAGCTAACCAGAATGACCCTGCGGTGTTCCAATATGTACGCATGGGCGATCAGGTGTTCCATGTACCAAATTTGGCGCAAATTCAGTCTTCTTTAGGTTTGTAATGTCGATGCCTTAATTTAGTTTGCATAAATCTAAAGCATAAAAAAAGGAACTTTAAAGTTCCTTTTTTATTTTGAAATTTTTAGTTGGCAAGTAGGTTTTCTAGAATCTGTTCATAAATTTCAGCAAGCGGTTCTAAATCGGCCACGTTTACATGCTCATCAATTTGATGAATGCTGGCATTCAATACACCCAATTCAAGCACTTGCGCACCTGTAGGCGCAATAAAGCGACCATCTGAAGTACCACCACTGGTAGAAAGCTCGGTTTCAATTCCTGTGACATTACGAATGGCATTTTTAGCGGCATTCACCAATTCACCAACAGGCGTGAGGAAAGGTAAGCCAGACAGGGTCCATTCAATATCATAATTGACCTGATGACGATCCAGAATTTCCAGCACACGTAATTTTAATTGTTCCGCAGTCACTTCAGTTGAATAACGGAAATTAAATAAAAGATTCATGGTGCCTGGAACCACGTTAGTTGCACCGGTACCAGCTGAAATGTTCGAGATCTGGAAAGAGGTAGCGGGGAAATATTCATTGCCATTGTCCCACACCGTATCACACAGTTCAGCTAGTGCTTTAGAAGCGGTATGAATTGGATTGATAGCAAGATGTGGATAAGCTACATGGCCCTGTTTGCCTTTGACAGTCAATTTGGCATTCAATGAACCACGACGGCCATTTTTAACAATATCGCCCAATTGATGGGTACTGGATGGCTCACCGACTAAACACCAAGTCATCTTTTCATTGCGTGCTTCCAAAGCTTCAACCACTTTGACTGTGCCGTTGATTGAAGGGCCTTCTTCATCGGAAGTGATCAGGAATGCAATAGAACCTTTATGGTCTGGATGCTTCGCCACAAAGCGTTCAGAAGCCACCACCATGGCTGCCAGTGCGGTTTTCATGTCAGCACTACCACGGCCATACAGTTTGCCATCACGAATTTCCGGTATAAAAGGATCTGAATTCCAGTCATCCAGACTGCCTGTAGGCACCACGTCGGTATGGCCTGCAAAACATAACACAGGGGCTTCAGTCCCTTTACGGGCCCACAAATTATCGACATCTTCAAAACGCATCGGTTCAATATTGAAGCCAATTTTTTCCAAGCGCTCTGCCATGATGTTTTGGCAACTATGATCGACTGGTGTCACAGAAGGTTGACGTAATAACTGTAAACTAAGCTCTAGGGTTTCTGAGTGGTTCATACCGGCTAAATCAATCGAAAATGTGCCAATATAATAGGGGAATCATCCGGATAAGGGGAGTTTTAAATATAAAAAAACCTTATCAGGAGATAAGGTTCTTATCTAAACATATAAAGAATTACATTTTATCTTCAGCTTTTTCAGCAGTATTGGTTACAGCATTTCCAGCCTTGGATACGTCTTTACCTACACCTTTAAATGTATTACAACCAGTCAAAGCAAAAGCAAGAATCAGGGAAGCAGCGAGTATTTTTTTCATCATCATCTCCAAGTAATTCATTATTTTGATGTGAATTTAGGTTAAATAATACACAGGGTAAAAAATATGAGTTTTTGATGGTAGAAAAGTAATCAATTGTTATAAAAATAGACATTTTTAATAATGTTAATTTTCAAGTTTTTGAGCAAGCAATGGGGCATGTCGAAACATGTAGAAATTGTTGGTCTCTTTTTGCCGATATAAACCATTGCTCCACCACTGGGCTGTGTCACTGCTGATATGTTGCTGCGGACAAATCCATTCCAGGCGTTGCAAACGATAGAAATGCGCACTTTGCGGTGGAATACAGCTGCCCCAATAGCCCAAACGACGCTGAAAATTGACCCAATCTGGAATATGCTGCGGTGAATGCTCAATCGGCAAGTACAGTTGACCTTTGAGCACGGCAAAACGCTGTTCAATGGGATAATCCAGTGCATCTGCAAATTGAAACTGTTTCTGGCTGAAATGATTTAACTTGCGAACTAGGGTATCGCTACGGTTCAAGCCATACCAATAGGCCAAAGATAAATCCCTCTCTGCCAAATAGTATTTTAAGGCCACTTCCCAGTGTTCTACTTTTCCGGTTTCATGATTGAATAACACAAAATCCAGTTCACCCAGCGTTTTTGGCCCGGCTATTTTTTGAATACTATGCCCCAGCAATTGATAGGGATGCACGTTTTGATCCAGCAGCCAAAACCAGATAAACATTTCAAAGCGCAGTCCCAGACGGGTACTTTTCAGCTGCTGCAAAAAGATTTCCAGTTCCTGTGGATGTTGATCTAAATACCTTAATCTGGCCTGATAATTTTGAAAATGCGTTTGCCAGGTCACATTGTCATGTAATTGAAAAACATGCTTTAACACCAGCTCGGAAGGTATTGCAGATAGAATATTTGGACTGGCAACGCAAAAAGCCAGCTGCCGAACCAGTAAATTTTTAAACTCGAGCCAAGGTTCTTCAAGAAGAGGTGCTTGATGGACAGCAAACATGGTAACCCCCGGCGAAAAATGAAAAAGTGCAGAATTACAACGGATAATATGCAAAAACACTTTATACTACCGTAATTAGTTGTGTAGGGCAGTGCTATGAAGACGTTGTTTTGGCGAAGTTTGGTGATGATTTTTGTCATCCTGGGCTTTATCGGAGCACTTTTACCGGGTATGCCAACAACAGTCTTTCTGATTTTAGCTGCCTGGTCTGCCTCTAAAGGCTGGCCACAAATGGATGCCTGGTTGCTGAATCATCCTAAATATGGGGCAACATTAAGAGCCTGGCGTGAAAATGGTACCGTGCCGCGTAAAGCCAAATGGTTCGCCAGTATCATGATGCTGATCAGTGCAATCATCATGCTATTTACCAATGCGCCGCTTTTGGTCAAAATTTTCACTGATTTGACCATGCTCAGTGTGGCGATCTGGCTGTGGTTACGACCCGAACCCTCCGCTGTATCCATTAAAGAAGTCGAGTAATCCCGATCATGTCATATACCTTAGAACAAGCAGATGTGTTGATTGATTTGGCTGAACAAACTTTAATTTTGCCCAAGCACAATAAATTTTATGTTATCTCAAGTGGTAAAAACGGCATTGGTGAGCAAGAAAATTCCGGTAAAACGCCCCGGGGCTGGCATAAGGTGGCGCTCAAGTTTGGTCATACTTCGCCTAAAAATGCAGTATTTAAAGCTCGGCAGGCCACTGGCGAAGTTTATGATGCCGCGTTGGCTGAGCAGTTTCCTGAACGGGACTGGATCTTGTCGCGCATTCTCTGGTTAAGTGGTCTGGAAGAAAATGTTAATCAGGGTGAGGGCTGCGACACCTTTAAACGTTATATCTATATTCATGGCACACCCGATAGCGAACCGATGGGGATTCCCATGTCGCATGGTTGCATTCGTATGCGTAACGATGATGTTGTGGAATTGTTTGGTCTTGTCGCTGAAGAAGCTTTGGTCTACATTTCTGAACACACTTTAAATACACAGATTATAAAATAGACAACCAGCCATCAAGGCTGAAACAAGTTTGTTGGAAAATAGGAATATTCTTCTATTTTGATGGCTTAAAAAATAGCATTATTTCTCGGCTGTTCAAAAAAACAGGCGCGATTTAGGCTGAAATGTTGATCTTCAATTTAAGGTTTTTTGCAGAAAATCTAAAATAAGTTGCAGAAATTGTTTGTTTTTATAGCGAATAACTTATTTTTTAATCACTCAAACGCAAAAAACCAAAAACAGGCAGAAAAGCGTTTGACAGGCTGCATAGATTCTCTATAATGCACCACACAAACGATGAAGTCGTAAGGGCGCTTAGCTCAGTTGGTAGAGCGTCTGCCTTACAAGCAGAATGTCGGCGGTTCGATCCCGTCAGCGCCCACCAAGTCTTTACGTTAAGATCTTTAGTGCAGCGGTAGTTCAGTTGGTTAGAATACCGGCCTGTCACGCCGGGGGTCGCGGGTTCGAGTCCCGTCCGCTGCGCCACTTAAGTTCTTGATAAATTGTTTGTACCACAATAGCGACATTGTGTAAGTGCAGCGGTAGTTCAGTTGGTTAGAATACCGGCCTGTCACGCCGGGGGTCGCGGGTTCGAGTCCCGTCCGCTGCGCCATTTACATGATAGACCTTTTGAGGGCGCTTAGCTCAGTTGGTAGAGCGTCTGCCTTACAAGCAGAATGTCGGCGGTTCGATCCCGTCAGCGCCCACCAGATTTTTTGCGATGCAGCGGTAGTTCAGTTGGTTAGAATACCGGCCTGTCACGCCGGGGGTCGCGGGTTCGAGTCCCGTCCGCTGCGCCATCCTTAAAATCAAAATTGTAAGACCCTTTAAGGGCGCTTAGCTCAGTTGGTAGAGCGTCTGCCTTACAAGCAGAATGTCGGCGGTTCGATCCCGTCAGCGCCCACCATATCTTTTAAAGATATAAAGTTTACTTCCTAAAGAAGTGACGTGATGCAGCGGTAGTTCAGTTGGTTAGAATACCGGCCTGTCACGCCGGGGGTCGCGGGTTCGAGTCCCGTCCGCTGCGCCATTTTCTAGAATCCTTGTACTAGAAAGTGTATAATCAAGCAAGATTTCTTTCTTGCGTCATAAAAATAGCAACGCTATTTTTATTCCTCAAGGGCGCTTAGCTCAGTTGGTAGAGCGTCTGCCTTACAAGCAGAATGTCGGCGGTTCGATCCCGTCAGCGCCCACCATATATTTTTCTTGATCAAATCTTTCTTTTTTCATAGAATTACAAGTTAATAATAATATTAACTATTGAAAAAACGATGAGAAATCCATATCAACGCAAAGCTGCGTCCAAAAATCAAAATAATACCTACAATGCTTTAGATATCTATAAGCAATTTATTGAAACAATTGTAGCTCAAGGTTATGTATCCGCTTTATATGATGATGGTTGGGCACTGTGTGCAACACCTACAGGTCAGCGTGCATTTGCAATTTGGCAAAGCAAAGGTTTGGCAAAACTATTAATTAAAGATAATTGGCAGCACTATCAAATTCAGGAGATTTCACTCAAAGATTTTGTTGAAAAAGTCATTCCTTTTTTACGTCAGGAACAAACTGGTGTGTCTATGGATTTGACACCTGAAGGCCAGAATGTTCTGGTTGCCCCGGAAAAGTTATTGTTAGATATCAAGAATTATTTGTATCAGGTTTATGTGCAAAAGCCAGAGTTGTTTCAGAATAATCAATTACCTTTACCTCGTAATATTCGTTTGAATTGATTTAGTATTCATGTAATAACCAGCCGCTAATAAACCTAAAATATTCTCGTAACCAAGCATTATAACGAATATAAAGTGGTGTTGAAGTACTTAGCGTAATAATGTGCTGATAGCCTTGGTGTTTGGCAATCGCTTTGGTACGTAAAAGATGAAAGTCACTGCTGGCAATGACAATGGGCTGATCGAGTCGAATCTGATGCGCTAAAAGTAAGGGCTGAACATTCCGCTAATTTTGTTCGGTACTGGTACTTTGATCTTCCAGAAGAATGCGTGAGGGCTCAATTTGATACTGTTGTTGCAGATAATTGAACATCAATCACTTTAGCTTCAGAATTCTTGAAATCCCAGGCTTCTAGTCATGATCAGCAGAGTTACAGGATGATATCTTACATAGGCAGCATTGACATCGAATCGCCGTTTTTAGCTGGGAGAGGGCTGACTATTTTCGAGACTATTTCCCTGAGTAATGATTGCCACTGCGGATGATGAAACTCAGGCTACATTTAAAACTGCTGGACATAAGATGGTGATTCTGGATACAGGGAATACCTAGAGTAAACGGATTTAATTTTTTAGAAATATTGATTGTTAAATAAAAAAACCGGGCGCTGAGACCCGGTTTTTTATCAAGTTTAATTAGTACACATCACGACGATAACGGCCTTGTTGACGTAACTGATCAACAGCCGCTTCACCTAAAATCTCGATCAGCGCCTGATCGACATCACTGGCCATGCCATTGATGCTACCGCACACATAAATCACGGCTCCCTGATCAATCCATGCTTTAAGTTCCTGCGCTTGTTCACGCAGTTTATGATGCACATAGATTTTTTCGGTCTGATCACGTGAGAAGGCTAAATCCAGACGTTGCAGCATGCCAGTGGTTTGCCAGGCTTCAATGGTACTTTGATAGAAGAAGTCGTGTTCACGTTGACGTTCACCAAAAATCAGCCAGTTTTGCGTATAGTCCAGACGGATACGTGCATGTAACAAACTCATCAATCCGGCAAGGCCTGTCCCATTACCAATACAAATCACCGGACGGTTATCATCAATCAAGTGGAAAGATTCATTGGTCCGAATACGCAAGGCAATATCACTATTGAGAGCGGTGTGATGGGTCAGCCAACCTGAACCTAGTCCGAGTTGACCTTGAGCATCCGATTGCTGACGTACTACTAAACGCAGCACTTGTTGCGACGGAATGCTGGCAATTGAATATTCGCGGGCAGGCAGGGTATTCAGCTGTTCCAGTAAATGATCCATATTGGCAAAAGGTTCAACTTCAAGCGTTAAATCTTTATCCCATAAGGCGTTTTCAATCGGGATTTGTAACGAATCGACCTGCGTATTCGGCTGGATTTGATATTTTTGCATAAAGCTTGCAATACGTTCAGCGCTATTGCCGGGTTGAATCTCGGCAATATCACCGGCTTGCCAGACCACTTCATGTTTTGGCTTCAATTCGATATTGAAGGCAGGTGCACCCAAGCTGTCTGGATTGAGCAAATCACGCTGAGCTAATGTCCATGTATCGAAGGTTTTTTCGATATTCATGGCCTGTAATTCAAGTTTGGTGACTTTGGCTAAAGCCGCATTCCATGCCTGAATGTGCTGATTGTTGC
The DNA here is from genome assembly GCF_902753875.1 of Acinetobacter bouvetii. Classification (GTDB taxonomy): domain Bacteria; phylum Pseudomonadota; class Gammaproteobacteria; order Pseudomonadales; family Moraxellaceae; genus Acinetobacter; species Acinetobacter bouvetii_A. The sequence continues at coordinate 42,367 of NZ_CADDTS010000032.1, read as the reverse complement.
CATTATCGACTTCAATCGTGGCAAACAGTTGCTGTGCCGCATTCTGTTTAAGCCATTCATCAATACGATGACCAAAGCTACAGAATGTCTCCGGATATTCACGGGAACCTAGAGCTAGTACCGCATAGTGCAGATGGCTTAAATCCACTTGCGCTGAAAGGACTTTCTTGGCAAAACTTGAAGCCAAATCCGGTGCTTCACCGGTGCCATAGGTACTGGCAACAAATAAAACCTGTGTGGTATTTTTTAAATCATCCAGAGTTAAATGTTGCACCGATTTCACGTTGACCGGTTGAAGCGCTTCTTGCAGGCTGGTGGCTGTACGCCAAGCCAGTTGTTCAGAAATACCGGTTTGTGAGGCATAGGCAATCAGCCAAGGTTTGGCATTGGCATCAATATTTACCGCCGTTAAGCTATTACGTGCCGCCAGTGTCAATTTCTTCTGTTTACGACGTTTCAGGTATAACATCCAGCCAGTCACAAAGAACAATGGCATAGCCAGCGCAGCTAACATGGCCAGAAATTGGTAAACCGGACCAAAGAAGCTGCCGCGGTGTACAGGCAGCATACTGCCCATGATTTTTTCATTTAACTTTTGATCTTCATACAAATCCATTTTTTTAATGGTTGCAGTTTTATAGTCAAATGTGGCTTTATTGCGGGCACGTTCGTGTTGTGGAACGGCATCCATAAAGGTGAGTTCAACTTCGCCATCGGCTTTTTTAGGCAGGTTGATGGTTACACTGGAATAATCACGCCCCACTTGTGCATTAAAGCCTGTCCAGGTCTGGCTTAAAGCAAGATTGATCTGTTCAGGGCTTAAACCTTTTTTCTCACCTTCTCCACCGCGTTGATGCTCACCAGCTGGACCCTGTTGCGGAGCGCCTGAAGCATGTTCACCACGTGGGCCAGCTTCACGGTTGCCACGACGTTCGCCACCTTTGCCTTGATCTTCACCGCGTTTTTCTTTGGGCTGTTCGACTCCCATGACGCTATACAGGCCACTACGCCACCAGCCATAGGACCAGGTTAAACCACTACACGCCATAATCAGGAAGAAAATCACCACCCAAGTTCCTACTACGGCATGTAAATCCCAAAGGAAATTACGACCTTTGAGCTGAGGTTTTAACATGAACCACTGCTTAAACGAGTGCTTTTTTGGCCAGCGCAGATATAAACCACTGAAAATAAAGATCAGCAACATCAGGGTACATGCGCCGGTAATCTGCTTACCGACCGCACCAGCAGTTAAAGTACGGTGTAACTGCTGGATAAACTGGAAAAATTCTTTGCCTTTAACTTCAGGTAGAATTTCAGCCGTGTAGGGGTTAATCATCATGTTATAACCCTTACGTGCGCCTTCTTTGACAATATTAATGCTAGAAGCGTCAGTAGGGGCCTTGGCGATGGTGATGCTGTTGATTTTCATCTCGGGGGTGGTTTGATGAAAATGCTGATAGACTTCGACCGGCGTTAATTTGTCTCGATTTTCAGCTTGAACCGTATAACTGTCTGGGCTCAGCCATTTTTGGATGGGCTGTTCATACGAGTAAATCGCACCGGTAACGCCCATAATCGAGAGGATTAATCCGGCAGTAATACCCAGAAACCAGTGAATCTGAAAAAAGATTTTTTTTAACATAACCGAAAAGGGGGGTGAAAAAGGACAGAATTAGCGCGAATTATAGCTGAACTTATAGGAGAGAATGTGGATTTTAGAATTAATATTTATTCTCATTATCATTATTGATGGGCAGTTTAAAACGCAATAAAAAACCCCCAATATTTGGAGGTTTTTGGTTCCAGTAGGATGATCTGGCTTAAATCTGTTTGGCTTCACCAACCGTTTCAGTCAGGTGTTTGCGAATGGTATTAAACGAAAAGTTCTTAGAATCCATGCGTTTTGGCAGGATGTAAGCGCCTTGCTGACCTTTGACCTTGAAGTTAAGTAGCATAAAGTCAGGTGTGTTATACCACTCATACACATCTTTCCAGCCAATTGCACCCACACCTTCCTGCGCGCCCATTTGCTGACGCATGATAATGCCGTGCGGTTGTACGCCTAAACGAATGCCTTTAATTTCCTGAACCGGAAATTCATTCATTTTACGTTTGACATACCATTCCAGACCGAATTTACGGATGAGGAAGTAGGCGAGCACACAGACCAAAGCTACCCAGCAAAAAATGGTGGAATAGTTTTTTAGCAAGATGATGCCGACAATGGAAAGCAGGGCAACGGCTGCCATGATAATCCAGGCTTTAGTGCCAATTTTATTGGTGCTACGCCAGATGGCGAGTTGAGCTTGACGTTGCTCAGCCTCTGAAATTTCATAGTTCACAGGCTGTAAGGTATAAGCGTATAAATTTTTCGCGGTCATAATGAAAATAACAAATTTAGAACTGTAAAAAGTTTAGCATTATTTAGACCCATTCAGTGAGTATATTGTTCCAAAATCATCCTATTTATAATGAGGCTAATTCAGTGGCTTTTTCATCACGGTCATGGCTTAAACTTTGCTTTAAACGACTGAGTTGATTCAGAATACTTAACATTAAGGATAATTGCTGCAAAACAATTAAAGATTTTTGATCATCTTCCGTATTTTGGCTTAAACGTTGCCGTATTTCATTCAACATATTCTGTGCCGTCAGATCGGGAACTTCATCTTTTAACAGTGCACCTTGAATATCATCCAGTGCTTGGTCTAAAAGCTGCAATACTTCCTGATCTTCAATTTTTTCACGGTGCGCGCCCAGTGCCGCAATATAGCTGAGCAGAGTGTGATTCAGACACAGGAATTCAAAAGCCAGGCTCTTTTGTGTCGGATCAAAATCCGGTTCTGTGGCCAAGGTTGAAATTAGTGAGGCAACTTCAGCATCATTATTATGCGCAGCACGACGTACCACACGATATTTCAAACCGTTATTACGGCCGTTTTTGTATTGTTCAATCACTTCGGCCAGATATTCACATTGAGCAGTCAGTGAACGACTGATACTGCGCGGTAGGCGACGGAATTTCCAGTCGGGGAAAATAAAGCTCACCCCAAACCAGGCCAAAGCACAGCCAATCAAGGTATCAATCATGCGTGGCATAGCGGCAGCAAAACCCATACCGTCGAGGTTAAAGTTAATTAGCGCCAAAATGGTAATAAAGGCCGTGGCTTGGGCATATTGTTTACTGCGCAGTTCGAAGAACAGCACACCACTTAAAATCAGCAGCAATAACTGGCCTTCCACCGAAGGAATAAAATATAAAATGGCATAACCGAGAATAATACCGACCAAGGTTCCAACAATCCGTAAACGCAGGCGGCGTTTGGTGGCATTAAAGTTAGGCTGACTGACAAATAATGCGGTTAATAGTACCCAATAACCATATTGAATATTGGTGACTTGTACAAAAATATAGCCAATCAACAGCACAATGGACAGACGAATAGCATGTCGAAACAGTACCGATTCCGGGCTTAAGTGCTGTTTAAAACGGATCACAATATCATCCCAGCCTTTTAAGTCGTCGTCTTTGAGCTGGTTTTCAATATGCTTGGTTTTATCAAACTTGATATGACGCTCTGTTTCCACGTTGCGGAGTTGAGCATCAATCGACTTTAAATTTTGATACAGGGAAAATAAGGCATTCACCCAAACCTGATCATATTGCTGTTCAGCGCGTAATTTTTCTAGAGACAGCTTTAAATTGGCAAAGGCATGTTTAAAGCGTTTATTGTGATGATAGGTTTCACGGTTCAAAATACTGAGGCTTAAATCTTTACAGGCCTTACCCTGAATGGACAGAATCCGTTGAAACCGAAACAGAATATCACTGTGTTCAAAAATTTTAACCAGTTTTTGATAATCAATATGTGCTGAATCTGCACGTTCATGAATATCTTGGGCGACAAAATAGTATTGCAGGCTGCGGCGGGTATCTTTTTGGCCACGGTCACCCTTTAAGCGGGTTAACAGGGCGGTTTTCATTTCATTGAAAATACCCACCAGTTTGCCATTTTCCAGCGACAGTTCAATCATGCTTTGCTGATAACTGCTTGGAGTCATGTCGACATCAAACAGGTTGGATTTGGCAAATAGAAAATCACCGAGCGATGAATAGCACTGCGACAGTTTGTCCTGCACCTGACGAACCGGAAAGAGTAAAAAACTGATGGTGGAAATCAGGCCATACCACATTGCACCGGCAACCAGAAGTCCTGCTTGCGTATACCAGTGATCAAATAATCCTACACCCAGCATGGAATAGACTGAAATCACCAAACAACCATAGGAAATGGTGGCATAGCGACGTCCCAGCGAGCCCAGTAAAATCAAGCCTATACAAGCAATAATCAATCCCAAAGCGAATAAAATGGGATGCGGAAACAAGAAATAAATAGATGTTGCAGTTATAAAAAAGCCGATATAGGTATAAATCAGGTTCATGATCCGTACAGAAAAACGGTCATCAATATCACTTAAACCGGCGGCAACCACCCCTAAGGTCAAGGGAATGGTCGCTAACTGGTGCCCGATAAAATAGGGCACAAAGGCAGTTCCTGCAAATGCAATGATCATGCGCAGGTTATACATAAACGTGGTGTTATAAGTCGCTTGTTTAAGACGTGTTAGCCAAGATTTCAAGTTAGATCCTTACCACAAGATGATTGCTTTAGAGAGGGAGTGGAATTATGTGAAATTTCATTCTCAATCCTTAGAAATAATACTATGGACAGTGTAAGCTTGTCTTTAAAGCATCCATTTAAAAATGAAATATCAATATGTCTGTACCGCAATCTACACGGCAATATTCCACGGCATGGATCATGCTGCTGGCCTTGTTGACCTCTTTAGGCCCACTGTCCATAGACATGTACTTGCCGGCCTTGCCGCAAATGGCGCAGGACTTTGGTGTCAGTACGCAAATGGTGGCCAATACCTTGCCGGCTTATTTTTTAGGTTTGGCTTTGGGTCAATTGATTTATGGTCCCTTAAGTGACCAGATTGGACGCAAAATTCCTCTGTATTTTGGTTTAAGCCTGTATGTGGTGGCAAGCCTGCTGTGTATTTTCGCCACCGATGAATGGAGCCTGATTGCGGCGCGGATTTTACAGGCAGTGGGTGGCTGTGTCGGGGTGGTGATTGCACGCGCTGCAATACGCGACCGTCTGGATATACAGGCATCGGCACAAGCCTTCGCCAGCATGATGATTGTGATGGGGATTGCACCGATTATCGCGCCAAGTTTAGGCGCATTGGTATTGCAGTTCTTTAGCTGGCAGGCAGTATTTGTATTTTTAACCTTGATGGGGTTGATCTGTCTGGTATGTGTGCATTTTTTCTTTAAAGAAAGTTTGCCGCCTGAGCGCCGTTTAAGCTTGAATGTCGCCCAGATTATCCGGCTGTATGGGCGTATTTTTAAAGATCCGAGTTTTAAATGGCCGATGCTGGCTGGGTGTTTTTCTGGTGGGATTTTATTTTGTTATATCAGTTCCTCTGCTGCGGTGTTGATGGATGATTATGCTTTATCTCAACAGCAATTTGCCTATGCTTTTGGTCTAAATGCCTTTGGTATCATGCTGTTATCGACCTTGAATAAAAAGCTTGGGCATCAATTTTCAGTACTTAGCCGTTTGAAAATAGGCGGGATAGTCCAGTTGTTTGGCGCATCCATATTACTGGGTGCGGGTTTGTTCGGTCATAGTCCATTGTGGGTGGTATTGATTGGTATGTTCTGGGCCGTGGCGGGCATTGGTTTTACCGGGCCAAATGCCATGGCCTTGGCGATGTCGGAACAGGGTGCGCAGGCGGGGACAGCAAGTGCCATTATGGGCAGCATGCAGTTTGCCTGTGGTTTATTGGGCGGGGTGATTTTGAATTTTCTGGTGTGGGGCTCACTGCTTAATATGGGAATTCTGATGTTGATCTTTGTGGGCATTACCTTGCTTTCTATTCTGCAGCTCAGCCGACAGTTGGAAAACAGAAGTTTAAATCCTTAAATATAGGCATATAAAAAGAGACCTAAACATAGGTCTCTTTTCTTTTAGAAAAACGGCTTATTCATCCATAAACACAGCAAATTCTTCAATGCCAATACGTGGGGTCACAAAGGTATTAACAATATGCTCAGGATCGGCATAACCGAGGGCAATGGTACACACCAGTTCTTCATCTTCCGGGGCATTGAGTACATCTAACACGATGGAATGAAAATGGTTCCAGGCCGCCTGCGGACAGGTATCTAGCCCACGTGCTCTGGCTGCTATCATCACGTTTTGAATCATCATGGAAATATCCATTTTTGATCCAATGCCCATGGCTTTATTGACGGTGAAATACAGGGCAACCGGTGCATCAAAGAGCTGATAATTACGCAGTTGCTGACGCGCCATTTTTTCTTTTTCGCCTTTTTGAATATTCAATAAGCCATATAGCCCCCAGCCATTTTCACGACGACGGTCAATGAAGGGCGAAATCCATTTTTCTGGGTAATAGGCAAAGGTCTCTTGATACTGCTGGGCAAGTTCAGGCTTGGTATAAAGTTCAATTTGCGCATTACATACACGCTCGATCATTTCATCCCGTTTCTTGCCTGTGACCACATAAACTTTCCAGGGCTGGGTATTGGTACCTGAAGGTGCCCGGCTGGCGACAGTTAAAATATCTTTAATAATTTGCGGATCAACCGGTTGATCTAAAAAAGCACGGATAGACTGACGTGAGGTAATGGCATGATCGACATAATGAACTTGTTCTAAATTCATGAAAATTCCTTTTGAAATGATTTTTATTGCAGTGCTTTAGAAGAGGGAAAATGCCATCTCATCAATAGATAGCGTGGTTGGCTAAAATTAAACAGACAAGGCGTGAAATGTAAAGAATGATGATTCTATTTTTAAATCAAATTCTTATACATTAGTCGAATGTGAATACATCAGATTTGCCCAACCCTTTTGCTAAGTTTAGGAATATATTGATTATTATTTGATTGATGGAAAAAAATAAGATTGTTTTTTAATCGTTGGACAAGAAAATCGATTTTAATATCAGTCATAAATTGCTAGATTGTGGCTACATATGGTTTACATATGTTCTACTTTTATAAGATTTTAAGCTTTTTATAAGTAATAAGCAGAACATGCATGATTCTTTGGGCTTTTCATTATTTTTTTAAGTTTATAAAGATCATAAATGCACGGATGCGAAATATTTAATTAGGAGATCAGAATGAGTCGCTTACTCAACGGTAAATTTATGACTAAAGGTTTAGCTTTGGCTGTGACTACAGCAATGGCAAGCACAGCATTTGCTGGCACAGCTGAACAAAAACAAATTCAAGAATTACGTCAAGAAGTTGAAGCATTAAAATCTTTGATTCAGCAGCAGCAACAAGTTCAACAGCAGCAACAAACTCAAATTGAACAAGTCAAAGCTCAACCTGTTCAACTGGCAGCAGCACCCGCAGCAAAACCAGAAACTTCAGCAACTGGTTTTAAAACCAAAGCCGGTGCTAATGTAAACTTATACGGTTTCGTTCGTGGAGATGCGAACTATATTATTGAAGGTGCTGATAACGATTTCGCTAACGTTTCCGGCGTTACTAATTCAAATTCTGTAAAAGACAAGTTACGCGCTACAGCGAAAACTACACGTTTGGGCTTAGATTTCAATGCACCAGTGGGTGATGCTAAAGTGGGTGGTAAGGTCGAGGTAGACTTTGCCAGTAATGACAACGCTAAGTCTGAAAACCTGCGTATTCGTCATGCTTATTTAACTTATAATAACTGGTTGTTTGGTCAAACCACTTCAAACTTCCTGTCTAGTCATGCACCAGAAATGATTGACTTTAGCACCAACATAGGCGGTGGTACTCAACGTTTGCCTCAGGTACGCTATAATTTTAAACTTGCACCGAAAACACAATTGTTTGTTGCTGCGGAAGAAGGTGACAGTAAAGCTTCTGCAAATGTAACAGCTACTGCAGTTGCGGATTCAACAGTAAAATATAGCCTTCCAGTTTTAACTGCAAAAGTCACTCAAGGTTTTGCAGATGGAAAAGGTAATGCATCTGGCCGTGCTTTAGTTGAACATCACAAAGTTCAAGGTAGTAATGATGATAAAGTGGGCTGGGGCTTGGCTGCAGGCACGACCTTTGATGTCACTAGCCAGTTGAAATTGAATGGTGATGTGTCTTATGTAGAAGGCAACAGCAACTATTTATATGGTGCAAATACAGCATATGTTGTAGGTACTAATGGTAATATTGAACAAAACAAATTTACTGCAGTACAAGTGGGCGCAACCTATAAGTTCAATGAAAAGCTTCGTTCAACTTTAGCCTATGGCGCATTATTTGCTGATAACGATACTACTTATGCAAAAACCTTCAAAGATGCTGGCAACACAACAGCAAACAAAGAAGTACAGCAAGCTTGGTTAAACATGATTTATTCACCAGTTAAACCAATTGACCTAGGCATTGAATATATTAATGGTAAGCGTGAAGCATTCACAGGCAAAACATTTAAAGATAACCGTGTCGGTTTAATGGCAAAATATAGTTTCTAACTCGAAATTGCACAAAAAAGAGGCGACTGGTTCGCCTCTTTTTTTATGGAGATCTATCTTTAAAAAATCTGGAGAAAAATAAATTTAGTGCTAATAAGCACTTGTCACATTTGGCAAAGCCAGCTTATCAAATATAAAAGAAAAGATGAGATAATATAAAAATAAGGGTTATGACTCTGAACTTTTAGGACTAGCTTTAACGAAATACTACTGTTTCAGAAACAGTTAATCCTTAAAATGCTATGTTTTTGCCAAAAACAGCTTGATTTATTTTAGGTGGTTCATGATCAACATCAAATTCAGTTTTATTGTTTTAGCCATATTGGGTTTAGCAGGATGCCAAACAGTTTCTCAGCCTAAGCTTACAGTGGGTTCTACAGGACTATCTGAATCACCAACTGTTGATGCACAGGTTCGTGCTGACCGCATTGATTTTAAAAAACTGAAACAACAGCAACATCGTCCGATTGTGGCATTGGTGCTGGGTAGTGGTGGCGCACGTGGCTATGCGCATATTGGGGTCATTCAGGTTCTGGAACAGCAGGGTATTCATCCTGATTTTATTGTGGGAACCAGTGCTGGAAGTATTGTGGGTTCAATTTATGCCAGTGGTAAAACCGGTGATGAATTACGTGAAATTGCTTTGAATATGAAAGCCAATGATGTGCGTGATGTGAAACTGGATATGAAAGGCTTTTTTGATGGAAAAAAAGTTGAAAACTATGTCAATCAGCAAGTCAACAATACGCCGTTAGAGTTATTGAAAACCCCTATGTATGTGGTAGCAACAGAGTTAAAAGAAGGCAAGAAAGTCGTCTTTAATTATGGCAATACTGGGCAGGCTGTACGTGCTTCAGTTTCTATTCCAAGCATGTTTATTCCAACCAAAATTGGTGAGGACGAATATGTTGATGGTGGTTTAGTCAGCCCCGTTCCGGTCGATGTGGCACGTGAGTTAGGTGCAGATATTATTATTGCCGTGGATATTCTTGCTCAACCGATGCATACCGAAACCAGTAATGTCTGGGGAATGTTCAATCAGAATATTAATATTATGCAAAGCCGCCTAGCAGAAGAAGAACTTAAACATGCCGATATTGTGATTCAACCCGATTTAAGAGAAAAAGGTCATATTTTTGATGTTAAAGGTCGTGAAATGACGATGCAGGCAGGTGCAGAAGCAGCGACCAATCAGCTAAGTACTATATCCGCTGTACTTAGTCAGAAGCATTATCCAATTGGGCGTAAAATTCATCAATTTACCGTGCAAGATGAATTAGCTCATTCCAATGACTGAACTAAGGGCAGTTGAAAGCAGCTGCCTATATTGAGTTATATATTTGGGGTTTATACAGACATATGTGGGAGAATTGTTTAAAAGCTTTAAAAAAAGCAGTCTTGATATTGTAAAGATAAATTAATCAATTGATATTGTTGAATAAAGTTAATTAAGTGGTTAAAACTTTTGTTTCATAGTATTTTTATATTAATGTGTTTTTGTTCAATGATTTAAGTTTACCAGTAAATAAAAAATCACTACACTTATTTCTATTCTAAATTGCAATAAAAAGCATGTTATATAGGAATGGTTAAATGAATAACAGTACGACGGCAATAGAAAATATTAAAATTGGTCAGAAAGTAAAAATGGCAAGCATGGGACATTTGATATTTACTGTGACTGCAGAAAACCATGATGGTACCTATACGGTAGAAACCCGCTTAGATCAACAAAATGTTTTGAGTTACGGCAATATTTCCAAAGAGATGCTGCGGATTGTGTCTGTTTAATTTGGTCTTTATGTTTGATCTATTTATTGTGATTTAAAGGATTTATTTTTTCTCTGTCCTATTACTGACGATTATTATAGTTAGTGGCTTCCAGAGCAAAATCTGAATGTTTTTAAATGTATAGTCTTTTTTTTGTAATATTATTTTTAGAACATATATTCTATTAAAATCAAGCTTTAATAAAAAAGCTTATGCGTCAATAAGTTGACTGATTTAATATATATTTTCTTGAATGATGTCAAAATCACTATAAATAATAATGATGATTTTATTGCCAATTTGAACATTCTATTTCGCTGAAAAACGATATAATTACCCTATATACTATTGTCTGTTAAAAAATCTAGAGAACGCGATGTCCACATTAGATCAAATTGCTCCAGCGTTAGATGACCAGTCGGAATTGACCATGTCAGTTTTAATGACTCCTGATATGGCAAACTTTTCAGGAAATGTTCATGGTGGAACAATTTTAAAATTGTTGGATCAAGTTGCATATGCATGTGCAAGCCGTTATTCAGGTAGTTATGTGGTGACTTTATCAGTAGATAAAGTCAACTTTAAAGAACCGATACATGTTGGCGAATTGGTTACTTTTCTTGCCTGTGTGAATCATGTGGGCCGTACTTCTATGGAAATCGGGATTCGTGTAGAAGCTCAAAATATCCAGAAGCGCACTGTTCGTCATACCAATAGCTGTTATTTCACTATGGTTGCCGTAGATGAAAATGGTAAGCCTAAACAAATTCCTGCATTAAACCTCGACAATGACTGGAAGCGTTGCCGTTTTGAAGCTGCTGAACAGCGTAAAGTAGCACGACTTCAGGAAAGCCATCATCCATCGTGCAGTATTTATAAAAAAACCTCGCAATGCTAATCTTGCATTGAATGAAAAGGCCGTTTAAAACGGCTTTTTTTTTGTTTTAAAAATGCTTGAGATCTATACAAACAATGAAAAACGGCATATTATGAAACGATACGTTTCGTTTCGTTTTTTGTGTGACGATATGATTGAAATCGAAAAAACTTCACGCCGTCAGCAATGCATCTTGCAGGCTGTTATTGCAGCACTACAAGAATATGATTACAGTCATCTCACAGTTGAAGATATTGCAGCTCGTGCAGGTGTGGGTAAATCAACCATATACCGCTGGTGGAAGCATAAATCTGATTTGGTGTTTGATGCGTTCAAAGAGCAGACGACTTCAATTTTTGAACTGGATTTTCAGCAGAGTCTGGAATTTAATCTGAATCAGCAGTTGTTAAAACTCTCCCATGCATTGAATCATCCGGTGGGTCGTGCCTTATTGGTTGTCATGGCAGAACATCGTGAAGCTGCAGGCGAATTTTTTAAACAGTACCTGTTACCGCGTCGCGAGCAGACCCGCAAGCTCATTCAAGTTGCGATTGAACGTCAGGAAATTATTGCAGACTATCCATTTGAGCTGATGCTTGATGCATTGTATGGTCCGATTCATTATCAAATTATTTTTTTCAACCGCATGCCGGATGAAACGTACATTCACAATCTTGTGGGTTTGCTGCTGCAACCTGTGCTGGTTCAAAAGTAGCGATGAGCTACATCTAAGTAGGTCATTATGTCTGCGACGAACACCGAGCGTTTATGGAATCGCTCATTCATTTTATGTCTGTTTAATAATCTGTTTCTATTTACTTATTATTTTGCACTATTAACTATCTTGCCTGTCTATATTATGAAGGATTTAGGCGGGACGATAAAAGAGGCCGGATTGGCCCTGACTTTATTTCTCGTTTCTTCTATTGCAGTGCGTCCCTTTTCTGGATTGATTGTTGAAAAATTAGGGAAGAAAGTCGCTTTTCGCGGTTCAGAATTGCTATTTATGCTTTTCGCGTTTAGCTATTTATTTGCTGACAGTATGTGGATTTTACTGGTTATCCGTTTTATACATGGGATCTGGTTTAGCGTTTTGACCACGGTGACGGTGCCGATTGCCAATGATTTTATTCCTGAGCAGCGTAAGGGTGAGGGCATGGGCTATTTTGTCATGTCGACCAACCTTGCCGTAGTATTCGGCCCACTGATAGCTTTAACCGTGCTGCAGTTTACTGGTTTTATCCAGCTGTTTGCGATTTTAACTGCCGTCATTTGTCTGGGCTTTATTTTCTGTTTAATCATACCAGTGCATGAAAATAAAGCTGAACTTATAAACAAGGTAGAAAAAGTTCGGCTAAGTTTTCATGACATTATTGAAATGCGCGCTGTCCCGATTGGATTTGTGGCTTTACTCACTGCATTTGCCTATTCCAGCATCATGAGTTTTATTACTGCCTATAGTGAAGCTAAGGATTTATTGGCCTATACCAGCCTGTTTTTTATTGTCTTTGCCATTTCCATGATTGTGGTGCGACCGTGGGTGGGGAAAATTTATGACCGTAAAGGGGCAAGTGCGATCATTTATCCATCCTTTATATTCTTTGCTTTAGGCTTGGTCGTGGTCAGTTTTGTTTCAAATCAATGGATGTTGTGGTTATCTGCTATATTTATTGGCATTGGCTACGGTTCATTATTTCCCTGTTTTCAGACAGTGGCAATTCAGTCTGCGCCGAAACAACGCATGGGACATGCAATTTCGACTTTTTTTACCCTATTTGATTTTGGTATGGCAATAGGTTCTGTGATTTTAGGATTGATCATCGCCTATTATGGATATCAACTGACTTATCTATTCTGTGCTGTTATGACTGTGATTACTTTATTTGTTTATAAATACACAGTTGCACCATCACTTAAACGACTTAAATAAAGAGGTATAGCTGGTGGAATTACGTCATTTACGCTATTTCGTTGCTGTTGCAGAAGAGCTAAATTTTACTAAGGCCGCACAGCGGATGTGTACCGTACAGCCATCTTTGAGCCAGCAGATCAAAGACCTTGAAAATGAAGTGGGTGTTCAGCTACTGGTGCGTTCAAATCGTAAGGTTGAATTGACCGAATCAGGCAAAGTTTTTTTGAAAGAAGCCTTGTTGAGTCTGGAACATGCGGAAAAAGCCATTTACGATGCCAGACAAATTGCCAATCTGAATAAAGATCAGTTAAACATTGGTTTTGTTCCAGTGGCGGAAATGAAAATTTTCCCTTATATCATGCCGAATATACGTGCACATTTCCCTGATATTAAAATCAACTTTCACAGTTTGACTGATGCACATCAATTCAAGGCATTGAAAAAAGGTGAAATTGATATTGCCTTTACTCGCTATATTGATGAATCGGGTGAGTTTGAACATGTGCAAATTTTTAGCGAACCTTTGGCATTGATTGTTCCTAAAGATTCACCTGTTGCTGATCAGCGTCATATTAGTATCAAGAGTTTTAATCAGCAGGATTTTGTCATAAGTGATGAGGATGCTTCGCCTCAGTTGCATAAAATCATCACCGACTTTTTTAAGCAATCCAAACTGAATGTGAACGTGGTGCAGCGATCGACCAATATTTTACTCAATGTCAATTTGGTGGGCATGGGTGTGGGCTGGAGTCTGGTACCTGCTTATGTGATTCCGCTTTTGGGTGACAAAATTGTCGTGAAAAATACCATTGAGCCTTTGCCGATGATTGATCTGTATGCCAGTTATCGTAAGGGTCAGAGCAATGAAGCGATCGAGCTGATTCTTAAAATTTTGAAAGAGCAATTCTATATGGGCTTCTTCTAAGTCTTTATTTTAGTCAAAATGCGGTGCTTTTTTCGCAGAAAAAAGCACCGTGGTCGAATGCAATCCCGTCACATCATAATCATTAACAGACCTGATAAATCAATTTATACTCGACCTTTAAAATAACAATATTAGGTCAATGAGAAATGATGAAGCTGTATAACAATTTACAATCACGCGGCATGACACTTTTCCCTTTATTGAAAGAGCTGGGTATAGAAGATCAGATTGAACAGATTCAGGTAGCTTATGCAGACATGCATCAGGCTGAATATACGAGCATTAACCCGATGGGAAAAGTGCCTTGTCTGGTGGATCAGGGCGTGGTGATCTCTGAACTTGCAGCCATATTTACTTATCTGGCAGACAAATATATTGAAAAAGGCTTGGCTCCCGCACTGGGTGATCCGAAGCGCGGTGCTTATTTAAAATGGATGTTTTTTTGTCATGGACCATTGACTGAATATATGGACATGAAAGGTTTACATATTTCAAATGAGCAAATGGAAGGAAAGCGCAGCAGTTTGACCTTTGGTAATGAAGACAGTGTATTTTCTTTTTTAAAAAAAGGGATGCAACAGGCCAATCCCTATTTACTGGGGGAGAAAATTTCAGCGGCAGATTTATATCTGGCTTATTGGCTGGTTTTTGCAATTTCTTTCAAAATACTGCCTTATCTGGATGAGTTTAGACCTTATATTCAGTTGATAGCACAGCGCGATTCAATGAAAGATGTACCGTGGTTTCAGAAAATAAATGATTAATTTAATTATTTAATAGAAGCGGAAATAAAAAAGACCACGCTTTCGCGTGGTCAGGGCCTCTGAATATGATTCAGTGAATGTATTTTTTATATCTTGATTATTTTACATGCAGCTTTTTAAACAACTGTTGGCTCACGTGATCTAACGTTTGTGGAATAGCCAGTGCTGCCACAAAACGGTCAGGACGTAAAATCACCACCGATTCAGAAGTTTTACCAAACCAGCTGCGAATATCGGTACCGATATCGCCAACAGTAATCACGCCATCAAATTTCTTACGCTTTTCATTGCCAAACTGAACTTCTGGAATGACCTGAATAAACTTAACGCCTAATTTTTTCCAGACTTGCATGGTGGCATCCGAGATACCCCATTGTGGATCAACACCCCAAGCCAGAATCGCGAAGTCATTGCCAATCACGTCATCCAGTAAAACTTTTTCACCAGATTCAAGTTTGACATGCGGCTGGATAAACATTTTCCCGATTGGCGATTCTTTTTTACCATCTGCCAGTAAAGCACCGTCATGATATTTCGGCATTGGTTTGAAACGCATTTCAAGCAAATATTGTTTAATCGGCTTGATGTAATTCAGTGCATACGCAATACCGTCACGAACAAAACCTTGCCATTTTTTTGGTGGCGCAAGTACGTGACCAGCCATCACAGAAAGATCAATCATGGCTTTGGCATGGTCTTTACGTTCAACCTGATAAGAATCTAATAGGTCAGGAGTTGCTTTACCTTGAATCACCAAGGCCATTTTCCAAGCCAGGTTAAAGGCATCACGCATACCGCTGTTATAACCTTGACCTTGCCATACTGGCATAATGTGCGCAGCATCACCGGCCAATAAAATACGGTCAATACGGAATTTATCTGCAATACGGGCATTGTGTGTATAGACACGTTGACGGATCACTTCGATATTTTCAGCATTTGGCAAAACTTTAGACAGCAATTTAGCGATGTTTTCAGGTTTGCTTAACTCTTCCTGAGTTTCGCCTGGCATTACCATAAACTCAAAACGACGGATACCGTGCGGCAGGGCAGCAGAAACGTAAGGGCGTACCGGGTCACAGCATAAGTAAATGTGTGGTGTGGCTAAAGGATCATTTTCAATATCAATTACGATCCATTGGTTTGGTGCAGTTTTACCATCAAAACCAATATTTAAGGTACGACGTACAATCGAGTTACCACCATCACAGGCAATTAAGTATTGCGCATGAATGGTTTCTTCATTTTGATTTTGATCTTTAAGTTTTAGTGTAACGCCATTAGAATCCTGAGTAAATTCATTCAGCTGACGTGAAAACAGTACTTGAGTTTTTTCATACTGTTTTAAACCTTGTAATAATACATTGTCGACTTGTGGCTGAATAAAAGCATTACGACGTGAGAAACCGAATTCACGCGTTAATGGCTGAATATCTGCAAAGCAACGGCCTTTAGGTGTTAAAAAGCGCATGGCGTGGTTAGGTGTGGTATGTGGCAACACTTGGTCGACCAAACCGAGTGATTGAATGGTACGTAACGACTCATCATCAATACCAATGGCACGTGGGTAATCAATCAAACTATCCAGTTGTTCAATGATAGTCACTTGAACACCTTGTTTACTTAAATAGTTTGCAATTGTTAAACCAACAGGACCTGCGCCCAAGATAGCTACTTCAGTCGTTAAATTCGTTTTGTTGCTCATAGCGAATGTCCATTCAATCAATCCACATTTGAGTGTATTAACGGTGAAATTGAGGGTCTAAACAAGCTATTCCATAGTAGATATATTGAATGAAATAAAAACGATGTGAAAAGCATTTAATTATTAAATGTTTGAAAAATAAAAATAAATAATATGATTGATTATATTATTTTTAGGACTAATGATCATTTTTTTCTATCATTTGATTATGGTAGCCCGAGTATAAAAAAGCCGAATTATTCACATAATTCAGCTTGTTGCACTAAATTATTCATACATAAGATTAAGCGGAGGTGAATAATTTAGAACTGGATTCTAAAAATGTTATTGTGCTGGCTTCGTTGGGTTTTCCTCAACAGCAGCCTCAGAAGCAGGTTGGGATGATGAAGGTTGGGCTGTAACACCTTCAGTCACTGGCGTTACGGGTAATTCTTGAGTCGAAACAATCACTTTTGCTTCTTCTTTTTGTTGTTTATCCGTAGTTGCAGCAAATGTTCCAGTAGCAGCAAGAGTTAAAGTTGTAGCCAGTAAGGTTTTTGTAAATTTCATGTGAAGCATCCTTTATTGTTTAAGAAGTTTAGCTCCATATTTTCATCACCAAATATGGGCAGGACTCATGCTAAGGGTGATGTAGTTTCAGGGCAATCGATGCAACAAATGGAAACAGGACGGTTAACCTGAGCAATACATTTAAGGTTTTATTGTTTTTTACTGTAAAAAATAGGCAAAAGCTGGCAGAAAAAATGTATGCAGATGTTTCTATTTATAGTTCTAAACATTTGATTTGTTACTGTTGAGAAACAAAAGCAGGCTTTCTTGCTGTTGTTTTATGCAAATACTGCTTATGCTCAAATGTAAAAAAATCTTTCAGAAAGCAAGCTAAGGCAAGTTTAATTCATCTTTTTATGCACTTAAAATATAGAATAAAGACGGTATTACTCTAGATCTGGTAGTGTTAGAAAAACTGAAGCCATAAAAATAAATGCAGCAGGGTTTAAAATCAGCTGAAGCGATTGCCATGTGACATGGAAAAAATTAAAGTGATTATTATAAAGTGACTATATATCTGTTGATATTTCCCAATTTTTAATGAGCAGTGCTCATAGGCATGTATTGCTCATCTTCACCTGAATAGCGAGTCTATTTTGAAACTGATTGCTCCCACCCAAGCTGTACCGACCCATATCATTTCTGGATTTTTAGGGGCGGGAAAAACCACTTTGCTCAAGCATTTGCTGAGTCTAAAACCAGAAAATGAAGTGTGGGCAGTGCTGATGAACGAGTTTGGTCAAATAGGGGTGGATCAGCAAATGTTGCCGCAACCCCAGGGCTATGAAGTGAAAGAGTTATTAGGAGGATGCCTGTGTTGTAGTAGCCAGTTGCCGATGCA
The DNA here is from genome assembly GCF_902753875.1 of Acinetobacter bouvetii. Classification (GTDB taxonomy): domain Bacteria; phylum Pseudomonadota; class Gammaproteobacteria; order Pseudomonadales; family Moraxellaceae; genus Acinetobacter; species Acinetobacter bouvetii_A. The sequence goes on along the minus strand of NZ_CADDTS010000032.1, from coordinate 24,456 downwards.
AATTGCTTTATCTCGGCTTTTGTCAGAAAGCAAGCCGGATCGGTTGTTTATTGAACCTACCGGATTGGGGCATCCCGCACAACTATTGGAGCAACTGACCGAACCTCACTGGCAAGCACATATTGCCATGCGCGCATTAGTCACCGTGGTTGACGGTTCACGCTTGCATGATGCACATTGGACTAAGCAAAACCTGTATGCGGATCAGTTGAAAGCAGCACAAATTATTGTGGTTTCACATACAGACCGTATGGATTTTGCAGATGATCAGGCTTTAGCTGCATTAAAAACCGAATATCAGGCCTTTCAGCAAAGCTGGTTGTTGAGCAGTCATGGGCAACTTTCTCTTGCACAAATTGATCTGCCTTATCTGGGGACAGAGCGTAAAATTCAGCCTTTATTGAAGATTCAAAAATCACTACCCAGCGGACAAAGTCAGCCTGAAATTAAACAGTTGCCGTATCATTATGTCGAAACAGCGCAAGGGTATAGTGTGGCTGGCTGGAAATTGCCCAAGCGCTGGCAATTTGATTTTTATGCCTTGCTGGATTTGCTGTGTGAACAGCAAGATTGGTTACGGATTAAAGGGATTTTTAATACCAATCAGGGCTGGAAAACCTTTAATTTTAATCCTGAACAGTTTAACTATCAGTCGAGTGAAGAAGGCATTGATAACCGGATTGAAATTATTGTGCAGGATCAGCGCGATTGGCAACGATTTGAAGAACAGCTGTTTCAATGTCAGCTTAATCAAGATTAATAAGGTTCTATTGGTAAGTTGTCTAAAGTCATTTATAAAATGTCACAGACCCTAAAACAGGGCAGCAAAATAACGCCAAATCTTATATGCTAGGCGCCAAATTTGAGGACTTTGTTATGGCGCTGAAAGCAACAATTTATAAGGCAGATTTGAATATTGCCAATATGGATGATCATCAATATGGTGATTATCAACTGACCATGGCTTTGCATCCATCTGAAACCATTGAACGATTGATGGTACGCATTTTGGCCTATGCGCGTTTTGCCGATGAAGCCTTGGAATTTACCAAAGATTTATTTGAAACGGATGAACCGGCACTTTGGGAAAAAGACTTGACCGGTCAGCTGATCAAATGGATTGAAGTGGGCAGTCCAGATGAGGATAAAGTAAAAAAAGCCAGTGCCCGTTGTAAGCAGGTGGCAGTCGTTAGTTATGGCTCAGCTGTAGATGAATGGTATAAGCGCAATAGCAAATTAAAAACCTTAAGCAATGTTGAAGTGTGGAAACTCTCTACAGCAACCACAGAAGCATTGCCACAATTATGTGAACGTACCATGCAATTACAGCTCAATGTGATGGATGGTGAATGGACACTGATTGGTGACAATGCCCAAGTCGTGGTGGAATGGGAACAGTTACAGTAAATCGATACAGGATGCAGGTTTAGGCTTGCATCCTGAACATAAAATTGCGTATATCTAAAAACAATAACAATGAATAAAGGGAAGAATTCATGCATCCCGATGTCTATCGTTTGCTGATCGCCCTGTGTATTGGTGCAATTATTGGTGCCGAGCGTGAGTACCGCAGCAAATCTGCTGGCCTGAGGACCATGATTATGGTCAGTCTGAGTTCCTGTCTATTTACCATACTGTCTTTAAAAATTGGTCTGGATAGTCCGGACCGAATTGCAGCCAATATTTTGACGGGCTTGGGTTTTTTAGGTGCAGGCGTGATTTTCAAAGATGAAAATCGAATTTCTGGCATTACCACAGCCACCACCATCTGGATGACAGCTGCTTTGGGTATGGCAGCAGGGGCTGGCTATGAACTGTTAAGCCTGTTTGCCACTTTAATTGTACTCATTGTTTTGATTTTCTTGATTTATGTTCAGGATTTTATAGAAGCACTGAATCAAGCACGTACTTATAGAATTATTTGCCATTATCAACAAAAAACTTTAGATCATTATGAAGATTTATTTAAAACCTATGAAATGAAGGTTGTACGTAGTGTGCAACATAAAACCGAGCATCGAATTAGTGGACGCTGGATTTTAATTGGTTCAGCAGAGAATCATAAAAAACTGACGGCCTATTTATTGAATGATGCCAATATTCAGGAACTCAGCTTTTAAATAGCTAAAGTTTAAATCCTAAAGTTTTTACCTGAATCCTGTTTATAATAGTGATTGAAAAATTGGTGCTCAGTTTTAGGTAAATGATCATGATAAATGAACTAGAAATTATTGATTTAAAAGTTGGAGAAGGTAAAGAGGCGGTAAAAGGCGCGTTAATTACCACGCATTATACTGGTTGGCTGGAAGATGGAACCAAATTTGACTCATCTATTGACCGTGGTAATTATTTTGAAACCGTAATTGGAACTGGCCGTGTCATTAAAGGCTGGGATCAGGGTATTATGGGCATGAAAGTAGGTGGTAAGCGTAAACTGCTGGTTCCTGCACATTTGGCTTATGGTGAGCGTAAAATGGGTAAAATCATTCCTGCAAATTCAAACCTGATTTTTGAAATAGAATTATTTGATGTTAAAACACGTGATTAATCTCAAGGGAATCATGTTTTAAAAATGATCTGCAAGAAACAAGGATGAATCTTGCAGATCATTAAAAAATCATTTGAGTTTTATTTTTTTATCGTTACATTAAGAAATAGCCAGGCGTAATTTAAGGATGATTCGCTTTTTGGATACGATCAAAAAAAGCATAAATTTTTCTAGGTTATTTATTTTAGCCTGTTTGTGTGTATTCACGTGGAAAAATCACGTATGGGCACAATATGAGTCAGCGCCTGAATCTTATTATTTACATCAAAAATTATTAAACTCAATTGAGTTTTCTGACAATAGTACGACACCCTTAAAAGGATATTGGCAATATTATCCTAAGCAGTTTATTGTTAAACCCAGTTCGGTCTTAAAATCTGAAACGACATCTTTACCGATTTCTTTTAAAGAGCTTACCGGAACCAATCAGAATTACGGCACTTTCGTCGGACATTTTAAAATACCAAAACAATATATAGGGCGGCGTATTGCCATTTTTATTCCCAATGAATATGGGGCTTACCGAATGTATCTGAATGGAGATTTCATGCTCCGTTTGGGGGAAGTTGGTAAAGATGCAAAAAGTCATAAAACTGAAAATGCACCTAAAATGGCTTTTTTTGTTTTAGAAAAAGAATATTTTACCCTGACTATTCAAGCTTCAAATTTTGATCGTCTGCATGGCGGTTTAGAAAATCCAATGCGCATTGGTATTGCTAAAACAGTCAGTCGGCAGTTCCAGCAGCTCATGATGAGTATAGGCTTGATCTGTGGTGCAGTTTTAGGTGTGGGCGTATTTACCCTGATGTTTTCCGTATTTCAAGGTGAAATAGGGCGTAGCAGTATTCGGGTATTTGTGTTTGGTATTTTTATCCTGTTTTTGGCTTTGCATAATTTATTTTCGGCACCTTATGCCTATACGGCATTTACAGATCTCAGCTGGATATGGGGCAGACGTTTAGAATACCTATTTACCTATTTTGCAATTGCAACTTTTCTGAGTTATATGTATTTGTTGAATCGGCGCTACTTGCACCCGATTGTTTATTATGTCGCGATGGCAATATTTATCGTAGATATTGTGGTTACGGTATTTACTGAACCAGAAATGTTTGAGCGTTTAGGGTTTTATAGTTTTCTATTTAGTCCGGTGGTGCTGTTAAATTTTGCCTATGGTTTTTATTTAACCCTCAAGCTCAAAGAGCCATATTCATCTACTAATGTTTGGGCTGTGATTTTATTATGTGTGACTTTTTTGCATGATTTTTTACTCACCCTGAATTTAATTGACTCTTTTAATTTATCCTTTTTATCGACCAGTTTTTATGCCTTGCTGATCATGTTTCAGCAATCTAAAAACTATGCGCATCATACTTATCATATCGAGCAGCTGAATAATAATTTGCTGGAGTTGAATAATTCTCTGGACAATAAGGTAAAGGAGCGTACTTCGCAATTGCATCGGCTCAATGAACAGCTAGAACGACAGATTCAAATTGATGCCTTAACGGGGGCTTATAACCGCCGCGCTTTAAACGCAGAAATACAGCGGTTATTTACCCTGACTCAAAATCACCGTAATCATACTTTGGCTTTTGCCATGTTAGATGTAGATTATTTTAAAAATTATAATGATTATTATGGACACCTGAAGGGTGACGTTATTTTAAAAGATCTGGTAAAAGTAATACAGCAGGCTTTGCCATCGTCAGCTTATGTGGCGCGTTATGGGGGAGAAGAGTTTGCTATTATCCTGCATAATGTTCCGAGTGCTGTGGTTTTAAATGTGTTGCAGCAGGTCTTGGATGCAGTACGACAGATGCAAATGGAACATCTAAACCGACCAGACCAAAAATCCTATGTGACCTTGAGTATGGGAGTTGCATGGATGGATCAAGACCATGAATATGTAAATATACATGAACTGATGAAAGCTGCTGATGTTCAATTATATGCGGCTAAACATGCAGGTCGTGATCAATATCAGGCGCGACGTGCTTAATGAACCGTATGTGCATACCAGGAACGTCGGATCAGGCAAGATAATTGACTAAGGCAATAAGCGTTTTATTTGAAATGCCGCGCTGTCGAGTTTCAAAGCCATATTTTTGATAGAAAGCAAGCGCTGTTTGAGTGCTATCCAAGGTGATTTTTCGTCGTTTTTGCTGTTGAGCATGAGCAATAACATGAAAAAGCAAGGATTTACCTATACCTTGCTGCTGCGAGTCAGGAGAAACGTAATGCAGCAAAATTTTTCCCTGATCATTGACCAGTATAAAGCCTAAAATATATCCATTGATGACATGTACCCAGCTATCATTATAAAGCAGCCACAACAGCAGATTTTCTTGACTGATATGTTCTAAACAGATTTGAATCTGGCTTTCCTGATGTTGATGGTCTAAGACGCACGACCGGATACTGGCATGAATTACCTGAAGAATGTCCGGAATATCTTGAATTTGTGCAGTTCTTATCATCACATATCATTTTTATTTAATTTAAGTATTTTATTTAAAAGTAATTATTTGACTTACAACATAGCTATCTTGTTGCATTTTTTAGATATTTCATTTTCAGAAAGTATACTTTTTTAAGGTTCATTTCAGTTTGATTGATTACAAAGGTAGATGGAAATCTCTGAATAGCTTCCCTCATGAACAGAAAACATATCCTGTGAATGACCATGGGATGATGTTCAGTGCATAAAAAGTTTTTTGAGCGCCTTTTCAATGACAACTCGCTTTCTTTCAACCTTGCTCTCTGCCTCGCTGTCCGCCGTATTATGGCAAACTCCCCATTTGGCCTGGAGTAGAACATTAGCAAAAACTCCAACCTTGACAGTGATTGGTTACCATGAAATTACCGATACCAAGGCTGCACTCATTCCAGACTATGCTGTAACGACCAAACAATTTCAGCAACATATTGATTGGCTGAAAAAAAATGGCTTTCATTTTATTAATGTTAATCAGCTGATTCAGGCACATCAAGGTAAATATAATTTACCGAGCAAACCGGTTTTATTGACGGTAGATGACGGCTATGAATCTTTCTACCAAAATGCCTATCCGGTGATTAAAGCCAATAAAATACCGGTTGTACTGGCTGTTGTTGGTTCATGGCTGGAGCCTAAAGAAGGGCAAAATATCGATTTTTCAGGCGAGCAGATTCAGCGTAATAAAATGCTGTCCTGGGAAGAATTGAAAGAAATGCAAAATAGTGGGCTGGTTGAAATTGCCAGTCACAGTTATAACCTGCATCGTGGAATTCTAGGTAATCCACAAGGCAATATGGAACCTGCGGCTGTCACCCGACTGTATGATCCCAAGTCGGGAAGTTATGAAAATGACCAACATTATCAGCAGCGTATTACTCAGGATTTAAAACTGAATAACCAGTTATTGACAGCACATGGCCTAAAATCGCCACGCGTGATGGTGTGGCCTTATGGTCATTACAATATGCAAACGGTGAGTATTGCCAAACAGTTAGGTATGCCCATAGCCATCAGTCTGGATGATGGTGCCGATTCAGTGAAAAATTCTTTGGGACAACTGAACCGTATTTTGGTGGAAGGCAACATGACCACGCAGGATCTGGCTCAGGAAATTCAAAATCGTCAGCAAAATTTAGGCGACAACAACCGTCCACAAAAAATTATGCATATCGATCTGGATTATATTTACGACAAAGATCCAATCCAGCAAGAACGGAATCTGGATCATTTGCTCGACCGGATTGTGGCCATGAAAGTGAATACCGTGTATTTGCAAGCCTTTTCCGATCCGGATGCCAATGGTTCAGCGGATATGGTGTATTTCCCGAATCATTATTTACCTATGCGTGCAGACTTGTTTAATCGCGTGGCCTGGCAAATTCAGACCCGGACACAAGTCAGTCGGGTCTATGCCTGGATGCCGCTTCTGGCTTGGGAATTGCCTCAAAATAATCCAGTGTCCAAAGATGTTGTGGTTACTCAACAAGAGAGTGATTCTAAACATCTGAATATGGGGTATCACCGCTTAAGTCCTTTTTCTCCAGATGCGCGTAAAACCATTAGCGGAATTTATCAAGATCTAGCAAAAACAGTGCCTTTTAATGGCATCTTATTCCATGACGATACCACCTTGTCTGATTATGAAGATGCTAGCCCTGAAGCCTTGGCTGCTTATGCGGCTATTGGTTTACCCAAAGATTTGGCCGAAATTCGTGGTAATGATGCCGAACTGGAAAAATGGACTGCATACAAGACCAAATATATTGATGACTTTGCCATGCAGCTTGCAGATGAAGTACGTCAATATCATCCATTTTTACTGACTGCACGAAACCTGTATGCACAAGTTGCACTGAAACCTTATGCAGAAAACTGGTATTCACAGTCTTTGGAACAGTCAATTAACCGCTATGATTTCACAGCGATTATGGCAATGCCATATATGGAGCAGGCGACTGACAGTGATGCTTTTTATCGGGATATTGTCAATCGGGTGAAACAATTTCCTAATGGCATGAAAAAAACGGTATTCGAATTACAGTCGGTAAACTGGCGAACCAATCAAAAAGTTCCTTCTGAAGAAATGGCTAAAACCATTCAGTCTTTATACGCGCAAGGTGTTTTGCACGAAGCTTATTATCCGGATGATCCGATTCAGGACTATCCAGATACTCATGTTTTGCGTCAAGCCTTTGATTTGAAATCAAGCAAACTTATTCCTTAAAGGAATTTTATATGTCAACGCTCCAGCATTTTTGGCATTCTGCATTGCACTTTGTGTTTTATTATCCATTATTTATGTCGTATCTATGGATGATTGGTGCACTGATTTTTTATTGGAAAGAACGACAGGAGCCGGTCTATCAACAACCGGAGAGATTGTCTTTTTATCCTAAAGTGGCGGTATTGGTGCCTTGTTTTAATGAAGGTGATAATGCTGAAGAAACCTTAACTCATGCCTTGGCTCTGGACTATCCCAACTTTGAAGTGATTGCGATTAATGATGGCAGTTCGGACAACACCGCTGATGTGTTGAACCGTTTGGCCAGTCAGCATGAAAAATTACGTGTGGTTCACTTGGCGCATAATCAGGGCAAAGCCATGGCCTTGCAGGCAGGAAGTCTGCTGACCGATGCTGAATATTTGCTGGGAATTGATGGCGATGCCTTGCTGGATCCACATGCAGCCACCTGGATGCTACGCCATTTTCTGGAAGATGACACGGTTGCCGCAGTCACAGGGAATCCGCGGATTCGTACCCGTTCAACCTTGATCGGGCGGATACAGGTTGGAGAGTTTTCATCCATTGTTGGCATGATTAAACGGGCACAGCGCAGTTTTGGCCGTTTATTTACCGTGTCTGGCGTGATTACCGCCTTTCGTAAGAGTGCGGTGCATGAGGTGGGCTATTGGTCACCGGATATGTTGACTGAAGATATTGATATTACCTGGAAGCTGCAACGTGCAGGCTGGAATATTCATTTTGAACCGAATGCTCTGGTCTGGATTTTAATGCCGGAAACTTTTCAGGGCTTGTGGAAACAGCGCCTGCGTTGGGCTATGGGGGGAGCACAAGTTCTCATCAAAAATATTGATGTCTTGTTCAAACCAAAACTGAATTTTTTATGGCCCTTAATCTGTGAATTGGTCTTGACCCTGGTTTGGTCTTATCTCATGTTGTTTATGGCGATTCTTTGGGTGCTGCACTTTATTATACCGCTCGGTATCAATGGTATTAGTTCACCTTTCTTGCCTTATGGCACCGGCATGCTCTTAGGCGTGACCTGTCTGTTGCAATTTGCTTTGAGTAAATGGATGGATAGCCGTTATGAACCTGCACTTAGTAAAAACTATTTCTGGATGATTTGGTATCCTTTTGTGTTTTGGTTAATTACCTTGTCTGCCAGTATCGTAGCCTTTCCAAAAGTATTATTACGTGGTCATGGACAGCGTGCACGTTGGGTCAGTCCGGATCGTGGCATACGTAATTCAACCATCAAGCCTGAGAGCGTGATTCATGAAAAGTAATCCTTTAATTATTGACTTGCGCCACTATTTACCATGGCATAAACGTTATGCCTCCAATACCTCTACGGCCATGCTCTGGGTAGTCTGGTTATTGTTATGGCGACCACTACTGATTGTGCTTGGTATCGTAAGTCTGCAAAAGCAACATGTCGTACATCAACTTTTTTCAGCCTTTGGTATGGGGATTGAACATGGGATAAGTGCACTACTAGCATGCGCTGTTGCCTTGTTACTGTGGTCGAATTTTGTGCCTGCTAAAACCATCAAGCATAGTGCGGCCAAAAGTCTGTCTGATTATGGACAGCATTTTGAATTGCCGGTACAGGATATTGAGCAGGGGCGTCAGCAGAAAATCAGTGTGGTGCATTATGATGATCATGGCAAAATGATTCGCATTGAATAGTGGCTGAATAGAAAAACATTCATTTGTGTTAATGAATTGAACAATCCCGAGTCGGCATCACACTCGGGATTTTTTTATTTAAACTTCTGATCGTTTAGCCAAAGAATAAAGAACCAAACCACTACAGAGTAAAACCAAGCCAATAATGAGATCTGCCCCCAGTGACTCATGGTTGAGCCAGCTTCCCCAAAGGGTTGCCAGTACAGGTGTCATGATGGTAATGAGCATTAGGGTGGTGGGATTGACCTTGTTCAACAGCTGGTAATAACAAATCATTGCCAATACTGAAGAAAATAATGCGCTATAGATCAGGGCAACAGTCGTTTGAAGGGAGGGAAATTGAGTGGGTAGATCTGCCCAGAAAAAAGGCAGTAACAGGCTATAGCCTAACCATGACATTATTGTCGAACCAGTCATTTGGCTAATCGGATGAATATTGGCATTAACCTGAAGTACCGCAAATGCCGAAAGTACATAAAACAGCATGGCTATTATTTCTAAAACAACGCCAAAATAATCTAATTTCAAGTTTTCGGAACTTAGTCCCAAGGCAAAAATCAGACCCGTGATGCCCAGTATTAGCCCCAGCCATTGATAAGCACTAAATCGTTCATTTTTAAATAGAAAAATCGAGAGCAAACCCGATACTAAGGGTGCAATTCCATAAATAATTGAAATCATGGCTGATGAAACTTTGGATGCTCCCATATAGCAAAAACTCATAGATAGAAACAAGCCAAGCGCACCAGCCGCATAGCTCAGCAACGCCTGTGGATGCAGGGGTATTTTAAGTTTGAACACAGTCATAAAAATCATGGCGATGGGGATGGCTAAACTAAATCGAATAAATAAACCCCACGCCCAATGAAGTTCATGCACTGTCCAGACCGCTGCAAGTGGAGTGAGTGACCAAATCAGTACGACACTAATAAATTGACCGGCTGTAGCGAGGCGTGAGGATTGGATAATAGATGCTACAACCGGTGCAGACAGCGGCTTGGGGAAGTCATTTTTATTCAATGGACTATTCATTTGTTATTTCCTTATCTTTAGGCAATAAAAAAGGTCGCTGTTGAGGCGACCTTGGGAATGGCTTTTGTGATCATTACTCTAAGTTACAATCACCATCTAAATAGCAAGGCACCTCATTGAAAAAGTCCACACGTCGGGCATCGGCTTTGCAGACTTGAATGTCCAAAGCGTTCCAGGCCGAATAAGTAGATTGAGGGTATGCCATAGCAAACATGAAAAAATTCTGAAGATGTATTATTTCTATAGCATAATTTTTTAAAATTTGTATAATTTTTATTCTAATTGTTTTATATAATATAAAGATAATAACTGTTTACTCGAGAGAGTGGCGCTATGATAAAAATATTATTGTGGTTGTGTATTTGCATTGTGTTGATAGGGCTGTGGAAAGTTGTTTTTAAAATTATTTTTCATCAACATTATCATCAATTCAAAATCAATCAGTTAGCCGATTTGAACAACTCAGCACCTACATTAACCAAGCCATTATCAACACATGAAGTACGGATTGATGAAGTAGAAGAATATGAGCAGCAATTATTTGATGATGTCTGCGAGCTGTTTTTTGAACGTCAATTGACTGAACGGAATTTAAATCAGGCCGTTGTGCTTCAAGAAGGGGTATATAAAAAAATGCCGGCCAAGGCCCGAACCCAGATCCGTAAGCTTGATTTAGAAGAATGGTCGATTTTCTGGACCTTTTACGATCAGTCTTTGGAATACTATGTGGGACGCTATGGGGTGTTTTATACCCATGTGGACCGTTTTGGCGATGAACATAAACGTGAATTCAAGGAACTGCATAGCCGGGTTTAATTAAGTACTACAATGTAGTCTTTCACGTAGTAGCCTCAAGCTGTCAATCATTAGGCAGCAGTTAACTGTTTCAAAATGCGTTGTTTGACCTGATCCAGATAAAACAGATCATCATTCAGGCGATACATTAAAATGGCTCCTTCATAATCGGCCACACTTTGCTTGGCTAAAATTTTGGCCTCATCTTCTTGTAGTTGAAGCCTAAATAATTGATAAAAAGCCATTTCCCAATGCTGAAAGATCGCGCGAATTTTATCTAACAAATCGGCCGAATGATAGCGTGCTTCCAGTGACAACATACCGACCAGACAGCCTTTGACTTCATAACTAAAAAACTGGACGGCACGGGTATGCATCTGGTCAAAATATTCTGCGGCTGAAATTTGAGTATTTTCATTTAGTTTAAATAAATGGCTATTTAAATAGTGTTGGGTCAGTTCAAGTACATCCAGCAATAAGGCTTCTTTGCTGGGATAGTAATAGTAAAAAGAAGCTTTGGTCAGTCCACAGGCTTTGGCGAGCATCTCCATGCTGGTTCCAGCATAGCCATACCTTTTAAACTGCAAGGCACAGGCATTGAGAATTTGCTCACGGCTGAGTTTCTGTGGACGCATTAGTTTGGATTCCTAGTGGTTTTGTGAGGCAAGCAGATCATCGAAAGTATTCCGGATATCATCCCAGATTTTTTCTGAACCTTTGCGGAAATACCCCATATGTCCAATCTGTTTCAGGCCATAATCGGCAGCTGAAATATTGATGAACTGCATTGGGGCTTGCCGGTAATGTTGCATAAAGGCATGGCGTGAATTCGGCAAAGCCCAGTCATCATCCAGCGCAGAGACAGCATAAATCGGCGTTTTCACTTGTGCATATTGCCCGATTAAACGCTGCTGGTCAGGATCTGCAAAAAAGTAGGTGGGATTTTTACACCATTTTCGCCACTGTTTATAGACATCAATCGGCAAATCTGCACCCATATTCAACTTGCTCCATGGCAAGTAACCTTTCATGGCCACCATCGGTGGGAAAATAATATTCCAGATCACCTGAACCTTGATTTTTTCCTTTAAAGGCATATAGCCATGCCAGCCGGCCCCAGTTCCAAAACAATACATAGCGCTGACTTTGGCATGATTGGGTACCAAACCGAGGGCCTGTCCACCATAAGAATGACCGACCATAAATAGCGGCAGTTGATCTTGAGCCAGATAATCAATCGCGCCGGCTAGATCCAGCGTTCCCCAATCCAGATAGGACATTTTAAAGCCTTTGAGTGTTTTAGGCGCCGATTGCCCCACACCTCGATAATCAAAAGTCAGGAGCTGATAACCAAATTGGGTCATGTATTCGGCAAAGCGACGGTAAAATTCTTGCGGAACGCCGGTGGCACTGGAGAGAACAAGATTGGCCTTGAATCCGTGGCGTGGTGTATACAGCGTTCCAGCCAGCGGGTAACCATCCGTGGCGAGGAAGGCTTGGGAACTGCTTGTAAATGGTGGGTTTTGTCGTTTCTGATGGGTATTTGGCATGGCAAACTCGTTGTTATGGGTATGCAAAAGGATGAATTTTTAAATTAGCGACCTTTAAATTCAGGGGCACGTCGTTGCAGCATGGCCATGACGCCTTCCTGTATATCCTGTGTTTTTAAGAGCGGGTTTAAATGTTGCTGCAAATGGGCAAATGCAGTTTCTGCACCGTGTTCTGCGGCTTCTTTGGCAGAAGCAAGTGTGGCTTGGACAGCCAGAGGGGCAGCCTGAGCAATGCGTTCGGCCAGCTCAATGGCACGTTGTAGTGGTGGTTGAGACGTGATTTCAGTAATCAGGTTTAAATCCAGCGCAGTTGCAGCATCAAACGAATCACCTGTAAGCAAATAGCGCATGGCCTTGGACCAGCCTGCGGCCTGTACAAAACGCACGGTTGCACCGCCAAAAGGTAAAATACCGCGTTGAACTTCCATCTGGGCAAACTGGGTATTGTCCTGAGCAATGGCAATATCGGCATTCAGCATCAGTTCAATACCGGCGGTATAGCAAAAGCCTTGTACGGCCACAATCACCGGTTTCTTGCGTGGACGTGAGGTGGTGCCCCAAGGGTTAATCTGCTGCTGATCAAAATCAAACACGCCGCTTTCCAGTTTAGGCTGTAATTCAACCAGATCCAGGCCAGCAGTAAAATGTTCACCATGTGCAAAGATCACGGCACAGCGTAATTCCGGATGATTTTCATATTCCGTCAGCGCCAGTGACAGGTCTTGAATCATATGACTGTCAAAGGCATTTCGTTTTTCGGCACGGTCGAGGCCAATCAGCAACAGTGTTCCGCGGATTTCTCGACTGACTTTTCCTTGTTGTTGGGACATTTTTATTCTTCCAGATTGATCACTTAATAAGTTTTTAAACGATTGTTAGAAAACTGTCAAACCTGAGCAGTCACATTTTCAATGGCTATGGCAATGAGAAAATCAACAGCTAATGGCGCTGTACTGATTGGCGAGCAAGGGGACAGAATGGTGATAATTTAGCTTGCGTTCAGCGCTATTTTTTTCATAATAGCAACACTGTTTAAATGCCTGTTGATTGCTATGTCACCTTTAGAAATTGTTGCGGTTATTATTAGTCTGATTGGGGTGGCACTCACCGTTAAACGCAACATGTGGTGCTGGTGGTTCAACTTTGCGGCATTTGTTTTATATGCTTATTTATTTTACGAATTTAAGCTGTATGGTGAAACCATTTTGCAGTTCTTCTTTATGGGGGTGAATTTCTATGGTTTCTATCACTGGCTGAAGGGAAAACAGCAAGATCATGACATCCGCATTGAACCGATTGCCACAAAAACAGTGATTTTCCAAATGCTGCTGGCTGCAATTGGCGGTTTAATTTTTGGTTTAACCCTAAAACATTTTACTGATGCCGCGGTGCCAATGCTTGATTCACAGCTGGCGGCATTTAGCCTGCTGGCAACCTACTGGACCAGTCGTAAGCATATTGCAACGTGGATTCTGTGGGTGTTTGTCGATATTATTTATGTCGGCATGTTTATTTATAAAGATTTATTCCTGACTGCCGGTTTATATGCTGCATTTGTCGGTTTGGCTGCATTTGGCTGGTGGCAGTGGGAACAGGTGAAAAAGAAACAGGCACTGACCCAATTTAAAGGGGTTTAAAGTTAAGGAGTCGAGGGATGCTGATTGATTTTATCCAACATCAAATCAAGCAATTTGATGACCTGGCATCCCGGATTCAGGCGGAACCTGAAAAATATATCCATTTTGATTCAGTGTCTGACTTTTATAAAGCAGAATGGCTAAAGGACTTTCCTAACGGTACGACATGGACCACGACCGGTCTGGATGATGGCGCCGAACAATTTTATGCGCTCATTGAATACCGAAACCATTTTCTCAGCATTTCCTGTACTGAACAAATTGAAATACGATGTGGCATTCGTGATTAATGGCTCGGTATACACAGCCAATGACAACATCATCAAAATTCCATTAGACTGCACGGCAAAATAAATTCGATCAGTGATGATCAATAATTTAAGCTCTTTCAAAGTACTCACTAAAAAAACAAAGGAAAATAAAAGATGGGACATCGTTTTACTGTGAATTCTACAATTCAGGGTGTTTCAATTGACCAGTTCAAACAGCTTGCTGCAGATACTACTTTGCATGAAGCTGTGTGCAGACGTATTCCGGGAGAGAATCTGGAAATCATTGAATCCCAGATTCAAGGTGGAACTTATACCTTACGCCGTGCCTATAATCTGGATGTCAACATTCCGGATATCGCCAAGAAATTTCTGAAAGATGCGTTCCGTGTTAAGCGTACCGATATTACCAATTTAACTGCTTTAACCTCGACTATTGAATTAGGTGCCAATCTTCCTTTAGAAGCGAACTGTGAACGTGCAGTAACAGGGAATGATCAACAAGTTCATATCACCTTGAACTGGCATGTCAAAGTCAAAGTTCCTTTGATTTCAGGTATGCTAGAAAAACATGCAGAAGGCGAAATTCGAAAATTTAGTGCGCTGGAAATTGAAATTGTAGAAGACGAACTGAAGAAAAATCTTTCCGCCTAATAGATAAAAGCCCTTCAACTGAAGGGCTTTTTAAGCTTAATCGTTGACAGGATTTTGTGTAGGTGAGGCAGCAGGATTGGCAAAAGGTTGTTTTTCAAATTTGCCCAGATACAACATTGCAGTAAAGAACGACACCAGACACACGACCCAAATATAATACATCGCACCAATTTTGCTATACAGGCTTAACCACTGCACCAGAGGCAAGGTGATTCCGCCGGCTATGGCATAGGCCAGATTATAGGAAAATGAAATACCGGAGAAACGAATCTGGGCAGGAAACATTTTCACCATACTATAAGACACCATACCTACCGTACCTGAAAATAAGCCCAGCAACATATACAGCATAAACACAGTTGCAGGTGCGACATATCCCAGACTGTTATAGAAAATGCCGGCAAGTACGGCAACTGCCAGTGAACCCGATAAAATCACTTTGCCTGCGCCAAAACGGTCAGCCAGCAACCCTGCCAAAATACAGCCCAGCATTTGCATGATGATTGCAGCACTTTGCATTTTAAAGGCATCGGCACGTTCAAAACCAAAAGCTCCGGTCAGGAGATTCGGCATGGCTAAAATCAGCACCACCACACAGCCCGTCAAAAACCAGGTAAATAACATGCCAATCACGACCGCAGTTTTATGCTCGGTTAATACCTGTTTCACCGGCATTTCTTTAGAGAGTTCCTTACGTTGCTGCATGGCTTTAAAGACGGGTGTTTCTTTCAAATAACTGCGTAAATAAAGTGCGATTAATCCGAAAATCCCGCCAGCAATAAAGGGAATACGCCATGCCCAGTCATGAATTTCAGGTTCTGAAAACTTGATGGAAATAAACAGTGACATGAGCGCACCCAGCAAAATCCCTAAAGATAAACCCGCAGTAAGCAAGCCATTGGCAAAGCCGATTTTTCTTTCAGGCACATGCTCGGAAACAAAAGTCCACGCTGCAGGAATTTCCCCGCCAATTGCAATACCCTGAACCACACGCATCAGCAACAGTAATAATGGTGCTGCATAGCCAATGCTTTCAAAGGTCGGCATCACCCCGATCATTAAGGTCGGTAGCGCCATCAGTAAAATGGATAGACTGAATAAACGCTTACGCCCAATCAGATCACCAAAATGCGCCATAACCACTCCACCCAATGGGCGAAAGAAATAGCCTGCGGCAAAAATTCCATACGTGTTCAGCATGGCCCAAAAAGGGCTTAAGCCACTGGGAAAAAACAGTTCGGAAATGATTTTTGCGTAAAATACGTAAATGACGAAATCGTAAAATTCGAGTGCGCCGCCTAAAGAGGACAAGCCCAGCGTGCGTTTATCTTCACGGGTGAGACGAGGTATTGCTTCCATGCTTTAAATTTCCATCAGTCAGCAAAAATTAGGATTTAAGAATATAATTTCTGGTCTCATTCTAGTGACTTGTTTTTTAGATGAAAAATCAATCTTTCTTTTGAGTCTAACAACTTAATTTTATGAATAATAAACAATAATTTTACTATAGATTAAAGGCGTATAAAGTAGGGAGTCAGGGAGAGGGTAATTCCAACGAGACTCAGCATGACCGTATTTTCCACAAAATAGGGAAAGATCATTAGCACCAAGCCGCAGACCAAGGGCATAGTGACTTTTTGCTTTTTTCCATACATAAAATAGCCTAAGCCAATGGAACTAAACACTACGCCAAGCAAGAGTTGAGCTGTATTCATATTTTATATTTGTTAAAGAAATTTAGTGAAGTATAAAGAAGTAAAATTAAAATCGACTTAAAAATGAACGGTGATTATATGTGGATTTATGTGCATAAAAGATGCAATACATGTTTAAAAACTGAATATCCAATTTGTCATTTCAAGATTAATATAAATACAGGATTTAGCCTGGCTCATGCGCTTAATAGGGTATGAGTCTTTAAGATTAGGAATAAATTTATGAGCTGCATTTTAGCCGTTGCACAGCGTGGCGAAGCTATTTTGAATCTAAACGCTGCAGAAGTTGCCAGTTCTGAGCTGAATAGCCCATGGTTAAAGCAACTTGCTGAAGCAATGCATAGCACCATGTTACAAAAGAATGGAGTGGGTATAGCTGCACCGCAAGTCTATGTGTCCAAACGGCTGATTATTGTCGCTTCACGTCCCAATCCGCGTTATCCCGATGCACCTGAAATGGACGCCGTGGTGATGGTTAATCCTGAAATTCTGGAAAGTTCTGCAACGACAGTATTGGGTGAAGAGGGCTGTTTAAGTGTACCGGATGAGCGTGGCCAAGTCGCACGTGCTGAAAGCATTAAGCTGCGTTATTTAACGGTAGCCGGTGAAGTTGTGGAAACTTTATTTAGTGGTTTTCCTGCCCGCATTGTGCAGCATGAAATAGATCATTTGAATGGGGTGCTGTTTATTCAAAGACTATAAATTATACATTGTTTATTTTTTGTACAAATGATAGGATTAAGAGGCAATAAAAATTTATAAATTATAAAGACATTAATAAAGAAATGAGCTTGCTTAGAAAAATTCGTATGTCGATTTTTCATTATTGGGGCAGATTCAGGTTTCATCTACTTGAATCAGATAATTTGATTATTTACTGGCCCAATTTTGATAAAGGGGTATTGTTACTGATTTTTGGTGCATTATGCCAAGTCAGCGCAATCAAATGGTATTTGTTCAGCTATTTCTCACCAGACAATCGGGTCTGGATCAATCCTGACTTTTTTCTAATTCGTATTGTGACCGTATTCACTACGCTGGTGATTTTTTCATTCTTAACCCTATTGAGTTTTCGTTATAAAAGAAACAAGAAATTTCGTACATTTATTGCTTATTTTGCACCGCTTTTTTTTGGCGGGGTGATGATTTATGCAGGTTATACCGTTGGTATTTATAGCCCTGCGACCATTGCTGGTTTTGTGAATATCGTACTGATTGGCCTCGTATTTTACTCACGGGAAATTATCTACAGCATTGCCATACCTGCATCTATTTTTACCGTCGTTATCAGTTATCTCACTTATAATGGCATGATTCGTTATGCACCCGTGTTTAGTGATGTACTCACGATGAGTGAGTTTTATCATAATAAATTCTGGATTGGCAGCATGGCAGAAGTCTATCTGCCCATCTTGTTAGTTTCAGTACTGTTTTTTGAAATTTTGCTCTCGCAATGGCGGCGCCGTGAAAAAATTATTAAAAAAATGAGTCAGACTGATGGTCTGACAAATGTGTTCAACCGGCGTTATATTGGTGAAGAGCTTAGTGCATTAGAACGTAAAAACAAAACGGCTTATGCTGTAATTTTATTGGATTTAGATCATTTCAAACTGATTAATGATCAATATGGACATGATGTAGGCGATACTGTTTTACAGCGCGTGGCAGCAATTTTATGTACCACAACAAGGGAACAAGATATTGTGGGGCGTTTTGGTGGTGAAGAATTTATTTTAATTTTAAAAGATCAAAATTTGCAGCAGGCGATAGAAATAGCTGAGCGTTGTCGCAGAATTATTGAACTCGAAGATGTTCAGATAGAAACTGGTGAAAATTTAAAGATGAGTGCAAGCTTTGGTGTTGCACTCTCACTACCTCATTTAAATAAAGAACAAACGATTCGAATGGCAGACCGGGCTTTATATCTGGCTAAGCAGAAAGGGCGCAATCAGGTACGACATTATTTGGAGTTAAACTTGGTTCCTAGCGCTTAATATCGTGTTTTTCAGGATGTATGCTCATGCAATCTTTTATATTTTCTTTAGGTATTGAAACAGTTCAATTTAAGATGGATGTTCAAACTATTGAAATTGACAAAGGTCTCGGTTTTATCGAGTCACAAAGTGTTAGGAATCAAAGGCTTGATGCGCTGGCTATTGAAAATATGATTGAAGTGATTGAAGAAATACTCGAGCAGCTCAAACTGGATTATAAAACTCAACGAATTGCACAGATTTCGGATGCATATCTACAGCAGCTCTCGCATCTATTCTTCCAAAATGCGCGGGTGATTGACCGTATCAAGCTGGAGCATGCCTTTAATGAGTTTGTGGAGCGTATGGAATATTATGCTGAACAGGCTGGATTTGATTTCAAGCTGTTTGCCTATTTCGTTTTTGTACGGGAGATGATGCATCACTTGAATGTGGTTGAAATAAAGCTGCTCAATTAAAAAATAATGAATATTTTATTCACAGTAAAAAGCCCTGAATGATCAGGGCTTTTAAGCATTGAACTTATTTAATCAGCGCAGCAATCTCGCTAAAGATGACCCCCAAACCATGTGCACCAGCATCAGGGTAACCGAGGCTTCGGTCACCGACCGTACCGGCACGGCCCATACGTGCCACAATCGCTTTGGTATTTTCAGCGCCTTGAACTGCTGCTTGTGCGCCCAATACAAAGTTTTCTTTAAATGATTTGTCTGTATTTGCAGACCATGAATTTGCACATGGAACTAAAGCATCAATTAAGGTTTTATCGCCAACCACAGCACCGCGACCAAATGAACGCTCGCCCGTGGTTTGAATGCCTTTAACCGCATCTTGCAATAAGGCTGCAAAGTCAGCGACAGAAAGCGTGTCTTTACCTTTGATTGATTTGCTGGCTGCACGGAAAGCTGAACCCCAAATTGGGCCAGATGCACCGCCACAATGTTCCATAATGATCATTGAACAATTTAGTAAAAAATCATCCATACGTTCATATTGAGTTAATTCCGCCCAATGGCGTTTTAATTGTTTAAAGCCTTTAGCGACGCTCATGCCAAAGTCGCCATCACCTGCATGGGCATCGAGTTCACAAAACGGCACTTCATTCTTAATAATGCAGGCACTCATGGCATCAATGACATAGCGCATATTTTCAATGCTAAATTGCTCATTCACAATTTGGGCATGCTCTGCGTGAGTTTCAATTGCAGTATTCAGTGTTTGTTCTGCTTGTGCATTGTTTACAGCAAACTCAATTGGCAGGGCAGCCGAACCATCCATTTTAAAGGCAGGGGTGTTGGCTTCAGCATCGAGGTAGCCTTTGAGTTCATCATCTAACTCAAGTAAAGATACTGATGCGCCAGCCATGTCGATACTGGTCATGTAGTTGCCAACAAAGCTGCGATAAATTTTGATACCTTTGGCTGCAAGCTGTTGGCATACGTCTTGGTTAAACACATACAGTTCTTGCATCGGTGTTGAACCAAAACCGTTAATGAGCACAGCAACTTCTTTGAGTTCAGGACGGTCTAAAAATAGGTCATCGACGATGCGCTGTGCCAACTGGTTCGATGGCAAGATTTTTTCACGACGAATACCGGGTTCACCATGAATACCGACACCGTATTCCATTTCATCTTCAGCTAAAGAGAAGGTTGGTGTACCTTTGGCAGGCACTGTGCATGAATTAAATGCAAAGCCTAAGCTGGTGACATTGTCTGCGGCTTTTTGTGCAATGGCTTTGACTTGAGCTAAATCTAAACCTTTGGCTGCTGCTGCACCGGCAATTTTATGTACAAATACCGTTCCTGCTACACCACGGCGGCCAACAGTATATAGACTGTCTTTTACGGCAATATCATCTGCGACTTTTACATAATCAACGTTGATACCATCGTCAGTTGCAAGTGCTGCGCCATTCTGGAAATTCATCATATCGCCAGAATAGTTTTTGATGATCATCAATGCACCTTTGTCAGATGCGACTTGTTGTAAGGCTTTATACACCTGAATTTGCGAAGGCGATGCAAATACGTCGCCACATACCGCAGCATCGAGCATACCTGTACCGACAAAGCCTGCATGTGCAGGTTCATGACCGCTACCGCCGCCACTGATGAGTGCCACGTTGTTGTGTTTTTCTTTACGTGAAATGATTTTATATGCTTCATTAAATTGAAGCTCTGGATGAGCCAGTACAAGTCCTTTGCACATTTGGACAACGAGGTTTTCTGCGTTGTTCATGAGTTTTTTCATTGATACACCAATGGATTATGAATATGGGGAGATTTAAAGGTGATTATTATAAGGAAAATGCGTGGTGTCTGACATAAAAGTGTAAAAAGGGCGGTTAAATAGTTTCTCTTCAAATTAATAAACCTCTCCCTAACCCTCTCCTGTAAGGAGAGGGAACTTTCATTATTGAATTAACCAGATTATTAAATCAGATGACGCTCCCTCTCCCTTTGGGAGAGGGCTGGGGTGAGGGTCTTCAAAGCAAATTCTTGATTTGCATCTTTATAGGAAAAACTAGTTTTATAGGTGTTGTGAATTATTTTTAATCAAAGTAAGATGATTTAATGTTTTTTAACTAATTAATTTATTTGAATTTATAGGTGAAAAAATGAAGGTGTATAAAAAGGAGAGACTTGCACCAAACATAGAACT
Organism: Acinetobacter bouvetii; assembly: GCF_902753875.1. Classification (GTDB taxonomy): domain Bacteria; phylum Pseudomonadota; class Gammaproteobacteria; order Pseudomonadales; family Moraxellaceae; genus Acinetobacter; species Acinetobacter bouvetii_A. Next base: position 3,167 of record NZ_CADDTS010000032.1, on the reverse strand, counting down.
ACATGTAATGCACATTGGTGAGTTCGACAATGAATATATTAAAATAATTGATGAAGAAATAGTCAAAATTTGTGAAGGCTATTCTCGTAGTACAATTGAAGAAGTAAAAAATAGATTATTGGAATATCTAAAAACGAAAGATTTGCGTGGTCAGCAAGGAGCTATATCTGAATTTCTTATACATCTATTTTTAAATAACAATAATTACAAGCAAGATTGTTTATTCTTTAATCTTGAAGATGGCAGTGCGAAAAAAGGATTTGATGGGGTATACAGTAAAAACGATGAAATATTTCTGGTTGAAAGTAAATCTGGTGGATGTTTAACCAAAAATATCTCACATTTAAATAAAATTAGAGAATCTTATAGTGGACTAGAGCAATATCTAACAGGGAAAAGTCACCGAAGAGATGGGAATCCTTGGATCAATGCATATAATCATGCAAATCAGAGAGATGTTAAATCAAAAGATAACATAATAGATAAAATTTGGCAGTTAAGAAAAGATTTTCAAAATGGAATTTTTTCACAAGTGCAAGACTTTAATTTAGTTCCATGTTCAACAATTTATTTGAATGGAGAGTGGAGTAACTTATGGTCGGATAACTTATTACAGGAAAAGGCAAAGTTGATAGGGTTAAAGGGGAAAACTATAAAAATTCTTTCAATAACAAATGAAGATATCAGTAATTTTATTAAGTATTTAGAGGTTAAGTAGACAGATTATGGATGGGATAAATCAAATAAAAAAATTGAAAGATATCGATCCTTTTCAAATCATAATTAGAAAATTAACTACAGGCGTTCAACTTGAGTATGAGGAATTAAGCTTTATACTTTCGGTGTCAATTTTATTTTTACAAGAATATCAAAAAGATAAGAGGAGAATAACTTACTTTAATTTTGCTTATTTTGTAATTTTGAAAGTAGCCTTGATAAATAAATTATATCAACCTTTATTTGATCTTAGTCTCAATGTTGGATTTTATCCGATAAATAGATTTATTTATGAAAAAAAATTAATAGAATCATTTAGTTTAGAGAGTATAAAGAATGATGTTGAAGTTGATGCTTATAGATATGATAAACACATTGAAATGTATCAACAACGTTTGAATAGAACTGAAATTTTATCAAGTGAAAGTTTAGATAATGTATATATTGCACCTACTTCATTTGGTAAAAGTTCATTGATTTTTGATATAATAAGAATAAATTATAATAAGAAAATTTCAATAATAGTTCCAAGCAAATCCTTAATATCGCAAAGTATAATCGACTTAAAGAAAATTTTTCCTGATAGAAAAATAATATTTAATGAAGATATGTATGACAATGAAGAGAGTTTTATAAGTGTTTTTACACAAGAAAGAGCATTGAGATTCTTCTCAAAGAACAAAAAAATATACTTTGATGTAATGATAGTTGATGAAGCACATAATTTACTGCCTAATGATTATAGAGCTGTAATATTAGCTCGAGCTATTAGAAGAAACAGATTTAGATCAAGTAATTCAAAGCATTATTATTTGTCTCCATTGATTAATGAATCTAAAAGTTTACAACTTGAGGCTAATCAGGTTTTTTTTGAACGTAAAATAAAGTTAAATATCAAAGAGCCAGACTACTTTGAATTTAAAGAAATGGGAGATTTTTTTAAATACAATCGATTTTTAGATGAAAGTTACAGATTAGGTTGGTGTGAAAATTTATATGAATATATTAAATATAATCAAAAGAATAAAAATTTCATTTATTTAAGATCTCCCAAAAAAGTAGAGGAGTTTTCAAAAAGGCTTTGTCATCGATTAGGCTTAAATGAAAAATTAGCGTCTTTATCTAAAATTTTATCTGATAATTTACATGAAGATTTTTATTGTGTTGATTACATTAAAAAAGGATTGATTTATTTACATGGTGGTATTCCTGATTTAATAAAAGATTTTTTGGAATATAAGTTTGAAACTGAAGCTGATATTAAATACCTTGTTGCGAATTCTGTTGTTTTGGAGGGTATTAATTTTCCAATTGAGGTGTTATTTATTTTAAATACAACAGATTTGAGGATTAAAAATTTGATTAATTTAATTGGAAGAGTTAATAGGTTGAATGAGGTTTTTAGTAATGATAATGATGATTTGTTAAAATTAAATCCAAATGTTCATTTTGTCAATGATACTTATTTTAATGGTAAGAATCGTGATATGTATCATAAAATGAAATTATTGAAAAGTAGTTTATTTGAGGATAGTGTAGAAAACCCTGCCTTGCTAAATACAATAAATGACCAACTAAAAAATAAAAATACTGGTATTAATGTTGTTCAGGATAACTCTACTGAAAATATAAGCACTGTAAGGGAATTAGAAGACTTTCTAATTTATGATGATCAAAAAGATAATTCACTACTGAAGACCATAATTGAACAAGATGTACATAATATTTATAATGAATTTAATCAAGTGCATGAAATTTTATTTGGAAGAATGGAAAGGTATTTAATTTCATCATTTTGGATGGGTTTAAACATAATAGATAAAATTTACTATTTTTTTATTAAGGACTTTGATTATGATCTAAAAATAAAGTCGAAAAAATTTTTGAGATTTAATTACAAAAATACTCGAAAATATTATAATAATTTTGTTTATAGAATGCATAATTTATCTTTAAAATCGCATATTAATCACATCCTAAAGTACTATGATTGGTTGGGGCGTAACAATATCTCTAAATATAAAAAATTTTACATAGGGGCTGGATTTGGGGAGATTCCTTATTGGAGTGGTAATAAAAATAATACATGTATCGATTTATCATTAAAGAGTAGAAAACAACGTGCCAATCTAGCATTGGTTCATCTGAAAAATGAAACTGATTTTGTTAATTTTGATCTTTTAAAATTTGTAAATATATTATATGAGGTAAAACTGATTACTGAGGCTGAATACAATTGTTTTATATACGGAAGTGAGCAGAGAGAAAATATTAATTTATTTAAAGCAGGTTTAAGTACTCAACTTATTAGTTTTTTAAAAGCTTAGATTCTCAAATGAAGTGCAACAGAGATTAAATTATTGGAAGGAAGCAAGATGAGCTAGCATTTTGCTTCCGACCGACCAAAGTCAAAGTTGCATCATGAACTATACTCATCTCACTCTAGAAGA
>NZ_CADDTS010000031.1 GCF_902753875.1 Acinetobacter bouvetii | reverse complement strand
TCGGATGCTTATATTTCAGAAATCACTCAACGTTTGAATCATCGCCCAAGAAAAAGACTCGGATTTAGAAGCCCGAGTCAGGTATTATTCCAAGAACATGGTGTTGCACTTCAAATGCTAATCTAAGAAGAAAAAAAACAATTAAAAAATATAACTATTATTAATGGAAAGCTAAAGGGTAACGAAGAATTTCTCATATTTGTGGATACGTTGGATGAAATGAAAAAGTTTGAAATTTATAGATTACTTTAAAAGTTAACGTATTAAAAAGACTCGAATTATAGACATAATTCGAGTCTTGGTATCAATTAAGAAACAGAATCATCCAAATTAGGTGCTAACCAACGCTTCGCCTCATCCAACGTCCAACCTTTACGCTTCGCATAATCCTCAAGCTGATCGCCTGCGATTTTACCCACGTTAAAGTATTGGCTTTCAGGGTTTGCATAGTAAAAACCGCTGACAGATGAAGGTGGCCACATTGCAAAGCTAGTGGTCAATTGTGTACCAATCTTATCGGTAGAACCTAGCCAGTCAAACAATGGTGCTTTTTCAGAGTGTTCAGGACAAGCAGGGTAGCCCGGTGCAGGACGAATACCCACATACTTCTCTTTAATCAACTCTTCATTGCTTAAAGTTTCAGATGCCTGGTTGCCCCAGAACTCTTTACGGATACGCTCATGCAAATGCTCCGCAAACGCTTCGGCAAAACGGTCACCCAAAGATTGCGCTAAAATTGCAGAGTAGTCATCGCCTTTGGCTTTGTATTCATTTGCCATTTCTTCCGCACCGAAGATCGATACTGTGAAACCGCCCAAGTAATCTTCCGCAACGCCTTTAGGCGCAACAAAGTCTGCCAATGACAAGTTTGGTTTGCCAGTCACTTTGTCAGACTGCTGACGAATGTGATGGAAAGTATGCGTCACCGATTGACCATCTTCACTGTACACTTCAACCGAATCCGCGGCAGAACGGTTGGCAGGGTAAATACCAAACACAGCGCGCGCATCAAAGCGTTTGTTGTCGATGATGTCTTTGAGCATAGTCTGAGCTTGTTCATATAAGTCAGTTGCTGCTTCACCCACAACTTCATCCGTTAAAATAGCAGGGAATTTACCCGCCAAACTCCAAGAAATGAAGAAAGGCGTCCAGTCAAAGTACTCAACCAAAGTTTCCAATGGATAATTGGTCAGCGTTTGTGTACCAATAAAGTTTGGCTTCACAGGCGCATTGGCCGCAAAGTCAATTTTTAAGCCATTTTCAACAGATTCTGCATAAGTCAGTTTGGCTGCTTTAGGCTGTTTATTGGCAATACGTTCACGCACTTTTTCATATTCAGCGCGAGTTTCTTCAACAAACTTCGGCTTCATTTCTTTAGATAATAAAGTCGTTGCAACACCCACCGCACGCGATGCATCGGCAACATAAATCACCGCATCATTGGAATACTGCGGATCAATTTTCACGGCTGTATGCGCTTTAGACGTGGTTGCACCACCAATCATCAACGGTACATTAAAGCCTTTACGTTGCATTTCTTTAGCAACAAATACCATTTCATCTAGAGATGGAGTGATCAGACCTGAAAGGCCAATAATATCGACTTTCTCATCAATGGCTGTTTGTAAAATCTTCTCGCAAGGCACCATTACGCCAAGGTCAATAATGTCATAACCGTTACAGCCTAGTACCACGCCAACAATATTCTTGCCAATATCGTGTACGTCACCTTTAACGGTCGCCATCAACACTTTACCTTTAGACTGACCGCCTGATTTTTCCGCTTCAATGAATGGATTCAGCCAAGCCACGGCTTGCTTCATTACACGTGCAGATTTCACTACTTGCGGTAGGAACATTTTACCTGAACCAAATAAGTCGCCGACCACGTTCATGCCGTCCATCAAAGGACCTTCAATCACATCCAGTGGACGTTTGGCTTTTAAACGTGCTTCTTCAGTATCTTCATCAATAAATGTGGTGATACCTTTTACCAGCGCATGTTCAAGACGTTTTTCTACAGGAAGCTCACGCCATTCCAAGTTTTCCACTTGTTTTTGCGCCGCGCCTTGACCACGGAATTTTTCAGCAACTTCAAGCAATTTTTCAGTTGCATCGTGTTGGCTCTCACCCTGATTCTGATTCAGAATTACATCTTCAACAGCAGCTTTTAACTCAGGGTCAATATCATCATAAATCGCCATTTGACCTGCGTTGACGATACCCATAGTCATGCCTTGCTTGATGGCATGATAAAGGAACACAGAGTGAATCGCTTCACGGACAGGTTCGTTACCACGGAATGAGAACGATACGTTCGACACACCGCCTGAAATCATCGCGTGTGGTAAATTTTGTTTAATCCAACCTGTCGCTTCAATAAAGTCCACAGCATAGTTGTTGTGTTCTTCAATACCCGTTGCAACTGCAAACACGTTCGGGTCAAAAATAATGTCTTCAGCAGGGAAACCAACTTCATTCACCAACACATCGTAAGAACGCTTACAGATTTCACGTTTACGTTCAGCGGTATCGGCCTGACCTTTTTCATCGAATGCCATGACAATAACAGCTGCACCGTACTGGCGACATAGACGTGCTTTGTGTACAAACTCGTCATAACCTTCTTTCAAAGAAATTGAGTTAACAACAGGTTTACCTTGTACGCACTTTAGGCCTGCTTCAATGATGTCCCATTTTGATGAGTCAATCATGATTGGCACACGTGAGATTTCAGGCTCAGAAGCCACAAGATTCAGGAAGTGCACCATCGCGCCTTCTGAATCGAGCATACCTTCATCCATGTTGATGTCGATGATTTGCGCGCCAGCTTCAACTTGCTGCTGTGCAACATCGAGTGCTTCTGCAAAGTTTTCTTCACGAATTAAACGAAGGAATTTCTTAGACCCTGTCACGTTGGTACGTTCACCAACGTTGACGAATAATGATTCTTCAGTAATGTTAAATGGCTCTAAACCGCTTAAGCGACAGGCAGGTTTGGTTTCTGGTACTTGGCGTGGCGCAATGTCTTTGACTGCATTGTAAATGGCACGAATATGATCAGGTGTCGTACCACAGCAACCGCCCGTAATGTTAATCAGGCCACTTTCAGCAAATTCTTTAATAAAGGCAGCCGTTTCTTCGGGTGTTTCATCGTAGCCACCAAAAGCATTTGGCAAACCAGCGTTTGGATGCGCTGATACAAAAGTGTCTGCCACATCGGAAATAGTTTTTACATGCGGACGCATCGCATCTGCGCCCAAGGCACAGTTAAAACCAATAGATAGTAAATCGCCGTGACGTACTGAGTTCCAGAATGCTTCGGCAGTTTGACCAGTCAATGTACGGCCAGAAGCATCGGTAATGGTACCTGAAATCATCAATGGCAATTCATAACCAAGCTGATTAAACACTTCTTTCACTGCAAAAATTGCAGCTTTACAATTCAGCGTATCGAATACAGTTTCAATCAGCAGAATGTCCGCACCGCCTTCAATCAGTGCATGTGCAGCCTCAATATAGTTTTCTTTGAGTGCATCAAAAGTAATGTTACGAAACGCAGGGTCATTTACATTCGGTGAAATTGAACAGGTACGTGATGTAGGCCCAAGCACACCTGCAACAAAGCGAGGCTTTTCTGGTGTTGAATATTTTTTGCAGGCTTCTTTGGCAATGCGCGCAGCTTCACGGTTAATCTCAGGAACAAGATCTTCCATGTGGTAGTCAGACATTGAAACACGCGTGCCGTTAAAGCTATTGGTTTCAATAATGTCAGCACCCGCATCCAGATAGGCTTCATGAATGCCCTGGATAATCTGCGGCTGGGTCAATACCAACAGGTCGTTGTTACCTTTCAGGTCAGATGCCCAGTCAGCAAAACGCTCACCACGGTAATCGGCTTCTTCAAGCTTATGGCGTTGAATCATGGTGCCCATAGCACCGTCGATAATCAGAATCCGTTGAGCGAGCAGCTCTTTTAGGGTGGCAAGCGTGGACATAAATAACCCAATCCGATGGAATATAAAATCGGCAAATATATTAACAGAATTCAGTTCATAATGACTGATATTCAGTACATTTCCTTAGCGCACTGTCAGCCTTGCTGAATAAATAGTCGCCTGCCATATAGACAGAACCTTGAATTAACTGTCATAAATTCTTCATTAAGCTGTCATCTTTGCACTTCATGCTATGCAGAATAGCAGCCAGTATATTTTGGGCTGTCATAATTTTATGCTTTGTAACATTATCGGGAAATACGCAAAGCATACTGGGTTGTTCATGAGGATTGTATTTTAAGTATATGAAAATTATTGTTTAATTTGATTTGTTTTCTCGGAATTTGAGCGGGATCATTAGCAAATAAAGTACGAAATATTGCTTTATATGACAGCGCTTTGTCATATAATTGTCACAATTAAATTGAACAATAGTGGGGATTTTATTATCCCCCTTGAACCGTCTGCATGAATTCTAATATTCCACCCGTCCAAGATCAGGTGCAAGTAGCACCAAAGAAATCGACGAATGTGCATGTTCCTACACCGAAATTTTTTATGCCGGTGTTTCTCACGGTTATTATTTCTACTTTGGTATACATCGGCTTTCAGCTATCTTCTGATTTAGCCCATGTGCCTACTTTAAGTTTATATTCCGTTATTCTTTTAGCGACTGCTTTACTTATTGCCTTAGGCTTTGAGTTTGTAAATGGTTTTCATGATACTGCCAATGCGGTAGCTACGGTCATTTATACCAATGCCTTGTCTGCACCTGTTGCAGTGATGTGGGCAGGTTTTTGTAATTTCCTTGGGGTAATGGTGGCTAGTGGGGCTGTAGCCTACGGCATCATTGCTTTATTGCCTGTTGAACTGATTATGAACGTCAGTTCTGGAGCAGGTTTTGCCATGGTCTTTGCCATGCTGATTGCCGCGATTCTATGGAACTTGGGTACCTGGTTCTTAGGCATTCCAGCTTCTAGTTCTCACACTTTAATCGGTTCGATTTTAGGTGTAGGCATTATGAACTACCTGATGCATGCCGGTAATGGTGCCAGTGGCGTAGACATGGATCAGGTCATTAAAGTTGGTAAGGCCTTATTATTTTCTCCTTTAATTGGTTTTGCTTTTGCAGCAGTGTTGTTTTTACTGGTTAAAAAAATCTTTAAGAAACAAGTTGAACTGTTTCAACCACCTGAAGGCAACAAGCCACCACCACCTTTAATTCGTGCCATCCTGATTTTTACCTGTACCGGGGTCAGTTTTGCCCATGGTTCTAATGATGGTCAAAAAGGTATGGGCTTGATTATGCTCATTCTGATAGGGGTAGTTCCTTTAGCGTATTCTTTGAATAAAAGTCTTGATCATGATCATATTCAATCCTTTGACCAGTTATCTGGGCAAACTGCGACAGCGATTTATGCCAAGCATGAAGCGCTGTCTGCCAGTGAAGCTCGTCAGGTTTTGACTCAATATATTCAAACCAAAGAAATGTCACCTGAAGTTTTGCCTGCTTTGGCAAGTTTGACTGAAAATCTGGGTGATCATGTTGCGAAGTATGGTGATGTAAAAAATATTCCAGAAAGTGACATTTCTGTTATTCGTAATGACATGTACTTGAGTACCACTGCATTCAAGCGTTTGGATAAAACCGAGCAGCTTCCTGCAATGTCTGAAGCACAGGCTAAAACTGTTAAAGAATATCGCAGTAATCTGGATTCCTTCCTGCAGTACATTCCGACTTGGGTAAAAGTTGCAGTCGCACTAGCTCTTGGTCTAGGTACCATGGTGGGCTGGAAACGTATTGTAGTGACTGTGGGTGAGCGTATTGGTAAAAACCATATGACCTTTGGTCAGGGTATGTCAGCTGAACTTGTGGCGATGTCCACCATTGCTGCGGCAGATGGTTTGGGTATGCCCGTATCAACAACTCACGTTCTGAACAGTGCCGTTGCTGGTACCATGGTCGCCAACAAATCTGGTCTGAACTTTGCAACCGTGAAAACCATTATTTCTGCATGGATTTTCACATTACCAGCCACCATCTGTTTATCGGGTGGTTTGTACTGGTTATTCTTGCAATTTGTTTAAGACATCCAGATGTTAAAAAACGCTGCAATCGCAGCGTTTTTTTTTTGTTCTATAGATACAGTCAGTACGCTGAACAAGTGGAAGCAATGCTTCCCACCTCCAGAAAGAAGAGGGAAGCAATGTGCTTATTTCTTAAACTTGCCTAACATTTGTTTGATCGGCAGTTTTTCATTGGCAAAACCATATAGCGCGGCAAAAGGTAAAGCTGTACGGGCCAGATAAGCCACACGCCATAAGCCGCCATGGTTCGCACCTTTCATCATCAGTTCCAAAGGATGATCCAGATGAGTTTCAGGATTTGCAACCGATTCAGGATGACGCAGGTCATAAATCCATAAAGCTGCCATCAAGGCATTGGTGGTTTCCGGGCTAAAGGATTCCACATCAAACAGGCTGGCGCCATTAAAGGCCGCTTTCAGTAAAGGATTTTTGGTCACAGAATGGGTGGTGGTAGACGGGGCGATATTAATACTCACCCGTTGTCCATGATGACGCGCCAGTGTGGCACGCCATTGCTGAATCCGTTTGGCTAAAGCATAGTTGGGGCCTTGTTCAACCACCAGACAGTCGGCAATGCCATATTCCTGACCATTGTCAGAAGCAATTAAGCTGTGAATGTTTTTCTTGAAAAAGCGTTCAGCAGTTACAGTTGAAATGCCTTTGCTCAGTAATTGCTGGGCCTTGGAGCGGCTCAGGAACTTCTCATATGAGGCGGCGACCACTTCTTTAGGAACGGCATAGACATCGGTGGGGGTACACATGAACATCAAGCTGGTATCCGCCTTTTGTTCACTGACATATTCCATAATGCTGTCCATGGCCATTGCCACACGGACATGCTTTTCACCATCCAGATAGGCAATTGCGGCTAGGTCAAGCTAATGTTCACTTTGGCTCAGCCAATGGGCAATTTCAGGGGTTTGAGTGAGTAAATCAGCGCCAAGTTTTTCTTTCAGGGTACTGGTTGCCATATCTTCAGCCAGTTTTTCTGCACAAGGAGCGTACAGGGTCGCATTACCTTGCTGAATGGTATTTAAAATTTTATCCCATACCCGGGCATTGGGTAGGTCAACTGCGACAATATTGGCTTTCCATTTGGATAACCAGGTCAGTGGACCGGCTTCAGAACCTGCACCAAATAACACCATGGTACGGTCAGAAAGATCAAACCATTCAGGATGTGCCTGAGCGATGCGCAAAGCCTCGGCATGACTCGGTTCAATAATACCGGCATCTTGCCAGATCTGGATTTGCTCTAATAAAGCCGGACCCTGTAATTTTTGCCCTTTATAGGGCACATACCATTCCGGTGCAGCATTACTTTCACCTTTGAGTTGAATGGTATATAAAGTGGCTGTATCGACATCTTTCATGATGTCTTTGAGCAAATAGCGTTGACCATTACGATAAAAGTCAAAGCTATGATGAGCTTTGTGTAAGCCCTGTTTGGCAATGGTAATCGAGTTGTTGATGGTGCGAATACCTTGCTCGACCAAGGCTTTAAAATAGACTGGGTAATGCTTACGCCAGTTTTTTTCAGCGAGTGCATCCATTGATGATTTATTGTCAACAATAGACAGAGCTTCAGCAATAATTTCTTTGCCTGTTTGAGAGGTGCTGGCTTTATTGCTATTGGGGTTGATGGGAAATTGAAGGCCATCTAATGAAGTAGACATGCAAAAGATCTCTTTTTTTGCGCGTTAATATACAGATGTCTACATTATCTATGCCAAATTGATTTGTCGGCTAGCATTTAATGACAAAATTATGTAAATCTTTATTGAAAATAAACAGCAAAAAAGGAGCCTAAACTCCTTGATTGTTCTATAGATATTAAATTTATTTTTGTTTATTTTGGCAGGGCCGCCGAAATTTCTTTGAGCATAAATGTCGTATTGTCCAGACCAGCACCGGTCAGATACCAGACATCTGCATCGACAAAAATTACTCTATTCTGTTTAACAGCTTCGGACTGACCCAAGAGTGGATGCTCTTTGATGCCTTGTTTGGTCGCATAGTTTTGCTTATTCACTGCGCCACGATCCAGCACAATTAAATAGTCCGGATTCTGTTGTAATGCATCTTTTAGACGCACTTCATTTTGCTGTTTTAATGCCAATGCCTCTTTAGAACCCGCTTCTGGTCGGGTCTTAGAAGTACTTGTATCTGTGAGTGCTAATACTGATTTGAACCCGGTCAATTCATAGACAAATCCAAAACGGTCATTGGCTGCATGCGGCATATATTCATCGCCAACTGCAAATAGCATAACTGCGGATTGGTTTTGGGTTTGTTGCTTAACCTGTTGTTGTAGTTGATCTAAGGCTTTTAATTTACTTTTTGCCAAATCCACACGGTTGAAGGCTTGAGCTAGATTCAGGCTGCGTATTTTTAAATCCTGCATGTACTGCTGGGTATTGGGAGAAAAATTGATTGTTGCTGCAATCGGTTGCAAACTTGTCAGTGTTTTGGCTGAACGACCGCCGACAAAAATCAGATCCGGTTTTAATTGTTTTAACTGCGTCAGATCAGGCTCAAACAGGCTGCCTGCTTTAATAAATCGGGCTTGATTATAATGGGCTAAATGACCTGTATAGTTGGTTACAGGCACAATCTCTGCCTGAATGTTTAAGGCATTTAAAGTATCTAAAGTGGATAGGTCATATACGGCAATTTTTTTAGGTACCTGTTTCAGCTGAATGTTCTGATTTTCATGCTTTAAATCAAAATTTGCACTATGTGCCACACCAGTCATGCCCACCGAAGCAAAGATAAAACTTAAAATTAATGCTTTTGTTTTCATGCAACATTTACCATATATCACTGTATGTAGCAGACTAACAAATAATTAAACAAAGTAAAATGATAATCATTAACAAATAGCAATTGTTTTATTGTCCCATAAAAAAGATGCCGAAAGATCAGCATCTTTAAAATTTTTCGTGAATATTGAGCTTTAAAAGGGCAGTTGCATCAGCTTGTTTAAAAAATGTGGCACGACTCGGGGCTCAATAATAATCGTCATAATTACGCCGTAAGCCGCTCCCCATAAATGCGCGCTGTGGTTGATGTTGGAGTTGCCACGTTTACCTGACCAGATACTGTAAGCAATATAAAGCACGGCAAAAATAATGGCCGGAACCGGAATAAAGAATACGAAAATCAGTTTCCACGGTTCAAATAAAATATAGGCAAACAGGACGGCAGCAACCGCACCGGAAGCACCTAAACTGGCCCAGCGATGATCATTGCGATGCTGTAAATAACTCGGCAAGATCGCAACAATCAAACCACCCAAATAAAACAGTACAAAGCCCAGATCAAAAAAATACTGGCGGTAAAAACTTTCAATCACGCTGCCAAAAAAGAACAGGGTAATCATGTTGAATAACAAATGTGTCCCATCAGCATGTACAAAACCATGGGTAATAAAGCGATCATATTGCCCACGTTGCATGGCAGGTGGCCAGAAAATGAGTCGGTTCATTACATTTTGATTAGAAAACGCAATCAGCGAGACGATGACTGTAATAATAATCAGGGTAACGGTATGGCTAAAAGGTAAATCCAACATAAAAGCAAGTTCTACATTTCAAAATTTAGCCCTCATAATGCCATTAAATGCCGGCTTAAGTTGAACTTTCATAATTAATCCGACAATTTTAGTTGATTTTTTAAAATTACCCCGCATCTTCAGTTAAAATGGAAACTTCAGCTTGAGGAAAAATTGTTATGTCGACTGAGAACACCAGCACTGTAGTTGCAGAAGAGATTCCAAACTTATTGATTACTCCGACTGCTCAAGAGTATTTAAAGGATTTGTTAGAAAAACAAAATACACCGGGTATTGGGGTACGTGTTTTTGTTGAAAATCCTGGTACACCACGTGCTGAATGTTGCATGGCATATAGTGCGCCTGACGAAGTTGTTCCAACTGACTATAAACAGGACTATCCGGATTTCCCTGCATTTATCGATACGCCGTCTATTCCGTATCTGCTGGATGCTGTGATTGACTACAATAAAGACCGTTTTGGTGGTCAGCTGACTTTCCGTGCACCGAACTCAAAAGTGCCACGTGTCGGTCCAGATGCATCGGTTGAAGAACGAATTACTTATGTACTTCAGTCTGAAATTAATCCGGGACTTGCAGGTCATGGCGGTAACTGTGCACTGGTGGAAGTGGTTAAAGATGAAGAACACGGTTTAACTGCAGTCCTTAAATTTGGTGGCGGTTGTCAGGGTTGTTCATCTATTGACTTGACCTTGAAACAGGGCGTTGAAACCACTTTGAAACAGCATGTACCTGAATTGGCACGTGTAGTGGACCAAACTGACCACAGCAATACTGAAGGTGCTTATTTTAAATAAGCCTGAATAATTTCAAAAAATAACCTCCATTCAGGAGGTTATTTTTTACCTGTTAAATAAATAAAAATGAGAATAATTATCATAATTAATTGCGTTAAGTTTATTTTTTGTTACACTGTGCAACGAAAATTTCACTATTTATCCATTATTTTGCCACTTGGGGAACTTGAATGACCAAGCGTATTATTCGATCTGTACTCTCTCTTTCCATTTTATCTGTTATTACTTCAGTTTCTTATGCAGCTGAAGAAGCAACAGCCGGCATGGCTGACCCGGTGAAATTAGAAACCATTGTGATGACTGCAGAAGAGCAGATTAAACAATCTCTGGGTAGTTCGGTCATTACAAAAGAGGATTTGGCCAAGACTCCGGTAAAAAATGATATTTCTGAAATTGTACGTCGTATGCCGGGTGTGAACCTGACAGGTAACAGTGCAACGGGGCAGCGCGGTAATAACCGTCAAATTGATATTCGCGGTATGGGGCCAGAGAACACACTGATTTTAGTCGATGGTAAACCGATTACTTCGCGAAACTCGGTGCGTTATGGCTGGCGCGGGGAACGTGATACCCGTGGTGACTCCAACTGGGTACCAGCAGATGCTATTGAATCTATTGAGGTTTTACGTGGGCCAGCTGCTGTGCGTTATGGTTCAGGTGCAGCAGGCGGAGTGGTCAATATTATTACCAAGAAAGTGACCAATGAAACGCATGGTTCTGTAGAGTTATATACCAACCAACCTGAAGATTCTAAAGAAGGTGAATCTAACCGCGTTAGTGTAAATCTGAGCGGCCCTATCATTAAAGATAAACTATCCTATCGTTTATATGGCAATTTTAATAAAACACAGCCCGATGCCATTGATATTAACAAGTCGATTAACAGTACTGCAGCAGGACGTGAAGGGGTTAAGGATGAAGATGTTGCAGCACGTTTAGCTTGGCAGCTGAGTGATGCACAAACATTAACTTTAGATGCAGCATCTAGTCGTCAAGGCAATCTGTATTCAGGGGATTCACAACTCAATGCAGATGCTCAGGCAAATGCGATTTTATCTGCACTATATGGTTCAGAAACCAATACGATGTATCGTGATAGTTATGCCCTTACCCATGAAGGTGAATGGGACTGGGGGAAAAACAAGCTGATTGTGCAATATGATAAAACCAAGAATAAACGCTTGTTGGAAGGTTTGGGCGGAAGTACTGAAGGACGGATTAATACAGAAACAGATAAATCAACTTCAACATTAGACACCTTCCGTGTAAACGGTGAAGTCAATATTCCATTTGATTTCTATGTACCGCAAAATTTAACGCTAGGTGCGGAATGGGTAGAAGATGAATTTAAAGATGATGCGAATACCACGGTAGGTTCATCAGGCTCTACAGCGGGTCTGGATGCAATAGCCCCGACTGACCGCAGCAGTATGAGTTCACGTATTGCTTCAATTTATGCAGAAGACAATTTTAAACTGACCGATACCACCGATTTAGTCTTGGGTGTACGTTTTGATGATCATGACAAATCAGGCTCAAATTGGAGTCCAAGTTTAAATATCACGCAAAAACTGGGTGATTATTTCACAGTGAAAGGTGGTGTTGCCAAAGCCTATAAAGCACCAAACCTGTATCAAAATGCGGAAGGTTATCTGTTAACTACAAATGGTAACGGCTGTCCTGCAACGATTGCGAGTCGCTGCTTGCTACAGGGCAATGCAGACTTGAATCCGGAAACTTCAATCAATAAAGAATTGGGAATCCAGTTTGCAAAAGATAATGTGAATGCAAGCCTGACCTGGTTCCGCAATGACTATAAAGATAAAATTGCTGCGGGTAATGAAATCACTGCTTCGGCGACTACAAATGCGGGACAGATTTGGAATGTGCTACGTTGGGAAAATATTCCGGAAGCATTGATACAAGGTTTGGAAGGTAGCATTGGTTTAGACTTGGGGAATATTCGCTGGACCAATAACTTTACCTATATGATGGACTCTAAGGATAAATCTACAGGCAATCCATTGTCATTGGTGCCGAATTACACCATTAATTCCATCTTTGATTATGACCTGACGGATCAGTGGGATGTGAATTTTGTCTATACCCAATATGGACGCCAAAAATCACGCAGCTATGCAGAGAATCGTATTGAAGCCGGTGTTGGTTCAGGCGGCGCAGCGGATGCAATTCAAGCGACTTCGGTGAAAAGTTATGGTATTGCGGGCATTAATACCGGCTATAAATTCAATAGCCAAATCAGTGCGCGTGTCGGCATCAGCAATTTATTTGATGAGCAAAAACTGCGTGACAGCAATTCCAACAGCCAAACTTATAACGAGCCTGGTCGTGCTTATTATGCCAGCTTAAAATATCAGTTCTAGTTTGAAAAATTTAATCTAAAGTCATAAAAAAAGCCGCTTCATGCGGCTTTTTTAATATCCCGATTAAGCATACAAATTAAGCATCCAGATTTAAAATTTTCTGCGCTGTTTCCGCATAATAAAATTTTTCTAAATAGCTTCTGGCACGTTCACGTAGATAATCAGAACCTGCCATTTTTTGAATGATGGGAGCCAATAAATCCTGCAATTCATTTTGGATTAAGGCCTCATCAATATTCAAATCACGTAGTAACAGGTCAAAAGGGCGTTGCTGGTTACGGATATACCAGGCGTAGACACCATCATGAACCTGCTGTTTCAAGTAGTCAGTCTGACGGATATGATCCCAGATTTCATGCCCCAAACTCACAGTATTGGGCAAGTCTTGAACTTCAATATAATTTTTCAGGACTGTTAAAGGCATATCTTTAATTTTATGCCAAAGGTTGGCCTGAAAGTGATAGAGCTTGTCATCATCAAAATGCTGATTTAACACATGCTCACTCATCTGACTGAGTTTTAGAATATTTTTTTGCAGATAGTGAGCAATCGTTTCATCCAGATTAGAATCTGTGACGGTTTCTAAAACCGATTTGCCCATTTTCATAAAACGCGACACGCCGGGAACGCGTTTGGCCATGACTGAATTATCCAAATAATCCTGAATAGAATGCTGAATCAGTTGGCTAATCATGGCAGAAAAGGCAGGATTATTAACCACGGTTTTAATCAGGCGCTGGCGGTGGCTACTTTTACTGGCGACGTATTGTGCAATCTTGTCGATGGTTAAAACAGGAATCACATCTGCAATTTTGGTCGTTTCATTGATGGAATGAACCAGAGCAAAACGCAGATGCTCTGTAATCTGTTCAAGCAAAAAGCTACTCGCTGGCGTGGCTAAAATCTGCTTTTGCAATAGTGCATTGATTTGCTCAAAAGACCAGATCTCTTGCAGGCTCTGTTTTCGAAACCACTGATAAAAATTCAAAAATTCAGTTTCAATGGTGGCAGTATGGGAAAACTCTTGGTCTAAAAAGTCAAGATGAGCTTCTATTAACTGCTCAATCATGGGATGTTTTTGCATACTGTCTCGAAAAAATTAATTTAATGGAATGAGTTTATCAGCAAGTGGGTTTTTTAATTTTTGGGTTTTTGCAAGAAAGGGTAAATAATAGGCTGCCACTTCTTGCTCTGCCTCCAAAATTGGCATATGTCCTACATTATTCAGAATGACAGGAGCTTCAGCGCGTTTCAATAATGATTTTAATTCATTTGCTACTTCAACATTAATAATTTTATCCTGCTTGCCCCATAAAATCAGGGTTGGTGCTTCTACTGTTCGGGTCAAACGTGCAAAGGAATCAGGGGTATAGATGCGGTTCAGTGTTACTAGCTGATCAATCACTTTACTGTTTTTTGCAGCTTGGCTAATCAGATACCTTTCTTGGGCATTTTTTAAAGCATTGGGCAAAGTAGGGGGATTCTGCATGACTCGCTGCATGACATTATCCAGATCGCCTGGCTTGGATACAATCAGCTGTTTCAGTCTAAGCGGGTCTTTGGAGTAAGATGTCGTGGCTTTTTTATAAATACCGGCGCTATTCAGCAAAAACAAACTTTGTGTATCGAAAGGATATTGCGCCGCATATACGGTGGCAATCGAACCGCCCAAAGAATGTCCAGCCACATTTAATTTATCTTCTACATTTATAGCCTCGACAAAGCGGCGTAAGCTTTCAGTCACATTAGGCACAGAAATATCAAAATCTTCTGGCGTTCGAGTATCACCATTGGTAGGCAAATCTGGAATGATCACGTGATAATAGGGTGTTAAAAAATGTGCCACACGATTCCAGTTGTCACGATTACCGGCTAGACCATGAATCAGCAGAATTGTCGGTTTTTGTTTTGAACCACCTTCATTATAAGCCCAGCTAATATCACCGACTTTGATGGTTTTTGATTTTAAGCCAGCATCCGTGCGTTCCTGAACCAAATAATTCTGCAAATTTATTTTTTCTATATTGGATTTGTTGGACTGCGCCCAACTTGTACTGCCGAAACAACAGATTGTAACTAAACAAATATTGCGTAGAAATCGAGAAAAACGTGAATCTGGCTGTGTCATTGACGATCTTCCTTGCAGACTAATGACGATAATAATTATGAGGTGAGTTATAAAAATTATCGATTTTTGGACAGTATTAAATTTTCTTAAATGTCTGTGTTTTATTGTAAGTATTCTTTAAAAAATGTCACTGAATTGTTTTTTGAACTCACCGGCGTGATGGGTGGATAATGTGTTGCAGTTCTCGTTTTTGTGCTAAATAAAATCTTTATTTAGTTTGGATTTAAATGCAACAGCTATTGTTTTTGCAAGTGACTTTCAAAATTTGCAGGATTAAAATACCGTAACTTAAAACATTGGAAGACCAGCATGCTAACAGCAGAAGAAGCTTTAGATCGTTTAAAAAAAGGGAACCAGCGTTTTGTAAATGGTGAAACGACACATTCTAAACTTTTGTCTCACCAGCAACGTGCAGAAATGGCAGAAAGTCAGGAGCCATTTGCAATTGTATTAGGCTGTTCAGATTCACGTGTGCCGGCTGAAATGGTTTTTGACCAAGGGCTAGGTGATTTATTTGTGATTCGTGTTGCCGGTAATATTGTGGCGCCATCACAAGTCGGAAGCGTGGAATTTGCGGCAGACAGTTTTGGCTGTCCAGTGGTGATTGTACTAGGGCATACCCATTGCGGCGCGATTCATTCTACGATTGAAGCCTTGACCAATCCAGCCACTCCGCCATCAGCTAACTTGATGTCGATTGTGAACCGCGTGCGTCCTTCAGTTGAAATTTTAATGCAAACTGAACTGAAAGATGATTTGGATAAACTGTCTAAACATGCTGTACGTTCAAATGTTTTTGCTTCTGTAAATCAGTTGCGCCACGGTTCTGCCGTGCTGGAAAACTTAATTGCTCAAGGCAAATTAAAAGTCGTGGGTGCAGAGTACTCGCTTGAAACTGGAGAAGTTTCATTCTTTGACTTTTGACATAAAAATCAAAAATTTAGAATGAATAAAAGGCGCTTTATAAAGCGCCTTTTATATAGGGATAAGCATTATTTAATAAGATGCTCTGAGCATAAGCATTGGGATGAACCAGATCTGATTGCATTAGGCTTTTTTTGCCGGCAATACCTTCCAAAAAGAAAGGCATTAATTTCACATTATGCTGCTGACTGACTATTTTGTAATTTTTTTCAAAAGCCTTGCTATAGGCGGTGCCGTAATTGGGCGGAATTTTCATGCCCAAAACAATCACTTTGGCTTTGGCCTTTTGACTGTTCTGAATTAACGTCGCCAGATTTTTCTGAATCAACAGCGCGGGCTGACCGCGTAAGCCATCATTGCCTCCCAGTTCAATCACCACAATATGCGGCTTATAGGTTTGCAGTAATTTGGGCAAACGCGCCACTGCACCGCTAGTAGTTTCACCACTGACACTGGCATTGACCACTTTATGCTGTTTCGGATACTGTTGGTCTAAACGTTTTTGTAATAAAGAAACCCAACCTTGCTGTGCGGGCATGCCATAAGCTGCGCTAATACTGTCACCTACAATCATAATGGTTTTAGCAGAAACCATGGCTGGAACAAGGCCCAGACCAAGCATGGCCAAGCAAGGAAATACACCAGTTTTGAGCTTGCGATTTTGCATATAGGGATTTTATGACCCACGTTAATAGCGACCATTCCATCATGCCACAAGTGATAATTTCTGCACAGCAGCTGACACAAAAGATCCCTCTGGCACAAAAACAGCTGAGCATTTTTGAAAATCTCAGTTTCGAGATTTATCGCGGCGAACAGGTGGCGATTACAGGACGGTCAGGTTCGGGAAAATCTACATTGCTGGGCATTCTGGCCACACTGGATCAGGCCAGTTCCGGAAAACTCACCGTATGTGGACAATCGATTGCTGAACTGAATGAAGAACAACGAGCCTTGGTTCGCTTGCAACATATTGGCTTCGTATTTCAGTCTTTTCAGCTGCTGCCACATTTAAGCACTGTGGAAAATGTGATGTTGCCACTGCGTTTACAGCCGAATTTTAATTTTGCAGCGGCTGAACAAAAGGCTCTGGCTTTATTGAAAAAAGTAGGCTTGGAACAACAGGCCCAGCAAACACCGAAAGTCTTATCCGGAGGAGAACAGCAAAGGGTCGCCATTGCTCGTGCCTTAATCAGCAATCCACAAATTATTTTTGCCGATGAACCGACTGGCAATCTGGATGCGCAAACCGCACAGGAAATTGAACAACTGTTGTTTCAGCTGAACCGTGAATTTGGTACAACGCTGGTCTTGGTGACCCATGATGCAAATCTGGCGCAGCAATGTCAGCGCCATTTTGAATTAGTGAATGGTCATTGCATTGAACACGGTCAGGGGGAGGGTTGAATATGAATCCGCTGTTTCGGCCTTTACTGACCCAAAGCTTTAAAAGCAGCGGTGTTTATCTGTTGATGATTGCCTTGACGCTGGCCATCAGTGCCACGACAGCGCTGAAATTTAGCAATGAACAGATTCAAAATGCAGTGGCTTTACAGGCAGCTGAAATGCTGGCTGGTGATCTGGTCCTGACGGATAACCAGCCGATTGAAAAAAAGTGGCAAGATCAGGCGCAACAGCTCAACTTGAAACAATCTCAGGTGACTGTATTTGGTTCCATGGCGCATACGCAGGATCAGTTTGTCATGGTCAATGTCAAAGCCATTGATGCATCCTTTCCCTTACGTGGCAAGCTGCAGGTTGTCCCTCAGGCGCAAACCATTCGGCCCGGTGAGGTCTGGATGAGTCCACGGGCCATGGATTTATTGCATGTTAAATTGGGTGATCGGATCAATATTGCCGATGGGCAGTTTAAGATCACTGCTACTATTACCCATGATTCCAATCAGGAGTTGGGTTTTTCCGGGTTTTCACCCACCGTAATCATTTCCCAATCGGATGTCGCTCGAACCAATGCGATTCAGGTGGGCAGCCGGGCCGAATATCGTATCTTGATGGCAGGAGATGCGCAGCAAATTAAACAGTTTGAACAGGATTTCAAACAACAGCAAGCCTTAAAGTCTGCAAGAGCCAAAGATGAGCAAATACTGGATGAGCAAAATAGCCTCAGGTTACGTAATGCCAGTGAAAGCAATACCCGTTTAATGAAACCAATTGCCAATCTGGATACTTTCCTGCAGCTGAGCAATATCCTGACCATCCTGCTCTGCGGCGTTGCCATTGCCTTGACCAGTCAGCGCTATGTACAACAAAATCAGGACAATATCGCATTAATGCGTTGTATCGGCGCGACGCGGCGGCAGATTCTGAATGCCTATCTGGCTTTGCTTGCGGTGGTGCTTCTGGTGGCCATGGCAATTGGCAGTCTGGCTGGGGTTGCTTTGGGCTATGGTTTATTGCAACTCATGCTGCAACTGATTCCAAATTTGCAGATTGCATTTTCTGCATGGGAGATGCTGCTGGGGCCCTTACCGGTCGCCATGCTGACCAGTGCCGTGGTGTTATTGGGATTTATTGTGCCGAGCTTATGGCAATTGTTAAATACACCGCCGATTCGCGTGATTCGGCAGCAGGAAAAATCCGTGCAATCCATGCTTTGGATGCTGCTGATGGGCACGGCCAGTCTGGCATTATTTAGTATTGTATTGACTGAAAATCTCGTACTCACTGCCTGGGTGATGGGCGCGATTATTCTGCTATGTACGGTGCTGTATCTGTTTATATGGGGTTGTTTAAAGTTCATCAAAAACTTAAAAGGGGCAATTTCAGCCTATGTGCGGGTGCCTTATCAAACAGCCTTTCAAATCACGGCATTAGCACTGGGCTTAAGCCTGATGACGGTGCTGGCGGTGTTAAGAACAGATTTACTGGAACGCTGGCAACAGCAGTTGCCTGAAGGCACACCGAATCAGTTTGTCTATGGCCTGCCACCTTTTGATATGCCTCAGTTTAAAGCCCAGCTCGCACAGCACGGCTGGCAGTCGACACCGCTATATCCCAATATCCGTGGGCGATTGGTGGCCAAAAATGATCAGCCCTTTTCGGCAGAACAGATTAAAAGCAATAATTCTTTACGTCGGGAACTCAATTTAACCCAGACTTTAGCATATCCCGCAGACAATATTATCGTGCAGGGCAGTACAATGCTCAAACGGCCCGGCGAGGTCTCTGTGGAAGTGAAAACTGCAGAGGAGTTGGGGATTAACATTGGTGACCGGCTGACCTTTAGCCTGCCTGAAGGACTGATTCAGGCCAAAGTCGTCAACTTGCGCAGTGTAGAATGGGAAAGTTTCAGCCCGAATTTCTTCTTTATTTTTGCCCCCCAGACTATGGATGAAAATGCCGGTAGCTATCTGGGCAGTTTCTATGTGCCAGAACAGGAGAAAAAGCAGCTGGTTCCCATCATTCAGCAATTTTTCAATACGGTATTTATTGATGTCAGCCTGATTCTGGATGAGGTCAAACGTCTGGTAAATGTCCTGGTGCAAATTATCACCATACTTGCGCTGCTGGTCAGTGTTTCCGGCCTGCTGGTTTTAATCGCCTGTTTAAATCTGTTGATGGATGAACGTAAACGGGAAGTGGCGTTACTGCGCTCATTTGGCAGTTCCAAGCAGAAGCTGAAACAGATGATGACGCTGGAAATTGGTTTTATGGGTTTGATGGCAGGAATAGTCTCGTGCCTGTTTGCCGAAGTGATCAGTGCCATTGCCAGCTATAAAATGAATTTAATGATTCAGGCGCATGGCGAAATCTGGTTGATCCTGCCGGTTTTCATGACTATTGTCTGTGCACTGATCGGACGTTATCGCTTAAGTTATCTGTGTGATATTCCACCGTTACAAAGTCTGCGTGAGATCAATCAATAACAGATTGATCTTCAAAAGAAATAAGTAAGTATATTAAACGGAGATTAGAACTTTTTTACAAATCAAAAAATGTTCAATATTAGATTTTTTTAAATCAGTACGGCCTCATTTGATTGTTTAAATTTTTATATTTTCGTGTAGGCAATCTCTTTACTTTTGAAAGGTCAAAATGAGGATCTCAAAATATATTTTGAGTCCGCAAGAAAAGCCTTTTGTTTCCAACACCCGTGCATCCAATGTTTGATAAAAATCAATTTTTTAATTTGGGCTTTATGAATAACTTGTAGTCATTGAAAAATGACTTATAAAAGAAGTTTATTAAAAAATCCTAAAAATGCAGTTGCGCGCGCATGGCGGCAAGAATCTGCCGCCAGACCGGTTCAAGCACCTGAACCTGTTGCATGCAGTATGCATAGAGCAGATAACAGCTGATCACGCCGACAGCCAAACCGAAAAGCATAGTAAATCGAGGTTTTTGTATTCGTTGCCCCAGATACCAGATTGCCGCCAATACAGCGCCCATCAGCATACCGCCAATATGTGCAGCATTATTGATGCCGGGTAGGGTAAAGCCCACCAGAAGGTTGATCCCCATAATCATCAGCAAGGTTTTTTTATCTAAAATAAAACGTTGCTTCGGCAACATGGGAAATAAAGACAATACGGTCAATGCACCGCCAATACCCATCACCGCACCAGAAGCACCTGCACTCACGTGAGGAAGAAGCGTGGAGTCATTGTTTTGCAAGAGTTCAAACGTGTTTTGAATATCAATCAAGCCGCTGAGTAAACTGCCCATCAGACCGGCAAGGATATAAAGCGCCAAATAATAGAAACGACCCAACAGCTGTTCGGCCACACTGCCAAAAATATACAGTGCCCACATGTTCATCATTAAATGGATCAGTCCAAAATGAAAAAACATGCTGCTAAACAGTCGGGTGGGTTCCTCTAAAAAGGTTAAAGGTGCATAATCAGCTCCCCAGTGAATAGCGTCGACCAGACTGGGACTGCTAATATTGACCCCGGTCAGCACTTGCCAAACAAACAAACCGGTATTGATGGCAATAAAAACCGCTGTGAGCCACCAAAGGTGAACCTCGAGTTTACTTTGAATGGGAGGAGGGGAAAGTTCAGCCATGCTATTCTTTTATAATCTTTGCTATATTCAGCTTCAAGCTTAGCACGAAAAAAAACAGATTTATGGAGTAACTCACTGACATGAAAGCTTTTATTGTTCGTAGTTTGTTAATACTTGTCAGTTTGGTGCTCTTGGTGCAACTTTGGATTTTCTCAAGCCTGGTGTGGTGGAGAACTCATCCTGTAGATACCACCATGATGATGCGTCTAGATTACTGGTCTGAACCTTCCAAGCCAATCAAGCATCAATGGCGTGATTACGATCAAATCAGTGATTATTTCAAACATGCCGTGGTCGCAGCGGAAGACGGTAAATTCCTGCAACATAAGGGGTTTGACTGGGAAGGCATGCAATTTGCCTTAGAGCGTAACAAAGACAAAGGTAAAGTGGTTGCAGGCGGTTCCACCATTTCACAACAATTGGCCAAAAACCTGTTTTTATACAATAAACGTTCGTTCCTGCGTAAAGGCCAGGAAGCGGTTGCGACCTGGATGATGGAACGCATGTGGTCAAAAGAGCGGATTCTGGAAGTGTATTTAAACTCGGTAGAGTTTGGGGACAATATTTACGGCGTGGAAGCCGCAACCCAACATTATTTTGGTAAAAGTGCCCGCAGTCTTAGCCGTGAACAGGCTGCATTCCTGGCTGCCATTTTACCGAATCCTAAATATTATCAAGATCATCAGCAGGATAAAAAACTGCAATATCGCAAACGCATGATTCAAAAATATATGCGCTATAGCCATATTCCTTAATTTGTAATTAATTTTCAAAAAGCCCAGATATTTGGGCTTTTTTTATGAAATTGTCACAATTTTGAAGCATACTTATGTAGATACGCAACACCTTCAAATAATCATAGGTTAGATATGAATACGGCTGCTGACGCTCCTATTACGCAAATAGAATATACATATAATGATCGCTACATTAATCGGGAACTGTCTATTCTCGACTTCCATTTGCGCGTGTTAGAGCAGGCCGTAGATCCTCTACATCCCTTACTGGAGCGAATGAACTTTTTGCTCATTTTCTCCCGAAATCTGGATGAATTTTTTGAAATTCGTGTTGCTGGGGTCATGGAACAGCTGGATTTGGGCAATGAAAGTCGCAGTCCGGATGGTTTAACCCCTAAACAGGTGCTGGACAGTATTTCCAAAACGGCACATGAAGCCATTGAACGCCAATACCGTATTTTAAATGAAGAAATTTTAAATAAGCTGCGTGAAGAAGATATCTGTTTCTTGCGCCGCGGCGAGTTGACCCCGGCACAGTCGGCCTGGGTTAAAAAATATTTTCAGGAACAGGTGGCGCCTGTCCTGACTCCAATTAGTCTGGATCCGGCACATCCGTTCCCGCGTCTGGTCAATAAGAGCCTGAATTTTATTGTGACCCTGGAAGGTAAAGATGCCTTTGGTCGTCAGATTGATCTGGCTGTAGTTCCTGCACCACGTTCATTACCCCGTGTGGTACGTTTACCGGATGAACTGACAGGGGGCAAAGAGCATCATGTGATGCTGTCAGCCATCATTCATGAGCATGTTTCAGATTTGTTCCCAGGTATGACTGCGACAGGCTGTTACCAGTTCCGTGTCACCCGAAATGCTGATTTGGCCTTAAACGAAGACGTTGAAGATTTAGCCAAAGCCTTGAAAGGGGAGCTCAACTCGCGCCGTTTTGGTCGGGCAGTACGTTTGGAAGTGACGCATAATTGTCCAAAGCATATTTATGAATATTTACTGGATGAATTTGATCTGGAGGAAGAACAACTTTATAAGGTTGATGGTCCGGTGAATCTGGCACGTTTACTGTCAAATTTTAAACGTCCGCACTTACGTTATGATTCACATACCCCAGTGATTCCAAAGGTCTTGAAGAAATCGGAAAATATTTTTTCTGCCATGCAGAAGCAGGATATTTTACTGCATCATCCCTTTGAATCCTTTGCACCGGTAATTAATCTGCTGCGTGAAGCAGCACGCGATCCGCAAGTTCTGGCGATTAAGCAGACTTTGTATCGAAGCGGTCCAGACTCGGAAATTGTACAGGTGTTAGCTGAAGCAGCGCGTAATGGTAAAGAAGTCACGGCGGTGATTGAATTACGTGCCCGTTTTGATGAAGAATCCAACATTGCTGTAGCCAATGTCTTGCAAGAAGCAGGCGCAGTTGTGGTCTATGGGATTGTGGGCTATAAAACCCATGCCAAGATGATTTTGGTGGTACGTCGCGAAAATAACAAGCTAGTTCGCTATGTGCATTTAGGTACAGGAAACTATCATGCTGGTAATGCACGTATTTATACCGACTACGGTTTGCTAACCACAGACAAAGAGCTGTGTGAAGATGTACATCGTATTTTCCAAGAGCTGACCGGTATGGGCAAAATGGCAAAACTGAAAAAGTTATTGCATGCACCTTTTACTCTACATGCGCAGCTGATTAACTTCATTGATGATGAAATTGCCAATGCCAAAGCAGGCAAACCGGCGCAAATTATCGTCAAGGTGAATGCCTTAACGGAAATGCAGCTAATTAATAAATTATATGAAGCCTCACAAGCCGGGGTGCAAATCGATTTAATTATCCGTTCCATTTGCTGTTTACGCCCAGGCTTGCCAGGACTGTCAGAAAATATTCGGGTACGTTCAATTGTAGGCCGTTTTCTTGAACACACCCGGGTTTATTACTTTAGTAATAATGGTGATGCCCGAATCTATTGTTCAAGTGCCGACTGGATGGATCGCAACCTGTTTAACCGGGTTGAGGCTTGTTTCCCGATTGAAGATGCAGCATTGAAAAAACGTATTTACCAACAAGGTCTGCTTAATTATTTACAAGATAATCAACAGTCTTGGTTATTACAAAGTGATGGTACGTGGCTACGTGCGCAAGTAGCTGAAGGGAAGGAGCCACATAATGTGCAAAGAATATTATTAGATGCAATTAAATAATCAGGTTTAATCGCCAAGCTATAAAAAATAAAGGAGTCTTCAGGCTCCTTTATTTTTGGAAAATGTGATCTGAAAATTAATGTGATAAGCAGGCAATTTTTTTATAGGTATTTTTAATATTCATTTCAATTTTATACAGCGGTATGGCGGTATGTTCAGCCACTTGCTGTGCATTTAAGCCATCGCACACCAGATTTAAAATTTCATTCTCGATTTGAGTAAAGGGACGGGATAAATGAGATTGAGGGGATAGGCTTTTATTTAATTCAGGTGTATGGGATAAAATATATTGCGCTATATCATGATGAATAGGTGCACCTCCTCGCAAAATACTTTTAATGTTGTTTACAATTTCGGTTTCTGTATTTTCATAAAAAATATAACCCTGAGCCCCTGCCTGAATAGCTTGAAAGAGTATAGGAAGTTGTTTTTGAGAGCAGACTGCAATTACATGTGCATCAGGATAATGTCGTTTAAATTGGCTGATAAACTCAAAACTTGACACTGTATCTGTATTTAAATCAATAACAAGCAAATTGGGTAAATGTTGCTGAGAAAATTGTGTAGCTTCAACAAGATTTGCTGTGCTCGTAATTAACGCTGCAGGATAACCTAATCCAATTAGAATACTTTCTAATTGGATATTAAAAGCTGGTAGACCTTCTATCATCAGGACAGGAACAGGTAATGTTAGTTCACCCACTAGGTTATTCTCACGCTGGTTTTTCATATATAGAGTTACTTTGATCTAAAATGAATAAAACTGCTATCCCTGAAAATAGGTAATTTATGGTTTTAAAGTAAATTTAAGTATATGTTGAATAATAAATATTTACATAAAAACACGACTATAGTCGGATGGTCATATTTTTTGAGTCTGAACTTTATTTAGATTGCTTCAATTAGGTACAAAACATATAAGACAAATTGCAATATTGGTTTTTAAAAAAAATTATTGACTGTAAGAATTGAATGTTTAATTTTTTTATACCTTAGCTAAGGTATGTGATGAAATTTTACCCATTTTTTTATTTTTAAGTATAAAAATACCTATTTTTAGGGATATAAAGCACATGAATAATGACTTAAAGTTATCTCACTTTTTATTACTTTATGTAGTAAAGAAATACTTGCTTTTTTGAGGTTAATTTTCAGTACATCCATGTATGATGAAAAGGCATCTTTAACTTCACAGGTTTACCATTTATTGGTAAACCTTTTTTTATGCATAAAGAAAATAGTAATAATTGAGATTTTAACTAAATTTAGCTATTGCTAACTGTAATCATGTGAGAAAGCCTACAAAAAAAGGAGCATCAAGCTCCTTCTTTTATATGACATTTTAATGCAGGTTTTGTGTGATTCTTTGCAAGATTTGCAACAGTACATCAAACTCACTTTGGAGTGGGGTACTTTTACGTGTCACCAAGGCTAGAGTACGACTTGGAGCTTCATCTATAGATTTGACCACTAAATCAGGATTCGCTTTAATCATGTTGGCATGCGTCGCGATTTCGGGAAGAAGGGTAAAACCTAGATTAGAGGACACCATTTCCACCAGGGTTGGCAATGAACTCGCTTTTAAGCGATGGTCATTTTTACGCTCACCAATCGGACATGCACTTAATACATGATTACGTAAACAATGACCTTCTTCAAGCAGTACCAAACGTGACAGATCCAGATCATCTAAAGTGGTAGCATGATTGGCATTCTGATCTGCCTTATGACAGATTAGATAAAGATTTTCTTTTGATATTTCAGCAACTTTTAAACCGCGTGTGTCGAAAGGGAGGGCCAGAACAATCATGTCGAGATTGCCATGTTCCAGTTTTTCAACAATTTTTTCACTTTGCGCTTCATGCAAATGCAACTGAATTTTAGGAAGCTGCTTATGCACTTCGTCTAAAAGTTGAGACAGAATAAAAGGCGCAATGGTCGGGATGATCCCTAAATGTAAATCACCAGTTAAAGGCTCGCTCATCTCGCGACTTAAACGCATCAAGTCTTGTGCATCTGCCAATAGAACACGTGCTCGGGCAACAACCTGTTCACCAAGCGGGGTTAAACGTACATTTTGGCGGTCGCGTTCAACAAGTACTCCACCTAACAAACGCTCTAACTCCATGATCCCGCCTGACAAAGTCGATTGGGTTACAAATGAACGGCGCGCAGCTTCAGTGAAATGCAGCGTTTCAGACAGTGTAACGAGGTATGACAGCTGTCTTAAAGATGGTAATGCAGCCATAGTGTCCTAATGTTTTGATTTAAAGTGATCAGCAAATAATCCGCTAAGATATGGAATAAAATGCGGTGGGATATCATGCCCCATTCCTTCAATTAATTCAAACTTAGCATCAGAAATTGCCTTTGCAACTGCTTTGCCATGACTCGGTGGTAATAAGCGATCACGTGAGCCATGAACCACTAGGGTCGGTTGCTGGATTTGCTTACCCAATTGTAGCAAAGAACCGGTACATAATATTGCGAAAAATTGTTGAAGTACACCCGCCGGGTAATAACTTCGTTGATATAACTTACGAGCGGTCTGGATAATTTCAAGTTGGTTGATATATCCAGGGGAACCAATGATGTTAAAAACTTTAACACTATGATTGACAATGCCCTCTTCATCGGTCGATTCGGGCTTGCCAATCAGGCTAAAAAGTTGTTTTGGAAAAGGTGGTGGGAGCAAGGGCTGATTATTGCTGGTAAACATTAATCCCAGATTAGTGACTTTTTCCGGATGCTTGGCCGCAAGAATTTGGGCAATCATGCCGCCCATGGAAGCGCCAATCACAGAAACCTTTTCTAGTCCCAAATGATCAATCAGTCTTGCTGCATCATCAGCCATATCATAGAGATTGTATGGAGCCCCTTTATTTTGCAAACCGAGTGCAAAACGTCCCATCAGCTTTAAGGTATTAAGTCGGGGGCCAGAATGACGAATTTTGGAAGACAGACCAATATCACGGTTATCAAAACGAATAACGCGATAGCCTTGATCAATCAGTGATTTACAAAAGAAGTCAGGCCAAAATAACATTTGCGCACCTAAGCCCATAATCAGCATGATTGCGGGGTTTTCAGGTTTTCCACCCATTTCGACATGCAGTTCAATACCATTACCAAGATCGACTTTGGTTTCATGCATAAACGAAGTATAGGGAGAACCCTTAAAATTAAGTGCGCTATTCATTGTTATTTTCCTAAAAAGGACATTTTGATGAAAAAATGTCCTGACTATTAAACCCTTAAACTGCGGCAGGAATCAAGTCCGGAACCAGTTTTGTAAGACTTAAACGTTGTTTTGCGGCAGTTGCACCTAATAATACAAAACCACGTAAAGTATCCTGACTATCGGTGGCTTTGGCAATCATACCATCCTCTAATTCTTCGCTATGCCAGGTGACATCTACGCCTACAGGTGCCGGAAGCACGGTGAGGGGTGCAGCAGGTGTTTTCACTGCAACTGGCATGGCTGGATAATGAACATGAGTTTTTTCGCCATTCAAGGTTTTAGCCAAGGCACGGGCTTGTTGCATGATGGGCATCACATAAGGCAACAGTAATCCATTTACTTCAGCACAGTCACCAATGGCATAAATGTCCGCTTGATTGGTTTCAAGATGTCCATTGGTCAAAATGCCGCGACTGCAATGAATATCCGCAGCTTTTGCCAATTCCAGATTCGGTTGTAAGCCAATCGCCGATAACACAAGATCTGCAACTACGGATTGACCATTGGCTAAGCTAATTTGATAGTCGCCGTTTTCAACCTTAATGACTTTTTCAACCGTCGTGCCCAATTCAAAATGGATGCCAATATCTTCCAGTTTTTCCTGAAAAGAAGAAGCGACATATTCAGGCAGCAAACGGCCTAGTGGTTGGGCTGCCAAATCAATCACAATGACTTTGTGCTGGGTATTTTGCAGGTCATTGGCAAATTCACAGCCAATTAAACCGGCACCCAAAATCACCACACGCTTGTCATGATGCTGTTCCAGATTTTTACGGAAGAGCTTGTAATCATCCAGGTTATTCACTACATGAATATCATCACTGCCATCACCAGCAATGGCCAGACGTACCGGGTTTGCACCTACAGCCAATACCAGTTTTGAATAAGGCTGCGTAGTTTGCTGACCGTCTTTTTCTAAAATCAGTTGGTGCTGTTCAGGCAGGATTTCTTTGACCCAGGTCAGGGGCTCAATGCGCATATTTAGCTGGGTGGCCATTTTGCTGGCATCACCTAGGGCAATCTGCTCAGGGGCTTTATTGCCGACCAAGGCATTTGAAAGCGTCGGTTTTGCATAGTTCACCGCATCATCTGCACAGATCATGACCAGCTCATGCTCGGGATTGAGCTTACGGAACTCACGCGCTGCGGTATAGCCTGCCATACCTGAACCAATGATGACGATAGGATGCATGTTATTCTCCAAAACTGTTTGCTATTTTCTTTCTATAAGACGTAAAAAAAGACCATTCACTATGGTCTTTGCGATCAATAATTAGATTTCAACCATTTCAAAATCAACTTTTGATACACCGCAGTCCGGGCAGGTCCAGTCGTCAGGGATATCTTCCCACTTGGTACCAGCAACAATACCGTCTTGTGGCCAACCTTCAGCTTCGTCATAAATCCATCCACAAACGATGCATTGATATTTTTTCATTTAACTCTCCAAAACACTGACTGATTAAAAGGTGTAGTCAGTAAAAATTCCATATATCGCGTGACTCTTTTAATATGTCTTTCAAGGCACATATTCAAGCAAATTTTTACGCAGTTCTGTGGCTAATGTAAAGCAAATATGCGCGTTTAAAAACAGAATTTGAAACGAGAATTGCAGAGTAGGACAAAACTTGTCAGAAAAATCCCGAAATCGCATTTTGCTCTCGCCATATTATTGATGATGCACTCTCCGATCCTGAATGAAGGAGGGATGTAAAAGGCTATAAAATTGTTCGGATTAAACTTGAATGTTCTCGTTTTAGACTAAGGTCGTGCAGAAAAAAGCAGACCGATTTGTTAAATTATGATTAGATAAATATATACCTATTATTTATTTAAAAAATTAATATATAAAAATCAAACACTTAGTGTTTATGGTTTTGTTTTGTGCTGTTTTTTAAATGATCACTTGCTGGTCATGGGCTTCGTAAAGCGTTAAAATTCACTCATTCTCTTTTAAATACTTTTCTCCCCATGAGCAATCTGTCTACAACTTTGTGGTCTAACATTCGTACTGTCCAAGATTTCCCTAAACCAGGGATTTGTTTTTTTGACCTGACCCCATTATTTATGGGAAATATTGAATTATTAACCGATGCTCTAATTGCCAGCATTCCAGCTGAAAAATTGCAAGAGGTGGATAGTTTTGTTGCGGTTGAAGCACGCGGCTTTGTTTTGGCAAGCTTGTTGGCGCAGCGTTTGGGTAAAGGTTTATTGTTGGTTCGTAAAGCAGGTAAATTACCGCCACCAGTGGTGGGTGTGGGTTATAGTCTGGAATACGGCATGGATCGTTTGGAAATGTCTGCCAACATCCAAGCGCAAAAAGTGATTATTGTTGATGATGTATTAGCGACTGGCGGTACCTTAAAAGCTGTGAAACAATTGGTTGGTAAATGTAATCATCAAGTATTGGGTGCCAGTATTTTCCTTGATTTACCGGATTTACATTGCGATTTAGGCTTGGATGTATGGTCTGTATTGGACGATAAATCTCAACCTGCACAAGAAGTTGCCTAATTCGCTGCATTTAAAAAAGCCTTGGTTTGATCCAAGGCTTTTTTATTTCATCAGAAAATGAGTTTGCATGTGCTGAATCAGATCATTCAGATTTTCCGGACGGGCTAAACGGTGATAACCCCCTTCAACGGCCTGTACCTGCATATAGGGTTCGAGTTGTTGTTGTACGGCATGCATATCCAGCTCTTCATCTCCCAATTCCAGATAAGCAATTTGGGCAATTTCATGTTCCAGATCATCTTCATTAATCGCTGGATAGTCATCACGAAAATTTGGACTTAAGCTAGGGTTGGCAATAATGGCTGGAATTTTACATAAGGCAGACATTTTAAGAGCCCAATAGGCACCCAGACTGTGTCCGACTAATATTTCAGGTTTAATTTTGGAGATAATTTCACAATAAAACTCATACACAGTTTGAAAATTCAAATTGCGGTAATCTACATTGATGCAATATTTCTGATTCGCATCAATCGCATGGAATTTGGTCGATTCTCTGGAAGAATCCAGTCCATGCAAAAACAGGATTTTTGAAGTGCATGTCGTCATTGTTTTTTAGTTCACACTGTCTTTATTCACAAAGATAGAAATAGAGAAAAAGTTTCCTTTTCAACTATTTTTATTAAATTGATTGTAAGTCACTTGCTTAAATAAAGAAGTTAGCTTTTGGTCTAAGATGCATTTTTGAACACTAAACCAAATAACTTTACAAAATAAAAAATTGATTAAAAATAAAGCATTATTATCTGGTTGTTTGCAGTTCAAAACCCAATAACAAAACCGGGCTATGTTGTAAAAAATGATTGCGCTACCTTGAGAGATCATATCTTCAGATTGGTCAGGCTATGGAAGTTTTGAATAATGAAATTTTAATTGCAGCACCCCCGCAGAAAGTCTGGCGAATTTTGTGGGATCCCGACACTTATAGTCAGTGGACTTACTATTTTTCACCAGATTCCCACATTCATTCAGATTGGAAGGTAGGTGGAAAAACACTTTTTGCAGATGCCAAAGGCAATGGCATGATCTCGACGATTGAGCAAATTGAAGAATTTAAAGTGGTGATCTTTAAGCATTTGGGCATGGTTCAAGATGGTGTGGAAGATTTCGATAGTGAAGAAATGAAAAAATGGTCAGGGGCTTTAGAGAAATATTTTCTTGAAGAGGTGAACGGAAAAACCAGACTCAGGGTGGAAGTCGATACTTCTAAAGAATACCTAGAAATGATGAAAAATGGTTTTGAAAAAGGTTTTCAGATCGTCAAACAACTCGCTGAAGCCTAGTCATGTTTAGTTATGTGAAGAAATGGAACTGGTTTTTAGCAAATCAGTGCATTTGTATGGCAATAAGTCATTCGAAATTTGTACTAAATCTGCTATGATATGCACCTTCCGTTTTTTATACATATTCGAGGCAGAGATGACGCAACATAACGCTCAATCGACTTCTGAACAGCAGATTTCTGAAAACGATTTAATTGCACAGCGTCATGCCAAGTTAAAGCATATTGAAGAACATGCTAAGGCGAAGGGAACAAGCCCTTGGCCAAACACATTTAAGCGCGAAGACTATGCGCAAGACTTACAAGTACAATTTGCTGACAAGTCTAAAGAAGAAATTGAAGCTGATGAACACGTTCAGGTGAAAGTAGCAGGTCGTGTCATGTTGAACCGTGGTTCATTCATCGTGATTCAAGACATGACTGGCCGTATCCAGCTTTATGTAGCACGTAAAGAGCTTGCGCCTGAAGTACTGGAAAGCATCAAGAGCCTAGACCTTGGCGATATCATTGCCGTAGAAGGTTATATTGGCCGTTCAGGTAAAGGCGATTTGTATGTGCACATTGAACAGTTTGAACTGTTGACTAAATCACTGCGTCCGCTTCCAGACAAATTCCATGGCCTAACTGATACGGAAGTGAAATACCGTAAACGTTACCTGGATTTAATCGTCAACGAAGAAACACGTAAAACCTTTGAAATTCGTGCCAAAGTGGTTTCCGGTATTCGTGCATATTTAACCAATGAACGCTTCATGGAAGTTGAAACTCCGATGATGCATGTGATTCCAGGTGGTGCTTCTGCGCGTCCATTTGAAACGCATCACAATGCCTTGGATATGCCATTGTTCTTGCGTATTGCGCCTGAACTTTACTTGAAACGTTTGGTGGTCGGCGGTTTTGAACGCGTATTCGAAATTAACCGTAACTTCCGTAACGAAGGTGTTTCGACTCGTCATAACCCCGAATTCACCATGATCGAATTCTATCAAGCTTATGCAGATTATAAGGATTTGATGGAACTCACTGAAAAAATGCTTGAGAAATTGGCCATCGATATCTTGGGTTCTACCGATGTGCCTTATGGTGAAGAAGTGTATAGCTTCAAAGGTCCATTCAAGAAAATTTCAATGTTCGATGCGATTCTTGAACATAACCCGCAATTCACGGCTGAAAATGTAGCAGACCGTGAATTCCTGGCTAAATTTGTTCAGGAAGAATTGAAAGAACAAGTGAAACCAGGTTTTGGTTTAGGTAAGCTTCAAACCATCGTATTTGAAGAAACTGTTGAAACTCAACTCCGTCAACCAACTTTCATTACCGAATATCCAGCGGAAACTTCTCCATTGGCTCGCCGTAATGATGATAACCCGCATATCACAGACCGTTTTGAATTCTTCATTGGTGGTCGTGAATTAGCCAATGGGTTCTCGGAATTGAATGATCCGATTGACCAAGCAGAACGTTTCCAGGCACAAGTCGCAGAAAAAGATGCTGGTGATGATGAAGCGATGCATTATGATGCGGACTTCATTGAAGCACTTGAATACGGCTTACCTCCAACAGCCGGTCAAGGTATTGGTATTGACCGTCTGGTAATGTTATTTGCTAATGCGCCAAGTATCCGCGATGTAATTTTATTCCCGCATATGCGTCATAAACACTAAGCTTTATGAACATTGAAAACCCGCTTTAGAGCGGGTTTTTTATTATTTATACTTTTATATATGTGAAAAGTAAAATAATAAATTGGTTGATATTTCTAATTGTTTACAATGTAGCTTATTATTAAAACTGTTTATTTGTTGTGGTTTTTATTGGTTTTATCTGTATGAGTTATGATTTTAAAGTGTAATATTAACGTTATAAATCACAAAAATAATTTGCTTGAGTAAATATAAGAAAGATCAAGCATATGTTGAACAATTTAAGACTTAAGAATCATTTAAAAATATTATTTCCTTTTTGTATGTCTGCCATGGTAGTTCCAGTAACTTGGGCACAAGGGATTGTATTAAATAATCAAAGTTTGCGAACTGATTTAAACTGGCTCAATCAGCAAGGTGTTATTCAAATTAGCACATCAACCTGGCCTATGAGTGGCGTTGAAATTCAGCGCGCGATTTCGCAAGCTAAGGTTACTCAGGAGAGTCAACAGCAAGTGATTGATTCGGTGCTGGCGGCTCTCAATGCAGATAATGATATGCTGAAAGCAAGTTTTTATGCAGAATCAGATTCAAAAAATATTCCACAGGAATTTGCTGATAAACAAAAATCACAATATCAAGCTGCTTTGGAATTTAATGCAGGTGGCGAAAACTGGGATGCCAAAATCCGGGTCAATGCAGAAAAAGATCCAAAAATTGACAATGGTCAAAATGTCAATGTTGAAGGCTCATATCTTGCAGGAAAGTTATGGAACCAATGGTTGATTGCGGGACAGATTCCAACTTATTGGGGGCCTGGACATGATGGCAGTTTGATTCGTGGTGATGCTAGTCGTCCAGTTTATGGATTTACTGCGCAACGTGCAGAGCAAAAAGCATTTGCAAGCAAATGGCTTTCCTGGATTGGGCCTTGGCAATATCAAGCTTTTGCAGGCCAGTTAGATGAATATGCTGCTGTACCAGATACCCGCTTATTGGGTTTGCGTTTAACAGCACAACCATTGCCTTATTTGGAATTGGGTGTATCCCGGATTTTGCAATGGGGTGGTGAAGGGCGTTCAGAAAGTTGGGATTCTTTGTGGAATGCAATTAAGGGGAATGATAATTTTTATAACAGTGAGGATGACAAATCCAATCAGCTTGCTGGGATTGATGTACGCTTCAATTTACAATCTCTATTTAATATACCTGTAAGCGTGTATGGACAATATGTAGGGGAGGACGAAGCTGGTTTGTTACCTTCCAGAAAAATGTATCTTGCAGGGACCGACTATTCTTCAAGTTTCAGAAATATGCCATTTCAACTCTATACCGAGTGGGCAGATACCCGTACCAATGGTGATAGCCGAGGCATTTCATATAATCATCATATTTATACTGATGGTCATTACCAGCATGGTTTTCCCTTAGGGCATGCGATGGGAGGAGATGGTCAAATGATCTCGGTAGGTGGCAATATTCGATTTGATCCTTTGAATCGTTTGAGTACGCGTGTATTGTTTGCAAAGGTCAATGATTCCAACCGAGCAACAAACCAGACTTTCCCGGGAAAAGATGAAATCAGAGCTTTAGACCTGACCTGGTCACATTATTTACGTCCCGATATTCCCTTGAAATTAAATGGCTGGATCAGTGATTCAGATGTAAATGGTCAAAATGGCGGGGCATCTATTGGGGTTGAATTCCCTCTCGACAAAACGTTGTTCAGAAATTAAGTTTCATTGTAAAAAATCTCACTGCGGTGAGATTTTTTATTTCGGATTTATTTTGGATATATATAAATTCAGGCAAAAAAATACGCAATGATTGGGGTGATCATTGCGTAGAACAACGAATCTGTTTGCACAGTTTCGGTTAAGGAGAATGTTAGAACTAGGGGTAGCTCTAAGCATTTAGTAAATCTTAAAATGAATGGTGAGTCATTTCATGATGCTTTCAGTTACGTTGTGTTAATTAAAGTTAATAACTAATGGTTAGTGTGATTGAGTACTCACTATTTGAGTGTAAAATATACAGCATAAAAAAGCCCCGCTTCGAAAGCAGGGCTGGTTCAAATTAAGTAGAATTTAGAAATGGAAAACACCCAAACCTGATTTAATTTCATCCAGTGTTTGTTGGGTAATCACACGGCATTTGTCTGTACCGGTTTTTAAGATATCCATGATGTAATCTGGATCTTTTTGTAATTCCATACGACGTTCACGGATAGGACCAATCAATTCTTTTAGAATGCCTTCCAGGCGTTTTTTCACCGTACCATCGCCCAAACCACCACGACGATAATGGGCTTTTAACTCTTCCAGCTCTTCTTTGTTGGTGTCGAATGCATCTAGATAAGTAAAGACCACGTTGCCTTCAACCTGGCCCGGATCTTCAATGCGCAGGTGATTTGGATCGGTATACATCGCATTTACAGCTTTTTTGATGTCTTTATCAGAGGCATCTAGCACAATGGTATTGCCCAAAGATTTTGACATTTTTGCTTTACCATCGAAACCAGGTAGGCGGCCGACATTTGAAAGTAAAGCTTTACATTCAGGTAAAATCTCATGACCAATTTGACGGTTCAGACGACGCACGATTTCGTTGGTCTGTTCAATCATTGGAATCTGGTCTTCGCCTACTGGCACGACAGTCGCTTTGAATGCAGTAATGTCAGCGGCTTGTGCCACAGGGTAGCATAGGAAACCAGCCGGAATGTCACGCTCAAAGCCACGCATCTGGATTTCAGATTTAATGGTTGGGTTGCGTTCCAGACGAGACACGGTGACAAAGTTTAAATACAACATGGTGAGTTCATTCAATGCCGGCAGGCATGATTGAACACAGATAGTGGTTTTAGTTGGATCAATGCCCACTGCCAAATAGTCTGTTGCCACTTCAATAATATTGCGACGTACTTTTTCAAAGTTATCTGCGTTATCGGTTAAAGCTTGAGCATCGGCAAGGAGTAGATGTTGATGGTGAGAATCCTGTAAACCTACGCGTGAACGTAAAGAACCCACAAAATGACCTAAATGAAGTTGTCCGGTTGGGCGGTCGCCAGTCAAAATAACAGGACGATTGTCTTGATTACTCATTATCTCTCTATTCCAAAGTAGCTTGCACTACATTTATATACTGATGATTTGCCATATTGTACGGCATAATGTTTTTGAATGGCAGGCACTATAAAAACAGAAAATTGAAAAAATACGAAGAATTTAATGATCTTGATACAGTTTTTTTCAGTATTTGTATTTAATATAGGAAATACAAATACTCAGGATAAAAACAATGGCGAGTAGCTTATTAATATTATTGGATGATATTGCCACAGTTTTAGATGACGTTGCTGTCATGAGTAAAATGGCAGCAAAAAAAACTGCTGGAGTGTTGGGGGATGACTTAGCATTAAACGCCCAACAAGTGAGCGGTGTGCGTTCGGAGCGTGAAATTCCTGTGGTTTGGGGGGTGGCAAAAGGTTCATTCGTTAATAAGCTGATTTTGGTGCCTTTGGCTTTGCTGATTAGCGTGGTAGCACCGTGGTTAATCAATCCCTTACTGATGATAGGCGGTTTATTTTTATGTTATGAAGGTGTGGAAAAAGTTCTGCACAGTTTGCAGCATAAAAAAGCCAAGACTGAAGAAGCAGCTGAAGCAGAATTCAATGCGATTGAAACTGATTTGGCAAAGTTCGAGAAAGAAAAAATTAAGGGTGCAATTCGTACCGACTTTATCCTGTCCGCTGAAATTGTGGTGATTTCATTGGGTACAGTGGCAACCGCTACTTTTGCTAGCAAAGTCATGGTGCTTTCAATTATTGCCATAGTCATGACGGTAGGGGTGTATGGCTTTGTGGCCATGATTGTCAAAATTGACGATCTGGGTTTATACCTTACCGAGCAAGCTTCAAATCTGAAACAAAGTATTGGACGTGGTTTGCTGGCTTTTGCACCAAAGCTGATGAAAACCCTGACTATTGTTGGAACAATTGCCATGTTTTTGGTCGGTGGCGGAATCATTACTCATGCGGTTCCATTATTCCATCATATTACTGAAGATTCTGTGGATCACGTCCAGCATATTCCAACAGTGGGGAATATTATTGGTGCGCTGACTCCCACTTTAATTAATCTGGGCATTGGTTTTGTTGCCGGTTTACTGGTTTTGCTGGTGATCTCGATGATTCAAAAGTTTAGGTCTAAGTCGAAGCAGGCATAATCAGGAAAGCCCTCAAAATAAGCTAATAGCGAAAACTATAAGGAATATCACTATGCGTTGGAAAGGACGTCGTGTAAGTACAAATGTAGAGGATCGCCGCGGCGGCGGTGGAGCTAAGGCTGGTGGCATCAGTATTCTAGGGCTTGTAGTGGCTTTTGTAGCTTGGAAGTTTTT
Source organism: Acinetobacter bouvetii (assembly GCF_902753875.1). Lineage (GTDB taxonomy): Bacteria > Pseudomonadota > Gammaproteobacteria > Pseudomonadales > Moraxellaceae > Acinetobacter > Acinetobacter bouvetii_A. Next base: position 74,803 of record NZ_CADDTS010000031.1, on the reverse strand, counting down.
TGGCGTAGACCCGCAGCAGGCTTATCAGGCAACCAAACAGGTGACTTCTCAATCCCAATCGGCTGAAACCAAGGGATTAGATAATCCTACTCCGGAACAGCAGGAAGCCATGGATTTTGTAGGTACGGTTTTAGCCGACACAGAAGACACCTGGTCACAAGTATTTCAGCAGCAATTAAATGCACAATATGTAGCACCCAAGTTGGTTATGTTTAGTGGAATGGTGAATTCAGGTTGTGGTACAGCTCAATCAGCCATGGGACCTTTTTACTGCCCGACTGATCAAAAAGTCTATATCGATACGGCTTTCTTTAAGGATATGAAAGAGCAGATGGGTATTTCAGGTGAGCAAAACTCGACTGAATTGTCGCGTCAGGATCAGGCAGGTGATTTTGCTCAAGCTTATGTGGTGGCACATGAAGTCGGTCATCATGTACAAACACTATTAGGTATTTCTGAACAAGTACAAAAAGCCCGTGCTCAAAGCAGTGAAGTACAAGGTAATCAGTTATCAGTACGTCAGGAATTACAGGCTGACTGTTTTGCCGGTATCTGGGCGCATCATAATCAGCAACGTACTCAGTTCCTGGAACAGGGGGATATTGAGGAAGCCATGGATGCAGCGCATAAAATTGGCGATGACTATTTACAGAAGCGCTCAACTGGGCAGGTAGTCCCGGATAGTTTTACCCACGGTAGTAGTCAGCAAAGGATGAAATGGTTTCAAATTGGTTTGAAATCTGGAAATATCAATGACTGTGATACTTTTAATCAAGCGATTTAAAATCAATGAAATATGAAAAAGAGGATGTTCAATCCTCTTTTTTTATTTGCTTGTTTAACGATGAATAAACTTTTTAAAGTTACGCAGTATTCGAATCGAGACATATAGCGCTGCCAGAGCAAAAAGCAGGATGCTGAAAATGTGATATTTTAAGCTGTCGATGTCAGCCTGATAAAATTGCTGAATTTGCTGTTTGGAATAGAACCATTGTTGCTGTTTTTGAGTGCGGCTATCTTGGTAACTGATCTGCTGTATATATTGGTTCTGGCCAACTTTCAACAAGTCTAGTTGCTTGATTTGGCGGGTATGCTGCTGATTGTATTCATCTGTGCAGATATCTTTTAGGTAGTGTTCACAAGGCAGCTCAGCAATATATCCGTTTTGGGCAATCACAATGTAAATGGTCTGATCTGGTGATTGATTATTTGACACTAAAACCAGTTGCTCTTGGGACGTAGATTTAAGTGAGATTTGCTTGGCTTGTTGGAACAGTTGATCAGCCTGGAAAATTTCCTTACTTTTTGAAAAGACACTCAACCATAAAGCCAGAGTAATCAGAAAAATAACCAGTGCAAAAAAAAGTCGAAATAGGGTTTTAACTGTTTGATGCATGATTTAATTCAACTTTATGTAGAAATAAAAGAAAGCGTAGGTACACTAAGATAGAAATGCAGGGCTATGTTAAATCATTGCTAAAAATATGTAAAAAAACTTAACTATTTTGTTTGATGATAAAAAAATCGTTAAACTAATTCGATTAATAAATGTTATTTAATTAAATATTTACTTGGAAATGGTTGGCTACGTTCGCTTTATTCCAATGAATTGCTCAAGTTGGAACTTTAATGGGAAATTTCTTTTTTCTTCAAGTCTTTACTGTCATTTTTGCACTTTCGATAGCAACGACGATTTTTAATAAACGGATCTTGGGTTTCCCTCAAGCGATTGGTGTGCCTATTGTTTCGGCCATTTTTGTCTTTATTTTACAGTGGGGCGCGAGCTTACTTAGTGGTAACCAGTTTATCACCATCAATATTCACAATATTGAAGAAGCAGTTCGTCATATTGATTTTTATGACTTTTTAATTAATGGCGTGATTTGTTTTATCCTGACCTCTTCCGCTTTAAAATTTAAAGTCTCAGATTTAAAAAGTCACTGGAAGCCCATTAGTATCTTGGCCAGTATTGCGCTAGTGCTCTGTGCGGTGTTTTTTGGGGTGACACTGTATGGTTATCAGTTCCTGACTGGCAAGCATGTCGATTTACTGGTGCTGTTACTGTTAGGTGCTGCGCTGGGTGCAACTGACCCGATTGGGATTAAAGGTGTGCTCAGTTCGGTACGTGCGCCGCATCATCTGATCGTCAAACTTGAAGGCGAATCATTGTTTAATGATGCCATGTGTATCGCTGTGTTCATGACCTTATTGTATGTATTGCAGGGTGAGCACTTTACCATTATTGGAACGCTGGAAACCTTACTTTACGAGATTGTTGTAGCCATTATTATTGGATGGGGTTTTGGTCTGGGAATTTTAAGATTACTTCGTGGCAAACATGAAATGGAATCTTTAATTCTCACCACGGCACTGCTGGCTTGTGGTTCTTATCTGGTGGCATTATTTGCACATGCTTCAGCACCTATTGCCTGCGTGATTGGCGGCTTGGTCGTGGGTAACAAATGGAAAGAAATCTTACAGGAACGTGAAATTCGTGAAGTAAACCACTTTTGGCATACCGTTGAAGGCATCATCAATTCCTTCTTGTTTACCTTGATTGGACTGGAACTGTTTATTCTAGATTTGAGCATTAGCCTGATTCTGGGCGGTATTGTCGCGTTCTTTATTCTGCACGCTTCACGCTTTGCAGCAAACTATTTGTCATTTGCTTTTTTCCCCAGCTTTCGACACAAAAGCTATAACGGCAGTTTGGCTATTCTTTCCTGGGGTGGCGTGCGTGGTGGTATCTCGCTCGCTTTGATTCTTGCGGTAGCGAATATTCCTGAACTGAGTGAATACAGCAGTATTTTGATTGGATATACTTTTATTGCGGTATTAATGTCCGGCTTGGTTTGTGGCTTGGGTTTACCCGCCGTGATGAATGCCTTTTATTACAATCCGAATGAAGAAACGGAAGGTTTTAAGGGCTGGTATCAACGTATGTGCCACAAAATGAATAAGAAAGGCTTTCAGTATATTGTCGGTGAAGATGCCAACGGGAATGAAACCATTACGGTATATAACCCGGATGCCTTGATTGATGAAAAAGCTGAAGATGGTGTGGCTGTGATGCATAATCCAGAAAAAGTTCAGGTGGTGAAACGTCTGGAAAGTCCGGATAACTTTTAATTTTCAATTAATTCTCAAACCCTTATAAAAAGCCCTCAACGGGCTTTTTTAATGTAAGAAGATCAAGAGGTGTTCATACTCAACCTCTCAGTTTAGAATTTTAGTTGTTTTAAGATAGGATTTTAAAGTGGTTACAATCCAGTCGAGTTGATGGAATAGCAATATCGATAGATTTGTTAAATGAACAGGATGATTGGTTGAAATCGTATTTTCCAAGGGAAGCAGTACATTTCAATCTACTACTGAAAGGATGATGTATGCCTCAGAATGCTTCTAGCGATGAATTGGCGCGTCAAATTCTGCAAGTCGTGGCTCTAATTCCTTATGGAAAAGTCGCTAGCTATGGTCAGATTGCCAAGATGGCAGGTTTGCCCAAACATGCACGTTTAGTGGGTTATGTACTAAAGCATCTGGATCAGGCAAGTGAAATTCCCTGGCATCGGGTGATTAATTCACAAGGAAAAATTAGCCTAAGTAAATTAGATGGACAGGGTGAAAATATTCAGCGCACAAAATTGCTAGCAGAAGGGGTGATGGTGATTGGAGATAAAATCAATTTAAAACAGTATCAATGGATGAATGGCGGATAAAAATAGAAAATTTAATCAATAAGATATTTCCCACCTTGAAACAAGATGGGAAATTCAGAAGGAATATTATTCGCGGACAATCAGTACTGGAATATGAGATTCTCCCAGTACACTTTGCGCCACGCTACCCAAGAATAATTTTTTCAAACCTGTACGGCCATGTGAACCAATAATGATCAGATCGGCGTGCATGTCTTCAGCAGCTTTTACAATTTCACGATGAATCACTTGTCCTTCAAGAAGTTTAGTTTCAACTGCAAGGCCTTGTTCATTGAATTTTGCTTTTGCTGCATCAAGCGATTCAATAATTGCAGTACGTGCGCGTTCAATCAAGTCATTGGTTTGATTCGCAGAAATGTATTCTGCTGCAATATATGGATCAAGCGCCAAGACCTGAACCACTGTCACTTTACTGCCAAATGCTTTAGCAAACTCAGTTGCTTTTGCGACCGCTGCATAAGCTGTTTCTGAACCGTCAACAGGGACTAAAATATTCTGATAAGCCATGTGTATTTCTCCTTATAATCATTGCTAAAACGTATACATTAAGACTATGATTTTTTGTTCAATAAAACCGTTTGAAATTTGATACTAACTGTATTTTTAATAAAATAAAACCTAGTAATTTCATATGGATAATTGGCACCATAAGAAATTATTTATAATTTAATCTAACATGAATTTGTTTAAGAATTGGCAGGTTTAAAACTAAAGTCTGATGAAATTGTAAGCGGATTTTTTATTTGCAACCATGTTTAAAAATAGATGTGAACGGCTCTTTAAAATTGTCATATCATATAAGTGGTAACTTATTAATAATGAAATAGAAATGACTGAAAAAAATCAATTGAATTGGCAGCGTGATCTTTGGGATTGGAAACGTCTAGGGGGAGAAACTTAATGGATTGGTGAGTTATTTATAGGATAGCCCAGTTGGTTAGGATGCTTCACTCATAATATAGGGGTTACAAGTTTAAGTCTTGTCATAGCCACCATATTCTGAAAACCCACTCTGATTGAGTAGTTTTTTATGCCTCAATTTTGAGGTGCACTTGGAGGAAGAACTGAAACACTTTACAATCGCTCAAATAAAATCATGATAAGAATATGAATAATGATGCAAAAATTAATTCTACAACTATTTATTATATTTATTACTTTTCCTGTCTGCGCTGCCGATTCAATACAATCATTGACTTTTCAAAAAGAAGATATTTCTGCAACTGAACTCAGGAAAATTTGCCAACAATTAAAATCTGAATGTCATGAGGCGAATGCCAGACTCTGGTCAGTCAAAATTGCAAATCAGACATATTATTATTTGATTGATGACAAATTGCGAATCACCCAGCTTTTAAAACAGAGTGGGCTATATAGAATTATGGAGCATTGGGATTTAGCCGAGTATCAGCCGGTATTTGCAATTCAGGAGGATCATAAGCCGATAACTTATCTTCATCCTGCACTTTACCCTTTAAATAAGCATAATTATGCCGTTGCCTTGGTTTATGGTGGGATTTCAAACTCTCTGGGTGATGATAGTGGTGAGCAGAATGTGGATTTTATTCAATTACTTCCAAAAGGAAAAACAAAGCTAGTCTTTGAACATCTACCTTTCTACGAGTACCAGAATCGACTCTCCTGCTACCGAGATATGAAAGACGAAAAGAATAATTATTGTGAAGATCAGACGGCAACCATACTTAAGATCAGCTATAGGGATATAGGATTGGCTTATTATGAATGGCGTTTAAGTTATTTAAATATAAACTGGCTTAAAAATAATAAAATCGATGAATATAAACAGTGGAGCTTGACGCTAATCCCTTTTATTCAAGAGCATTAAAGGAATGCAGTAGCGATGAAATATCCTCCGTCTGCAACTGCTCACGCATTGTTAAACTACTTTTCATCTCATATTTTGAGAGGAGTATTTGATCAAGTCTAATGCAGTAATTCAAAGGTGAATTTAGTATTCAATATTGACTTGAATTCTGTCTTTATAAATTCCAGCAGGAGTGGTTGCTTTAATAGCATCTACAATAGCGACCGTTACTACATAATGGTTGTTGCTGTTATTTACTTGCATAACCGAGGTATTCCAAGGAATGTTCCAATCACTACGCGCTGACATTTTAGTTTTAATTTTATGCTGTTGATCGCTTAAATAGCCTATACCCTCATTAGAAGCAGGATTTGCATTGCTGAATCTCACATTGTATGGGGATTGGCAATTAATGTTAAAAGCAAAATTAGCAGTACTAAACTGCTGTGCAGAGAACACTAAATTCTGGGAGGTAAACGATGAAAGGCTACATCCCTGTGCGTACAGTGCCATACTGCTGAAACCAAGCAGTATAGATATCGTAAGATATTGAATTATTTTTTTCATGTTTTCCCTTTATCTGCAGGTGGCTGGAATCAGCGTATTGTTATTGTTAAAAGCAGCAGTCAAATAGCTAAACGTGCAGTGCTGTTCTGGGCCAGTTTTGACCGTAAACGTGTATTGCGTAGACTCTTTTAATCCGTATATTGTGACTATACCTTGCGAACCGACTGGCACTGAATGATCAGGATTTTGAGCATAGCTGATCATACTACCTGCGGGGATTGCAGCACCTTGAAAGTCTGTTAATTTAAAGCTGAGATCAAATGAGCGAATGATTGGAAGGTCTACTACATAGCCTCGCAAATCGTAAGGTACAAGATTTCTATTTAAAATTGGTGTTTCATATTCAATCGGAAGCTGATTCTGATCATAAGAAATATCATGATTTGCATAGGCAATTAAGCGGTGTACAAATAATTCACCTTTTTTGTTGGTTTTACCTACGAATTCATTATTTTTATAAATATCAATATTTTCCTGATTTGAAAGTCTAACCAATGCAAATGGATACTCAATAGATTTGGTCAAGCCTATACTGTGATCGAGGAAAACGAATGCACCCTGGAAATCTGCTTGCGCTTGGTAGGCATCTTGGTTGTTGGAATAACGCAAGTTTAAGTCGCCAAAAGATTTTTTTAATGTCGTATCTGTATTGAAAATAGTGCTTTCATGATTTTTTCCAACACTAGCGCTGTAATCGAAACCCGTCAGGGCTAGATCTGTTTTATTAATGGCTGCATATAGAGCACTGTTATTTTTGCTGAGATAAGCTGAATGCTTATTGTCGAACTGATATGAAAAGGCCAGATCAAAGAGCAGTTTATCTTTACTTTGATTTTCATAGCTCAAGCCATAGTTAAAATATAATGAAGAAAAAAGTGCTTTACCACCTCTGAGGGAAAATATTCTTTTATCACTCAAGTTACTTTTTTTATATTGTGACTGTTCAACATAGTTAAAAGTTAAATGCCCAATGAAAGGAATCTGATTCAGGCCGGCATAAAGCAAGTGATCAAATTTAGGCAAATTTTGTGAATCGTCCATGCCCATCGTTTTAAAGTGTTCAGAGTTATATTCTGTGTTGAAACCCAAATTAAAATAGGACGCATTTTTTGAAATGCCCAGATTGAACTTTTGTCCATTCGCAGAATTGGCATGGCTGTATGCTGCGCCAAGCGTAATCATTCCTAAATGAGGGACATATTGGCTGGAGAATGCACCGAAATTTTGCAGATCCTTAAGATAGTTGGCGCTAAAGCCTAGGTTAAGCGTATCGGTTAACCCCGTGCGAAAGTAAACACTGGTAAAATAATCACGATAGTCATTGCTGTCTTCATCAAAATTATAACGTAGCCGTCCTGCCGAAATATTGTAGTCTTGCAGACCTTTGCGTAACAGTTGATCCGTTACGCTTAAATCAAAATCCTGTACGGTTTTATTGCCAAGCACATCTTCAATGATCATTTGCCCTTTGCCATCGCCATTGAATAATGCACCACTTTGAATGTTGAATTCACCAGGATTGACTTTGGTGCTGTAGTTTTTTATGCCATTAATATATAAATCTACCGTAGACGGGGTCAGGGCGCTGCCGACAATAGAAGGAATATTCCAATAAACGAAGCCGGGGCGTTGCATAAATGAAGTGCCATACTGCAGTCCTGCAAAATAAACCCCTCTACTGACAGGGCTTGAAGGTGAAATGCTGTCACCAATCTGCAGTGTGGTGAGGTGGTTGGGCTGCTCCAAACTAAATTGAGTGAATAAACGTGTGAATTGATCTTGTGTTTCGTTTGCCTTATTGCTGTGATGCAATAGGGTAGAGTTTTTAAATAAAAGATTATCTTTGAACAGGCTTAGATCGTTTTTTAAACCGAATTCATTGTAGCTCTGCTGCTGGGATATTTTTTTGTATAGCGCATCATAATTGAGATATCCACCAAATGGCGCACTGGCAGCAGCTAGATTTGGGTGATTATTTTTTTGTTCAGAATTTTGCATGAATGATGGTGGAACGTGCATCTGCAAGCTTTGCTGAGCATCATTAAATTCGGCCGTAATTGGGGCGGTATTCAACATACAATAGGATTGGCCGGCAACGGTGACTTTAGTTAATGCTTGTAGATCAAGAAAGGTGTTAGCCAAGTCTTGGCATGCGGTTAACCATTGCTGATCTTTTTTTATGATCAGAAGATCCGTTTTTTGATCGATTTGATTAATGTACAGCGTGGCCATAAATTCTTCATGTGCTGTTTCAGCCTGCGTATAGCAAGGCATGACAGCCATTGATAGGCAAATGACAAGTTGTTTCTTCATGGGGGTGCTTTACTTGTGTATTGGCAACAGTAAAGGCTTATCAATTTGATCAATTTTGATCTGTGCTTTAATGTTTTGGTCAGCATCGCTCTTTCGAAGATTTAAGATCATTTCTTGATTTGCCAGAATATATTTCAGTTGAGGAAAGGATTCAGAGGTAGCTCCTTCCTTATTGATTAGATCAATACCCATAATTTTGATGTGATATGCATTTAAGTTTCTAATTTTTAATGTGGCAGTTTTTTCATCTAAAATGGCTTCGAGGTTTGGTGAAGTCGTATTTGGCTTTTCTGCCGCAAATAGCGGTATGCTGAAGTTAACGTTAATGCCAATTCCTGTGTTTTCCAGAGGCGATTCAATTTCTTGAAAAAGCAGACGCCAACTTTGTTCTTGTTTTAAGTCCATTTCACTTAATTTTTGTCTGAAACCGATGCGTACACTGCGTTGATCACCTTTGTTCAATTGAATTGTTCTTGGATTGATAACAATATCGCTGGCTGGCTCTAGCTGGTCTTCTCCTAATTGATTCTGCGTCCATTTATAGGGAGTGACTTCATAAATATGGCTGACGCCATCTTCAGCATTTTCCAGTAAAATAGATGTACTGCGAGTTTCATTTTTAGCATTTATTTCTAAAATTACAGGGCTGATGGTAATATTGGCAAAACTTGAATTTATATAAAATATTGAGAATAAAAATATAGATATATTTTTCATTTTTAACTTCATTTTATAGCCTGTAATTTTATTGATTTTTTATATTCACATTTTTAATTTATGATCAGAATGAGTTAAAAGGCTTTATATAAAGCCTTTTAACTTTTACATTATTTTAATAAGTCACTGTAATGCGGTATTGATCCGTATATGTACCAGCTGTTGTTATTGCTGTAATTGCATTTTTCAGCCCAGCAGAAAGGGTAAATGTATCAACACTACTGCCTGCAAAGCTTGTAGCTGGATTCATGATGCCGATATTAGAGTTGTTTGGCCCTTTAGTACCAATCAAAGTCGGCAAAGATAAGTTGCCATTTTTCACATGTGTACTCCAGTCTGCTGTGCTGTAGTTGTCCGCTTTTGTGCCAATGCTGTAGCCAGTATTGCAAGTCACGCTATAGTTTGTAGACGCTGTTGCCCCTGTTGTTGGAATGAGAAGCTTGGTTGTTGGAGTCGCAATCGTGCATTTTTTTGGAATGGTTAAGCTGAGCTCAATGCTTGCAGTTGCTGTATCCGCTTGAGCAGATCCACATACCCCAATTGCCAGTAATACTAATGCTAATTTATTAATTTTCATTTTTAACCTTTTTCGTTTTGTTTCTTTTAAGTAGATAAATAATTTTATCTGCGCTGAATTTTATTGATCCAATAAAAAAAGTCTATCACTAAAAATAGGTATATTGATTGTGTGAAATAATTGATTTTTATTAGAAATTAACTGTTTATTTTTGGTGGCTTTGGGGAGTGGTATCGTGTTGTATTAGGCATAATGCCAGTTTTAAGAATTAAATATTACTATATATTTATATAAAAAATGCTGTTTATCTGTCATTTAATTCCCTATTTTTTAATCTTATTTAAATAGAGATTTTATGTCACCCGTCTGAAACTGTTCACGCATTTTTAAAAATTCCTTTTCATCTAAGTCATAAATTTTAAGAGAAAGCAGTTTTTCTATATCATCCGCAGGAAAACGGTATTTAATAATTTTTGCAGGCACACCGCCTACAATGGCATAAGGTGGCACATCTTTAGTCACTACAGAACCTGTTGCGACTACAGCACCTTCACCTAACTTCACACCCTGCATAATCATGGCGCGTGAGCCAATCCAGCAGCCATCACCAATGACTGTATCGCCAGCAGGCACAAAACTGCGTGTATCGAACGGAAAGGCTGAAATCCAGTCGGTACGATGCAATTGATTGCCACCCATCATAATCACGCATTCCGCGCCAAAACAGACGAAATTGCCGATATACAGTTGATCAATGGGTTTCTCTGGAGTCGCAGGCTTGTCATGCAGATAACGCACAACACAACGCTCGAAGCCTTGATCCCAATAGGCTGAGTAGTAAGAATAATTCCCCTTAATATGAATATTCGGATTCTTCACTGTTTTCGAAATGAACTCGAACTCGCACCAGTGATTCACAGGGGAATTGATTAACTTTTCAGACATGGTTGCAGCGTGTAGGAAAGGGATGGGGGATTATATCGCAGTTCAGCTCCTCTTTGGAAAAGAGGGGGTTGGGGAGATGTAAACTACAAATAGATGACTGTGAAAAAAGGTATTTAGACGGGGATGTTTATGATTGATCTACTTAAATAAGTTCCAAAGCGCCATGAAAATGCCTTTGACACTATTGGGAAAGACAAATCCCCAAACTGCAAAAAATAAAGTACAGTACAGCACAATTCTAAAAGGATTGATTTGAGTATGGCTTGAGACATCCCAAAATGTCATCAGAACAAAGCCTAAACAAAAGCCCGAAATGGCATACACAAATGCATGAATAAGTCGATTTTCCATCTTATTTTTATCCAATTTTTTATAAAGTATAACATTGCGGGCATAAAAAACCCCTCATTTGAGGGGTTTGTATAGCGAATATCTCTAACGCTTAGATGTATTCAACTTTCACAATTTCGTATTCCACTTCGCCTTGTGGAGTCACGATTTTCGCTTCGTCACCTTCATTTTTACCTAAAAGGCCGCGAGCAATCGGAGAGTTCACAGAGATCTTGTTGATCTTAAAGTCTGCTTCGTCATCGCCAACAATTTTATAAGTCTTTTGCTCTTCAGTATCTAAGTTTTCAATAGTTACTGTTACACCAAAAACCACACGACCGTTTTGTTCAAGTGTTTTAACATCAATCACTTGCATTGCACCAAGTTTACCTTCGATGTCCTGAATACGGCCTTCGCAGAAACCTTGCTGTTCACGGGCAGCGTGGTATTCCGCGTTTTCTTTCAAATCCCCATGTTCGCGCGCTTCTGCAATTGCAGCAGTGATGCGCGGACGATCAATACTTTTTAATTGATGTAATTCTTTCTCTAAGGCTTCTTTGCCTTCAGGAGTCATAGGATAACGTTGCATTGTTGTCCCTCATAATTTGGTATTTAAAAAAATACTGGTTTAAAAAAGAAAAAAAGCCCGCCACCGATAAGGTGACGGGACTTATCGGTAACTTAATTAACCTTTGGTAAGGTCTTGCAGGCGGTATACATCCATTGGCAATTTGATTGCTAAAGCTTGGCATACAGCATCAGCACCGTTCAAGGTAGTGGTGTAATACACTTTGCCTTGAAGCGCAGAGCGACGGATCGAGAATGAATCTTCTTGAGCCTGTTTGCCTTCGGTTGTATTGATAATGAGGTGAACTTCGCCATTTTTCAAGCGGTCCACGATATTAGGACGGCCTTCAGTGACTTTATTCACACGTTCACATTCAATACCCGCTTCTTTAATTACATCATAAGTACCGCCAGTCGCAAGTACTTTGAAGCCAAGATCTGTTAACTGTTTCGCAATACCAACAGCACGTGGCTTGTCAGAATGACGAACAGATAAGAATGCATGTTTTACTTCGCCTTCAGTTGGTAGACCTGGTAAACGATCGTTAGAGCCTAACACAGCTTTATAGAACGCTTCACCAAATGTTTTACCAACACCCATTACTTCGCCTGTAGATTTCATTTCAGGGCCAAGGATCGGGTCAACACCAGGGAACTTGTTGAATGGGAACACTGCTTCTTTTACAGAGAAGTGTTCAGGAATAATCTCTTTGGTAAAGCCTTGCGACTCAAGAGATTGACCTGCCATACAACGTGCAGCCACTTTCGCTAGAGATTCACCGATACATTTAGATACGAATGGAACAGTACGTGATGCACGTGGGTTCACTTCTAGAATGTATACGTCAGTACCTTTCACTGCAAACTGAACGTTCATCAAACCAATTACACCAAGCTCTTTCGCCATCGCAATCGTTTGACGGCGCATTTCGTCCTGTACTTCTTGAGATAAAGAGTAAGGCGGAATAGAACATGCTGAGTCACCTGAGTGAATACCTGCTTGTTCGATATGCTGCATGATACCGCCAATCACAACGTCTTTACCGTCAGATACGCAGTCCACGTCAACTTCGATGGCATCATCAAGGAAGTGGTCAAGTAATACTGGCGCTTCGTTAGATGCTTGAACCGCATCACGTAGATAGCGTTTCAATTCGTCATCGTTGTACACGATTTCCATTGCACGGCCACCAAGTACGTAAGAAGGACGTACCACAAGTGGGTAGCCAACTTTCGCTGCTTCAGCCATACCTTCTTCAGCAGATTTTACAATGCTGTTGTTTGGTTGACGAAGTTGTAGACGTTGAATCATTTGTTGGAAACGTTCACGGTCTTCTGCACGGTCAATCGCGTCAGGAGATGTACCGATAATTGGCGCACCCGCTTCTTCTAAAGCACGAGCCAATTTAAGCGGAGTTTGACCGCCGTACTGAACGATAATACCTTTTGGTTTCTCAATACGTACGATTTCAAGCACATCTTCCAAAGTGATTGGTTCGAAGTACAAGCGATCTGATGTGTCGTAATCCGTTGAAACAGTTTCAGGGTTACAGTTCACCATGATGGTTTCATAACCGTCATCACGCATTGCAAGGGCAGCGTGTACACAGCAGTAATCGAATTCGATACCTTGACCAATACGGTTAGGACCGCCACCGATCACCATAATCTTATCTTTATCAGACGGATTCGCTTCACATTCTTCATCGTAAGTTGAGTACATGTAAGCTGTATCAGATTCGAATTCTGCAGCACATGTATCCACACGTTTGTAAACTGGGGTTACGCCCAAGTTCCAACGGTGTTTACGGAATTGTTTTTGTGAAATACCCATCAAGTCCGCAATGCGAAGATCAGATAAACCTTTGCGTTTGAATGAACGGATATTGTCCGCGTTCAAATCACCAAAACCTAAAGTTTTGATTTGGTTTTCAGTTTTGATCATGTCTTCGATTTGAATCAAGAACCAACGGTCAATTTTGGTTGCTTCAAATACTTCATCAAGTGTGAAACCGTGACGGAATGCATCACCCACGTACCAGATACGCTCTGGACCTGGAACTTTAAGTTCAACAAGAATTTTTTCACGCGCGCCTTCAGTGCCTACAGCGATTTTTTCATCAAAACCGCATGCGCCCACTTCAAGACCACGAAGCGCTTTAGATACAGACTCTTGGAAGTTACGGCCAATTGCCATTACTTCACCCACAGATTTCATCTGAGTTGTAAGCGTTGCGTCAGCTTGTGGGAATTTCTCGAAGTTGAAACGAGGAATCTTCGTTACAACATAGTCAATCGCAGGTTCGAACGATGCAGGAGTTGTACCGCCAGTGATGTCGTTTTTCAATTCATCAAGGGTATAACCTACAGCCAATTTCGCAGCGATTTTCGCAATTGGGAAACCAGTTGCTTTAGATGCAAGTGCAGATGAGCGAGAAACACGTGGGTTCATCTCGATCACAACCATACGGCCGTCTTTCGGGTTGATACCGAACTGAACGTTAGAACCGCCAGTTTCAACACCAATTTCACGAAGTACAGCTAAAGATGCATTACGTAGAAGTTGGAATTCTTTGTCTGTAAGCGTTTGCGCAGGGGCAACAGTGATTGAGTCACCAGTGTGCACGCCCATTGGGTCAAAGTTTTCGATTGTACATACAATGATACAGTTGTCGTTTTTGTCACGAACAACTTCCATTTCGTATTCTTTCCAACCAATTAGAGATTCATCGATCAATAATTGTTTAGTTGGAGAAAGATCGAAACCACGTTCACAAATTTCAATGAATTCTTCACGGTTGTAAGCGATACCACCACCTGAACCACCCATTGTAAATGATGGACGGATAATGACAGGGAAGCCGAAACGTGCTTGAATTTCAAGTGCGTGTTCCATGCTTTCTGCAACGTCAGCGCGAGGGCATTCCAAACCGATTTTGCGCATTGCGATATCGAAAAGTTTACGGTCTTCCGCTTTTTCGATTGCTTCTTTAGTCGCGCCAATCAATTCAACATTGTATTTTTCTAAAATACCGTTGGCATCAAGTGCAAGTGCACAGTTCAATGCTGTTTGACCACCCATTGTCGGAAGAACTGCGTCTGGGCGTTCTTTCTCAATGATTGCAGCTACAGTTTGCCAAGTAATCGGCTCGATGTAAGTTGCATCTGCCATAGCAGGGTCAGTCATAATGGTTGCTGGGTTAGAGTTCACCAAAATAACACGGTAGCCTTCTTCACGAAGGGCTTTACAAGCTTGAGCACCTGAGTAGTCAAACTCACATGCTTGACCGATCACAATCGGACCAGCACCAATAATTAAGATGCTTTTAATGTCTGTACGTTTAGCCATGATGCTTCCTTAATTACTTCTTAGATGCTTCGATAAGTTCGATGAAATGATCGAACAATGGTGCGCAGTCATGTGGACCAGGGCTTGCTTCTGGATGACCTTGGAAACTGAACGCAGGTTTGTCTGTACGGTGAATCCCTTGTAGGGTTTGGTCGAACAGTGATTTGTGCGTAGCTTTCAAGTTTGCAGGTAATGTTTCTGCATCTACTGCGAAGCCATGGTTTTGCGAAGTAATCATCACAATACCAGTTTCCATGTTTTGAACAGGGTGGTTGGCACCGTGGTGGCCGTGAGGCATTTTCACAGTTTTTGCACCTGAAGCAAGTGCAAGAATTTGGTGACCCAAGCAAATACCAAATACTGGTACGTTGCGAGCATCTTCTACAATTGTTTTTACAGCTTCAATTGCGTAGTCACATGCAGCTGGATCGCCGGGGCCGTTCGATAAGAACACGCCATCTGGATTCAACGCAAGTACGTCAGCAGCAGGAGTTTGCGCAGGCACAACAGTCAATTTACAACCGCGGTCTGCGAGCATACGTAAGATGTTGGTTTTGACACCGTAATCGTATGCAACAACATGGAATTTAGCTTCAGGTTGTGAGAAACCTTCACCAAGTTTCCAAGAACCTTCAGTCCATTCAAAACCTTCAGGATCACAGCATTCTTTTGCAAGGTCTAAACCATTTAAACCACCAAAAGCGCGTGCTTTAGCTAAAGCTTCTTCTTCTGTAATGTTTTCGCCAGCAAGGATACAACCATTTTGTGCACCTTTTGCTCGCAGAATACGCGTTAATTTACGTGTATCGATGTCTGCAATAGCAACAACATTGTGTTGTTCAAGGTAATCACCAAGTGATTGCTCAGCACGGAAGTTGCTATGCAATAAAGGTAGGTCACGAATGATCAATCCGTTAGCCCATACTTTATGAATTCGACCTGACTCAGCGTCTTCATCATTACAACCTGTGTTACCGATATGTGGGTAAGTTAGTGTCACAAGTTGTTGTGCATAACTAGGGTCAGTCAAAATTTCTTGATAGCCAGTCATTGCTGTATTAAAAACGACTTCACCAGTCGTGCTACCCGATGCGCCAATAGAAGTACCTTTAAAGATAGTTCCGTCGGCTAGGGCTAAAATTGCTGGGGTGCTCAAACCAAAGCTCCTGAAATTTAGGCTGTAAAAAAGCGAGAAGACGAAAAAAAAGGAAGGCTGCTTTAAAACCTACCCTCCCTTACATCTGCTCGCTTGAACTTAACACGGCATTATACGCAGAAAGCCCTTCAAAGTCCATTCTATTTACTGTGAATAAATAAGATAAATCCCTTGTGTTTTGTTCGGAAGTCTGTTTTGTGTCTATGTATGTAAAATGTAAGCAAATAAGAATTGTCTAACAAATCAAAAGTTAAATTTTATCAAATCGGCATAGTCTAATGGTTCTCATGAAATAACTATAGGAACAAGACCATGACTACAGAACAAAAAACAGTGAAGGCTAAAACGACCTTAAAAGAGGTAGTTGCAGAAGGTGCGGACAAGCTGGAACAGGCTTCTAAAGAAGCACAGCAAAAAGTAACAGAGGCTGTAACTGAGTCTACTGAACATGTGAAGGTTGAAGCGAAAGAGCTTCAAGCTAATGTACAGGAACAGGTTCAGACCCTGAAACAGGATCTGTTGCAACGTATTGATCAGATTAAAAAACAGTTAAATTTATCTTCGAAAGATTTAAGCGAGTTAAAGGAGTTTGTGAAAACTGAATTTAACGCTGTTCTGGAAGATTTATCCAAACTGGGCAAAGAACTGAAAGAAGACGTGAGCCAGATTTCAGTCAAACATAAAGACCATTTGGCAGAAACCCTGAAACGCTCGAAAGAGCATACTTTGGATGTGTGGAAAAAAGTATCGGTTAAGCCGGAAGATAAACCAACCCTAAAAAGCTGATCCTGAGTTTGCTTAGATCAAGATTAAAAGCATAAAAAAGTGAGGGACTGTCCTCACTTTTTTATTGCTGCCTGATTGCTGAAATAGTTTAGCAATGCACTAGAACTGATGCAGCCAATCACGCTTGTTATGAAAATCTGCATGTGGGCTGCTGTGTTGCATCGCATAGAAATGTTCACCCTGCGAGGTCTTTAAGACAGCGCTAAGGCCCAGGAACAGATCTGACCATTGCAATTTATGCTTAAGCATAAACTCGGTTAAATCCAGACTGACATTGATGCCGTAATGGGTGCGTTTGAGCTGATTCAGTTCAATGTCATGCGCAGCTTGCGGCGGCATATCTTCCGGATAGCGATATTCCTCAAACTGATAGATTTGCCATGCCTGAGAAGGGGAGAGATTGATTTCACGATAGAAATCTTCACCTTTCACCCCCAGAAAAATTTCAAAACAGGTCTGTTCCCATAAGAAATCTTGACGCGGGTGATCCGGTAGCATCTCAGGCCATTGCAACAGCTGATTGGGATCGCGCAGCCAATAGCCCACATTTAAGGTATATGGACTTTGTTGTTCAATCGCAGCAACCAAAGAGATTGATTGAAAGCGGCGGTCAAAAGCGCTAAGTTCGTAACTGGCCATACAGCTTAGTTAGACAAGTGTGCGTGACGTACAAGGTTAGACAGTTTTGGATTCTGTTTTGCTGCTTTTTTATAAATCAGCGCAATTTTACCAATTTTTTGCACAACTTCAGCGCCAGTTTGAGCTGAAAGGTCTTCAATTAAAGATGCGCGTTCTTCACGATCTTCAGCCACAATTTTCACTTTAATCAATTCGTGATCGTTTAAAGCGCGGTTTAATTCTTCGACTACAGCTTCAGTCAAACCTTTATCGCCAAGCATAACCACCGGGTTTAATGCATGACCAATTTGACGTAAACGTTTGCGTTCCTGAATTGATAAAGCTGCCATAAAAGATAACCTAATTTTAAAAACGGCTTAGTATAACAAATGCCAACTTTAAACGCTGTATATTCTGTTGAAATAATCAATTTAGATCAGTCGAAATAATCAATTCAGATAATTGGAAAAAACATCACCAAAGATCGGATTTAGATACAGATGTATACTGCAAGCGATATATTTTTAACGTACAATCATGAATTAGAAGTTTTTTATTATTTAGAGAGTTATGGCGACCCGCATTACTAACCAAAAATTATCGAAAAGTAGTCGAGAGTGGATGCGAGAACACTTGGACGATCCTTTTGTCAAAAAAGCCCAAAAGGAAGGTTACCGTGCCCGTGCTGCTTATAAGCTTCTTGAAATTCAAGAGAAATATAAAATTATTAAACCGGGCATGACGGTAGTTGACCTGGGTGCTGCACCTGGAAGCTGGTCACAAATTGCCGGGAAACTGGTCGGTAGTAAGGGTTTGGTGATTGCATCGGATATTTTGTCCATGGATGCCTTGCCAGATGTCACATTCCTGCAAGGCGACTTCCGTGAGGAAGAAGTTTTTGAAAAATTGTTAAATATTTTAAACGGGCGCACTGTAGACGTTGTAATTTCGGATATGGCCCCCAATACATCAGGTAATAGGGCTGTAGATCAACCTCGTCAAATTTACCTGTGTGAACTGGCTTTGGATTTTGCCAATAAGGTTTTAGGACCTAAAGGTCAGTTTGTAGTCAAGGTTTTCCAGGGCACCGGATTTGACGAATTCCGTAAACAGGTCGTAGATAGCTTTGATGTATTGAAGACAGCAAAACCTGCTGCTTCACGTGCCCGTTCTAAAGAAGTATTTTTGATCGGACAAGGGCGTAAGAAGGCTTCTAAGTAAAGTTTACTTGCCAAGATGTTAAAAATTGTGCATTTTGTACATTTTTAAAATATTGCAAAGCTGATCTTCAGCTTAAATTAAGGTCACCCATTTTGGGCATGATCAAATTAGATTGATATGGGAATAAAGCTTTGAGCGATCTCTTCAAGAATGCCGTATTGTGGCTGGTTATACTGGGTGTGCTGATTCTGATTTTCAGCAACATCAGTGACCGCAATCAACCGACTGCAATGAATTATTCAGAGTTTGTTTCAGCGGTGAATGCTGGTCAAATTAAGCAAGTCACTATTGATGGCGAAAGAATTCGTGGTGAAAAAACCAACGGTTCAGAGTTTGAAAGTATTCGTCCTGCGGTTCAAGACCCGGAACTTATGCCAAGCCTTATCAAACATAATGTTGTGGTAGAAGGTACTGCACCTCAACGTCAAGGTTTGTTGATGCAACTTCTTATCGCTAGCTTCCCGGTACTTTTAATCATTTTGTTATTCATGTTCTTTATGCGCAACATGGGTGGTGGTGCAGGTGGCAAAAGCGGTCCAATGAGTTTTGGTAAATCCAAAGCGAAAATGCTCTCTGAAGACCAGATTAAAGTGACATTTACCGATGTCGCGGGTTGTGACGAAGCTAAACAAGAAGTTGTTGAAATTGTTGATTTCTTAAAAGATCCATCAAAATTTAAACGTCTGGGTGCAAGTATTCCTAAAGGCGTGTTGATGGTAGGTCCTCCAGGTACCGGTAAAACTTTGCTGGCTAAAGCGATTGCGGGCGAAGCCAAAGTTCCATTCTTTAGTATCTCTGGTTCTGACTTTGTAGAAATGTTTGTCGGTGTTGGTGCATCCCGTGTCCGTGACATGTTTGAACAGGCAAAACGTCATGCGCCATGTATCATCTTTATTGATGAGATTGATGCCGTGGGTCGCCATCGTGGTTCGGGTACAGGTGGTGGTCATGATGAACGTGAACAAACATTAAACCAGATGCTGGTAGAAATGGATGGTTTTGAAGGCAATGAAGGCATTATTGTCATTGCTGCAACTAACCGTGCCGATGTACTGGATAAAGCCTTGCTTCGTCCAGGTCGTTTTGACCGTCAAGTGATGGTCGGTCTGCCAGATATCAAAGGTCGTGAACAGATTCTGAACGTGCATTTGAAAAAATTGCCTTCGCACACTGGTGTGGATGTGAAAATCCTAGCGCGTGGTACACCAGGTTTCTCTGGTGCGCAATTGGCGAATCTTGTCAACGAAGCCGCGCTATTTGCTGCCCGTCGTAACAAGAACACTGTCGATATGCATGACTTTGAAGATGCCAAAGACAAGATCTACATGGGGCCTGAACGCAAATCGATGGTGATTCGTGAAGAAGAGCGTCGTGCGACGGCTTATCATGAAGCGGGTCATGCGATTGTGGCGGAAATCTTGCCTGGTACCGATCCTGTGCATAAAGTCACTATCATGCCACGTGGCTGGGCTTTAGGTGTGACCTGGCAGTTGCCTGAACATGACCAAACCAGCCATTACAAAGACAAGATGCTGAACGAAATTTCAATTTTGTTTGGTGGTCGTATTGCAGAAGAAGTCTTCATTAACCAAATGTCGACCGGCGCTTCAAATGACTTTGAACGTGCAACCAAAATGGCACGTGCCATGGTGACCAAGTACGGTATGTCTGACAAAATGGGCGTCATGGTTTACGAAGATGAAAACCAAAACGGTTTCTTTGGTAATGTCGGTAGCCGTACCATTTCAGAAGCGACTCAACAACAGGTAGATGCTGAAGTTCGCCGCATTCTGGATGAACAATATAAAGTTGCTCGTCATATCTTGGAAAATAACAAAGATATCGCGCATGCGATGGTGAAAGCCTTGATGGAATGGGAAACCATTGATCGTGACCAGATCCGTGACATCATGGAAGGTCGTGAACCACAGCCACCTAAAGTTTATGTTGCAGAAAATCCGGTGATTGATGTAACACCAACAGATGGTCCGGCAACACCGCCGCCATTACCAGCAAGCTAAGCTGGATGGTTAGAAAAAAGAGTCTCAAAGGAGGCTCTTTTTTTATGGATGAATCTGAAAAGATTTCAGACTGCAAAACCACAGAATTGCTAGAATAGCGGGATTGTCAAAAGGAGAAACATGATGCAATTAATGCCATTACCTAATCGAGTGATGCGATGTGGTTCAAAGCGTTTGGATTTGTCGCAACCACATGTCATGGGCATTCTGAATGTAACTCCAGACTCTTTTAGTGATGGTGGAAAGCATAATGCCAAGGAGCAAGCCGTCGCCCATGCTTTGCAAATGATGGCTGATGGGGCGACAGTGATTGATGTTGGTGGTGAGTCAACACGTCCCGGTGCTGCGATGGTAGCAGTAGAAGAAGAAATCCGTCGTGTCATCCCTGTGGTTGAAGAGTTGGCAAAGCATGATGTTGTTATTTCAATTGATACTTCAGAGCCTGCAGTCATTAAAGCTGCAGTTGAAGCTGGCGCACATATTTGGAATGATGTCCGTGCATTAACCCGTCCGCATGCTTTGGAAACTGCAGCTGAACTGAATATTCCAGTCATTATCATGCATATGCGTGGTGAGCCGACCACCATGAACAATCTGGATCAATATGAAAATGTCACTACAGATGTAGTATCAGAATTGCAGCAACGTGTTGACGATGCCTTAAAAGCCGGTGTAAAAGCTGAAAATATCATGATTGATCCAGGCTTTGGTTTTGCCAAAAATGCCCAGCAAAACTTAAAACTGTTGAACGAACTTTATCAACTCAATGCGATGGGCTATCCGATTCTTTCAGCACTATCACGTAAGCGTTTTATTGGTGAAGCATTGAGTGGGGCAGATGCACAGCACCGTGCGGTCGGTTCTGTAGCAGCGCATCTTATTAGTATTCAGCAAGGTGCATGCATGGTTCGAGCGCATGATGTTAAAGAAATGAGTGATGCCATTAAAGTGTGGAAAGCCATGAATCAGGCCTAATCATCAGCGTCTTCAAATCAAAAAAAGTGGATTGAAGGGTCTCCTTTTTGTAGAGGTGTTTGGTAATTTTGTTACTTTGTGTTATACAGGCACGCTGAAATGCCTGCATTTTTTGAGTTGTGTATGTTTGAAGATTTACTTCTCCCCATGTTTGATGATGAATATTATCCCGATATTCTTGTTGCTGAAGTTAAGCAGTTTATTCAGCAGTTTGCGAAAAAAGTTGCAAAGGCTGATTTGTCGATAACAGAAATTTATCACTACGCTGCAGAAACCGTTGTTTTCATTAATAAGATGAAACCACAGTTTGATGATCTGGATTCCTCACTGGATGATACTGCAGCTGATTATATTGCTGAAGCCATGATGATGGTGGTACAAGATCAAGGATATATGGATGTTGAAATGGAAGAATTGGTATCCAATAGAGAGTGGTAAGCCACTCTCTATAACTTCACTGAGTTTCTGGTCTGTTAAAATTTATTTAAATCCGATAATAATTTGGACAGGTGACAACTTTTTTGCGGATACACTTCTGCGATCCCGTCTACCAATAAATACCTTTTGTCCTGTACTAAAGACGCACTGGCTCTCAAATTTAACCAAAAATCAGGATCTTGTTGGATCAAGCTTCTAATACGTTTTTCATCTTCTGGATGATTAAATGTCAGAACGTATTGGTCCTGAGATAAACTACAATGTGTGAAGAGCAGCTGATTTTTATCTTCGCTAATCGTGCCTGAAAATAAAGAATAAATAATCTCACTCTGTCTGTTAGCAACAGCAACGGGTTCTTTTGCATAAGTGGGTGATGAGGAGGTTAATATAAGCAAGCTGGCATATAGTAAATTTAGCAATGCATGGTTCTTCATTTTTATTATTTCTTTTTATAAATTTGATTTTATTGTAATAAGTCAGACATAAAAAAACCAGCATAACGCTGGGTCTTTATTGCACCATCTTAAAGATATTAAAATGGTGCCCGAGGCCAGACTCGAACTGGCACGCTTTGTGGGCGGGGGATTTTAAATCCCCTGTGTCTACCGATTTCACCACTCGGGCATGTGCGCAATGATAGAGGACGAAATAAAGCTTGGCAAGTATCTTTCAGTGCATTTGCTTTCTTTTCAATCAATTCATGTGCTTATGGCGATAAAATAATGGATTTTAGAAAGGGGTTAGATGAAAGGTGATTCAATATTCTTCTCTTGATTTAAGAAAATTAGAGAGCGTTTGATATTACATCAAGCTATCCAGATAGGTTTCCACATCTACATATTTATGTGTTTTGCACAGATCATTTTCATAACGGATCAGCTGTAGATGCAGTTCGATAAACTGGTTTTCTTGCTGTTGAAATTTTATATAGGTTGGTGAATTTTTGGCGTGAAATAGACGCTTGAATCTGATTTTATAAATTTGCTTATACGCCCAAAAGCAGATGCGCCGAGTTTCCTGTAAATAAAAATAATGTTCATTTTGGGTGCCTTCTAGAAACATATTTTCTTTATAAAAGCGCACAAATCCAAAACTTAGAGCAAAGAAAAATAAAATGAACTGTAAAAAAGTACTTTCTATATAAGCAATATTGAGGGTCTGCAACAGAATCAGTACTGCCAGTTTAACTGGGGTGTGCTGCAATTGTTGGTACAGTGAAGTGGAGCTGTGTTTAATTTGTTTGATGACCAGCGGCGTGTACAGCATAAACAATAACATAATCGCCAGAACAGCAATGCCTTGGGCACGAAACTCATTGAATTGCGCAAAATGTCCTGCAATATAATGCCCCAGACTCATAGACAGGGAGATGAAAATCATTGCTGCCAGTATCCATGGAATTAGTTCCTTCAATTCATCTAAAATTCCCTTGGTTTTGATCATGCTATAAAACAAATAATTTCTTTTAAACGCATTTGGGTACTGTTCCCGCATTTGTTTTAAAAAGAGCGCAGTCTGTTTATTGGTGATCATAGAGCGTGGAAGATAAATAGTAAGTGTTGCTAACTATAAATGATTTCAGTCTATTTGGCAGAAAAAAGTCACGATCTTTAATTTTTTGTCGACAATCTGAATGACTTCTCTTCTGCCATTCCCGGTTTTTTTCAGCATATTCTGATTTTAACAAAGAGGTGAAAATCAGGCTGAAAATAATCGCCAGACAGCAGATTTTATTCCTGTATTCAATGAGGAATTATGCGAAAATAGTGCTTTCATATTTTTTGTCCAAGGACAGTTCATGACTGATCAATCTCCCGAATCTTTAAGCGATATCGAAATTTTAGACATTTTACAGTCCATGAAAGACGATGAGCTGAATACTGAAGCGAAAGAGATGATCCGTAATGGTGGCAAGGCTGGTCGTCAGGAATCCCATAAACAGGCTTTGGTGGCTTTAAACACCAGCTTTGAAAACAAGTTTGTCGAAGCGGTGACTTTGGCACTGAACTTAAATGAAGCACAAAGTAAAAAGATTCGTTATAAAAAAGACCGTATTCGTATCTTAAAAGCACGTGGTATTGATTATTTGCTGATTGATGGTGCTGAAACTGCACAGGTTTTAGCGCAAGTGGCGCAAGCAATTGTACGTGAAGATGCGGTGGTGACTCATGATTTGCATAATATTTTCCCTTTCTGGAAAGAAGGCTGGCCGATGGTGCAATTCGATAATGCTTACAAAATTTTAGAAGAAGATATTAATATTCACTATCAGGCGGTTTTAGATGCTTTGATTGCTCAGTACTAAACAGTACTAAAAATAGAATCTCCGATATAAGTTAAAAGCACCTTAGGGTGCTTTTTTATTGAGCTTTTTGGTGATGTTTTAGGGATAGAACCAAGCTAAATGTTTTGATTGGCTAAATAAAAATTCGCCACTACCACTAGATGATAAGGGGGATAATACAACAGTTTGTCAAAACGCATGGTCTCATCATAGCCTTTTTGTTTACGTTCATAACTATATGGCGTAATCAAGCAGGTAAAGACCAGCAGCATAATTCCCAGCAGCAGAATTAGCGCTTGAGAGTGTTTATAGAAAAAATAATCAATTAAATAAAGACCTGAATAGAAACTCAGGCATGCAAACAAGGCTGAAAGTGACAGATTTATGGCTTGAGTCCATTTCATTATTTTTATTTATGTTTAAAGCTTAAGAAGAATCAGATTATTCTGATTCTTCTGTGTCGTTATTTTCCACTTCTTTTAGCAGCCGGGTGACTAAAAGCTGATCAATTTTAAAATGATCAACATCGACCACTTCAAATTTATAGTTGCCAAAGATTACAGTATCCGCAGGACGTGGAATCTTGCGCAGTTTATACATCATAAAACCAGCAAGGGTTTCATAGTTTTCTTCATCCGGCATTTCATCCATTTCGAGGGCATGTTTCAGATCCTCAATGGGTGTGCTGCCATCAATCAACCAGGAATTATTGTCTCGTTTAATGATTTGCTGATCGGCTTCAATCGGGGTAACCCAGTCGCCCATTACGGTAATCATAATATCGGAGAGAGTGATAACACCTACCACTAAGGCATATTCATTAATCACCACCGCAAACTTTTCTTTGGTAGAGCGGAAGCGATCCAATAATTCAGACAGGGTTAAGGTATCTGGAATGGTCAGCACATTACGAATGGTGCTTTCATTGAGTTGCAGCAAAGACTGATTGTTGAGGATACGGACCAAAATGTCTTTGGCGTCGACATAACCAATCACATCATCAATATTTTCACTACAGACCAGAAACTTGGAATAGGGATATTCAGCCAGTTTTTGCCGAATACTGGCTTCGGATTCTTT
The DNA here is from genome assembly GCF_902753875.1 of Acinetobacter bouvetii. GTDB lineage: Bacteria > Pseudomonadota > Gammaproteobacteria > Pseudomonadales > Moraxellaceae > Acinetobacter > Acinetobacter bouvetii_A. Next base: position 49,375 of record NZ_CADDTS010000031.1, on the reverse strand, counting down.
CAGGGTAAAGAACACCACATTTTCACGGGTGGTCATACTGGACGGTACATTACGTTCTTCCAGTTCAAATACGTTTTCAATGAAATGATGTTCCTGTTTCTGTAATACACCCGCCTGTGCACCGGCATCCATGACCGCCGAAATATCATCAAAAGTAATATTGTCTTCGCGTGTGGTGTTGACTTTAAACAGGCGAAACAGCAGATTGGCAATCGCATTGATAAACCAGGCCAAAGGTTTGCAAACGGTAATAAAGATTTGGATCGGGTCGATCACCGACACTGCAATTTTTTCCGGTGCGATCATGGCCAAACGTTTTGGCATTAAATCGGCAAATAAAATGAACAGGGATGTGACTAGGGTAAAAGAAAGCGCGAAGCTGATGGTTTCAGCCCAAGGGCCAGAATAAAAGCTTGACACAAGTTCTAGAAAATAGGGTCTAAAAGCCCCTTCACCTAAAATACCGCCTAGAATGGCGACTGCATTTAAACCGATTTGTGAGGCTGCAAAAAAGTCGGCTGAATTTTCCTGCAAGTCTAAGACTTTTTGAGCACGCTCATCGCCTGACTCAGCAAGTATTTTCAGTTTAACTTTGCGTGCACCCGCAAGCGCGATTTCAGTTAAAGATAAAAAACCCGCGCCGACAATAAGGATGACGATGATTACGATATTCTGGAAGAGGCTCACAAATCCACCTGTGGATCATCATTATTATGAATATTTTTAACACAAAAAAACATGAGGGAGTAAATCAATCACTTCCTCATGCCACAGTATAAGCTTAAAAAAGAAGAATTTAAGAATAAATTGAATTAATAATGTGAAAATTGCGAGTTATTCATTAAAAATTCACGATTTTCTTCTTCAATCATTTGGCGAGCTACATACAGGATTAGCTGACGTAACCAGCGATGTGCCGGATGATGATGAAGCAAAGGACACCAAGCCATCTTCAACTCAAACTCAGGAATATAGAAGGGAGGATCTTTAATCAATAAATTTTGATTCTTGGCTTGTAAACGTGCGATACGTGTTGGTAGTGTTGCTACAAGATCAACATTGGCGGCCAATAACCCCGGCATTTGATAGTGACGGGTAAAGACGGAAATTTTACGTTTCTGACCAATACGTTCTAGGGCTTGATCAATCCAGCCTAAACCTGCCTGTTTTTCAGGATTCACGCCAAAACCTACACCCATACCTGTTTTAGACACCCAGATATGTTGTGCATCTAGATAGCTTTTTAGGTTTAAGTTATTTGCAGCAGGGTGTTTATTGTTCAGTAGACAAGAGAAGCTGTCGCGCCAAACCAGCACTTGATGGAAACTTTGCGGAATTTCATTGAATCGGTTAATTGCTAGATCAACTTTACCTTGTTCCATATCGCGATAAGACACGTCACTTGGTGTTAAGAAATCGAGAACAACATTTGGGGCTTCAGAACGTAAAGCTTTAACTAGGCGCGGCACTAGCGTTGCTTCAGCATAGTCTGATGTCATAATTCGGAAGACACGATTTGATGTATAAGGACGGAACTCGGTACGGGGTTCCAGAATCATCGACAAATCAGAAAGCGCATCACGGATTCGAGGTTGAAGTTCTAAAGCGCGTTCTGTTGGTGTCATGCCTTCAGATGAACGAATCAGGAGAGGATCATTAAATAAATTGCGTAGACGACGCAGAATATTACTCATGGCAGGTTGGGTCACACCCAATTGTTCTGCAGCACGCGTTACATTTTTTTCGCGAAGGAGTACATCAAGATAAATTAATAGATTGAGATCGACTCGCTCCAGATTCATAAAAAAAATACCGAAAATAAAATCATGAAATTATTTGGATTATGCCATAAGCGACAAGGCTTGTGTAGGAATATTGATGAAAAAAAAGACGAGACCAGTATGCTGTTTTGTATAGATAGTGCAGGTCAAGCGTCAAGTAATCTGTATACATGCATATAGAATTTTTTGGTTTGAATTCAAGTCATCCCTCATGATGGATTATAGCCATCTTTTTCTTTATCAAAAAAAAAGCAAATTGAATAAATAAAATACAGTTGTATGCTGAATATTTTGAATAAAAAATCACAAAAATCATCCGGAAAATGGCAGGTCAAGCATTTTTCTCTGAAAGCAAGACTTAAGTCTAATGAAGAAAAAAACAGCATAATGAATAATTTGTAAGCAAAAACTGTTTTTGTGTTTTAATTAAAAATATTTTTAAAACAATGATTTAAAATTTTGAAACATAAATATAATAAGACTTTGATCTACATATTTTTTAAATAAATACTGAGAATTAACAGAGGATATTGGATTAATTTTTTAACTCAATCTAATCTGTGTTCATCTTAACGAAGCGCTCTAAATCTAAACAAATAATATGAGTAAGATTTTAGCCTTCGCTTGATGAAATCCTAATATTATTACAGGAAAATATCATGACTACATACCAAACAGCGATTGATGCAATCCGCGAATTAAAAGCGAAATTCGGCAACACTTGGGCGGACATCTCTCCTGAAGATGCTGCACGTATGCAAATCCAAAACCGTTTCAAAACCGGTTTAGACATTGCTAAATATACAGCTGCGATTATGCGTCGTGATATGGCTGCTTATGATGCCGATTCTAGCAAATACACTCAATCTTTAGGTTGCTGGCACGGTTTCATCGCACAACAAAAAATGATTGCGAACAAAAAATACTTCGGTACGACTGAACGTCGCTACATCTACCTTTCTGGTTGGATGGTTGCAGCACTTCGTTCTGAATTTGGTCCACTTCCTGACCAATCTATGCACGAAAAAACTTCTGTTCCAGCGCTAATTGAAGAAATCTATACTTTCTTACGCCAAGCAGATGCTAAAGAATTAAACGACTTGTTCCGTGCGCTTAAAAAAGCAAACGAAGCTGGTGATACTGCTAAAGCTGCTGAAATCACTGCTCAAATCGATGGTTTCCAAACTCACGTTGTTCCAATTATTGCGGACATCGATGCTGGTTTCGGTAACGAAGAAGCGACTTACTTACTAGCTAAGAAAATGATCGAAGCGGGTGCTTGTGCACTTCAAATCGAAAACCAAGTATCTGATGCTAAACAATGTGGTCACCAAGCTGGTAAAGTTACAGTTCCACACGAAGACTTCATCGCTAAGATCCACGCACTTCGTTATGCATTCTTAGAAATGGGTCTTGATGACGGTATCATCGTTGCACGTACTGACTCTGAAGGCGCTGACTTGACTCAAAAAATCCCAGTGGTTAAAGAGCCAGGCGACATCGCTTCTCAATACATCAGCTACTTAGACACTACTGAAATCGACATTTCAGAAGCGCAAGAAGACGAAATCCTAATCAAGCGTGATGGTAAATTACACCGTCCTAAGCGTTTAGCTTCTGGCTTATACCAGTTCCGTGAAGGCACTCAAATTGACCGCGTTGTACTTGACTGTGTAACTAGCTTACAAAACGGTGCTGACCTTCTTTGGATCGAAACTGCTACTCCAAACGTAGAAGAAATCGCTCACATGGTTAACCGTGTACGTGAAACTGTTCCAAATGCGAAGCTTGTTTATAACAACTCTCCTTCGTTCAACTGGACTTTAAACTTCCGTCAACAAGCTTACGACCGTTGGGTTGCTGAAGGTAAAGACGTTTCTGCATACGACCGCGCTAAGTTAATGAGCGCTGAGTACGACAACACTGAATTAGCTGCTGATGCTGATGAAAAAGTTCGTACATTCCAAGCAGACGCTTCTCGTGAAGCAGGTGTGTTCCACCACTTGATCACACTTCCGACTTACCACACAGCTGCTCTTTCTACTCATGAGCTTGCTCAAGGTTACTTCGGCGACCAAGGTATGCTTGCTTATGTAGCTGGCGTTCAACGTAAAGAAATCCGCGGTACGATTTCTTGTGTTAAACACCAAGCAATGGCTGGTTCAGACATCGGTGATGATCACAAAGAAATCTTCTCTGGTGACAATGCTCTTAAAGCGCATGACGATGCTAAAAACACAATGAACCAATTCGCTGCTCACTAAGCTCTGAATTGATTCGAAAAACCCGGCGAAAGCTGGGTTTTTTTTATGTCTGAAATAGTCATGTCATGATTTATTGACAATAAAAAAGCAGGCATTTGGCCTGCTTTTTATTTGTAACGGTATTTTTAAATTTAAGGCCATAAGATAATCAGCCAGGTAAAGAAAATAATGGAGAGTGCAACAAACTGTGCTGCACTGCCCATATCTTTGGCATTTTTTGATAATGGATGCTTGTCTAAGGATACTCTGTCTACCACGGCTTCAATAGCAGAATTAAATAATTCCACAATTAAGGCAAATAAACAGACTGCAACCATAATGGCATGTTCGGCGCGACTGACATTTAAGAAACAGCTGATTGGTATGAGTACTATATTAATCAAAACAATTTGCCGAAAAGCAGCTTCATTTTGAAAAGCGGCTTTAAATCCATCTATTGAATATTGTGTGGCATTTAATACACGCTTAACACCTGTTTTGCCTTTGAATGGGGAATAGGAATTCATGGTTTAGATTATTTGCTAGATTTTAGACAAAATACAGGATAACGCTTAAATATGTCTTAATTTAAAAAAAAGCGACGATTAAATTTTTATCCTAAAACTGATTGGACTTCGACGATGCAGAATTGCAAAGCGGTATGGTGAAGTAGAGGAATTATCTTTTATTGATGATTGTTTTAATGTGATTTTAGATTAAGAATGATGTGCTTTAAAGGAAGGTCTGAACCAATGCCATTAAATGATTAAAAGTAGAATTTATTTAAGCATGGAAAATACAGCGTTTAATTATCAATGAATTGTAGAATGCTCAAGAAGAGAGATACAGTACATGAGCATAGTTGAATAAAGCACTTATCTTCATAGTTTCTCCTTATTTATGCGGAAAAATAAGTTCATATTAAATCTTGTGATTTTTTAGCTTTTAGTCACTGAATATTTATATAAATTTGTTATCTTAAAACCAGTTTTATTGGCTAGTTTCTACCACCCACTTATACTGCGATCACCTTATATGCTGTCGAAATTTTTTATTCAACGACCTATTTTTGCCGGTGTATTGGCCATTATTGTGATGGCTTTGGGCATTTTTGCAGTGATGAGTTTGCCGGTGGAACGTTATCCTGACATCGCCCCGCCTAGAATCGCCATAAGTGCCAGTTATTCTGGTGCAGATGCTGAAACAGTAGAAGAAAGTGTCACTCAAATTTTAGAACAACAAATTAAAGGGCTGGATCATCTGCTGTATTTCAGTTCTAACAGTGACTCAACTGGCCGTAGCCGTATCAACATTAGCTTTGAAAATGGCACTGATCCTGATACAGCACAAGTTCAAGTACAAAATGCCATTAATAGCGTGCTCAGTCGATTACCTGAAGATGTACAGCGCCAAGGAGTAAATGTACTTAAATCTTTGGGGGATACTCATATGGTGATTGGACTGTATGATGAAACCCGAAACAGCAGCAATATTGAATTGTCGGATTATCTGTTAACGCATCTGGAATCAGAAATTGCCCGTGTCGATGGTGTTGGGGAAGTGGATGTATTTGGTTCACAATTTGCAATGCGAATCTGGCTGGATCCGACAAAACTGAAACAATATAAACTGATGCCGAGTGAAATTCAAAAAGCTGTAGAAGCTCAAAATGCTCAGGTCGCAGCCGGTGGCGTAGGTGAATTGCCAGTACAACAGGAACAGTATTTAAATGCAAAAGTGACTTCGGGTACGCGTTTAAAAACAGTGGATGAATTTAACAACATTATTATCAAGTCTAGCCCAGCCGGAGAATATGTTTATCTCAAAGATGTGGCTCGGGTAGAAGTCGGGGCTGAAAATTACCAGTCCTACAATACCATCAATGGTTATCCATCTGCAGGTATGGCGATTTCCTTGGCTTCGGGTGCCAATGCAATTCAGACCTCAAAACTGATTAATGAAAGAGTTGCGCATATTTCCAAGACTTTGCCTAAAGGCTATAAGCTGGTTTATCCGAATGACAACACGCCCTTTGTGCAAGAGTCGATTCATGAAGTCGTCAAAACATTATTTGAAGCCATTTTACTGGTCATCGTGGTGATGTTTATCTTTCTGCAAAATTGGCGTTCAACCCTCATTCCAGCCATTACAGTACCCATTGTGATTTTAGGCACTATGGCTGTGTTGTATCTGCTGGGTATGAGCATTAATACTCTGACCTTGTTTGCCTTGGTGCTAGCGATTGGTCTGCTGGTTGATGATGCCATTGTGGTGGTCGAAAATGTAGAGCGACTGATGCATGAAAAAGGCCTGTCTGCCAAACAGTCATCGATCGAGTCGATGCAGGAAATTAGTGGCGCCTTGGTGGGGATTACCTTGGTGCTCACAGCAGTGTTTATTCCAATGTCATTTTTTGGCGGTTCAGCAGGGGTGATTTATCGTCAGTTTTCAATTACTTTGGTCACCGCCATGACCATTTCACTAGCTGTTGCTCTGGTACTGACACCGGCACTGTGTGCCCTGATTTTAAAGCCTACCGAAAAAGCTTATGGCTGGGCCAACCGATTTAACAGTTTGCTCAATCAGCTGAAAAGCAAATATCTGAAACTGTCTCATTTGAGTATTCAAAACCGCCTGATCAGTTTAGTGGTTGCCTTGGCGTTGGTGTGCGTTTTTGCCTTATTTTACCGAACCCTGCCAACCAGTTATTTACCTAGTGAAGATCAGGGTTCGCTTAGTTTGCAAGTGACCTTGCAGGATAATGCACCAATGTCCAAAACCATTGCAATGGGCGAGGCAGTGCGTGCTTATTTTCTGGAGCATGAAAAAGCCAATGTCGATTTGGTGATGCTGCGTTATGGTCGAAACCGTAGCGGAACAGGGCAACATTTAGCGCAAGGATTTATCAAATTAAAACCATGGGATGAACGTGTTGGAAAAGAAAATTCTGCGGATGCGATTAAAACACGTGCCAGCAAGTTTTTCAGTAAAAATACAAATGCGCGGATTACAATTTCTATGCCGCCAGTGGTGAATGGTTTAGGCGATACCAACGGTTTAAATCTTTGGCTGCGCGACATTGATGGTCAAGGACGGAAAGCTTTAACGCAACAATTTAATCAGCTAAAACAGGATGCTAAACAGTATTCATCTTTTGAAAATTTAGATAAAAAAGCCGCACCGGATAAGGCTAATCTTGAGGTGAAGGTTGATCAACGCGCGGCTATGGCATCAGGCTTGGCACCTGCCGACATTAATAATACGCTTTCTGCTGCTTTGGGTGGCAAATATATTAATGATTTTATTGATCGCGGACGGATTAAGAAAGTCATTATGCAAAGTGATGCGGCTTTCCGGGCTAAACCAGAAGATCTGCAATACTGGTCAGTACGTAATAGCAATAATGAAATGGTGCCCTTTACCAATTTTTCTCAAGTTCGTTGGTCGGGAGGACCCGAAATTGTAAACCGTTTTAATGGCTATACCGCCATAGAACTTGAAGCCGATAAAGCAGCGAATGCCAGTTCTGGTCAAGCGATGCAGGATCTGGATCAATTAATTGGTCAAGTATCTGGCATTGATCTGGCATGGAGTGGTTTGTCTTTTGAGGAACAAAAATCAAGTCATCAAGCATTATTACTCTATCTGGTTTCGATTGGCTTTATTTTCCTGTGCTTAGCGGCACTTTACGAAAGCTGGTCAATCCCAACTGCAGTGATGGGCGCGATTCCTTTAGGCATCGGTGGCAATATCTTGTTCAGTTATTTTGCTGGCTTTCCTAATGATATTTATTTCCAGATCGCCTTGCTAACCACCATTGGCTTATCCTGTAAAAATGCCATTTTAATTGTTGAGTTTGCCTCACTGGCGCAAACACAAGGACGTAGTGTGATTGAAGCAGCTCTGGAAGGTGCAAGTCTGCGCTTACGTCCTATTCTCATGACCTCTTTGGCTTTTGGTGCAGGAGTCATTCCACTGGTTTTTGCTACAGGTGCGGGAGCAGCTAGTCGTCAGGAAATTGGAGTTAGTGTTTTAGGCGGAGTGATTTTTGCGACCATCCTAGTGTTGATCTTTATTCCATTTATGTATGTGCTGATTCGGACTATATTTAAAACTAAGCCACAATCCTGATCTGAGGAGATGTGTTTTAATGAAGCTTTAGACAGTCGTCTGGCATCGCATACGTCATTTCATTAATCATATCTATACACAGCCTGCTGGAAAGATATGATGTAATCTCAAATATTTAGCAGATTATTGTCTTGGAATATGGCGATGTCAGAACAGCAACAAAAAAAACTCAGCCAACAAGAAGTCATTCGTCTGGAGCGAGATTTAGCAAAATTCGCCAATATGATGGATTCGGTGGTGCGTATTCCGTTTACCAAGCAAGGGGTAGGGGCGGATGCCGCCTTAAGCACTATTCCTGTTGCCGGAGATGTAGCAGGTTTTGTTCTGACTTGTTATGCGATATATAAAGCCAAGCAGATTGGCGTACCACAAAGCAAACTCAAACCCGTTTTGAAGTTAGCCATGATGGATGCTGTAGTGGGTTTTATTCCAGTACTGGGAACCGTGTTTGATGTTTTTATCCGTCCAAGTCGTAAAGCCTTAAGCATTGTGCATGAGCATATTCGCGAGGAATATCAGATTCGTAGTGAATCGCATGTGATCCATCCATTTTTGCATGAGAGTCTTGAAAGCAAACAGCAGACTTCAGCATTCTGGCGGAATCCGGTTGTGGCCTGGATCTGGTTGCATTTACCTGATCTGTTGGGCGCAGTCTTTTTAGTATTGTTGCTGATGGCGATGTGGCTGGGATTCAGTTGGTTATGGCAATGGTGGCAAACATTGAGTATTTAAAGCTGGACAAAAGATAAATCAACGCTATTGCTGTGTATATAGCGCTCATAAGTGGCGTAAATCATATTAATTATAATGACAGTCCTATATGGGATCTCCATCCCATAAAAAAAGCCTCCATGATGGAAGCTTTTTATATCCCGTTTATCTAAACAGATTATGGGCAATTTAACTGTTGTAATGCAGCCACACGTTGTTCAATTGTAGGGTGGGTCTGGAACAAAGCAGCCAAGCTAAAACCTTGTTCTTTACCTTCCGCAATTGCAAACGCTTTCATCTCTTTAGGCATTTGATCTGGCAGTTCTGATTCTGCCTGTAAACGCAGTAATGCTGAAATCATGGCTTGTTTACCAGCGAGGCGTGCACCGGCTTCATCGGCACGGTATTCACGGTGACGCGAGAACCACATCACGATTGCAGAAGCCAGAATACCAAACACGATATCCAGAACGATGGTAATGGCAAAATAAGCCAGTCCCGGTGCTTCGCCGTCTTCACGACCAAAGACATTACGGTCAATAAAGTCACCAACGACACGGGCAAAGAACATGACGAAAGCATTGACTACACCTTGAACGAGAGCAAGAGTAACCATGTCACCATTGGCAACGTGACCAATTTCATGCGCGAGTACCGCACGAAGTTCGTCTTTATTCATACGTTCAAGCAAACCTGTTGAAACAGCAACTAAAGCGTCGTTTTTGTTCCAGCCGGTGGCAAAAGCGTTAGATTGATAAGAAGGGAAGATGCCCACTTCTGGCATATTAATACCAGCGCGTTGTGATAATTGAGCAATTTCTTGTAATAACCATGCTTCTGCTTGATTGCGAGGAGCATTCGGGTCAATTAACTCTGTCCCAGTCGATTTTTTTGCCATCCATTTCGACATAAATAGCGAAATGAGCGAGCCAACCATACCAAAAACAAAACAGATGACCAGTAGGTTGCCTAGATTTAAGCCACCCGCACCATGGTAACTACCGACACCGAAGAGCGACAAGATAATGCCAGCTACAACCAGTACCGCGAGGTTGGTTAGCAAGAACAAACCAATCCGCATCATTGAGAAAATCCTCTTATAATAGAAAAATAATCTGATTTATAAATCAAAAATCATCTTTGTAAATATGAGGCGTAAGTCTTAAAAATTCAAGGAAAAAATTGACTAATTCTGTTTCAGGAATTTTCCTTAAAAAAGAAAGCTTTTAATCCGCGATCGAAATTTTAGCAGAAGCAGTGGCATGTGCTGTGGCATATGAGCCTGGTGCATCCGTGAAGCTGCCATCAGAAGCCATAATGATTTGACGCTGTGAACTATAACGTGGTGTTGAAGGCGTGGATGCTGATTCATAATGTTCAGACCGGGCAACAACTTTACCAGCATCAACACTATGGTTGCTTGAACTGGAAATACTGCCTAAGCCATTGGAGTATAAGTTACTAAAACGGCTGCTGACTCGACGTACATAATCCTGCGTTTCCCTGAATGGTGGAACACCGCCGTATTTGGCCACATTACCTTCACCAGCATTATAGCTGGCAAGAACCAGTGAAGTATTGCCATTAAATCGTTTCATGAGCCAGGACAAATATTTTGCACCACCCATAATATTTTGATAAGGGTCAAAAGCATTGGACACGTTAAAACGTCGTGCGGTCGCAGGCATGAGCTGCATCAAGCCTTGAGCACCGACAGGCGAGCGGGCGTTGACATTAAAGCCAGACTCAGTGTGCATGACTGCCTTGATTAAACCTTCTGAGATGCCATGCTGCGAGGCAGCCTGCTTAATAATCTGGTCAAAAGCGTTTTTATTGCGACTATAACTAGGAAGTACCGAGGCTTCGGAAGAGCCCCAGTTACTATAACTATGGATATTGCTGTCAGGATAGTAAGTCTTTTTTTCGACTTTCAAATGGTTATAGCGCCCCTTTTTATTGGTTAATAAGGTGGTGCCATTGGATTCTTTTAGCTGGTATATGGTTTGGCCGGCATAACTGGTCGATGCAACAGAACTTACTGCCACACACCCCAGAAAATAAAATCCAATTTTTACAAAGTTATTTTTCATTTTTATAAATAGAAAACATCTGCTCCATACAGTACAAGTGGAGTTTAACAAAAAAAAACAAGATGGAAAGCATTGCTACAATAATTTCTCTAAGAGTTTGTAAAAATCAAGTGCCAATTGTAGAGATAGTAATCAAAAAAAATTTTAATTTTTTTTTAATCAGGATAACTTGACACTATTAAGGCATTGATTTTAAATAAAAATAAAATTGATCAAAAAATGATCAATTTAAATAAAAGCCTTAAATAATAGGACAGACACCTTGTCAAGTGTTTTAAAATCCACAAAGTTATCCACAGGTTTTGTGGACAACTGTGGAAAAGTACAAATGGTAAGCATTGTGGCTAAAAAATGAACTCTAACGTTCAAAATTTCAATCAACTGTTTGTATGAAAAGTCAATTAATCTGCGGTTTTTAGAAATTACATTCTTTTGATGCTTGTTGAGTCTGAATCGGATAAAATTGCCCGGTATTTTTATTTATGGGTAAATCTCGTCTATGTACTCGCCAGTTGAGTCCGAACAAGGATTTAATTTTAAACCTGAACTGCCAACTAGTTCGGCATATTACCGTTTGTTGAAAAAGCTTCGCCGTCAAGTCGGTCATGCCATTCGTGATTTTAAAATGATCGAAGATGGTGACAAGGTCATGGTGTGTATTTCTGGTGGTAAAGACAGTTATACCTTGCTAGATATTTTGTTGCAGTTTAAACGAATTGCACCGATTAATTTTGATGTAGTTGCGGTAAATCTAGACCAAAAACAGCCCGGTTTCCCGGAAGATGTATTACCGCGTTATTTAGAAGAAAATAACATTCCGTATTATATTCTGGAAAAAGACACCTACAGCATTACCAAAAAATTAACTCCTGAAGGCAAGACCTACTGCGCCGTGTGTTCACGTTTACGTCGTGGCTCACTCTACGGTTTTGCTCAGGAAATTGGCGCGACTAAAGTGGCTTTAGGTCATCATCGTGATGACATTATGGCAACGTTTTTCTTGAACCTGTTCCATGGGGGCAGCTTGAAAGCCATGCCGCCAAAATTGTTGTCATCTGACAAAAAGAACATCCTGATTCGTCCACTGGCCTATGTGGAAGAAAAAGACATCATCAAATATGCAGAAATGCGTCAGTTCCCAATTATTCCGTGTAATTTATGTGGTTCACAAGAAAACCTGCAGCGCGCGATGATTAACAACATGTTGCGTGAATGGGATGCTCAATATCCGAAGCGTTTACACAGTATTTTTGGTGCCATGCAAAATGTTTCGCCTTCACAACTGGCGGATCGTGAACTGTTTGACTTTGAAGCTTTGGATGAACAACGTGAAATTGATTTTACTGGTAGTTGTTCAACTGAAGAAGAGGGGCAAAACAAACGCATCAATATGGTCAACTTAGGTTTTGCTGCTGAATAATGTGAGCTAAAGGCACCAATTTTAGGATTGGTGTCTATTTTATATATATGATTTATTTGATGAATGTATTAAAAATATAAAAATTGAACGTATCGTGCAAAAAACGTTAAGCAGAAAATAAATTTACATGCTATAACAGGCTTCAAGCATCATAGCTTCACAAAGATGTTGTCTGGATAGGCGACACAAATGCACAAATAAATTGAGGAAAGATCATGCCTGCCTTTTTAACTGATGATTGGTTTTCAACTGTAGAAACATTAACTGCACAAGCGGGTGATTTAAACTTGCCACCTGCACTTGCAAATTTAGCCATCAACCTGGTGGTGTCAGATGCACAAGGCAATACAGAATTGTCTTTAGATGGCGGTGCAATCAAAAAAGGTCTATCTTCAAATGCGAAAACCACCTTGAATATGGATGGTGAAACCCTGCGCAAAGTATTCCTGGAGTTTGACATGGCTGCAGCTATGCAAGCTTTCATGACAGGAAAAATTAAAGTTCAAGGCGATATGTCGCAGTTGATGGCTTTACAAACAGCTCGTCCAAGCCAGGAACAAAAAGATTTATTTAAGAAAGTGCTTGAGCAAACAGCTTAAGATATTTTCAAATGAAAAAAAGCTTACCCTAGGGTAAGCTTTTTTTTATTTAGAAGAGATTAAATGTTCACTAACTGTGAAGTCTTAATATGTTCTAAATAAGCCCGAATACGGGTCACATATTGTACCGCTTGACGGTAACGACCATTGCTCGCCTTGTTTTGGTCTAAATAGCTATACAGGTTTACCCAGTTATTCGGATTTTTACCTTGAGCACGAATACGATTTTGAATCTGATCAACTGCACCAGGTCCCATATTGTAAGCCACTAGCGCATACCAGTTACGATCTGGGAATGGCACGTCCTGATAGCGGTCTAGCATCTGGTCGTAATATTTCGCTCCACCTTCAATACTTTGCGTTGGGTCAGTTCGGTTACTTACACCCATGGCTTTGGCAGTACTGTTGGTCAGCATCATCAAACCACGTACACCTGTTGGCGAAACTGAATTCGGTTTGAGATAAGATTCCTGATAACCGATGGCTGCCAATAAATGCCAGTCTAAATCATACTTTTGTGCAGTATTTTGAAAACTGGCTTTATAAATTGGCATACGCTGATTCAAATCACGCTGTATGCTATCCCAAGATTGTTCTTCCACGACATTCTGGTTATAGAACGATGCCAATTGACGAATGGCACCTGATTGTTTGCCCTGACAGACGAAACCGCTTGCCGTTTGAGTCAATGGATCATCTGCATGCTTAAAGACCCAGTTCAGGTTGGTATTTAAACCATTCTTTTGCAGACTGCCCATGTCACCACAGGTTGCTGAAAAAGAGGTCAAACGCTTTTGTTCAATAGAACGGACATCGGCAGTGGTCATGGCAAAGTTGGCTTTACCTTGCGAAACCCATTTTAATGCAGTGGCATTATCCGGTACCGTTTTAAACACCAGCTTGACGTTTAAGCTGTTGGCATAGTTACGCGCCAGGTCATAACCAAAACCATGTAGATGTTCACCATCTTGAAAAACTGTAGTCGGGTTTTCAACTGAAACCACGGTCAGTTGTTTACCATTGACGACAGAATCATATTGGTACGATTTACTTGCATTGAGACTGTGAAACGGAAATAACAGTGTCGTAAATGCAAGAATTTTTAAGGAGAAGGAAGAAGTTAATGGTTTAAGGCAAAGCCTCGCCCCAGAAGTTGAACTACTGTGCATGTTGTCTCCGCTACAAGTAATTTATGCCCTAAAAAGCAAAGGCGCACAGCCTCAGACTTTTACAAGTTTGATAAATTCAATAAGGGTTGGGCAGTCATGACGTCATTCAAAATGACATAGGATTAAAAGGAGAATAATGTAGAATTTCTACATAGATTAAAAAATAAGCGATTTAAAAAACATGCGCGCATAATAAGGCTGAAAAATAGGCTTGTCAAATTTTGTACGAAAACTTTTAAAGATATGTAACATAAAAGACTAATTTTATTGAAGAATTAATTTTATAAACTTTAGTTGTGTGTAAATAGCGGATAAAATAGCCCATTCTTGTAAGCAAAATGTAAGCATAACTTCAAAAAACATCATGAAATCTAACTTAATTACACGTGCCGGACACGATAAATTGGTCGCGGAATTACAACATTTGTGGCACGAAGAACGACCAGAAATTACCAAGAAAGTGAATTGGGCAGCCAGTCTCGGCGATCGATCGGAAAACGCGGATTACCAATACAACAAGCAATTGTTACGCAAGATTGACCGCCGTGTCCGTTACCTGGGTAAACGTTTAGAAGAGCTGCGTATTATTGATTTTGCCCCAGAGCAGGAAGGTAAAGTGTATTTTGGCGCATGGGTAGATATTGAAAACGAGGACGGGGAACAAAAAACCTTGCGTATCGTGGGGGTGGATGAAATTTATGATCATCATCCACAGCATATTTCCATTGATTCGCCGATGGCCCGCGCTTTACTGGGCAAGCAGGTAGATGATGAAGTAAAAGTCTTGACGCCATTGGGTGAAAAACTGTGGTATGTGAATGAAATTCGTTATGAAAAGCCTGAAAATTCAGCGAATTAACAAGTTTTGTTTTTATTTTAAGCGATTGGTGTGAAAAACATGGAAAAGTATTTGCCAAGATAGGATTTTATTTATATCATAGCCGCCATTGGAAGCGTGGCAGAGCGGTTTAATGCACCGGTCTTGAAAACCGACGAGGGTGCGAGTCCTCCGTGAGTTCGAATCTCACCGCTTCCGCCAAATACCTAAATAAGCCCTTGTTTTTACAAGGGCTTATTTTTTGTCTGTAGTTTTACCCCTCAACCTACCCCTCATCAAATTTTGGATTGGATTGATTTCTTTTGGTAGTATTTGGAAGATTAAGGAATATAGTTTAATAAGCTGTATTTAAATCTAACTATATTCTTATTCAAACATTTCATAATTCTAAATATTTTCACTATTCATTCGCTTAGCTTGCTTGACGCTATATAACGTGCAGATTATCCTTAGCCTGCTGACCTACATCGTCAGTCGGTTTTGACAGACCGTTTACACACAAGCACATCAAAAAAGTAATTTTTTGGTGGCGAACTCGTTCGTCCCCCTTCGTTGCGGTAGGGCGAGGGAGGGACGCCTTGTGCGTGCTGATTCTTGTGTGTCAGTCTGTCAACCCTTTCTCGTTCTGCCACCATCAATTGACAGTGATTCTGGTAGAACTCTTTCACACAAGGAGTACGCCATGCGCTTACATCAAGACCGTCTTTTATATTTCTCTTTTTTAATGTGTGTGCTCGATCTACACCACAGGGGTAATGTGACCTGATGCTGTGTATTTCATGCATTGCTGTGTCGATCACTTTCTAAGAATAAAACTTTTTCAAGTACATATTACCGATATGAAGATGAATCTCTCATGCTGTTTTGAGGGGCGTAGATTTGTGTGCTTTATCGTCTATAACACTTCAAAAAAACATAGATATTCATTCCAACATTTATGACATGGGGAACACTGCGTCTGATTAAGCCCAAGACCAGTGATGCCTATAAAAAAGAGAAAATGATGATGTTTAAAACTTTCCTAAAAACTGCCCTTATTTCATCACTACTTGCAGGCGCATCATTGGCGCAGGCAGGCTGGTTTGCACAAGCCAGTGAATCCTACCTTGTTCAAGCACGTCATACAGGCGGTGGGGTTTATCAATGTCTTTATAAAACCAATCCTGGCAACCGTGGTTGGCGTAATTTCACGGTGAACTTTCAAGGTGGTTGTCCACGTTTTGTTCACTTTAATGCGCAGAATGGTCAAGTCACTGTGCCCAACTAAATGATGGGAACATTCAAATGACCCAAAAAACCATATTGGGCTTGGCGGCAATCTTAGCCCTGACCTTGATCAGCATCGCAGGCTTCTACTTCTTTAGCCCTAAACACACAACTGAAAAAACGGTTCCAGCCAGTACTTCTGAGGTCAGCTCTGCACAACCTTTAGAATGCGCCAGTTCAGAAGCAGTATCCACTGTGATTGCAGCGGCAGAAGTGGATGGGATCGATGTCAAAGAATTGACCACGGGAAGCAAGCGTCTGAGTCCATCAGATCATGAACCTGAATTGCTGAGTTTTGAGTTTGATCAAAACCTTAAGGCGGTGGATACCTTACTGTCGATGCTGCCTTATGATGAACTGCCTGAATTTGAGCAGGACAATATAGACAAGTATCAGCGCTATATCTTTGCCAAAGCCGCAAAAGATACAGGCAAATCAGTGCAAGACTTTAGCTTGCAAGAACATGGCGCACTGGAGTCGGAGCAAGCGGGTAATCGCTACTACGTTTATAAATTTGATAACGGCACAGACTGTGAAATCTATTTGGCCAGCATTGATTTAAATACAGGCGATTATGGCGTGAGCTATAACTACTGCTAAGGATGAACTTGATGAAGCAACTTTTAAAACCCTTACTCTTCGCAGTGACTACAACGACAGGCATCATGTTGAGTGGCTGTAATGCAGGTCTTGATCCAAACACGTTTACGGTCGAACTCGATGTAATTGATACCAGTAACTGGTATGCCCAAAATCAGTCCGCTACGGTATTGACCATCCGTTCCAATATTGCAGAGCCTATCGATGTCAGCCATGTTTCTGTCAATCATGGACAATGCCGTTATGAAGGCTATCGTCGATCATTGGAATATCCGCAGCATTTTAAGATGGGGCAACGTTTAAGACTGAAATTAACAGACTGTAGCTACAGTAATGTGGTGCAGGTTGATGTCGAAACAGATAAAGGCACTGCAAGCTATAGCTTTCAATAGCGACTCTCCTCGCCAAAGTAAAATTTAAATCAAACCGTGTCCTCAATGGGCACGGTTTTTTTATGCCCTCAATTCAGCTTTTCGTACCCAATTCATTTAACAAGGAATATTCAATGTCCTTAATTCAATGCCCCTATTGTCAGTCCACCCATGTCAGACAGACTGATTCAAGTCATGCAAACGCCAACTATTTCGAACAACTGCAACGCTGTATTTCACCGACACAGATGGCGCTGTTCGGCATGCAGCTTGCCAAAAAGGCAGGATTCCCGCCTTTTACAGGCGCAGCCATCGGTGTTGTGGTGGGTGGTGTATTGGTTATTGTCAGTCAGTACTGCTATGAAAAATATTACAGCAATGCCGAGCAGTATCTCTGTTTGGATTGCCAACAAACGTTTGCATGGGTGCCGTAATCGCATCTCTGACTTTACACGGTTACATCTTTGAATAGATGGATTGTTTAAACCCTTACAGCACATTTCTGCATCTTTACATCTTTCACTTTTATTTAAGGAATAATCAAAATGGCACATCAAATTGAACAAATGGCGTATGTCGGACAAACCCCGTGGCATGGTCTAGGCAATCAACTTAGCCCAAACCAACCGATTGAAGTCTGGGCCAAGCAAGCAGGTATGGATTGGCGTATTGAATCATCCAATGTCAGCTACATGGCTAAAAATGATCGTGGACAAAGCATCATTATGCCGTATGAAGAACAACGGGTACTGTACCGTTCAGATACCCATGCTCCTTTATCGGTGGTGAGTCAGCGTTATCAAGAAGTCCAACCGATGGAAATTCTGGAGTTCTACCGTGATCTGACTGAGCAATCAGGCTTTGAACTGGAAACCGCAGGTGTCCTAAAAGGTGGGAAAAAGTTCTGGGCTTTGGCACGTACAGGACAAACTGCAGAATTGAAAGGTGGAGATGTCAGCAATGGCTATATTCTGCTAGCAACCGCATGTGATGGCACTTTAGCCACCACCGCACAATTCACCAACATCCGTGTGGTGTGTAACAACACTTTAGCGATTGCTTTAAAAGGACAGAGCTCAAGTACAGGCGTGGTCAAAGTACCGCACAGTACCAAATTCGATGCCGACAAAGTCAAAGATCAACTTGGTATTTCAGTGAAAACATGGTACGACCACATTTATGAAATGAAACAACTCACCCAACGTAAAGTCACCCAGAAAGAAGCAGCAGCTTATTTTGATGCGGTATTTAATAATAATAGCCTAAGTGCGATGGAACAGGAGGATAACATTATTCAGTACTACCGTAATGTCGCGTCTCAAGCCAATCCACAACCCAATAAAACTGAACCGAATGGACGTGCCATGACCAAAGTCATGAATATGTTTAATGGGCAGGGACGTGGGGCAGATTTATCTTCAGCCAAAGACACCGCCTATGGATTACTTTGTGCGATCACAGAATTTGTGGATCATGAACGTCGCGCGATGAGTACCGATCACCGCCTTGACTCTGCTTGGTTTGGTGCAGGGGCAGCATTGAAACAACGTGGATTAGAACAAGCTTTACGCTTAGCGGCTTAAGCTGAATTTAATCTTGAAACTTTACCATCAGGGCATGTGATCCGTACGATCAAGTGTCCTCCTAATCAACGATCCCTCTTTGCCACATCTTCGGATGTGGCTTTTTTTTATGCTGTTTTAAAATCAATGATAGAAGGATAAACCCATGAATCAGATTATAAACCCAACAGTAACGTCTCAATCTCAGTATTTACCAACTGTAGCCAATGACAAGCTTAAACAAAGTCAATCAGGTTCAAAACGCAGCTTAAATGCCAAACGTCTGATCAACACCAAACAATTGGACTATCAGGCATGGCTTGAAGTGCGTAAACAGGGGATTGGTAGCAGTGATGCCGCAGCCGCCTGTGGCTTGAATCCTTATATGTCGATGCTGGAACTGTGGATGATCAAAACAGGACGGGTACAGCAAAACATTGATGATGAAAGCTCAGGACATGCACCTTTATATTGGGGCAAGCAGTTAGAACCCTTGGTGGCAGAATACTACAGCATGCACACCAATAATAAAGTGAGACGAGTCAATGCGGTGTTACAGCATCCTGATCCTGATAAAGCCTTTATGTTGGCAAACTTGGATTATGCCGTGGTGGGCAATGAAGACGTGCAAATCCTAGAATGCAAAACCGCGGGGGAATATGGTGCCAAACTGTGGCGAGATGGTGTGCCGTTATACGTGTTGTGTCAGGTACAACATCAACTGGCGGTGACAGGCAAGCAAGCGGCACATATTTGTGTGTTGCTGTGTGGACAGGAAACCAAAATCTACAAAGTCAGTCGTAATGAAGCTTTGATTGAACAGATCATTCAGGCAGAACGATTATTTTGGGAATGTGTTGAAAATGACGTTCCACCAGCAGTGGATGCCAGTGAATCGGCAGCCAAAGCTTTACAACAGCTCTATCCTGAACATACCCCACTGAGCTGTGTTGATCTAACGGAGGTCGAACTTGCCAATGAACTGTTTGATCAGTTGATAGAGGAAAAACAGCAGATTGAACAACACCAAAGCCAGTTTGATCTACTCAAACACCGTGTTCAGGCACTGATGCAGGAACATGAACGTGCCGTATTTCAGCAAGGTTCAGTGACATGGAAGAAGAGCAAGGACAGTATTAGCCTAGATACCAAGTCCTTACTTCAGCACCAACCTGAAATCATCCAACAATACCCATTGCAGAAAGCAGGCAGTCGTCGTTTCAACATTTATCAAGATTAGCTTAAAGCCTAGAGCCAAACACTCAGCAAGAAGAAACCTTAAATCCCGTGCAGCCCTGCATGGGATTTTTTATGCCGATTTTATTTTAAGGACACAGGGCAACACACCTAAACATCTCAACGACAGAGGAATTTCAACATGATTAAAGGCTTAGCAATCACACCACCCATCTTGGGACGGATCAGTATTGGCCGTGTAATAGAAAAGAATGGCAAGCGTCTGCCAGAGAAAGACGATCAGTTCACCATTACCAGTCAAATACAGGGTAAGGACAGTTGGATTAAACACCCCTTGGATGAGCAATTGCGTAGTCAGGCACCGAATCAAAAACTGCGTAGCATTCCTGTGCGTATGATCTTCAATGATCCTGAACTCAATCTTCGAGCTGAATATAGTTTATTTGACCGACAGACAGGTCGCCCGATTTGTGTGGGGAATGGTCAGACCTGCCAACGCATTACATCACAAGGTGTAGAGCAACATCCTTGTCCATCCCCAGACTTATGCCCACTTGGACAAGGCGGGCACTGTAAGCCTTATGGACGCCTACATGTCAATTTAGGCGAAGCCGATGAGTTTGGGACTTTTATTTTTAGAACCACAGGCTTTAACAGTATTCGCACTTTGGCTGCACGTTTGAATTACTACCATGCAGCTTCAGGTGGTTTGTTGTCGTGTTTACCATTGCAGCTCACCTTGCGTGGGAAAAGCACCACCCAAAGCTATCGTCAGCCTGTGTATTACGTGGATTTAACGTTACGGGAAGGTGTGGATTTGCAATCCGCGATACAGACAGCCAAGGAGATTGACCAACAAGGTAAGCAGGCAGGGTTTGATCAGGCTGCATTAGATCAGATTGCGCGGCAGGGTTTTGCCAATGCCATATTTGAGGTGCATGCAGAGGAGGGGATGGAATTGCTAGAGGAGTTTTATCCAAACAATGACAGTGCTGTAGATACAGAGCATTCAGCGCAATTGGGCTATGTGCAGGAGATTCAGCAGGGGTTGCAGAAGAGTGTTAGAGCTGTGAATTGAGCACAGTTGAATTATCTAGTCAGCTTGGTAAGTCAATTAATGGATTCTGAACAAGTTGGCTAGTCACTAATTGAAGGGAGCTTTGGCTCCCTTATTTTTTAGTCTGGTAGGGTAAGACATGATTCAAATATTTGAATTAATAGCTGCAAATTACCATAAAAGCCTTCAATATTTGCTTGTACCCATTGTTCTTTAGAGTTGATTTTCGACCAATCAATGCCATAGCCACAGTAGGCAATTAGGTGTTCAAAGAAGATACGTTGGGTACGTCCATTACCCTCACGAAACGGATGGATGACATTGAGTTCGCAATACAAATCAGCAAGTTTAGGTATAAATTCTTCTAGTTCTAGGCTTTGAAAATAATTCTGTTGCTGAAGTGGATTAAGTAATTTATTTATTTCAATTTCAATACGGGAAAATGTACAAAAGCGAGTATCACCTTTAGAGATATCAATTTTCCGAAGTTGTCCAGCCCATTCATACAAGTCACCAAAAAGCTGTGCATGGATAGATTGTAAGTATTGCAAATCGTAAGGCGGTTCCGCATATTCAATTAAGCTACTCGATAAGCCTGATAGTTCAAGTTCCGCTTGTTCTAAAACCTGCTCATCACGGATATTCAGCTTGTTTTTTAGAATATTTGTCCCTGAATAGCAATATAGGCTATCCTCTAGTTCCCCATACTTATCCATAGCCGTACTCAGTTAGCTTTCTGGTTGTGAATACTTTTTATATTTTTGCAAAATTTGCGCTTTGCTTAGTTGGGTTAGATTACCTGATGTGGTAATCCCTTCAAGCTTGAGGCTGGCTTGGTAGTTTTGCAAACGCGTCTCTTGAATATATTTTTTTTTCTGTTCGGTGGTCTTAAGCATTTTGAGACTCCATCAATTTAACAATTAAAATAAGTATAGCAGAGAATCCAGCCATACATCAGTGCGACAAATCATGTCTTTTTAACACCGAAGTTCGCTAAAAAACTTGATTTTTTGCTAAACTCCTTCTGCTTATCGATTTTAGACTTTATTGCATTGTTTATGCGCAACACGAAAGAGATTGAATAGCGCATATGCAGCTCGAATCTACAGCTTTTTAACATATGAACAATCTCTCATACTCTTTTAAGTTGTTTTATTTAGGAAGGTGCATTAGGGGATTAAGCTGAGCTGTAAAGTTTTAAAACCCACGAGCTAGACTTTCTTAACAACGATTTTTTAGGATGTTTCCATGACCAGTACCCAACAGCGCGCAGCACTGCAACGCCAAATTTGGCAGATTGCCAACGATGTCCGTGGCGCAGTGGACGGTTGGGACTTTAAACAATATGTATTGGGTACGCTGTTTTATCGCTTTATTAGTGAAAACTTTTCCAGTTATATAGAAGGCGGTGACGACAGCATTCAATATGCTGAACTTTCTGATCAAGTCATTACGGCAGAGATCAAAGATGATGCGATTAAAACTAAGGGGTATTTCATCTACCCAAGCCAATTATTTAGCAATATTGCCAAAGGTGCTAATACGAACGAAAGTCTGAATACCGATTTAGCTGCTATTTTCGCTAGTATTGAAAGTTCAGCCAATGGCTATCCGTCGGAGCAGGATATAAAAGGGTTATTTGCTGACTTTGACACCACCAGCAACCGTTTGGGCAATACCGTTAAAGATAAAAATATCTGTTTGGCTGCTGTGCTCAAGGGCGTAGCTGGGCTGGATTTTGGTGACTTTAATACCAGTCATATTGACCTGTTTGGTGATGCGTATGAGTTTCTAATTTCTAACTATGCTGCCAATGCAGGTAAATCAGGTGGTGAGTTCTTTACGCCACAGCATGTATCTAAATTAATTGCTCAGTTAGCCATGCATAAACAAACAACGGTCAATAAAATTTATGACCCTGCTTGCGGTTCAGGTTCTTTGCTTTTACAAGCCAAAAAACACTTTGACGCTCACATTATCGAAGACGGTTTTTTTGGACAAGAGCTGAATCATACTACCTACAACCTTGCACGTATGAATATGTTTTTGCATAACATTAACTACGACAAGTTTAATATCCAGTTAGGTGACACCTTAAGAGAACCACACTTTGGCGATGACAAGCCATTTGATGCGATTGTGTCTAATCCACCGTATTCGGTGAAATGGATTGGTTCGGATGACCCCACTTTAATTAATGACGAACGCTTTGCTCCCGCAGGTGTGCTTGCACCGAAATCTAAAGCTGACTTTGCATTTGTGTTACATGCTCTGAGTTATCTTTCAAGTAAAGGACGGGCTGCGATTGTCTGCTTCCCAGGGATTTTTTATCGTGGTGGAGCTGAGCAGAAAATTCGCCAATATCTAGTTGATAATAACTATGTTGAGACAGTGATTTCACTTGCACCAAACTTGTTTTATGGGACGACAATTGCTGTAAATATTCTGGTGCTTTCTAAACATAAAACTGATACAGCCATTCAATTTATTGATGCTAGTGGTGAAGATTATTTTAAAAAAGAAACGAATACCAATGTTCTGACTGAAGTGCATATTGAAAAAATCATGCAGGTGTTTGACAGCAAAACTAATGTAGATCATTTTGCTAAGTCTGTGGCTTTTGAGGCGATTCAAGCAAATGAATACAATTTGTCTGTCAGTAGTTATGTTGAAGCTAAAGACACCCGTGAAAAGGTGGATATTGTCCAACTGAATGCTGAGCTAAAAACGACGGTGGCTAAAATTGACCAACTTCGTAAAGAGATTGATGCGATAGTGGCGGAGATTGAAGGTGAGGACATGGCATGAGCAACGTAAAATTTTTAGAAAAGTTGCTGGATGGAAAGACAGTTGAATGGAAAGCCTTGAGAAAAGTCACTTTACCTACAAATAATATTAGATGGCGTGATACAGATGATACCTATCGCTATATTGATTTGACATCAGTGGATCGAGAAACCCTTACTATCACTGAAACTATCGAGATATCCGCAAAAAATGCACCAAGCCGAGCACAAAAACTTGTAGAAGAAAATGATGTTATTTTTGCAACGACTCGTCCAGCTCAACAGCGCCTAACCTTGATTGGTGCTGAGTTTTCTGGACAAATAGCTAGTACTGGCTATTGTGTTTTGAGGGCAAAAATTGATGAAGTTTTACCAAAGTGGATTTACTATAATATTGCCTCTAAAAATTTTAAAAATTATGTTGAAGAAAACCAAAGTGGTTCAGCGTATCCAGCAATTTCAGATACCAAGGTGAAAGAATTTCGAATTCCGATTCCTGCTTTATCAGTTCAAACCGAAATCGTCCGAATTTTAGATGCATTTACCGCTATGACTGCGGAGCTGACTGCGGAGCTGACTGCGGAGCTTAAACTAAGAAATCAACAATATCAATATTTTAGAGATAAGTTGTTGACATTTGATATGGGCGAAGCACAATCGTCTTCGGACGAGATCGGACGAGATCGGACGAGATCGGACGAGATCGGACGAGATCGGACGAGATCGGACGAGATCGGACGGCGGATAGAGGTTGAATGGAAGACTTTGGGAAATATTGGTGAATTTACCTACGGCTATGCAGCGAAAGCTCAAGATTCTGGAGATGCCCGCTTCGTGAGAATTACAGACATAAATGCAAATGGTAAACTGATACAAGAAGAACCAAAGTATGTGAATATTTCTGACGAAAATGAAAAATATTTTCTAAAGAAAAATGATTTACTCATGGCTAGAACAGGTGCAACTTTCGGCAAAACAATGATTTTTGAGGAGGAGTATCCTGCAATTTATGCAGGATTTTTAATTAAATTAAGCTTTGATGAGAAAATCGTTAATCCAAAATATTATTGGCATTTTGCACAAAGTGACTTATTTTGGGATCAAGCTAATAAATTAGTTTCAGGCGGAGGGCAGCCACAATTTAATGCCAATGCCCTTAAACAAGTTAAATTACCCATTCCACATCCTGACGATGCTAATAAATCTTTAGCCGAGCAACAGCGTATAGTATCTATTCTTGATAATTTTGATGCTTTGGCTAACTCTCTTACCGAAGGTTTACCGCGTGAAATTGAACTGCGTCAAAAGCAGTACGAGTATTATCGTGATTTACTGTTAAGTTTCCTCAATCATCAGCCTAAGTGCATTGACATCTGCGGAGTAAAACATGGATAAAATTAGTCAAGTTAAACAACTCATCGGTGAAATTAATCGCTTGCATCATCATTTTTCCAAGGATTATTTTGAACAAGGAAAAATTGAGAAAATTAACTTGTCTAAAACCATTCGACATGTGCCTGTTTCGCATATTTATAAATATCGCTTAACTTTGCATGAGAGCATCAATGATTATCTGATGACCGCGGATATAGACATCAAATATTTTTATCGTGTCAAAACCCGTGAAAGTATTGATGACAAAATCCAGCGCTATTCTGCTCGTGAAGACCAATACCCTGTAAACAATTGGCTGAATGATATTTTTGGTGCACGTATTATTTTGACGACTGAAGAAATCAACAGCGTGATGGATTTGCTAGATGACTGGCAAGATGAACTAAACCTTAAAAACTGGTATTTGCAGGACAAAGAAGGCTATCGAGGTTTACATATTTACTTTAAAAACAGAAGTAATTTTTATTTTCCTTGGGAATTGCAAATCTGGAATCACGATGATATTCAAAGCAATATTGAAAATCATGAAAAATTTAAACGCAACTTTATCTAAAAACTAACAATTACTTTGAACTATTTTACTTGATAAAAAATTTGTGGAATCAAAACCATGACCAACTATAAACCGATTGCTGAAACCAATAATTTTATTGTCTTAGACAAATATTGCAAAGAATGGCAAGCGGTGGACAGCTACCAAAGCGAAGGGGATTTAGAGCGAGAGCTGATTCAAGACTTGGTTAATCAAGGTTATGAATATCTACCTGCTTTAAACAATGCTCAAGCAATGCTAGTCAATGTACGTGAGCAACTGCAAGTATTGAATGGCGTACAGTTTTTAGATGGCGAATGGTTGCGTTTTGTTGAAACTTATTTGGATAGACCAAGCGACAGTATTATAGATAAAACCCGCAAAATTCATGATGATTATATTCATGATTTTGTCTTTGACGATGGACGTATTCAAAACATCTATCTGCTAGATAAAAAGAACATAGCTCGTAATAAAGTGCAGGTGATTAAACAGTTTGAACAAAAAGGCAGTCATGCAAACCGTTACGATGTCACCATTTTGGTCAATGGCTTACCATTGGTACAGATCGAACTCAAAAAACGGGGCATTGCCATTCGTGAAGCCTTTAATCAGGTACACCGTTATAGTAAGGAAAGCTTTAATAGTGAAAACTCCTTGTATAAGTACCTACAGTTGTTTGTGATTTCCAATGGCACGGATAGCCGTTATTTTGCCAATACTACAGCACGTAATAAAAACACATTTGATTTCACCATGAACTGGGCGAAAGCAGATAACAGTTTGATTAAAGATTTAAAAGATTTTACTGCGACTTTCTTTCAAAAAAATACTTTACTGAATGTGCTGTTGCATTACTCAGTGTTTGATGTCAGTGATACTTTATTGGTGATGCGCCCTTACCAAATTGCTGCGACTGAACGCATTTTGTGGAAACTCAAAAGTTCGTATCAGGCGAAAAGCTGGAGCAAAACGGAAAGTGGCGGTTTTATTTGGCATACCACAGGCTCAGGTAAAACTTTAACAAGCTTCAAAGCCGCACGTTTGGCAACTGAGCTAGATTTTATTGAGAAGGTTTTTTTTGTGGTGGATCGTAAAGATCTCGATTATCAGACCATGAAAGAATACCAACGTTTTTCGCCTGATAGCGTCAATGGTTCGGACAGTACCGCAGGTTTAAAAGCAAATCTGGATAAAGATGATAATAAAATTATTGTCACTACTATCCAAAAGCTAAACAATCTGATGAAAAGTGAAGCTGACTTGCCAATTTATAATAAGCAAGTGGTATTTATTTTTGATGAATGTCACCGTAGCCAGTTTGGTGAAGCGCAGAAGAATCTGAAAAAGAAGTTTAAAAAGTACTATCAGTTTGGTTTTACAGGCACGCCCATTTTTCCGCAAAATGCGCTGAGTGCTGAAACCACGGCGAGCGTGTTTGGTCGTGAACTACATGCTTATGTTATCACTGATGCAATCCGTGATGAAAAAGTGCTGAAGTTTAAAGTGGATTACAACGATGTACGTCCACAATTTAAAACGATTGAAACTGAACAGGATGAGAAAAAGCTCACAGCAGCGGAAAACAAACAAGCCTTATTGCATCCTGATCGTATTCGTCAGATTAGCCAGTACATCCTGAATAATTTCCGCCAGAAAACTCACCG
This sequence comes from Acinetobacter bouvetii, assembly GCF_902753875.1. Taxonomy (GTDB): domain Bacteria; phylum Pseudomonadota; class Gammaproteobacteria; order Pseudomonadales; family Moraxellaceae; genus Acinetobacter; species Acinetobacter bouvetii_A. The sequence continues at coordinate 21,960 of NZ_CADDTS010000031.1, read as the reverse complement.
CCTGCAAGCAAGCAGTAAAGGTTTTAATGCGATGTTTGCCGTTAGCAGTGTAGAGGCAGCAAAGCTGTATTATGAATCGTTGAATGACTTACAGAAAAATAATGATAAACCGTTAAAAATTGCCACGATATTTTCCTTTGCAGCCAATGAAGAACAAGATGCTGTAGGTGATATTCAAGATGAAAGTTTTGATGTCTCAGCCATGAACAGCAGCGCAAAAGAGTTTTTAAATGCGGCAATTGTTGACTATAACAGTTTGTTTAAAACTAACTTTAGTGTGGATAGTAAGGGCTTTCAAAATTATTATCGTGACCTAGCCAAACAAGTCAAAGCTAAAGAAATAGACTTGCTCATTGTGGTCGGTATGTTTTTAACTGGTTTTGATGCGCCAACATTGAATACATTGTTTGTTGATAAAAACTTACGTTATCACGGTTTGATGCAGGCTTATTCACGTACCAACCGTATTTATAATGCGACTAAAACCTTTGGCAATATCGTTACCTTCCGTGATTTAGAGCAAGCAACCATTGATGCGATTACCTTGTTTGGTGATACAAATACTAAAAACGTGGTGCTCGAAAAAAGTTACACGGAATACATGCAAGGCTTTACAGATGTTGTTACAGGTGAAGCACGTCGGGGCTTTGTAGATGTGGTAACAGAATTAGAGCAGCGCTTTCCAAATCCCGATGCAATTTTCAAAGAATCAGACAAGAAAGCTTTTGCGAAACTCTTTGGTGAATATTTGCGTGTCGAAAATGTGCTGCAAAACTATGATGAATATGCCAGTTTAAAAGAACTACAAACCGTGGATATGAATGACTCTGAGGCAGTGGAAGCATTCAAGAATAAGTATTACTTAAGTGATGAGAGCCTGACTGCGCTACAAAGCATTCAAATGCCTGCTGAGCGGAAAATTCAAGATTACCGATCTACTTATAACGATATCCGTGACTGGATACGTCGGGAGAAGTCGGCAGAACATAAAGAAAAATCAAGCATTGATTGGAATGATGTGGTTTTTGAAGTGGACTTGCTCAAATCACAAGAAATCAATTTAGATTACATTCTAGAGCTAATTTTTGAGAACAATAAAAAAGTGAAGGATAAAGCCTCACTAGTTGAAGATGTACGTCGCGTGATTCGTGCCAGCATTGGCAATCGTGCCAAAGAAAGTTTGTTGGTCGATTTTATTAATCAAACTGATTTAGATCAGATTGGTGATAAGGCCAGTGTGATAGATGCTTTTTTTACTTTTGCTCAAGTAGAGCAACAGCGTGAAGTAAAAGAGTTGATCGATGATGAGAAGTTGAATGAAGATGCAGCGAGACGTTATATTGCGACCTCGCTGAAACGGGAATTTGCCAGTGATAATGGCACTGAGCTCAATGCTATTCTGCCTAAAATGAGTCCATTAAACCCACAATACTTAACCAAAAAGCAGAGCATTTTTCAAAAAATAGCAGCGCTGGTTGAAAAGTTTAAAGGGGTTGGAGGGAGTATTTACCATGATATATCAAGAACTTCAAATTTCTAATTTATCAGTTGTTTATATGGGAAATATATAAAAATTCTCGCTACCTTTTATGGATAAAATACCCCCCTGATTTAACAGGGGGGTATTTTTAGTTTCGTGAGAATTTAATGATCTCCGCAGATTTGCTTGATTGCGTTAAACTTTCAAGTTGATTCGATTTGATGGTTGTGGGCTTCATATTAATTATTTGACCAAAATCATCATCTAGAAAGCCTTTGGGTAATCCCGCTAACAGTTCTAAATGTTTTTTTAGGCCGAATTTATCAATAATATTAGCTTTATCGAATCCTCCTTGTTCAAGCAACATCTTGATCGTATTTTTAAGTAGATTAGGCTCTTCAGGAGTAGTTTCAGTATCGTAAGGTTCTGACTTTGTATAACCACGATAACGGTAACTTCTCCAAAGCTTAGAATACTGATCTTCAGAAATAATATTTAAATCCTTAGCTTTATATATCATTGCAGCTAAAGAAATCCCCCAACGCTTTTTAAGTAACATCAGGGATTCTAATGAAATACGACTTCTCGTTTCCGCAATGAAGGCTTTCGTTGGAAATAAAAAACAATTGGCGAAATAGTGAGCTTGTTTTTCAAGCTTATCGAACCAATTTTTCTTATCTTCCTCAGTGAGATATCTATGCATTACGATATGGCCTAACTCATGTGCTAAATCAAACCTACTCCTAAAGTAGTTATGTTTATCGGCAGCAATAAAAATATAAGGCTTATCATTAATCCAAGCGGATGTACCATCCATCTCTTCATAACCAATCTCAAATCTAGCAACTACAAGACCAGCACGTTCCATACGTTTCATTAAATTTGGGATAGGGGAAGAGCCTAATCCCCAATGAGTACGTAATTGCTCCGCCAGTAACTGAATTTTTCCATCATCCAATGATAGAGCCTCTTCTCTAGATAGAGCTGTAATCAAATCAACTTTAGGAAAAGAGATCCATTCATCTGCGATAGCATGTACTTCTGCTAAATTCATTAGCATTGCATTAGATCTAAAACAAGGTGCTTTAAGCACACGTTTTTTTGCACGATTTAGAAATAAAGGGTTACCGTAATTTGGAATTTTACGAATAAACCAATGTAAAGGAATGCCTAAAGCCTCAGCTAGATTATTCAGTACCTCTGGCTGAGGGCTATGAGTACCATCTTCCCACTTTGTAACAGTAGATGGTGCTACATCAATCATTGTAGCCAAAGCAGTCTTACTTAAGTCATCGTACATTTGACGGGCAAGTTTCAACCTTTCTGGCTCGAACTTATCTATACCCAACATCCTCTGTACCTCCAATATTTACTCAGTTGAAGCGCGAGAATCATCATCAGCTTGTTCAAGGCGCTTCTTGATCGCGAGTATAGGTTCTTCTGCGACTTCAGTCATTGGTTCTAAGGCAGATTTTTTAAGTTCTGCTAAACTAAAATGTAGAATAGGTCTGTTTTCAATTGGATGTGGAATTATGAAATCTAGATCGAGTAATTCAAAATCTGAATTCCAATAAGTGGTTACACAAACAAATAGTAAGTCATCAAGCTCTGCTTCTTCACTAAGAAGAGCTTTAATTAAAAGATCACTTTGATGATCTTTTACAAGACCAATATTTGACCGAGCTTGTTCTATATAAAAATGAGCATTTCTAGTATTTTTTGAATCTCTTCTAGATATAACGACATGACAAGAGTTGGTTGTCATCTGCACAAATTGATGACCTTTGGGTTTTGTATCTTCAACCGAAGCTCTGTGACCAGCATCTATTGCTGTACAGTTAAGAGCATCCATTATCAAACCTGGTTCATATTTTGGACTTTCTTGTTTCGCAAGTTCTGGAGAGTCAAAAATTTCTTGAATAAAAATATCTTTTTCTAATAGTTTATTTTTTATAGAAAACTCTAGGTTGTCTAAAAAAATATTACCAAATTCATGAGCGATTCGGCTTTGAATGTGTGGACGGAGCTCATTAATATCCATAAGTTTAAGACTCGAATGATTTTGTCAAAATGTATCATGTTTTTTTCGTATGATGTATGTATTTTATGTTTTATTATTTAAAATTATTCTATATGAAGTACAAAGGTCAGTACCTAAACTGACCTAAGATAGGTTCAAAAAGCACTAAAAACCATTGGATACCAACGTAGAGTGGCATATTTCTTGAACTCTTTTGCGACAGGAAAGTCAAAAATTACGCCATCTCCTGTATAGAGTAATGGTTCGCAAGGCGCAAACTTCAGTTTATTTTCTTTTATTAGGGTATTGATTGACTCAATAAATTCCATCGTTACATTCGGCCAGAACAATAAGTTAAAACTTTCTTGTCCGAAATGTTCATTTCCCTTTATTTCAGGAAACTGATTTTGTAACTCTACAAATGAAACATGACCGTTCATTTTTTTTACAAAGGCTAAAATTTTTTCTTTCATTTTTTCTTTGTTGAAATAGGGAGGGTACTTGAGTCTAAAAATTTATTTGGTTTTGTGCAATATAGTTTGTCGTTCAAAAGCAAAGCATAGATGAACAATGTTGAGTTCAAAGGCGGTCATTAGCTAAGGGGATATATCATTTGATGAGAGCGTTGCTTTAGGTTGGCTATTCTTCCACAATCAGGCAATATAGGGGTAATTTGATATAGCTTAAGTAGCTTGTTGGAATGTGGATAACTTAAGACATATCAACAACAAATAAAAACACTATTTAAATTTTCTACAATTACACCAATTTTGCACCATAATAATTTCTGATTTATTTATTAGATTGATATTTAATATGTTTTTTTATTTTTATGTCCAATCCATCATTAAAACAACTTAGTAATAAATTATATTAAATAATATTAATGGGATAGCTAGTGAACATAAACCCAACGAGCTATATAGCTCGTTGGGTTTATTTAGCTTATATCAACCGTATTGATGTTCAATTCGCACAGTAGCCCTATCCCCATCTACACGCATCCAATAGTCAGTACCGTAAAGATGTGCCTTTAAACGATTTAACCTTGGAGCAATGCCTGACTGATTTAAATCGTAAAAGTTTAAATGCTGCCCTTGGAACATTGGAGCTACACCAGCATTCATTGATGGCACGTCACCATAAGAAATACTGTGAGTAATCGTATTTTCAAAAAATGGATGAACAGTTTGGAATAATTCTGTATCAGTCCAATTATCCATATCTGTGTATTCTTTTTTCACAAAGAAAATCAGCCTTTTACTTATATCACCGATAATATCGATCTCATTTTTAGACAGGATGCCAATCACATCGTTTGAATCTTTGTTCAGCCAGACCGCTTTTATGATTGGCTCTACAAGATCAGCCAACATTTCATTCTCCGTTTGACCTTTGAATTGTTCATCGCCGAATTGAGGCATTTTCCCTGAAGCTGTTTTCAATTGGACAACAATAGAGTGAACTTCGAACCTTGGAGATTCATCAATCATTATATCGATAAAGCGATTGATATCACCTTGAGATTTTACATACATGGCTCGCCAAGAGTTAAATATGGTGGTGCTGTTACGCGTACCACATCGAACCTTAAAGTCTGAAAAACAGGTATCTACAGCTTTTTCATAGTATTCACGATTTAAAAACTGACCACTGGAAAGTTGGTGTGCAGTCAAGGTTTCAGCCATGAGTTTAATCAATGGATTGACCGTCATATTCCTAAAGCGTCCATTCACAAAGGGATTAAAGGTGTAATCGTGTATAACTGGTATCACCAATTGCCCTAACTTGGTTAGGTATAAATCAGGAAACCCAGTTGGCATCCCAGTGGGTTGATGCGTAAAAATTTTTAGGTTCTTTGCTGAACGTATTTTTTTTGCCATGGTGTTATACATTGAAAGTGCAACTGGCTGTATATGCGGTGGATAATTGGTAAAGCCTCGATTTCCAGCTTTGGTCACATGATTCAGCATTTCCAGAGAATCAAATTGTTCTTGGGCAGTTAAAATATCACGGGCATGGATTGGCATGAGTGTCTCCCATATCATAAGCATGATTTAAAAATTTAAATTGAGTTGCTGAGCATATTTACGTGGACGACCAGCATTTGATGTGTTTTCTGGAACTTCGCCGAGTTGGAAGCCTCGTGCGCCTTTCATATTGGTAAAATCAAACAGCTGTTCAGTTTTGCAGATGTAATCAAAGGTTTTATACAGATACCCCAGTTTTTCAGTATCTGCATAATGAACCATGCCAATTGCACAGTGACGATAAGATTCCTTTCTCATATTGCAGATATAGCTAGTGCCTTGGCCCTGTGTAACTTTGTTCCACAATTTGCCAATGCCTTGGGCGAGGGTAATATCTTGTAGTTGCTTATCCCCATTGAAGAGAAAGTAACAGTGCACATGAAATCCAGAGCGGACGGTGTATTCGAAGCGAAAGATATAACCCACAAGCATTTTCATGACTGGATTATTCCGTTTGTTATTCAGCAGCTTTTGAGTACATGCTTTGATATAAGCCAAATCATGCTTGGAGCGAATTTCTTTCAGGCTATAAGCATTTTTCAGTAAAGTCTGTTGATCTCGCATAAGGGATAAATCCATTCGAACGACCAATAACCTAGAGTAGACTTCCAGCAATTGTTGAATGTATCCAACGCAAACCATTTTCATATTTTTACAATGGTTATTTTGGTCACGGACTTTTTTTTTGACTTTAGGATCATTCATATACGACTTAATCAATTCTACAAGGTGTAGTAAGGCATCAACAAATGGCTGAATAACTTCAAGATGATGTGATGATCCAACGCCCTGAGTTGCCAGTTCATCGAATTCATCTTGAGTGAGTTGAGATCGAGCATGATCAAAAGCAAGACAGGCCACACCAGGCTCTATCTCTGGAGGTGTGTATGCATGAAGCAGTTCAAAGAAACTTTTCATTAAAGGTTCAATGGGTTTTGCAAATTTACGAAAAAAACGATCAGTTAAACCGTGCTGCTTTATAGGTACAATCTTAACAATAGGGGACTCACATGCCATGACAGCTTGCACCAACTCAATTTGCTGCAATAGTGGTGTGACAATATTGTCTTGATGATGGATGGCAACTCTCTGCTCTTCACCATGATTCAGTACTGTGTGTTGATGATCAAATTTCGCTTGCTCTAGGAGCTCATGATCGAGCATCGTAAACAGTCCAGCTGTATTGGATAATTTGGGTTTAGTCATGTCTAAGCCTTGAATTAAATGGAATTGACTTAAAAACACAACGATTAAGTAAAGCTCTCCCTTGGACACTGTGCTAAGGCAGTCTCCATGCGGGAATATAATTTGGTTAGATAGAAGAGGTTATGGAATAGGGTATTTAGTACTTGTATTTATGTAGTTAAATTCAAGTTTTTATTTATATGAATATTAAGCCAATTACATACTCTATAAAGATATAGATAAGTCATTGGATAGTATTATATAAATGATATAAATACCGTAATTCAAACCCTAAGCTAATCCGAAGAGCTAAACTCAAAAGTTGCGTGAATCGTGCATGTTTTTGAGAAACTGTTTGTACAGAATTAGCTCACCGAATCGGCTCGATCTCGGCAGGACATTTTATTTCTAATCCACTCTTCAACCTCGCTGACTAACCAGCGTGAAGCCCGGTTTAACTTCACTGGCTTGGGGAAGTCAGGGTCGTAACGTTTCGAGCGTGGGTTTAGTCGGTCATAAATGGATGACCGAGATAAACCAATCAGTTTGATAAGCTCACGAAGTCTAAGCATTTGGATTGGATTGATTGATGTGTTCATTTTTACTCCTTATAGATTAGCTTTGGACTAATCAAGGAAAAAAATAAAACATTAGAGATCATCAAAAGTTCGTCAACGGGGGAAATGATAAAGATATGCTAGGATTTTTTATTAACTATGCATTTTTCCTTGAGTTTTTCTTTTAGGTCGGGCCTTTCATTTAGGTAAGCCTTGCTTCTTTCAAAAGGGGCATCTGGATTATTAAAAGTTACTAGTTCACTTTTTAAAGTGTTAATTTTATTTTCAATATTCTCTTTCCAGTCATTGAACGATTCGAACTGTTCTTGAAAATCAGTAAGGTCCTGCAATGAATAGAATGACGTAGATGAAATAGGTTTGCCTTGCTTAAGTAACGATATTTGTTCAGCAACAGATAAAGGTATAATGGCTTTGCGATGGTTGAATATTGAGCATTCTTTATGTTTGTTTACCATAATTTTTAATAAATCTTCTAAATGATTGATCTCATCTTGGATAGATTGAGAAATTATTGCAGTCACTTTCAAATCTAAGTCTTTGTATACTTCCTTTAAACTACTAAATTTTCGGCCTCTATAATTCTGAATATAACTTTCCACAAAGTTGTAAAAGGGTTGTTTGCGTATGCGCTGAAAATTATATTTTTTGAAGGACTTAGAGACCCCTTGTTCTAAAAAATTTCTTAGAATAGATGGTAGCATTTTCTGATTCATGCAATCTACATGTGATGAATAAGTAGTTCGAATTTTATTGAATTCACTTTGAATATTTTCTAAAGCATTAGATTTTATTGAAAATCTAAATTGACGAATAGCTTGAAGTACTTCGTGATAATGTTTGGGGCGATATTCGAAATCAAGCTTTGCAACTTGATCATTCCCATCCTGATCTGGAAAAAATGCCTTAACAGGTTTGTTACAAAGTCTTTTTATTTTATCTTCTTCCAACTCTTGGAAATAACCTTCGTCAATCAAGGTATATATTGCCTGCCTTAAATCTTCTTCATTAGATGCCATGAGGATAGATTTATGGAAACCCAAAAATGGAGACGAGCAGATTTTGTCAAAAATAAATTGCTCTAGCACATTGATCGTCTGAATTTGTTCTTGTAGCTGAGAACTTGGCATAAATACTCCTTAAGTAACCCCTTAACTTCTGTACAGACTTAGCCATTTTTATGTACAGACTTAATAATTAATACATTTCTTATCAGCATCTTACAAGATGATTCAGGAAATAATGAATTCATGTAAAAGGTATTAAATTTGATTGCTTCAGTAGTTGAAATTAAGCGACACTAAGTCTTTGAAATAAATATATCTTTACTTGTCTAAAAATATTGAATTTAATTTTTTAGGAAGACATTGGATGCGTTTGGATAAAATAACATGCATCAGTACTTTATAGAGAGGGCTTCAATGAATTAGGTGAGTAATTTTTGTTGAATAGCAATAAGCTGGCGGGTCAAACCTATGCAGATTGATAGACGTTATTTGTGCTATAAATAAAAATTGAGGTTCTTAAAATATTGAATTGTGTAACAAATCCTCCAATGCAGCTATATGATGCCCAGAATGAATGCTGGCAAAGCATTATTATGCCTTATGAAAAATATATGTTTTATATCGCTCCGATACCCATGCGCCTTTATTTATGTTCAGCCGGAGCTATCAGGAAGTCTACCGATGGGAATACTTAACTTCTTATTCTGATTTAACAAAGCAGTCTTGCTTTCAACTGGAGATAGCCAGTGTGCTTAAAGGATACATGAAATTCTGGGCTTTAGCACGTATTGAACAGGCTTCTGCTTTAAAAGAAAAAAGTCAGCAATGGCTATAACTTGCTGGCAGCGGGCTGTGATGGAACCCTTGCGACTACGCAATTCATCTCCATCCGTGTGGTGTGTAATAACACCTTGGCGATTGCCCTAAAAGGACAGGACAGTAGTGCCGGTGTAGTTAAAGTCCCGCAACACCCACTTTGATGCCCAAAAGATTAAACAGCAGCTGGGCGTATCTCTGCGTGCATGGGATGAACACATGTATGAAATGAAACAGCTCAGTCAACATAAAGTGACCTAGACCGAAGCTGTGGTTTATTTTGATGCGGTATTTAACAACACCAACCTGAGTCTAATAGAACAGGACGAGAGTATTATTCAGTTCTATCGTAATGTGGCAACCCAAGCCAACCCAGCCACTAAAGCAGACAACAAGATGGAACCGAATGGCCGTGCCATGTCTAAATTCATGACCATGTTTAATGGACAGGGTCGTGGAGCGGAACTCAGTTCAGCCAAAGATAGACGTCAGATGGCTCAACAAGCCGTTGCCCTGCATGCGGTTAGTATCCGTTTAGCTTGCTCTGCATTTGGCATTAGTGAAACCTGCTACCGTTATCAGGTTAAACTTAGCGATGACAATGCATTAATTGCTGAACAGCTCATTGAACTCACTGAGGAAAATTCCGATTGGGGATTTGGTCTGTGCTTCTCATATTTACGACATGTTGAGAATCACTGCTGGAATGACAAGCGGGTTTACCGCATTTACTGTGAGTTGGCACTAAATCTGCGTATTAAACCGAGAAAAAGACTAAAACGGCACGCGCCTGAACCATTGAAAGATCCAATCCGAGAAAATCAGGTTTGGTCATTAAATTTTATGCATGATCAACTTTCCGATGGTCGCAAGTTTCGATTATTGAATGTAATTGATGATTACCGTCGAGAAGGTTTAGCCATTGAAGCAGGATTCTCATTACCGACAATCAGGGTTATTCGTACGTTGAATCAGTTGCTGGAGTGGCGAGAAAAGCCGTTAGTTATTCGGTGTGACAATGGCCCGGAGTTTATCAGTCATGAATTTGTACGCTGGGCAACTGAACAAGGTATTCGTATTGAATATATTCAACCAGGTAAGCCACAGCAGAATGCGTATATTGAACGTTATAATCGGACTATACGTTATAGCTGGCTAAGCAAGCATCTATTTGACACACTGGAAGAAGTACAAGATTATGCAACAAGTTGGCTGTGGCATTACAACCATGAAAGACCACACCAAGCAAACAAAGGAGGGCCACCTCTAATGGCTGCTTAACCTCTACTTTTAACTTCGGTTATTTATGGGAGGATTACCAAGCCCCGAAAAAATTGAATTTCCAAATTTAATTAGATCTTAAGAACTTGATTTTACTCTGGGAGAAAATATTTTTGAGGGTAGATCAGTGAGTCAGCAGGTGAGTGTATTACAAAATAAAAAACTATTTATCAGTATTTGCACATTGGTCTTGGTGATTTTAGGAATTTGGTGGGGCAGTAGTTTACTACTAAATAAAAATAAAGTGGAAAAATCAAAGACACAAAATGTACTCGCCAATGAAACAGAAACAATTGATGTCTCTGGTAATCAGATTTTAATTTCGCCCAAACAGATTCAACAAGCAGGTATTCAATTACAAACTTTAGGGCAAGCGACAAGTGATGTACAACTTGCACTGACTTTGCAGGGGCAAGCGCAGTGGTCACCTGAAAGTAAAGTGGTTTTAACCAGTCCTGTAGCGGGGATAGTGCAACAGGTAATGGTGCAACCTTTAGCAGAAGTTAGTCTCCACAGTCCTGTACTGGCCATTCACAGTCCCAATTTAATTCAGATTCAAAATGACATTTTCCAAATTCGTGCGCAATTGCAATTGGCCAGCCAAAATTTGGCACGTGAACGCAGTTTATATGCAGAAGGGATTATTGCTGAAAAACGTGTACAGGAAGCCCAGAATGTAGTGCAACGACTGAATATTGATCTGAATGCCAAGCAACGCATGTTGCAGTTTATGGGCGGAAGTAGCAGTCAGGGATTGAATCCCGTAGTGTATGTCAAAAGTCCAGCCAGAGGCAGTGTAGAAAGTTTACAGGTATCTGCAGGTCAGTATGTAGAAACCGGTGCAGTACTGGGCCAGTTGGTGAATAGTGATCTACCTTTGCAATTAATGCTGCAAGCCCCTTTAGCGGATAGCAAATATATCCAGATTGGCGATTTGGTCAAAGTTGAGGGGTGTGAAATTACCGGGCAGGTACAACAAATTGCACCAGCACTTTCAGGCAATACGCAATCTCAAAATGTTCTAGTCCAAATGCAGGCCAAGGATAACTGTTTAAAAGTACAACAGTTTGTTAAAGCGAATATTCAAAGCCATAACCCGACAACAAAAACCGCATGGGTAATACCGAGTGCTGCCTTAACTTTAAAAGATAACAAGCACTTCATTTTTATCAAAAATCAAAATGGTTTCGTGGCAATGCCAGTGGAATTGGTGGGGGCGAACCAGCAGCAAAGTCATGTGATTGGAAATGCATTAAAACCTGGAATTCAAGTTGCTGTGAGGGGTGTCGAACGTCTAAAAGCCGTTTGGTCAGGTTTCGGTGCAGAGCAGGCACCACCTGCCAGCAGTAGCACTGCGGTGAATTGAGGTTAGGCACATGTTAAAACGTATTATTGCATTTTCACTGAGTCAACGAATCCTAATGCTGTTATTGGGTATGGCAATCAGTGTTGCGGGTTATTTGGCATTTACCAAATTACCGATTGATGCCTTTCCCGATGTATCAAGCACACAGGTTCAAATTGTGATGAAATCTCCTGGCATGACGCCAGAAGAGGTGGAAAGCCGTATTGTGGTACCGATAGAACAGGAAATGTTGGGAATCCCTCATCAAACTGTACTACGTTCACAATCTAAATATGCCATTGCAATCATTACCCTGGATTTTGCAGAAGGGACAGATCCTTATTGGGCCCGACAACAGGTCAATGAGCGTTTGACTGGAGTCATGCCAGCTTTGCCTGGCAATGCATCAGGCGGGATTGCGCCTATGACGACGCCATTAGGTGAATCTTTTATGTTCACTTTACATGGTCCTATGAGTGATATGGAAAAACGAACCTTGCTCGATCGGGTCGTCCGTCCACAGCTCAGAAAAATTGAAGGGGTAGCGGATGTCAATGTCCTGGGTGGTTTGGCACGTACCTTTGAAGTGACACCCAACCTGGATGCTCTGGCATCGAGAGGTCTATCTCTTGATCAGTTAAAACAAGCAATTGAATTAAACAATGCAAGTGACGGTGCGGGTCGTCTGAATGAAAATGGAGAATCATTACTGATTCGTAGCGATAGTCGTGTCACCAATTTACAAGAGCTGGGTGAGATTATTGTTTCCAATCATCAAGGGACGCTGGTGCAAGTGAAGGATGTCGCCGATGTCCATACCGGTGCACTTACCCGTTACGGAGCGGTAACCGAAAATGGTCAGGGTGAAGCTGTTGAAGGGATTGTCCTCACCTTAAAAGGCGCCAATGCACGTCAGGTTGTGCAAAGTGTGCGTGAACATTTACATGACATTGAGAAAAACTTACCCCCGGGCGTTACGATCAAGCCTTTTTATGACCGTGGTGAACTGGTGAATCGTGCCATTCATACAGTGAGTAAAACCTTGGTCGAGGCGATTGTACTGGTCCTGATTTTATTGCTGCTGTTTTTAGGCAATTTAAGAGCTGCTTTGGTGGTTGCCGCCATTTTACCTTTATCTGCATTGAGTACTTTCTTAATGATGCATCAGTTTGGATTAAGTGCCAACCTGATGTCATTGGGTGGTTTAACCATTGCCATTGGTTTGCTGGTCGATGCGGCGGTTGTGGTGGTTGAAAATATCGAAATGCAACTGGCAGATGCACACGAGTCCAAACACCGTTCGTTTTTACCCCCGCTGAACGTCATTTATCGTGCAGTTTGTGAGGTGGCGGTACCTGTGACTGCAGGAATGATCATTATTATGCTGGTCTTCATTCCGTTAATGACGTTGCAAGGTCTGGAAGGGAAGCTTTTCTCTCCAGTGGCACTGACCATTGTCTTTGCATTGTCGAGCTCACTGATTTTTTCATTAACGATTATTCCGGTGCTGTGTTCCTATTTTTTAAAATCTCAAGCACATCACACGCCGTATATTGTTGCTAAGCTGGAACAGGCATATAGCAAGGTGTTAAATGCAAGTTTAGCCCATCCGAAACGTGTTTATGCTTTGGCCGGAGGCGCTTTGGTGGTTGCTGCGCTCATTTTCCCACTCATTGGTAAGTCTTTTATGCCAACAATGGATGAAGGTGACACCATATTGCAGCTGGAAAAAATGCCATCGATCAGCCTGCAAAATTCGATTGCACTTGATCTAGACATTCAAAGAAGAATTCTAAAACAAGTTCCAGAAGTGGCTCGCATTGTGGCAAGAACCGGCTCGGATGAACTGGGCCTTGACCCTATGGGCTTAAATGAAACCGATAGCTTTGTCATTTTGAAACCGCAAGATCAGTGGCAGGGACAAAGTAAGGAGCAGATTTTAGCCAAAATTCGCCATGTATTGGCCGATGTTCCTGGGGTCAATCTCACCTTTAGTCAGCCGATCGAAATGCGGACTTCAGAAATGTTATCGGGTGTACGTGGAGATTTGGCCGTCAAAATTTTTGGTACCGATTTAGACCAGCTGAATCAGCTGTCTAAGCAAATCTCTACCGTTCTACAAGGGATCAAAGGCAGCGAAGACGTCATGACTTTGGAAAATTCCGGGGTGCAATATCAGGAATTACGTATTCGTCGTGATATGGCTGTCCGCAATCAGCTAGATAGCCAAAGCATACAGGCACAACTCAAAATGCTCATTGAAGGGCAGCAGATTAGTTCGATTATTGAACAGGGGCGACCGGTTCCATTGATGATGAAAGGTGATCCGCGTCTGGGACAATCCAGTTTTGCCCTCGCGAACATGAATTTACCTGTTGCAAACTCAGCGGCTGTACCGTTGTCCTCTTTAGCAGAAATGGTCAAGACTGAAGGCGTCGTCAAAATTGACCGGGAAAATGCTTCAAGAATGTCCGTTGTCCGTGCCAATGTGCGTGACCGGGATCTGGTTGGTTTTGTCGAGGAAGCAAAACAGCAGGTTGCCCAGAAAGTTAAATTACCGGCCGGCTATTCATTGAAATGGGGTGGACAGTTTGAAAATCAACAACGTGCAGCAGCGCGTCTGATGCTGGTTGTCCCTGCAGCGTTGACCATGATTTTCTTCCTGCTCTTTACAACTTTAGGGTCTGTTCGTCAGGCAGTACTGGTTTTTGTGAATATTCCCTTTGCTTTAATTGGGGGAGTCGTAGCCTTAGCCATCACTGGTGAATATTTATCGGTGCCTGCTTCGGTCGGGTTTATTGCATTAATGGGGATTGCCGTACTGAATGGTTTGGTGATGATCGGTTATTTTAACCAGCTCATTTCACGCGGCGTTGCAATTGAAGAGGTGGTTCGTGAGGGGGCGATGCGACGTTTACGTCCAGTAATGATGACTGCAAGTATCGCGGCTTTGGGTTTAATTCCCTTGCTCTTTACCACTGGGCCAGGTGCTGAAATTCAGCGTCCATTGGCGATCGTGGTGATTGGCGGGTTAATTTCCTGTACCTTACTGACGCTGATTTTACTTCCTAACTTGTTCAAACAATTTGGTTTAGTGCGAGATACTCATGTCTGAAATGTGCCAACTCTCTATCAACATCTCCAGTGATATTGCGGAAGAATTAATGAGCCATTTATGGCTTATTCCCGAGATTGTGACAGGATGTACTTGTATTCCGGCACAAGGTTTCGGCAGCCGCCAACATTATCGAAACATTCAAGAAAAAATTCGGGGTGCAACTGAGCGTAATTTGATTCTGTTGATTTTACCCCTCGCAACTGTGCCTTTAGTTTTGGCCCATATCCAAAAGAAATTTAAATCAAGTGACTGTTTCTATTGGGTATTACCAACCATAACATCGGGTTATGCTGGTCAAGGAGAAGTGAACGAATGAAACCAGAAATAGCGACTCAACCCCATTTGCTGGGTAAAGCCTTACGTTTACTGGGCTTGGGCTGTTGTGTGATGATGACTTCTGTCGTATCCGCGGAACCCGCTTTGGATCAGGTCTTGCCGCCACTCGATGCGGTCAAACAGAGCTTGTCACAGCATCCAACTGTTCGATCGGCAGTTTCGGATCAGGACTATGCCAATTTTGCAGGACAGGGGCTAAAACTGGGCCATCCCTGGACCGTGCGTGCGGGGATGCAGCTTCGTAACACCGACGCCCAGGATGCTCAAACAAAGTCCAATAGTTATGAGCCGAGCTTTGGTGTTGAAAAGCAGATTCGTTTGCCTGGCAAATACCGGCTGGATCAGGATTTGGCGCAACGAGGGATGAGTATTGCAGAATTAAAATATGAAGATGCCAAACATGAAGTTGCCAAAACTTTGCTGAATCAGTGGTTTGCCTATATACGCAGTGCTTTGCAATTGACGCGCATAGAGGAACAGCAGGCAGGAATACAGCACTATATGCAAATGACCCAGCAGCGTATCCGTGCTGGAGATGCCCCACGGCTGGAGCTGATGCTGCTCAGCAATGAATCGCGGCAAATCGAAGAGCAATATATGCAGGCTAAAACAGCTTACTATCAAGCACAGCAGTTATTGTCACGTGATTATCAGGGAAAAATTCCAGAACACTGGAGCAGTGATGTCATCAAAGTTCGCCCACTCGAATATACACAGACTGAATGGATACAGCAGGTTTTGTCTGCCAACCATGAGCTTGAGCTGGCCAAAACGCAGGCAGCACAGCAAGATGCATTAGTCAAAAGAGAGCAACTCAATCGGATACCTAATCCTACGGTCGGAGTGGGCTATAGTCGTGAACAGTCTGGTGTTGAAAACTTGATGAGTGTGAGCGTTTCAATTCCACTCGCCAGTCGGCAAGTGCGTATAGCTTCTGGCATGGCCATGGCTGAAGCTCAAAAGGCCAATTTTGAGATCGGACGAGTAGAAAACCGTTTGCGTCAGGAAACGCAATACTGGTTCACGCAGATGGAGTCGGCAACTGTACGGAGTGAGCAGGCTCAACAGAATTTGGCACAGTTACAGCAACAACATGGATTGATGCAAAAAGCATATAAGCTTGGTGAATTGAGTTTAAATGAACTGTTACTTCATTCACAGCAACTGGTTGATGCGCGCGGTCGAATTGATCAAGCCAAAATTGATTATGCAGAAAGCTTGAGTTTACTATTGCTGAATTCGCATCAGTTATGGCCTTTACATGAGGATCATCAGGCAGAGTGAAATAGTAGAGTGCTGATATATCAATGCCTTGTATGATCATTATTCGGTTGGTGTTCTGTCTTTCTTGGGCCAGAGTACCTGCCGCTTTCACAGAAATAAATATAGGCTTATAAGTAGCAGAATGAGAAGGTAGCTCAGACGTGAGAATATTGTTAGTTGAAGACGATGCCTTACTGGCTAAGGCGACAGCACGAGGCTTAGACCATGCAAATTTTGTGGTCGATATAGCCACCACAGCAGAGCAAGCCTATCATTTTTTGGCGAGTTATGATTATCAGTTTATTTTGCTTGATTTAGGTTTGCCAGACCGGAATGGATTGGAAGTTTTAAAGTCACTGCGCCGTAAAAAGAATAAAGTAGGCGTTATTATTCTGACTGCTCAGGATAAAATTCAGGAGCGTATTTCAGGTTTGGATGCAGGAGCAGATGATTTTGTAGTTAAGCCATATGATTTGTATGAAGTCATTGCACGGATTCAAGCGGTATTGCGCCGTATTTCAGGTGAAGTGAGTGATTTGATTCAGATTGGCAATATTGCAGTTAATAAAGCGACCAAACAGGTACTGAGAGATCAAACTGAAGTTGAATTAACTCAGAAAGAATTTCACTTGCTGGAACTCTTTATCCTTAACCGTGGCCGGATTATTTCACGGGAGAGCATAGAAAACTCATTTTATGCCTATGATGCGGATGTAAGCAGTAATGTGATCCAGGTCTATATTCATAATTTACGGCGCAAACTTGGGAAAAACATTGTCCGTACAGTGCAGGGTTTTGGCTATATTATGGATGAAAATTATTGATGGCCAATTTCATTCGCAGTTATTCACTGACCCGGCGTCTATCATTGATTTTACTGGTTATCACCGCCACTGTCTGGGTGGGTAGTCTAGGCTGTATCTACTGGGGAATGCAGCGCACGGCGAACAATATATTTGATAAATCACTGGTCGAAACCGCCCATGCTTTACTCTCGACCACTTCAAGTTCACTGGAAGGGCGAATCCCTGACCATACTGTCATCGAGAAAGCTCAAGGTGAGCATTATAATCAGATTATATTTCAGATTTGGCATCGTAATGGCAAGTTGATTTATCGTTCGGTTGGCGTGGATACACACCCGTTTGTTCAGCAAGCCAACTTTGGCTGGATTAAGATTCACAATCAAACCTATCGCAGTTATTCGGTTTGGGACAGCACCCACACTATACAAGTACAAATTGCACAGGTCTGGACTATCCGTCAGGATATCCAGAGAGATATGCTACTATTTTTAATAGTAGTTTCAGCATTTTTTTTACCATTATTGTCCTGGTTGATTTTGCAGACCGTACGTAGCAATTTGTCCACTGTATTCAGTATCAGTCAAAATCTGGAAAAGCAGTCGATTGAACATTTAAAACCCATCAACCCTGTCGTGCCCAAAGAAATCGAACCTTTGGTGAAGTCATTAAATACATTATTGAGTGAAGTTGCAGAAAGCATGCAACGTGAAAAACGTTTTACCTCAAATGCAGCCCATGAGTTACGTACACCTTTGGCGGCGATCCGCCTGCATGCACAAGTTTTGCAGAGTGCACGTTCTACTGAGGAGGCACGAGAAGCAGCAGAGGACATTATCATTGGCATTGATAAGGCCTCACGAATGATCACGCAGTTACTGACCTTGGCCCGGATAGAACCCAATGGTCAACAAATTCAAGGCCCGGTTGATCTGGTTAATATGATTCAAAGTACCCTTGCGATGATGGATTTTCAGCTTCGTCAGGCAAAGATTGACTTACAGCTACAACTGGAGTCAGCCCTGGTCATGGCACAAATGGATCAATTGGAAATTATGCTCCGTAATCTTTTAGAAAATGCCATTATCTATCGTAGCCAGGAACGTCCGTGTTTCATTAAAATCAGTTGTGGCTGTGTTGAAAATTATAGTTTTGTGCAGATTGAGGACAATGGAATCGGTTTGGATGAAGCACAAATACCTCTGATTTTTCAAAGATTTTATCGAGTGAATCAGAACAGTACAGTTATTGGCAGTGGTCTAGGCTTATCGATTGTTAAGCAAATTGTCGATTTATACCGCGGAAAAATTGAGTTACGCCGAGCGGATGCCATTGGTGGTCTGGTGACCAGGATTGAATTTAACCATCAGAACTAAATAATGACGCTATAGATAGGACTCAAGAGTAATTTGTAAAATTGTAAATTGGCTTGTCACCACTACTTATGGCAGTGTGGCGGCAGAGGTCAAATAAGCCTGCGATCCTACAATTGGATAAGGGTCTGTAATATGACAGTGGAGATTGGCAGAAATTTTGTTAAAAGCGTAACTTGATTTCTAGTATGAGCTCAGAAATATTTGAGGCAGTCTCCCAAATAAGACTTCTCCTGTGTAGGATACTGGGAATAATCACTTACTGTATTTTTTTTTGCGCGGAAAATGTCCATAGACCCTAGGGGCTGTCCTCATTTGATAAATAGCTCAAAAATGACTATTTAGATGCTTAAAATTGAATGTTTAATGAAGGAGTTGCTGATTTATTAAACAAGATACAGAGCAATTTGCTTCGTTAAATGAAATGAGGACAGCTCTAATATCTAATCCTCCATTGGAATTATATTAAACAGTCATAGTCGAGGTGGCTTAACTTCAAGTGTTGTATTACAGGATTTGAACAACAATCAAAATATATTAGGTATTCCTATTCGTCAGTCCAGATTTTACGGGACAGCTACAAATGTTCAGGATTATGCAAATCAATTATTAACAAACGGCTATATTTCAACAGATGGATATTATAGTAGTGCATATTCAGCAGTTCATGAATCAGATCCTGTAGGATCAGTTGTTGGTATATTAGGTGGTAATCAAAGATTGCCTGGGAACTGTTTCTGGTGCTATTCACATAGCAGTTATTTTGCGGAAATCCCTTCAGAAAAAATAAAAATTAATGGTAAAGAAGTTAGTAATGATTTATATATTGATTACATTAAAAAGTGGTAAGTCATAGATCCAAATAATCCTGTTAATCAATCAGCACCTGTACTCATTACACCAAATCTAAAAGAAGCAGAGGATAAATATAGCTAAATTCTTAAATATTTAATACATTATAAGACATGGGGTACTCAAAAGATTTTAAAGACAAAGTCATAGAAATTATGACCAGAGATCAATTGTCAGTACGTAAAGCTGCTCAGCATTTTGGAGTATGCACACGTACGATACAGCTATGGAAAAAATCGACCGAGAATAGGCCTATTCCCGGTTGTCCAGCTAAAATCAGCAAAGAGCAAATATTGAAGGATGTTGAACAATACCTGATGATTATATTAGTGAACAGGCTGAGCGTTTTGGTGTCAGTACACATGCAGTATTTAATGCGCTACATGCCGCAGGAATATCGCGTAAAAAAAGACGTTAAAGCATCCTAAAGCAGATCAAAATCAACGTCGGCAATTTCAGAACTTGATTGAATGTTTAGAACAACAATTACCACTGGTTTATATTGATGAAAATGGTTTTCAAAGTGAAAGTAGGAGATTGCATAGTTATAGCCTTAAAGGAGCGCGAGCTGAAGCTGAATTTAA
Organism: Acinetobacter bouvetii; assembly: GCF_902753875.1. Lineage (GTDB taxonomy): Bacteria > Pseudomonadota > Gammaproteobacteria > Pseudomonadales > Moraxellaceae > Acinetobacter > Acinetobacter bouvetii_A. The sequence continues at coordinate 1,892 of NZ_CADDTS010000031.1, read as the reverse complement.
CTGGCAGTTAAAAAATTGTAGCAATGCGATCGGTGCATTAATTGAAAATAGATTGCTTACAGTTGGAGTATTTGATTGTTCAGTGAACACTGAGGTGGACTGCTCCCAGTATCCTAGACATGAGACAGCCTCATTTTGAAGCTGCCTCAAAGGCTTCTGGACTCATCCCGTCGAGATGCGAATGACGCCTGATTCGATTGTAAAACATCTCGATATAATCAAACACATCTGCACGGGCCATTTCTCGTGTTTTATAGATTCGCTTTTTAATTCTTTCCTTCTTCAAGCTGCTAAAAAAGGATTCAGCAACAGCATTATCCCATGAGCAGTATACTGCGCAAGGCCCCTCCGGCTCATACTTGGAACCAAGTTATGCTTCTGACAGAATTTCTGCCAGTCTCCACTGCTGTATTGTGAACCTGAGCAGCACTGCTGCGCAAGTGAGTGTATGATCACTGGCTCATTGGGTCTGCGTCGCCATACCGCCATAAGAAGTGCATCCAAAACAATATCCTTGGCAAGCATAGGTTTCATTGACCAACCGATGACTTTCCTTGAATATAAATCAAAAACTACAGCCAGATATAACCAGCCTTGCCAAGTACGGATGTAGGTAATATCAGTCACCCACGAGGTATCAGGTGTGTTTACAACAAACTCTCGATTTAAGTGATTGGGTGGCACAATCTGAGGACGACCACGACCATAGCTTTTATGCTTCTTATATCCTCGAACAGCGGCAATACCATTGTTCTTCATGATCTTCAGCACACGATTAGGCCCGCAGCTTTCACCCAATTCTTTTAGATCCAGCATAATGCGACGATAACCATAGATGCCATAACTGGCCTCATAAGAAGAACGGATGAGCTGTAATAACCGCTTATCTTCAATAGTCCTGCCTGATTCGGGTTCATGCAACCAGGCATAGTAACCAGCACGAGCGATCTTAAGGACCCGACACATCGTTTTAATCTTAAATTGATGGCTGTATTCCAGGATAAACTGATACTTCACTCGGGCAGGCTTGCAAAGTACCTTGCGGCCTTTTTTAGAATATCCCGTTCCTCTTCAGTTTGTTTAAGCTGACTTTTAAGACGTAGGATTTCTTTCTTTGCTTCGAGTAGTTCATGTTCATCAGAGTTGTTACGTAAAGGCTGTAGCGCCTTTAGCCATTTATAAATGCTGTGTTGTGATACGCCTAAACGCTCTGCTACATCAGTGACAGAATATCCACGTTCAGTAATCAATTTAACAGCTTCATCTTTAAATTCTGGGGTATATCTTTGTCCACTCATAAGGTTCTCTCCTATGCAAAAAGAATAGACGAAATTTGTCTAGGAGAGTGGTGGCAGTCCACTCTGGTTTGGAGTCAAGTGGTATGACACATATGCTCAGTGGTCGGGCAATGTATGACATCAATGAACGTTGGGATGCGGGTGTTCATACAGGTGGATTGTGGTCTAATATGAGTTCGGGGAAACGTATTCTATTGGGTGCTGAAGTAGGTTATTTAGTTGCTGTGAATTTATGGGTTTAAGGGGGATATAATTTCTCTGGCTATAAAGATGATGATCTTGTAGATAGCGATACTACGCTTCAAGGTGCATATGTGCGTTTTAGATTTAAGTTTGATGAAAATTTATTTGAAAATAGAAATATTACTAGCAATACCAGAGGTGCATTTTAATGAAAAAGCTTTTCAAGTGGAGCTAACGTAGGTTGGCTTTATTAGATTTCTTTCATAAGTCATTTTTCACTCAGTTCCAAGTTATAAATTCCAGCAATTAGATTGAATCTTAATGCTAGTCTTTTGCCTCGATTGCGATATCGCTCAGCAAGAATTTTGAAGGTTTTCAAACTGCCAAATACATGCTCAATTCCAATTCTTC
>NZ_CADDTS010000030.1 GCF_902753875.1 Acinetobacter bouvetii | reverse complement strand
GTAAAGCTCGTAGTATTCATGGATTTCTAAGTGGAATTTATGCTTCTTTATGTGCATACCAATTAACCCATCGAAATAAGCCAACAATTCAAATTATGAAATCATTAGCTTAAGCAGGATTCGGGTTAATTATGAAATCATTAGCTTAAGCAGGATTCGGGTTATTTAAAAAATTTGAAATATTAATGGGATATCACGCAATAGATTTAAAGAAATTTCCTAAATTTTTTAGCAATGTTGATAAAGTTAATATTGAGAAACAAGTAAAAGAAGAGGAAAAACCTGAAAAAGATTTTTTAAGCGCGTTGTTGTCAACTGATGATAGTGATCTACCATTTTAATTCTTAGTATACTCAACTAACTGTTTTTGATATGGTTTAGCAATAGCTTCTCATTCATCATAAGACAAAATAGGTGGAAAAGCGGTTACTAATCGAATAGGAGTCGCTTTATTCTTTCTAATGGTTTTGACTTTAGCTAAATGTTTTTGAAATTCTTTTAGTACCTTATAATTTAAGTATCACTTTATATATCTACGCCATTTCTACTCACTGAACTCTCTAATTCCTGTTGCATCCAGTCAACAAATTTCTGAATTAAAGGCGAACTCTCCTGACTGGAATGCACCAGATAATAGGCACGCCGACCTTCTAGTTTTTTAGTAGAGGCGATCACCAATTTTTTTTCCTGTAATTCCTGTTCGATCAGCATTTGAGGAATCAGCGCCATGCCCATGCCGTGATTGGCCGCCACCGCCAGCATGGAAAACAGTTCATGCCGTTGTCCTTCAAAGGGATTGGTATGCTTGATCTGATGATGGGCAAACCACTCTTCCCAAATACTGGGGCGGGTGGTTTGCTGTAGTAAAGGCAGCTGTACCAGTTGCTCTGCATCTAGGTCAAAACTGATCTCATTCACCATTTTGGCAGCAGGAAAATATTTACCAATCAGGGCAGGTGAACACACTGGGACGACATCTTCATGCATTAAATAATGGGTTTGCGTGCCGGGCCAGTGCTCAATCTGCTGCGGTGTACCGGCATAAATGGCTGCATCAAAAATATTGTCATTAAATAAAAACGGTTTGGTACTGGTTTCCAGATGCACGGTAATTTCCGGATGCAGCGTGTTAAACCGGTGCAATTTAGGTAAAAGCCACCGGGTGGCAAAGGTCGGAACCACGCCTAATTTTAAGGTGCCGCCCAAACCTTTATGCGACATAACATCCAGTGTACTTTGCTCAAGGCCGCTTAAATAAGGCTTGATGGTTTTGTAATATTGCTGCCCGGCATGCGTGAGCTCAACCCCATGACGGGTACGGGTAAATAAACTGACCCCTAGAAATTCTTCCAGTTGCTGGATTTGCCGAGAAACTGCACTTTGAGTGATAAACAGCTCTTGAGAGGCATGGGTATAACTGGCATGTTTTGCGGCCGATTCAAAGCACAGCAGGCTCTGTAATGAGGGAATACTTCGACGCATAGATAAGTCCTTTTATCTGGAAGATATTTCAAAATGACATAATTCAAACCAGAGCCTATTCGACTTTAGTCTGGAAAGTGACTTGATGTACGCATTGGTATAGCCGTATGAGCATAACAAAATAATCATAAAGGGTTTAGTTATGTGGAAATGGAATATCTGCATGCAAATTTATCGTTTGAAAGATTTAGCGATCAAACATAGCATCGAATCAAACAACGAAAACTGATCTTAAGCAGAGGAAGCTATGAATCAAATGGTGAATGTAAAAAAAGCAAAAGTTCAATTCAACTGGCAGGATCCATTTTTACTGGAACAGCAGCTGACAGAAGAAGAACGCATGATTCGCGATACGGCGCATGCTTACTGTCAAGATCGATTGCAGCCGCGCGTACTGGAACAGTTCCGCCATGAAAAAACCGATCCGGCCATTTTCCGTGAAATGGGTGAGCTTGGCTTGCTTGGCCCAACTATTCCAGAGCAATACGGTGGCGCAGGCTTAAACTATGTCAGCTATGGTCTGGTGGCGCGTGAAATTGAATATGTCGATTCAGGCTACCGTTCTATGGCTAGCGTACAAAGCTCACTGGTGATGGTGCCAATCAATGAATTTGGTTCAGAAGAGCAAAAACAGAAATATTTACCAAAGCTGGCAACAGGCGAATACATTGGCTGTTTTGGTTTAACCGAGCCGGATCACGGTTCTGACCCGGGTAGCATGATTACCCGTGCCAAAAAAGTGGACGGCGGTTACCGCTTAACCGGCGCGAAAATGTGGATTACCAACAGCCCAATCGCGGATGTTTTTGTGGTCTGGGCCAAAGAAGTATCTGCTGAGGGTAATGTCGGTGACATTCGCGGCTTTATCTTAGAAAAAGGCTGGGAAGGACTATCTGCACCGGCCATTCACGGCAAAGTAGGCCTGCGCGCTTCGATTACCGGTGAAATCGTCATGGACAATGTTTTTGTTCCTGAAGAAAATGCCTTTCCTGAAGTACGCGGCTTAAAAGGGCCATTTACCTGCCTGAACAGCGCACGCTACGGAATTGCCTGGGGCGCGATGGGCGCTGCGGAATTCTGCTGGCATACCGCACATCAATACACCATGGACCGTAAGCAGTTCGGCCGTCCACTGGCGGCGAATCAGCTGATTCAAAAGAAACTGGCAGATATGCAAACTGAAATTGCTCTGGGTTTACAGGCGGTGCTACGTTTTGGTCGCATGAAAGATGAAGGCATTGCGGCGGTTGAAGGTACATCACTCATCAAGCGCAATAACTGTGGCAAGGCACTGGATATCGCTCGTGTAGCACGTGACATGATGGGCGGCAACGGCATCAGCGATGAATTTGGCGTGGCGCGTCATCTGGTCAATCTGGAAGTAGTCAATACCTATGAAGGTACCCATGATGTACATGCCCTGATTTTGGGGCGTGCTCAAACTGGTATCGCGGCATTTTGTAATTAAGTCATTTTAAAAAAATGGGGGATGTTCATTCGTGAACATCCTGGAGATGTTTTGTCTCAAAAAATCAAAAACTTACTGATATCAATAAAGGATTCATCGTGAAACATTCTTGTAAAGCTCTGTATTTGCAAGCTTAAGTTCAAAAGATGTACTGATAAAAACAATAAAGAACCGTTTAAGGCAAATGTAGAGACATAGGACTGCCGATGACTCATTTGGGAAAATGAGGAACAAGGAATATGAAAAACGAAATACAAAACGGAGCAGGTGCGCTCAATCTACCGTCGAATGTAGGCACCATGCACCGCATTAATGGCAATACATGGAAACTGGCATTTATCTTTGCCTTTGTATCGCTGGTGATTGATGGCGTTGACATTATGCTGCTGTCATTTAGCTTGACCAGTCTTAAAGCTGAGTTTGGTCTGTCTTCTTTTCAGGCGGGTATGTTAGGTAGTTCCTCACTTGCGGGTATGGCTTTGGGTGGCATTACCGGCGGCTGGGCCTGTGACAAGTTTGGGCGGGTTAAAACCATTGCCTGGTCAGTGGTGTTCTTCTCGATTATGACCTGTATTCTGGGTTTTACTCAAAGTTATGAACAGTTCATGATTTTACGTTTTATCGGGGCGTTTGGCCTGGGTTCGCTGTATATGGCGTGTAATACCTTAATGGCCGAATATGTACCGACCAAATACCGCACCACCGTGCTGGGCACCCTGCAAACAGGCCAAACCGTGGGCTATATTGTGGCGACCTTGATGGCCGGTGCAATTATTCCAGACCACGGCTGGCGCATGCTGTTTTATGTCACCATTGTTCCAGCAGCTTTTGCTTTGATTTTCATGCGTTTTGTTCCAGAGCCTGCATCTTGGCAGGAAGCCAAAATTGCACAGATGAAACGCCGTGAACTGAAGCTAGATGCAGCACCTCAAGCGGCAACGGCAACAGCACAAGCACCCTCAGAAAGTATTTACAAACGTATTTTCGGGCACAGCAATCACCGCAAAATGTTCCTGCTCTGGATGTCTACCGCCGCTTTCCTGCAGTTCGGCTATTACGGTGTCAACAACTGGATGCCGACCTATCTGGAAACCGAACTGGACATGAATTTTAAAGCCATGACCGGTTATATGGTCGGCGCTTATACTGCGATGATTTTAGGCAAGATCCTGGCTGGCTATGCGGCTGACAAGTTCGGACGTCGGGTGACTTTTGTCTTTGGTACGGTTGCAACTGCTGCGTTCCTGCCTATCATCATTTTCTACAACACACCGGCCAATATTGCCTATCTGTTGATTACCTTTGGTTTCTTATACGGTATTCCTTATGGCGTGAATGCGACCTATATGGCGGAAAGTTTCTCTACCGATGTGAGGGGTACAGCCATTGGCGGTGCATATAACATGGGCCGTTTAGGTGCAGCAATTGCACCTGCGACCATCGGGATTATTGCGGCAGGTGGTTCATTCACCATGGCCTTTATTGTGATGGGTACAGCGTACTTTATTGCCGGGGTGATTCCAGGTTTATTCATCCGTGAGCGTCAGTATGATCCGCAGCAGGCAACTATTTCGACTGAAGAGCAGGTAAAGGAAAAGTTAGAACATTTGGCTATTCATACAGAAGACTCAGTCAAAGCTTCAGGTTCAAAAACTGCAACTGCGAAATAAAAAGATAAAACTGCCATGACGATACACAAGATCTCATGGCAAACAAGGAGTTCAAAAATGGGTGCATTACAGGGAATTCGGGTACTAGATTTAAGCCGTGTATTGGCTGGCCCGTGGTGCGGGCAGATTCTGGCAGATCTGGGCGCAGAAGTGATTAAAATTGAACGTCCACAGCTGGGAGATGATACCCGCATGTGGGGGCCGCCATGGATGCTTGATCAGCAGGGCAATGCCACGCGTGAATCTGGCTATTTTCAATGCGCCAACCGTAACAAATATTCAGTGGCGATTGATATTGCCAGTACTGAAGGGCAAGCGCTGATTTACGAAATTGCCAAAACTGCCGATGTGGTGATTGAAAACTACAAGGCGGGTTCATTGGCCAAATATGGACTGGATTATGCCTCGCTGAGCGTACTTAATCCCAATCTGGTTTATTGCTCTGTAACCGGCTTTGGTCAGGATGGCCCAAGAGCGGAAGAACCTGGCTATGACTTTATTATTCAAGGCATGTCGGGTCTGATGAGCATTACCGGTGAGCCGGACGATGTGCCGGGCGGCGGTGCACAAAAAGTCGGTGTGGCTGTGGTGGATATTCAAACGGGACTGTATTCCACCATTGCCATTCAGGCGGCATTGCTGGCGCGACAACATACCGGCCGCGGACAATATATAGACATGTCCTTGCTGGATGTACAGGTCGCAGCCTTGGCCAATCAGGGCATGAATTATCTGACTTCCGGCAAAGCGCCCAAACGCATGGGCAATAAGCACCCGAATATTGTGCCTTATCAAACCTTTAAAGCTAAAGACAAGGAATTTATTATCGCCTGTGGCAATGACAAGCAGTTTAAGGATTTGTGTATTGCCATCGGTCTGCCTGAACTGCTAGAGGATGCCAAATTCCAACGCAATCAGGATCGGGTGAAACATCGGGATGAGCTGATTCCTGTATTGTCCGAATATTTTCTTTCAAAAAATGCCAAAGATTGGGTCGATGCTATTCACGCGGTGAAAGTGCCTGTGGGCGTGATTAATTCGGTGGAAGATGCGCTGGCTGAGCCGCAAATTCAGCATCGTCAGATGGTGGTGAATATTCCGCATCGGCTGAATGACAACTTTAAGGTGATTGCCTCGCCCATCAAACTGTCAGATACCCCGGTGGAATATCGGCATGCACCGCCACAACTGGGGGAACATACCCAGTACATCCTGTCGCAGTTTAAATCAGCGGATGAATTACAGCTGTTAAAAGCTCAAGGCATTATTGATGGCGAGGTGGCCTAATCCACCTGATAAAAGTTTGAAACGCTCCTGTTTTGACCGGATTTTGGGTAAATTCGGTCTTTTTTATTAAGTTGATTTATTGGTCAACCTTGTTCTGTTACATAGTCAGATTTGGCTACAGGCGTTATCATAGCGGTCTTCAAGTCATTGGAACGCGCTATGAAAATTGTCGCAGATGAAAATCTGGCATTTACTGAATATTTCTTTGCAGATTTTGCAGAAATTCAGCAGGCTGCAGGGCGAACTTTAACCCATGCGGATGTGAAAGATGCAGACGCGTTACTGGTACGTTCTGTGACCAAAGTTAATGCCGAACTGGTTCAGGAGACAAAATTAAAATTTGTCGGCAGTGCCACCATTGGCACAGACCATCTGGATATTCCGGCCTTAGAACAACGCGACATCGCCTGGTCGAATGCGGCGGGCTGCAATGCGCAAGCGGTAGCGGAATATGTGATTACCGCTTTACTGCACCTGAAACCTGAACTGATTGATGCCAATGACAGCTTCACTTTAGGCATTGTGGGTCTGGGCAATGTTGGTTCGCGTCTGGCGACCATGGCCAAACTGCTGGGCTGGAACGTGATTGGCTATGATCCTTTTGTACAGCGTGAGCATGTGCAGCAGGTGGAATTGGAAGAATTATTAAAAACAGCCGATGCGATTTCGACTCATGTACCCTTAACCCAAACAGGCAATCATCCAACTTATCATCTCATCAATGCTGAAGCTTTGGCACAGATGAAGCCTGAAGTGATTTTAATTAATTCGGCACGTGGCCCGGTAGTTGAGGAAGCCGCACTGATTGCCGATATTCAACAGAACCATCGTCTGGTGGTGTTAGATGTGTTTGAGCATGAACCTGAAATTTCAGAACAACTATTGAATTTAATCACTTTGGTCACACCCCATATTGCCGGTTATAGTCTTGAAGGCAAAGCTCGCGGTACGCAAATGATTTACGATGCTTTCTGCCGCACTTTTCATTACCCAGCGGAAAAGCAATTTGAAACGCAATTGCCGGTCTGTGAAGCTTATTTTAAAGATCGTGATTTAAAGGCAGTGTTAAAGCAATATTTGACTCAAATCTACGATATCGGTCGTGATGATGCCACTTTACGCGGCTGCTTAAAAGACGGCAAGGTTGATCAAAAAGCCTTTGATTATTTACGTAAAACTTATCCGCTACGCCGTGAATGGGCAGCACATGGAGGGCCTAAAGCATGAGTCAATCTATTGCTTATCAACCGACTTGTGACCTAAAGGCCATGCAGGCGCGTGCCAAAATGTATGCGCAAATTCGTCAGTTTTTTGCTGAGCGTGATGTACTGGAAGTTGAAACCCCGATCTTGTCACAAGCGGGGGTGACTGATGTGCATTTAGCTTCTGTTCAGGCACAGCGCCATCTACAAGGCAAACCGCAAACCCATTACCTGCAAACGTCACCTGAATTTGCTATGAAACGCTTGCTGGCGAGTGGCAGTGGCCCGATCTATCAAATTTGCAAAGTCTTTCGTGATGATGAGCATGGCCGTAAGCACAATAGCGAGTTCACCATGCTGGAATGGTATCGTCCTGGATTCAGCCTGAAAGATTTGATGTTTGAAGTCACTGACTTGCTGAATGTCACTTTAAAGCAGCGCTTTGGTGAAGTTCGCCCGACCATTTTAAGTTATAAACACGCTTTTATGGATCGTCTGAATATCAATCCATTACAAGCCAGCTTAAAAGAGCTGAAAGACTGCTGTAACCGGGTGGGCTTAAATCTGGACCTAGGTGATGACCGTCTGGGTTATATCGATTTACTCTTTTCGCATTTTGTCGAGCCGAGTCTAGGTTTTGATACGCCGGTATTTTTAACCGATTTTCCACCTGAATTGGCATCTTTGGCCAAAACTCGAATCGATGAGGATGGGGAACTGGTTGCTGCCCGTTTCGAGCTGTATATCGAAGGTCTGGAATTGGCCAATGCTTATGATGAACTGATTGATGCTGATGTGTTGCGTTCACGTTTTGAAGCAGATAATGCTGAACGTGAAAAACTGGGTTTGCATGTGATGCCGATTGATGAATATTTACTGGCAGCACTTCCGCATATGAGTGAATGTGCAGGCATTGCTTTGGGGATTGACCGTTTGTTGATGGTCGCCACGGAACAAATGAAACTTGAAAAAGTCATTACTTTCCCGGCGGATATTTCCTGATTTAAATCATTACTCAAATTTGTTGATCACTACAAATCCCCCTAACCCCCTTTATGAAAGGGGGAACGTCTCTCTTTTCAAAAGAGGGATTTAGCGAGATTGATAGAAATGCAAAAAGCACCTTTCGGTGCTTTTTTTATACCACTGCAGCAAGCTGCCGCGTTTTCAGTTCTTCAATCGCTTTAATACGTCGTTGAATCAGCATTTCACCAATATCGGGTCCCTGAATATCAGGCGGTAAATCCTGAGCCTTGATATTACGCACTACCTCCATCGCATCAAGCACATATTGAGCCTGAGGATATTCACGGTCTTCCAGACCTAAACGGCCACGAGAATCGCATTCACAGGCCTGTACATAGGCTTCCACACGTTCAGGACGACGCAATACATCCAGACGCTGTAATAAACGCCATAAAGTGCCAGGTTTTAAGGTTAAGGCCTGATGACATTTTAAATGTTCTTTGCAGACCGCAATGGCCAGTTGTTTGGTATTGGTAGGTACTTTCAGGCGATCACAGATTTCGGTCACAGGTTTGACCCCACGTTCTTCATGCATGATATGACGCGGTAATTCATCTGTCGGGGTCAGTGCTTTGCCCAAGTCATGTACCAGAACTGCGAATCGTACATCTAAAGAATAGTTGGCTTTACAGGCTTGTTGTAATGACATCATGGTATGAATACCACAATCAATTTCCGGATGATATTCAGGTCGCTGCGGAATACCGTACAAGGCATCCAGTTCCGGGAAGAGGACTTTTAAAGCTCCACAGGCACGCAAGACAGCAAAGTATTCATCGGCATGATCTTCCATCAAGGCGCGAGAGGTTTCTTTCCAGACCCGTTCGGAAATTAGTGCATCCAGTTCACCTGATTCGACCAGATGTTTCATTAAATCGAGAGTTTCAGTCGCGACACTAAAGCCTAAACTTTTATAACGTGCAGCAAAGCGGGCAATGCGCAGTACTCGTAATGGATCTTCAATAAAAGCATCTGAAACATGACGTAGTATGCGTTGTTCTAAATCCTGCTGACCATGATAGGGATCATAAATATTGCCCTCAGTATCCATGGCCATGGCATTGATGGTGAGGTCACGACGAATTAAATCATCTTCCAGACTTACGCTCGGATCTGTATAAAATTCAAAACCATGATAGCCGTGACCTGATTTGCGTTCAGTCCGTGCCAGGGCATATTCTTCTTTTGTTTCTGGGTGTAAAAAAACAGGGAAATCCTTACCCACTGGCTGATAGCCCTGAGCAAGAAGTTGTTCCGGTGTTGCACCGACCACAACATAATCTTTTTCGTGATAGGGGTGCCCGAGCAAGTGATCTCGAACCGCACCGCCTACTAAATAAACTTGCATGAAAAAACCTCTATTCTTCAAGCAATCATGCTACAGAATAGAGGTTTTCTCAAGTCACAAAATGTGATCTAGCTGACTAAATTAAAGTGCTGACTTTTCGTTTTCCTGAATTTCAGCAACAGTTAATGCAGTCATGTTCACCAAACGACGTGTAGTCGTAGTAGGTGTCAAAATGTGAACAGGTTTAGCTGCACCCAACAGGATAGGGCCAATCGTTACGTTATTACCTGAAGTTGATTTCAACAGGTTAAACGAAATGTTGGCTGCATCTAGGTTAGGCATAATGAGCAAGTTTGCAGAACCTTTGAAGCGCGAGTTCGGGAATGCGAATTGACGGATGTTTTCGTCAAGTGCCGCATCACCGTGCATTTCACCTTCAACTTCCAGTTCAGGCGCAGTTTTAGACAAGATGTCATATACTTTACGCATTTTTTGCGCGCTTAAGTCATCTTGGTCGCTACCGAAGCTTGAGTGAGAAAGAAGCGCGATGCGAGGTGTTACACCAAAACGACGTACTTCTTCAGCTGCAAGAATCGTCATTTCAGCCAACTGTTCAGCTGTCGGGTTACGGTTGATGTATGTATCAGCGATGAACAGGTTACGGTCTTCAAGCATTAACGCATTGAGCGTGAAGAATGTGTTATGACCTTCTTTCTTGCCAATGACGTTGCTTACGAAATCCAGGTGGATGTCATAGCTTGAATACGTACCACACAGCATACCATCTGCAAGACCGTGTTTAACCAGCATAGATGCGATTAAGGTAGAACGGCGGCGTGCTTCACGTTGTGCATATTCTGGTGTTACACCTTTACGTTGCATGATGCTGTAGTAATCATCAGCAAACATTTCGTAATGTGGGTTCTTTTCTTGGTCGATGATTGTGATGTTTACACCATCTTCAAGACGTAGACCTAATTTCTTAATGTTTGCTTCAATCACGGCAGGGCGACCTACAAGGATTGGTTTAGCCAGACCTTCATCGACTGCAATTTGTACTGCACGAAGAACACGCAGATCTTCACCTTCAGCATAGGCAATACGCTTAGGATCAGTTTTTGCCTGAGCAAAAATCGGTTTCATGATAAACGCAGAGTTATAGACGAATTCAGACAGACGTTGACGGTATGCTGAGAAGTCTTGAATCGGGCGTGTAGCAACACCAGAGTCCATTGCTGCTTGTGCAATTGCAGGTGCAATTTCAAGAATTAAGCGTTGATCAAGTGGACGTGGAATGAGGTAGTCACGACCAAATGAAGCTGATTTTTCACCGTAAGATGCTGCGTCTGCTTCAACGTGCGCCATACGTGCAATTGCGTGTACACAAGCAATCTTCATCTCTTCGTTAATGGTTGTTGCACCAACGTCTAGTGCACCACGGAAGATGTAAGGGAAGCAAAGTGCGTTGTTCACCTGGTTTGGATAGTCAGAGCGGCCTGTTGCCATAATGACGTCTGGACGTGCTTCATGCGCATGTTCAGGCAGAATTTCAGGGTCTGGGTTAGCAAGTGCAAAGATGATAGGATCTTTTGCCATCACTTTAACCATTTCTTTGGTCAAAATGCCTGCGGCAGAAAGACCTAGGAACATGTCCGCGCCTTCCATGACATCACCAAGCTGTGTGCCTTCGATGTCTTGTACATACGCTTTTTTAGATTCGTCTAGACCTTCACGTTTGGTGGTCAATAGACCGCGTGAATCGGCCACAATAATGTTTTCTTTCTTCGCACCCAAAGCGCAAAGTAGATTTAAACATGAAAGGGCAGCAGCACCGGCACCTGAAGCGACAATCTTGATTTCTTCAATTTTTTTGCCGTTTAGTTGCAATGCATTAAGAAGTGCAGAACCTACGATGATTGAAGTACCGTGCTGGTCATCATGGAACACGGGAATGTTCATGCGTTCACGGAGTTTTTGTTCAATATAGAAACATTCTGGCGCCTTGATATCTTCAAGGTTAATACCGCCAAAAGTAGGTTCTAGAGCTGCAACGATGTCGACAATTTTATCTGGATCGTTTTCAGCAATTTCAATATCAAATACATCGACACCGGCGAATTTTTTGAACAGTACGCCTTTACCTTCCATCACTGGTTTAGAAGCCAGCGGGCCAATGTTGCCTAATCCTAGAACAGCAGTACCGTTACTGACCACGGCCACAAGGTTACCACGAGCCGTATAAAGGGCAGCAGTAGAAGGGTCGCGTTCAATCTCTAAACATGGTGCTGCAACACCTGGGGAGTAGGCAAGCGCTAAGTCACGTTGGTTGACCAGTTGCTTGCTAGGTGTGACGCTAATTTTTCCTGGTGTTGGGAATTCGTGATAATACAATGCCTGTTGTTTTAAAGATTGCTCGTCCATCTGTATCTCGTTTGTTGCTTGAGTGATCCAGCAAGGCTGGTGGTTTTTTGCTTGATTGGATCGAATATAACATTTGTTGCGACCTTATCACAGTCGCGAAAGTACCTTTTTCAGGCAAACTTGGTGTTTGAAAGCTTGACTTATATCAAGAAGGTATAAGTCGGTGTTGTTCTAGGTATATCGTCGCTTCATTTTCTGGAAGTGGCTTGGAAAAGAGGAAACCTTGTGCAATGTCACATTCCAGATCTTGCAGGTATTGAAGTTGCTGTTTGGTTTCAATGCCTTCTGCAACCACCGTCATTCCCATGGCTTTACCCATGGCAATCATGGCACTAACTATGGCTTCCTGTTTGTTTTGCCCGATTTTAGAAACAAAACTGCGATCAATTTTAAGTATATCTATCGGGAAGTCGGCCAAATAAGACAGGGAGGAGTAACCTGTGCCAAAATCGTCTAGCGAGATATGGATTTTACGTTTTTTAATTTCATTTAAAACGTTTTTAACTGTGACAGAATTTTCCAGAAGTGATGATTCGGTAATTTCCAGCTCCAGACTAGAACCACAAATGTCATAGCTTTGGATGGCATGATCGAGATCTTCCAGTAATTGTCCGCGTTGCAATTGCTGTGCTACTACATTGACTGAAACACAAATATTGTCAAAACCGATATTGTTCCAGTAGCGGATTTGTTTAGCGGTTTGTTGAATCACAATGCGGCCGATATCCGAGATCAGGCTGGTCTGTTCGGCTAAAGGAATAAACATATTCGGTGGAATAATACCTTTAGTAGGGTGGTTCCAGCGTACCAAAGCTTCAAAGCCATAAATGTTTTGGTCACTGAAATTAATTTTTGGCTGATAATACACCACCAGTTCATTATTATTTATGGCATGGCGTAAATCACGCTCCAGATAAATGCCTTGTTCAAGTAAAGCGGTATTTTTATTTGAATAATAACAAATGGTGTTACCGCCTAAGCTTTTCGCTTCTGCCAATGCTTGTTCTGCACAGCTATTCAGATAATCGAGCTGACGTCCATTTTCAGGATAGAACGCAATCCCCATAGACAGGGTGATGATGTGATCCTGACCAAAAATATTAAACGGTAACGAAAATGCTTTGGTAATGCGTTCACAATGCTGCTGGATGGATGGGCGAATATGAGAAATTTCATAGACAATAGCGAAATCATCACCATTTAAATGCGCTACAAATAACGCTTCAGCATTGGTCAGGCGCAGTCTTTGTGCTACTTGGCGTAATAGCTCATCGCCGCCACTATTACTGAGGAAATCATTTAAAGGTCTGAAGCGGTCAATATTTAAACGGATGACTGCCAGTTGATTAAGTGAATCTTTTTGAGTGACTAAGTATTGGTGTAATTGATAGTTATAGTAAAAACGATTTGGTAAGTCAGTCAAAGGGTCGTAATTTTCTAAATAAGACAGGCGCTGTTCTTGTAGCTTACGTTCAGTTAAATCAGAAACGATACCGATATAATGAGTAACCCGGTTCTGTTCATCGGTAATGGCATTGATGTGCATCCAGACAGTTAATTCTTTGCCGGAGTGGAATTTTTCATGTAGTTCTCCATCGAATTCACCTGTAGTTTGCAGCTGTTTGATAATGGAATTATGACTACTTCTTTGTTGAGATTTATAGTTGATCGTTATATCAAATATACTTTTGCCGACGATTTGTTGGTGTGAAAAACCGGTGAGCTGTTCATAGAATGGATTAATGTCTATATAACATAACTGTTCATCTAAAATAAAAATCCCTTCAGCTGCTTGTTGCAGCACACTGGCCGCCAATTTTAAGCGTTCCTGATCAGCACGTTCCTGTTGAATATCTCGACGAATACCTACCATGCGTAATGGTTTTTTAGTTTCCGGATCACGACTAATCACTCGACCAATATCGTGTACCCATTTCCATTTACCATTACTTTGCTGAACACGATAAGAAATTTCATAAAGCTCAGTCTGACCACGCAAATGTTGAGTCATTGCATGCTTGAAGGGATGAACATCATCAGGGTGGATAATGTTTTGTAGCTGGTGATGATGCTGCTTGGACGGTTTGAGCGTCTTTCTTTGTTTGGAGTCAGTTATTGAAATTTCACGATCTTTGATATTCCAGTCCCAAGGTCTAAGCCCAGCGATTTCATGAGCTAAAACAAGATTTTGCTGTTGATTTTCCAGATCGGTATTCATCTTGGCAATATCGAAAGTTCGTTCTCTGACTTTTTGTTCAAGCAACTGATTGTTTAACTGTAATTGCAGCTCAATGTCTTTAGATTTATTGATTTCGGCTTGTAATTGTTGACATAATTCATCCGTCCATAACACCTGCTGTTTGGCATTTTGCACTAAACGATTGTTTTTAGAATATAGTGCCGAAATACGCTGGTGAATTCTACTGGTGATATTGGCGCACATTAATATGACAATCAAAACAAAATTAATAGTTAGGTGAAATAGGTAGTTTGTTGTTTCAGTGATTATAAATTGAGAAGCAATGTAGGGCGTAATTGCTGGTATAAAGGCCAAACAGAAATAACCCAAGCGCTGGGTTAAAAAGGTCAGGGCAAATGCTTGACTAACAATTATTAAAAGTGCAGATAAAACTAGTGCATTTATAGGATTAAAGTTTTGATTATATTGAGGCAAGTAGTAATAAAACAGTGTAATGCCGATAGCAATACAACAACCAATGGTCAGACATTGGAATTGAATCCAGCGATGTGCATGATTTAAAGAAAATTGATCAGTCTTAAAAAAAATACTGCTGATCAGTAGACAGATACAGCTAAAGAGTTCGGTGCCAGTAAACCATAGATTTAAATAAAAGGAAGGTTTGGAAAAATAAAATTGATAGATACCATATACATATGCAGAAACGATCAGAATGCTTATAAGAAACAACCGACTAAGGCGAATCGTATTGGTAATTTGAGCAGCACTCACGTGCTGTTTTATATACTCATCTTGCATATCTGACATATAAGCAAAAACCTTATTTTTGTTTTGCGATAAATTACTTATTAAATTTTTTAACTTCGTTAAACAACTAAACTATATTTTAAATATACATTTGTATCTTTAAGTCAAGAGTAATAACGTTATTTAAAAAAATCAATCGAATCATAACCCATTTATCTAAATTCTGATGAACTATATAGTTAAGTTGTAGTTTAAAATGGATAAAGCTACGACTGGCGCGGTTTCTGTACGTAAAACTCGGTTACCAATACACCAATTCACGAATCCGATATTGTTAGATAATTGTATTTCAGCCTCACTCAGCCCACCTTCAGGCCCAATCAGCAAAGCAATATCAGGTGTAGCATTGGCCAATACATCGACTTGATCCTTGTTTGGTGCAAGTACCAGTTTGGTCGCAGGCAGTTCGCTGGCCAGCCAGTCTTGCAAGGAGACGGGAGCTAATACTTCCGGTACTTTGTTCATGCCGCATTGTTCACAGGCAGCAATGGCAATGCCTTGCCAGTGATCTATTTTCTTTTGGTCACGATCATATTTAAGACGCATTTCACAGCGTTCAGAGGTGAGCAGTTGAATTTTGGTGACGCCAAGTTCTGTGGCTTTTTGAATGACATAATCCATACGGTCACCTTTACTCATCACTTGTCCAAGTATGGTCGTAAAAGTTGGAGTACGGTCATCAGGATTGAATGAGTCGACAGAAACACTTGCAGATTTTTTTGCAACTTCAATAAGCATCACTTCATATTCACCACCTTGTCCATTGAACAAGATGGCTTTTTCACCGACTTGTGCACGTAATACTTTGACCCAGTGATGAAAAACCGTTTCGGTTAATTCAACATTCATATCCACTGTTAAATCAGCTTCAATATAAAAACGCGGCATTTAAGTATTACTCACAAATCAGATATAAAATTAAGCTAGGCCAAGATCAGTCACGAGTTGACGTGTTGGATCAGTCGTGTTCATGGTATAAAAGTGCAAGCTTGGTGCACCGCCTGCAAGCAGACGTTCACATAGTTTTACGACAACTTCATGACCAAAGGCTTTGATACTGGCTGTATCATCACCATAAGTTGCCAATTGCTTGCGAATCCAGCGTGGGATTTCCGCACCTGTACCATCTGCGAAGCGAATTAAATTGCTTGCATTGGTAATTGGCATAATGCCTGGTGCGACAGGAATGTTCACGCCTTCTTTTTGAATGCGATCTACAAAGTAAAAGTATGCATCCGGATTAAAGAAGAACTGGGTTAAAGCGGCATTGGCACCTGCATTGGCTTTTTCGACAAAGTGTTGAATGTCTTTATCGAAGCTGTCTGCTTGTGGGTGCATTTCAGGGTAAGCAGCGACTTCAATGGTGAAATGATCACCCGAATGTTCACGGATAAAGCGAACCAGATCCTGTGCATAAGGTAATTCCCCCAAGCCCACTTGACCTGAAGGTAAGTCACCACGAAGCGCAACAATACGATTGATGCCTTGTGATTTATATAATTCAAGCAATTCGGCAATACGTGTTTTATCATCACCAATACAAGACAGGTGAGGGGCTACAGGTGTGCCTTTGCCATTAAAGTCATTAATTGCAGCAAGTGTACGTTCACGAGTAGAACCACCGGCACCATAAGTCACTGAAAAGAATTCAGGATTTAACAGTTGTAATTCTTTATGCACAACACGAAGTTTTTCTGCACCGACATCAGTTTTGGTTGGGAAAAACTCAAAAGAAATTGGAACACGTTTGGTCATTTTTCAAATCCTTTTTTATCAATACTGTTTTAATTTTCACCCTCTCCCTGGCCTCTCCCAAAGGGAGAGGAGAATTCATTACTGAATTATGCAGGGTTCAAACCATATTTATTCATATGATGAAATTAAACATCCATCGAAAATAAATTTGGTGGTCACCCTCTCCCTATGGGAGAGGGATGGGGTGAGGGGTATTAGTATTTATAAGTCTCAGATTTGAATGGACCTTCAACTTGTACGCCAAGGTAGTTTGCTTGTTCTTGAGTTAAAGTCGTCAATACGCCGCCGAAACCTGCAACCATTGCAGCAGCAACTTCTTCATCTAATTTCTTAGGAATAAGTTCTACGCGGATTGCAGCTTGTTTTTGATCTTCAGGAAGATCAGCAAATTTTTCAGCGAATAGGTGCATTTGACCCAATACTTGGTTGGCAAAAGAACCATCCATAATACGTGATGGGTGACCAGTTGCGTTACCAAGGTTTACCAAACGGCCTTCAGAAAGAAGGATTAAGTAATCGGTTTCATTTTCTGTACGATACACTTGGTGAACTTGTGGCTTCACTTCAACCCACTTGTAACCACGTAAATAGTTAGTGTCGATTTCAGTATCAAAGTGACCGATGTTACAAACTACAGCACCCGCTTTTAATGAATCAAGCATTGCTGCGTCACATACGTGGTAGTTACCCGTAGTTGTTACGATCAAGTCAGTATTTTGAAGAAGGTCAAGGTTGATGTCTTCTTTCTTGCCAGTTTGAACGCCGTTTTTGTACGGAGCAACAACTTCGAAACCATCCATGCATGCTTGCATTGCGCAGATTGGGTCAACTTCAGTTACACGTACAATCATACCTTCTTGACGAAGTGATTGAGCAGAACCTTTACCTACATCACCATAACCGATTACAAGTGCACGACGGCCAGATAAGAGCATATCTGTACCACGTTTGATGGCATCGTTTAGAGAGTGACGGCAACCGTATTTGTTGTCGTTTTTAGATTTGGTTACGGAGTCGTTCACGTTGATTGCAGGAACTTTTAAAGTGCCGTCACGTAACATTTCATAAAGACGTTGCACACCCGTGGTGGTTTCTTCAGTCACACCATGGATTTTAGCAATCAGTTCAGGATATTTTTCGTGAACAAGTGCAGTTAAGTCACCGCCATCGTCCAGAATCATGTTGGCATCCCAAGGTGTGCCGTTTACATTGATTTGCTGTTCAAGACACCACATGTATTCTTCTTCAGTTTCGCCTTTCCAAGCAAATACTGGAATACCCGCAGCAGCGATTGCAGCAGCAGCGTGGTCTTGAGTAGAGAAGATGTTGCATGAAGTCCAGCGAACTTCAGCACCCAATTCAACTAATGTTTCAATTAAAACAGCAGTTTGAATGGTCATGTGGATACAGCCGAGAATTTTTGCGCCTGCAAGTGGTTTAGCCGCAGCATAACGCTTACGTAAACCGATAAGCGCTGGCATTTCTGCTTCAGCAAGTTTGATTTCTTTACGGCCGTAGTCAGCGAGTGAAATGTCGGCAACTTTGTAATCTGTAAATGAAGCATTAACCGCGTTCATCACGATCTCCTTAATAAAAACAATTGATCATTCAGTTCGCGGATGCCGTTGTTAATTCAAAAGAGCTTTGAACCGAATCGTCGAGCCTAGCGATCTTACATTTAGTACCTGTAAGAACGTCGCAGCATCCCTCGACTAGCGGGGTATTGTACTTGGAAATAGAGTGAGTTCCAATCTGAAATTGATTAATATCTAACTGATAGGCATTTGAGCTGTAAGTCGGATGCAATAATCGTTCTGATCTTTATAAAACTATCTGGAATAAAACAATAATGATGAAGCATTTATTCGCAATTTCAGCGCTGATTTCTACAGCGGTATGCGCCAACGACTCAACGGGCTATGTTGCAACAGGCGGCGTACAGTATCTGAAAAACACAGAGATTCAAATGCTGAGTGAAGACCTGTTTATCAGTAAAAAAATCATTACAGTGGATTATCAGTTTAAGAATCTTAGCCATAAAGATGTGACTGAAACGGTTTTATTTCCTTTGCCGAAAATTGAAAATTTCTTTGAATCTGATTTTGCCGATACCGAAAGATTGCTTAAAAGCTTTAAGGTTCAGGTGAATGGCAAATCAATTCAGCCTGAAATGCATGTGCGTACCTTTATTCAAAAAGATCAACAATCCTCACCAGTTGATACCACAGCAATGTTTAAGCAATGCGGTTTTACTGAAAAAGACATGTTTAATCCGTGGAGCCGTCAGGATTATGAATATGAAACTTTCGAGGCAAAGCTCAGACATTGTAAAAATCCAGAATTGCAAAAATTACTACCCAAGGATCCGAATGAAGTAATTTCATGGTCTTCGCAAGTCATTTATAGCTGGAAGCAAAACTTTAAAGCCAATTCAATTACATATGTAAAACATCAATATACGCCACTGGTCGGCGGTTCCGTGGCTTTATATCCGGAAGAAGATGTCAAAACGTATTGTATGGATCAGAATTTTAAAGCCGGTTTGCGAAAAGCGAAGTCACAGCAGGCGCCGTATCAGGCCTTGGGGTATATTTTAACCACAGGTGCGAATTGGGCAAAACCGATTCAGAATTTTAAGCTGACCATTGAGCGTGATGCAGGAGAGTTGGTGTCATTTTGCTGGGCAGGCGAGGTCAAGAAAATCAGTGCCACTCGATTTCAAATGATTGAAAAGAATTTTGTGCCGAAGCAGGATTTGGACATTATTTTTGTGAGTCGACGCTGATTTATTTTGCAGTAAAAAGCCCATCTGTTGACGGGCTTTTTTCTTTGAAAATTAAGCTTCTGGCTGTTTAGCCGCATTGGCTTTTTCAGACCAGTAATCTGCTTTTTCCTCATCTATATCGACACCTAAACCATGTTCATAGATGCAAGCCAAATCACGCATGGCTTGTGCTTCACCTAGCTCAGCCGCCTGTTTCACTAGAGCCACTGACTTTGCGACATCTTTTTCAATCACATCACCACGACGGTAATAGCCTGCCAATTCTAAAGTAGCAGCAGGGTGTTTTTGCATATTGGCTTTGCTTAACCAGTAATAACCCAATTCAAAGTGTGCTTTTGATTCTTCCGGGTCTTCTTCTGCCAAGTCTTTGGCATAAACCGTATAACCTTCACCTAACCAATACATTGCTTCAACATGGCCATTTTCTGCGGCTTTTAGTGCCCATTCTTCTGCAAGTGCAATATCATCATCATTTTCACTTTGCATATACAGTTCAGCAACTTCGAACTGAGCTTCAGCATTGCCTGCAATTGCACGATTAATCAGAGCTTTTGGGATGGAAACAGGATTTGACATATCAAAACACCAGAAAATTTTATATAGCCTAAAAGGAATGAAATAAAAAAGCCAATCGGAAGATTGGCTTTTCATCATAGAACATGGGTTCTGAAAATTAATTGAGCAACGTGATATAGCTGATGATCAACACAAGAACCAATGTCCCAATGCATTTCCAAAAATACGGTGCGATATAACTAATGGCTAAGCCAACCGTTAAGGCTGCCATGGTTAAAGCACCAAACCAGTAACTGATGTTATTGCTTGGTGTACCTAGAGAGAGGCAAATAAGTAGAGCTGAAACCAGTGAACACCAACCAACCAATGCAGTTAATTGGGTTGTTCTGGTATTTAGTTCTTGCTGAAAAAGCTGTTTTTGATGCTTAGACATGGAACAAGCTAAGGCAAAAAAGCCCAGACTGTTGAGTGACCAGATCAGTAAAAAAAAGATCATGCTTTAGGCTCCTTCACAGAACGGGCTTTCTTAACAGGCAATCCTTGATGTTTTTTCACTTTATAAAATGAATAGGCAAACAACACGGCCAATAACCACATCGCGAGATCAAAAGAGGCAATCATCCATTGACCGTTTGCTAGGCTATTCCACAGTGCTTGACCGCCAGTGATGAAATTCACAATTGGCAACAATGCAAAAGTTAGCGTTGCAAACGCCAACATTTCTAGCCAAGCCTGACGGTGAGTACGGAACACGGCATAAATTAAGGTGAGCAGCCAGACAATAAAGAAACTGCGAATTTCCCAATTCGAGCGCATTTCCATCTCTACTGGAATAAAACGGTTGGCATAGAAAAATGCTGCACAGGCAATCGGTAAACCAATAATCGCCGCAATATTCGTCACTTCAACAGTACGATAACCAAAAGATTTAAAGCCTTGTTTCTGTTGCTGTGGCGCACGTTTGACACACCATAAAATCAGACCAGTTGCCACCATTAATGTGCCGACAATGCCTGAAATAAATAGCAACCAACGTAGGGCTAAATCGACACCACGTGCTTCATGCAGGGTAGTGACCACGTTGTAAATACCCATCGGTACAGAAGGATGTTTTAATTTCGCGTTGTCATCAGTGAGGTCTTTAGCTGTGACACCATCAAATTGTTTGCTGGCATAGACATTTCGATAAGCTACACTTTCACCATGCAGCGCACGCAGTTCAATTTTGGCTTGATCTGTATTAGGCGCAATGATGCTGATGGTACTAATTGGATTCGTTTTCCACTCGTTTTGTACCATGGCAACAATTGGTGCTAAATCAGTAAGTGGCGCAGCAACGGCAGGTTTTTCTTCTCGTTTGCCTTTGCGTTCTTCACGACCTACGCCACGGTTTTCAGTTTGATTATCGCCATTGTTGGCACCGTGATTGGCACGGACTTGTTGACCTTCTGCTTGAGCGCTTTGTGCTGAACGTTCGCTACGTTCTAATCTTTCTTCACGTCCAGATTTGGCTTCAGGCTCTTCCGACTTATTGTCCTGAACTAAGGCACGACTTTGTTCTTGTAGGAATTGTCCACGGTTTTCATAAATCCGTTCCACTCCCCACGGCATAATAGTAAACAGTAGAAGCAATAAGCCGCTAAAAGTAATCATAATGTGGAAGGGTAGTGCAAACACAGCTGTAGCATTATGCGCATCTAACCATGAACGCTGGCCCTTGCCTGAACGGAAGGTAAAGAAATCCTTAAAGATTTTTTTATGTGTAATCACACCACTGATAATCGCCACTAACATGAATAGCGTAGCAATACCAACAAACCAGCGTGTCCAAAAGCGTGGCATGCCATAAAGTTCGAAATGGAAGCGATAGAGGAAACTCCCACCGCGGGTATCACGCGGTTCCAAAACTTCACCAGTAGCACTATCGATATGGATTTGTTTACCACCACGACGTGAACGCGGGTCTTCACCTTGTTCACGTATCGTAATTAAAGTAGTGTTTTGACGTGAATTTGGCAGCAGAATATTCCATGAACCTGCATGAGGATGGTTTTGCTGTAAGTAGTTTAATGCAACTTGTGTTTGCTGAACCTGTGAACTTGATGGAACCGATTGATGCAGTTCCGGAGTCATCCACACAGTGATTTCATTTTTGAAGAAACTTAGTGTTCCTGTCAGGAAAATTGCGTACAACAGCCAACCTAAAATCAGACTCGCCCAAGTATGTAGCCAAGACATGGACTGGCGTGGTCCTTCAACTTTTGCATCGACACGCATCTTAGCTTCCTATCAATTTGTAAATGACATACAAGCACAGTGTAGGAATGACAATACCCAAGGTTGCTTTACGGGTTTTATTCACCATAAACACCCAAATAAATGCACATGCCCAAAGGGTAAATGCAATCAGTGTTGCGCTCATGGCTGCGCTGCCACGGTCCTCGATAAAGACATCTGCAATCACGATGGCTGCTAACATTGCAAGCACATAACCGCCTACTAAGGCGAGACTAAAACGGTAGAAAATTTTGAGGCGATAAGCCAGGAGGGAAGGTGTTTCTGGTATGGCTTTTGGCAAAGTTGGCGTGACTGGTGTCACGATTGCCTCGGATGGTGAACTGTTCATAAGTTAAGTGTTAAGGAATTGTCTTAAAGTTAATCTAAATGATAACAATTATTATTAATAATTAGAACAATGAGTCAGCAGAAAAAGTGATAAATCAGTATTTAAATGATCATATGAAGTGATGATGAGCTTAAGAAGGGGGCTACAAAGACAAAACGATAGATAAAAAATAGCGACCGAAGTCGCTATTTTTCATGCAATTAAAAAATTATTGCTCTTGTTGGATACCTGCAACTAACCAATCTTGGTTTGAACCCGCAGGTTTAACAAAGTGCCAAACTTCTGCAAAAGGTTGTGGCAAGCTGTTTAAATCTTCACTCACTGTACCGGTGAAACGTACGCTTACAACGTATTGACCATTTTCAGTTGCAGAATCGACTACCATCGCATTCAGGTTAGAGAATTCAGCAACATCCTGATCTTGGTTCGCCATAATGTCGTTATACATAGACTGATACAGATCAGGGGTTAAATAACGTTGAATTTCAGCAATATTGCTTGCTGTATTCATCGACTGAATATGGTTAAAACGCTGACGCGCAACACGCAAGAATGCAGCTGGTTCAGTACCGTCTGGAAGCTGGTTGCCGCTTTGTGTAGAAGCCGCGCCAAATGGTGCTTGAGTCGCCACACCTGCAGAGCCACCTACAGATTGACCAAAAATATTGGTGCTGTCATTTGAGGTACGTGGCGCTGCAGTTTGCTGACCAAACGGTGCTGTATTACCGGCATTGTTTGGTGCATATGGGTTATTGGCTAATTTTTTTTTTGCACCGAATTTACGGAACAAGAAGAATGCGATTGCAGCAGCGAGAAGAATCCAGATCCAGCCTGGAAGTCCGCCTTTTTCTTCCTGTTGGGTAGCTTGAGCATCTGAAGCAGCTTGTGCATTTTTGTCATCTGCCAAGGCATTTGCCGCTACTGCACCCACTGCAGCACCCGCAACACCAGCAGCAACCATTTTACCTACACCTGAACCCGATTTTTGTTGGGCAGGGGCAGCAGGTTGTTGAACAGGAGTAGCTTGACGCGGTTGTTGATAAGATTGGGTCGGAGCAGCAGAACGGCTCATGCCATGACTTTTACCGCCACCTGCACGTTTTGCCTCAGCCAGTGGTGCCACCACTAAAGCTGCCATTAAAATACCGGCCATCAAACCACGCTGTCGAACTTCCATCGTTTTTTCCTACTAAATAAAAAATTAAATTGGAGCCTTATAGTTATGCAGGCATTCGTTGCGAATTTCAATATTTAATTGGTATTTTTTGACATGAATATTCACGTATATAAGTTTTTAAGCCAGTTCTTCACTCAAGTTCATGGCTTCAGTCAACGCTTCATGTAGTCGCGCCACGGAAATAATCTGCACATTTGGAATCGGTTTTTGCGGGGCATTGCCTCTTGGCAAAATAATATACTTAAACCCGTGCTTGATGGCTTCTTTTAGGCGTTCCTGGCCATTGGGCACCGGACGAATTTCACCGGATAATCCAACTTCACCAAACACAGCCAGTTGTTGCGGCAAGGCTTTGCCACGCAAGCTGGACGCACAGGCCAACAGGACTGCCAGATCAGAACCGGTTTCAGTAATCTTTAAGCCACCGACCACATTGACATAGACATCCTGTCCAGAGGTTTGCACACCGCCGTGACGGTGCATCACCGCAAGTAACATATTCAGTCGGTTTTGTTCCAGACCTAGGGCGACACGACGCGGTTGACCATGCGCATCATCTACCAAAGCCTGCACCTCGACCAGCAATGGACGGGTACCTTCGCGGCTAATCATCACAATCGAACCGGGAATGGCTTCATCATAACGGCTTAAGAAAATAGCCGATGGATTAGCCACTTCACGTAAGCCTTTATCGGTCATGCCAAACACGCCGAGTTCATTAACCGCGCCAAAACGGTTTTTTACCGCGCGGATCATGCGGTAACGCGAGTCGGACTGACCTTCAAAATACAGCACACAGTCGACCATATGTTCCAGTACACGTGGTCCTGCCAATGCGCCTTCTTTGGTCACATGACCCACAATGAATAGTGCTGTGCCACTATTTTTGGCAAAACGGGTCAGTAACGCTGCCGATTCACGAATTTGCGAGACGCCACCGGGCGCCGATTGCAAGGTTTCGGTATAGAGTGTTTGAATGGAATCGAGAATCGCCACGGCAGGGCGTTGCTGGGCTAAAACTTCACAAATCCGTTCCACACAGGTTTCCGCCATCACTTGAAGATGCTCTGTTGGCAGCTCTAGACGGTGCGCACGCAAAGCCACCTGTGACAGCGATTCCTCACCGGTGACATACAGCGCGGAGCTCTGCGCAGCCGCCATATGGGTGGCTGTCTGTAACAGAATGGTGGATTTACCAATTCCCGGATCACCGCCAATCAGCACCACAGAACCTGTGACCAATCCTCCACCCAGAACGCGGTCAAATTCGCCAATCCCAGTAGCCAAGCGTGTTTCATGTGAGACGGAAACTTTATTTAGGGTGGTGATGTTTGCTGCCTGACCGGCATAGCCGCCGCCCATTTTCGGTTGTGCACGATGAGTGATGGCCGGTTCAATCCGAACTTCAGTCAGACTATTCCATTCTCCGCAATCTGAACATTGTCCCGCCCATTTCGGATGGTCAGTTCCACATTGTTCGCAACGGTACACAGTTTTGACTTTGCTCATTGGAGTGATATCTATATAAATCTAAAGATGGATGAAGAATGTAGCAATAGCTGTATGGAAATACAATTTTTTGCATATCTTCTGATCTAACTTTATATTGGCACATAAACTGCTAAATCAAAGGGAAGTGAAAAACAGGACAATTAAATGGAGCGAATTTGGATGAAAAAGCAACATAGACACGCTTAGGTTTGCAAAATATTAAACAATCGCTCAAAAAACTTTATTTATTTTTTTTAATTTGAGCTACTTTTATCACACGAAATTTGAGAGACGAAAATAACAATGTCAAATGAAAATTATAGTTCATCGACTGATGATGGTGAACTGCAACGAAGTTTGTCAAATCGGCATTTGCAACTTATTGCGATTGGCGGGGCAATTGGTACGGGTTTGTTCATGGGATCGGGTAAAACCATCAGCCTGGCAGGACCGTCCATTCTTCTGATTTATATGATTATTGGTTTTATGGTGTTCTTCGTCATGCGTGCGCTTGGTGAATTATTATTATCTAACCTGCAATATAAATCTTTTATTGATTTCAGTACTGACTTGATTGGTCCGTGGGCTGGCTATTTTGTCGGATGGACCTATTGGCTGTGCTGGATCACCATCGGGATCGCAGATTTATCGGCCATTATTTATTACCTGCAATTCTTTAATGGAGGGAACCCGTTCTCGCCTGAAGAAGGGGTGATGATCAGTATAGCCGCGATTGTTTTTATCATGGGCTTGAATCTGGTAACGGTAAAACTGTTTGGTGAACTCGAGTTCTGGTTTGCCTTGATCAAGATTATTGCCATTGTGGTGCTGATTTCTGTCGGTTTATGGATGATCTTTACCGGCTTTACTTCTACAGCGGGTGAAGTGGCTTCATTTGCCCATCTCTGGTCACATGGCGGTATTTTCCCAACAGGCGTGACCGGCTTTTTGGCCGGCTTCCAGATTGCCATTTTCGCCTTCGTGGGTGTGGAGCTGGTGGGGACTACTGCGGCTGAAACCAAGGATCCTGAACACAATTTACCTAAAGCGGTCAATTCGATTCCAATTCGTATCATTATTTTCTATGTCCTGGCACTGGTTATTGTCATGTCAGTGACACCATGGAATAAAATTGATCCAACCATCAGCCCATTCGTAAATCTGTTTAGCCAGGCCGGTATTGCAGCAGCAGCGATCATCATGAACTTGGTGGTGTTGTCTTCTGTAATGTCATCCATGAACAGTGGTGTATTCTCCACCAGCCGCATGTTATTTGGTCTGTCACGTGAAGAGCAAGGTCCAAAAGCTTTTGGACACTTGAATAAACGTGCTGTTCCTGCCAATGCATTGTATTTCTCCGCTATCTGTCTGTTACTGGGTGCGGCACTGCAATATTTCGTACCAAACACGGTTGAGGCTTTCACTTTAGCAACCACGCTTTCTACGATTTTATTTATCTGCGTATGGCTCATGATTATCTGGAGCTACATCGTTTATTATAAAACCCGTCCAGAATTACATGCTAAATCGACCTTTAAACTTCCTGGCGGTTTGTTTACCTGTTGGGTGGTGATCATCTTCTTTATCGGCATGATTTATGTCTTATCTTTAGAAGCTGATACCATGAAAGCCTTAATGGTGAGCCCAATTTGGTTCATTATTCTGATTATTGGCTACTTTGGTTTCTACAAACCGAAACATAAATAAGCCGCTCGGATAGAAAAAACGCCAGTCTGAAACTGGCGTTTTTTTTTAACTCACGATAATCTCTAGCGTTTAGCGCTTTGGTCATGCCTCATGATCAGGTTATACTTCTTCGAAAATATGAAATAGGTGGTCAGATGCGTCTCGTCATTTGCTACATCAGTTTATTGGCAACAGGCTTTGCGCTTGTGGGTTGTGGTCAGTCCGGTGCTTTACAGTTACCAAGTGATCAGAACTATGACAAACGTGCAAAATATTTGTTATATCCAAATGTAGATTCTAAACAGCACACTTCAAATAAAGAAGAAGTGACAGCTCCTGTGCAGCAAGAACTTCCTGCTTCATCTGCTGAATCGAATTAATTTTCAATATTTAAACGCGTTATCGAAAGGATACATTCATGAGTTTCACCCGTATTAATGGGGTTCTGCACGCAGAGCAATGTTCGTTGCAACAACTTGCGCAGCAATTTGGCACGCCACTGTATGTTTATTCAAAAGCGACTTTTGAAAAGCATTATCTGGATATGGACCGTGCATTTGGCTTTATCGATCATCAAATTTGTTTTGCGGTGAAGTCGAACTCTAATATTGCGGTATTGAATGTACTGGCCAAGCAGGGTGCAGGTTTTGATATTGTGACTGGTGGCGAGTTGGCACGTGTGCTTAAAGCCGGTGGAGATGCCGCTAAAATTGTATTCTCTGGCTTGGGTAAATCTGAAGCAGACATTAAAAAAGCACTGGAAGTGGGTATTGCCTGTTTCAATGTCGAATCTTATGCAGAGCTTGATCGCATTCAGAAAGTGGCTGCTGAGCTGGGTAAGAAAGCGCCGATTTCTTTACGTGTGAATCCGGATGTCGATGCCAAAACCCATCCTTACATTTCGACTGGTTTGAAAGAAAATAAATTTGGTATTCCATCTGATAGCGTGTTTGAAACCTATCAATATGCTGCGTCTTTGCCGAATCTGGACGTTGTGGGTATTGACTGTCACATTGGTTCGCAGTTGACTGAAACTCAGCCTTTTGTAGATGCTTTAGATCGCGTGATTGTGATGATCGACAAGTTGAAAGAGCTGGGTATTGAACTGAAACACATCGACATTGGCGGTGGTTTAGGTGTGACTTATAAAGATGAAGTGCCACCGACCGTAGAAGAATATGCCAATGCATTGCGTCCCGCTTTAGAAAAACTCGGTTTGAAAGTATATATGGAACCGGGTCGCAGTATTTCGGCTAATGCCGGAGTATTATTGACCAAAGTGGATTTGCTCAAACCGACCAATCATCGTAACTTTGCCATTATTGATGCGGCCATGAATGACCTGATTCGTCCTGCTTTATATGAAGCATGGATGAATATTCAGGAAGTAACGCCACGTTCTGATGTTGAAGCCAAAGACTGGGATGTAGTCGGTGCAATTTGTGAAACCGGTGATTTCTTGGGTAAAGAGCGTCAGCTGGCACTACAGGAAAATGATGTCCTCGCTGTTTTAGGGGCGGGCGCCTATGGTTTTGTGATGAGTTCAAATTACAACAGCCGTGGCCGCGCAGCGGAAGTGATGGTTGATGCCGATCAGGCACATTTGATTCGTGAGCGTGAAACGATTGAATCATTGTGGGAAAATGAGCGTTTATTGCCCTAATGGAGATATCTGAGATGTTTTTAGAATTTACCAAAATGCATGGTCTGGGCAATGATTTTATGGTGGTTGATCTGATCAGCCAGCGTGCTTATTTAGACACCATGACCATTCAGCGCTTGGCAGACCGTCATTTCGGGATTGGTTTTGACCAGCTACTGATTGTTGAACCACCTGATTTACCGAATGTCGATTTTAAATATCGTATTTTCAATGCCGATGGTTCTGAAGTTGAACAATGCGGTAATGGCGTGCGTTGTTTTGCGCGTTTTGTGCATGAACGTCAACTTACCACCAAAACCAAAATTAAAGTGCAAACCAAAGCCGGCATTGTCGAGCCTGAACTGGGTCAAAACGGTTGGGTGCGGGTGAATATGGGCTATCCTAAATTCTTGCCGCAGGAAATTCCGTTCTTTGCAGATGAACCTGAAAATTTGTATGACATTGATTTGGCCAACAATGAAAAGTTGACCATTGATGTGGTGAATATGGGTAACCCGCATGCCGTGACCATTGTTCCTGATGTGATTACTGCAGATGTTGCGCGTATTGGGCCACAAGTGGAATCGCATGAACGCTTTCCACAGCGAGTCAATGCCGGGTTTATGCAAATTATTGATGAAAAACATGCACGTTTACGCGTATTTGAACGCGGTGTGGGTGAGACTTTGGCTTGTGGTACTGGAGCATGTGCTGCGGCAGTATCGGGCATGCGCCGTGGTTTGCTGGCAAATGCGGTAGAAATTGAGCTGGCTGGTGGCAAGTTGCAAATTGAATGGAAAGAGGGTGATGTGGTCTGGATGACCGGTCCGACAGCCAATGTTTATCAAGGTCGTATCGATTTAAGTTATTATCAACAATAAAACTGAAAAACTG
Organism: Acinetobacter bouvetii; assembly: GCF_902753875.1. GTDB lineage: Bacteria > Pseudomonadota > Gammaproteobacteria > Pseudomonadales > Moraxellaceae > Acinetobacter > Acinetobacter bouvetii_A. Next base: position 11,809 of record NZ_CADDTS010000030.1, on the reverse strand, counting down.
AAATTTGAATAAAAAGCACTATCACCCTGATGGTGCTTTTTTTATCTGTAAAATTGGATGTTGGATAAGTCACCCTGAAGTGGCTAGAATAAAAATCCTAATTGTTTTATATGAATTTTAACCCTTTAAAAAGTGAGGAAAAACGTGATTGATCCAGAGATGCAAATACGTTCTCCTGCCGATTTATTGGGGATGTGGCTCAAAGAACGAAAGATTCAAAATCAATCTGAACATACATTGCAGGCTTATGAACGAGATGTCTCAGATTTTTTAAATTTTTGTGAAGTCAAAAAACTGGATTTGGCCAGCGTGGAAGCGACTGATTTGCGTGAATATTTGGCGCATAAGGTTGAACAACAGCAACTCAGTTCCAGCAGTTTACAGCGGCTCTTGTCCTCTATTCGTCAATTCATGAAATGGGCAGAACAGGGTCAGTATCTGGCTTTTAACCCGGCGGATGATTTTCAGTTAAAGCGTTTGCCTAGGCCTTTGCCCGGTATGATCGATATTGAAACCATTAATCAGATTTTAGATCAGCCTGCGCCGGAAACTGAAGCACAGCAACAGATGTGGCTGCGCGATAAAGCGATTTTGGAATTGCTATATTCGAGTGGTTTGCGTCTGGCAGAAGTGCAGGGCTTACGGATTAAAGATCTGGATTTTAACCGCCAGCTGTTAAGGATTACCGGTAAGGGCAATAAAACTCGGGTGGTGCCTTTTGGCAGCAAAGCCAAAGATGCGGTGATGAAATGGTTACAGGTCTATCCATTGTGGAATGGAGATTTTGTTCCGGATGCTCAGGTTTTTATTACCCAAAAGGGTAATCCGCTGGGTGCACGGCAAATTGAAAATCGGGTCAAATTTCAGGCACAGCGTGCCGGTGTGAATGTGGATTTACATCCGCACTTGTTACGGCATTGTTTTGCCAGTCATATGTTGTCAAATAGTCGTGATTTACGTGCTGTACAGGAAATGTTAGGGCACAGTAATTTAACCACGACGCAAATCTATACCCATGTCGATTTTGATCATCTGGCACAGGTTTATGATCAGGCGCATCCGCGAGCACAGCTGAAAAAATAATCACACTTTAACTGGCTCAGGTTTTATAATTGGCGCAGAATTTGCTTGATGATTAGTAAGATTGGATGGAGAATTCATTCAACTTAAATAAAGCTGTGAAAAAATATCAGTTCATAAAGATGACATTTTGAACTATTGTCGGATAATAAAAAGACAATTTTTAAGGTATAAAAATAGAGTATAAGTGAATCAGTGGGTGGCATGAATCATCTATACAGATGAAATTATTTTTTGTTCCACTGTATGTAAGCTCAATTTTGGGAATCGAAGCGATAGGCAAAACCATGATTTCAGATATTCAAGAGAAATATAGTCAGTTAAACCAGGCACAAAAGGATATTTTTGCGGGTTATGGACTGCGTCAAGTTAAACATTTTGTAGAAATAAGTTTGCCGAATATCGAGCCATCTTTGCCTGCGCATGCACATGTACAAGGGATTAATCAGGAAGGTAAGGTGCAGGCAGTGAATGATCTGACCAAACAAACCTATCTCTGGATTTCAGACTTGCAATGGCAGGAGCGTCCGATTGCGACCAAGAATGTCGATTTAAAAGAAGACTTTTTAGTGGTCTGGAAAATATTCAACCTGCAAGCCTATGACCTGATTGATTTAAGCCATATCCACCGTGATTTTTTACAAGGTCAGCTGGCATAGTTCGATTCAAGTTGATCCAAACTCTATGCAATATAAGGGCTATCTTAATCTTGACTAATGGATGCAAGTAGCCCTGAAAGTGCGATGTAAAAAACAGCACACAGCTTCAGTTTTTATTTTTAAAGCGTCGCAAACCCATCCAAAGCCAAGATTCAATCGGCGATTTAAGTCAAGTCATGCTGCTATTGGATCAACTCGCTTAGCTATTCTCTTCAGGTATTAAACATATCCCGCATTTTTTAGTTTCTTAATATCCTGATACGGATGTCCGCATTCACATGTCATCCAGTGGAAGCTGGAAACTTTGCTTGATAATTTGACTAGGTAAATCGGTCTTTACACTGGTAATGCCATTTTTCTTGGTCAAATGTGCTGACTGAAACTTACGGTAACTTTCCAGATCTGGAACCACCACTTTAAGCATGGCATCACATTCACCCAAAATAATATAGCATTCCATGACCTGAGGCAGTTCTTTCATGGCTTCAATAAAGGTATCAATGGTTTCTGCATCCTGACCGACCAGCCAGATCCGTGAAAACAGAATCAGTTGCAAGCCCACTTTTTGTGGATCAACCACGGTGGTGTAATTCTGAATAACACCAGCTTCTTCCAGCAATTTCACCCGACGCAGACAAGAAGAGGGCGAGAGGCCAATGACACGGGCCAGATCATTGTTTTGCATACGGCCATTGTTTTGCAGTTCACGAATGATACTTTTATCGATACGATCAAGCTTTACTGCAATAGACTTGGAAGAAAGTTTCATAAATTAGAATATAATTCGAAAAATAATATCTATTATAGAATAATTGAAATCCTATTTTATACAGTTTCAAACATACTAAATTCACTTTCAGGACATAGAAAGGGAAGAATTGAAATGTCTGTATTTGCATTGTTTGCCTTAACGGTGATCCCCCTAATTTTCACACCAGGACCAGATATGTTGTTTATCCTGTCACAAGTGATGGGTAAGGATGCAAAAGCAGGCATGATGGCAACTATTGGTATTTGCTCAGGTTATCTGGTGCATTCAATTCTAGTGGCTTTGGGTATTGCAGCGATTATTGTGTCTTTTCCTGTATTATTTGAAACCATTCGTTGGTTAGGTATTGCTTACCTTTTATATTTGTCAGTCCATTTAATAGGTTCAGTGTTTAGCAATAAAAAACTCAGTGTTGAGAAAAAATCAGCTTCAAATCCAATCAAAAAAGGATTTTTTACTGCACTGTTAAATCCTAAAGGTATGCTGATTTATTTTGCAATTTTGCCGCAGTTTATTGATCAATCAACCAACACGGTTACGCAAGGTTTGATTCTGTCTTTTATCTTTATTGGCTTGATTTTTGTGGTGTATTGCAGCTTGAGTCTAGTGTTTGAACGAATCACGCAAAATACCCAGATGGATGAACGTAAACAAAAATGGATCGATGGTGGTTCAGGTGGTTTACTCATGCTTGCTGCCACCTGGCTGATCATTAACTAGCAAATTTTAAAGAAAGTATGTCTCATGGCATGCTTTCTTATTTAAGTCTTAGATTAGCATTTGAAGTGCAACACCATGTTCTTGGAATAATACCTGACTCGGGCTTCTAAATCCGAGTCTTTTTCTTGGGCGATGATTCAAACGTTGAGTGATTTCTGAAATATAAGCATCCGAATACCTATTCAAATCACTGCCTTTCTTAATATATTGCCTGATTAAACCATTCGTATTTTCATTCGTTCCTCTTTGCCAAGCGCTATACGGATCAGCGAAATACCAGTCTATTTCCAGTGCTTGAGCAGCATGCTCATGCAGGCTGAACTCTTTGCCATTATCTGCGGTAATCGTCTTTAGCTGGTCTTTTATTGGCCTGAGAAGGCTGATGGTTGCTTGGCAAACTTCCTCTGCTTTGCGTGAGCCACACTTTTTCAGCCATAAATAACCGGTCTTGCGATCTACAATCGACACTAATGACTGTTGATGCTTCTTTCCTACAATCGTATCTATTTCCAGATCACCAAAGCGAGTCCGGTATTCAATCTCAATGGGTCTATCATGAATGCTTTTACGATTACTCAGCTGACCGCGGGTTTCAGGAAAGCCATATTTACGCTTTCTTTGATTTCTGAATCTCAGGTTATGAAAGAGCGTACCACCCTTGTTTTTATCTAGCCGTATAAAACGATAAATTGAATGCAAACTGATTGGAACATGAGAGGCTATCTGTTCAGGACTCCATTGAAGATGAAGGTAGGCAATAATTTGTACCCACATTTCAGAAGGAATTCTTTTAGGGTTGGAACATTGACGTCTTAGGGCAATTTTATTTGCGTGTTGAGCAAAATAACCGTTTCTAGCTCGATTACGATTGATTTCCCTAGAAATGGTTGAAGGTGAACGATTCAGTCTGCAAGCGATATGACGCTTAGAAAAACCTTCACGTAACAAGGCATAAATCTGATATCTTTCTTCTAGAGTGAGATGAGTATAGTTCATGATGCAACTTTGACTTTGGTCGGTCGGAAGCAAATTGCTAGCTCATCTTGCTTCCTTCCAATAATTTAATCTCTGTTGCACTTCATTTGAGAATCTAAGAGTTGAAATAAAATAGATTTGTTGCATGTTTAACTTAAAAAACGCATATTTTTTCAGCAAATCGCTTTAAAAAAATTGCTGAAGCTATCCTAAATGACAGTTCATTGCAGAGAAGTTTAGGCAATAGTGTTCTAAGTGAATATTAAAAAAGATAGGTAAAACAAGGATTAAATCAGAACTTTTGATGAGTTTAATCAGATAAAAACATAATAAAAATCAATGTTTAAAAAATAAATAAATATTGAAGTATTTCATTTGAGTAAAAAGATTTAAAAAAAATATGAACGCGAAGGTCAAGGAAAATTACTCATTTTTACAGCTCTTTCGATAATTGTGACTTGACCGAAATGCCGTACACATTGCAAGATAGGGCACCTAAAAAAATTTAAGTGAAGAGTTATTATAACTTTTCTCAACATTTACATTTGCTAAAACAGCCGAGGATTACATGAAGGCTCTTGTTGCTGTAAAACGTGTGGTTGATGCCAACGTTAAAGTTCGCGTTAAGCCGGACAACAGTGGTGTTGACTTAACGAACGTTAAAATGTCAATTAACCCATTCTGTGAAATCGCAGTGGAAGAAGCGGTTCGTTTAAAAGAAAAAGGAACTGTTTCAGAAATCGTTGTTGTTTCTATTGGTCCTAAAGAAGCGCAAGAACAAATCCGTTCTGCTATGGCGCTTGGTGCAGACCGCGGTATCTTAGTTGAAGCTGACGACAGCCAACTAGGTGCTTTAGAAGTTGCAAAAATCCTGAAAGGCGTTGTAGACGCTGAACAACCTCAGTTGATCCTTCTTGGTAAACAAGCCATTGATGATGACTCGAATCAGGTTGGTCAGATGCTTGGCGCTTTACTTGGCGCAGGCCAAGGTACTTTCGCTTCAGAAGTTAAAGTTGAAGGCGATAAAGTACAGGTGACTCGTGAAATCGACGGTGGTTTACAAACTGTTGAGCTTGCACTTCCGGCAATCATCACAACTGACTTACGTTTGAACGAGCCACGTTATGCTGCGCTTCCAAACATTATGAAAGCGCGTAAAAAACCGCTTGATACTAAGTCACCTGCTGATTATGGCGTAAATCCTGCAACTAAGCTTAAAACGGTTAAAGTTGAAGCTCCTGCAGAACGTAAAGCTGGCGTACAAGTGAAATCTGTAGATGAGCTTGTTGAAAAATTGAAAAACGAAGCGAAAGTGATCTAATACAGAAGGATAAAATCATGAGTATTTTAGTTATCGCTGAGCACGACAACAAAGCACTAAACGGTGCAACTTTAAACGTTGTTGCTGCAGCTCAAAAAATCGGTGGTGATATCACTGTATTAGTTGCTGGTTCTGGCGCTCAAGCAGTTGCTGACCAAGCTGCTAAAGTTGCGGGTGTAAGCAAAGTATTACTTGCTGACGACGCTGCTTATGCAAATCAATTGGCTGAAAACGTTGCTAAATTAGTTGCTGAATTGGGTAAAGGTTATACGCATATCCTTGCTGCTTCTACAACTACAGGTAAAAACGTTCTTCCACGTGCTGCTGCATTGTTAGACGTAAGCATGATCACTGACATCATTGCTGTTGAAAGCCCTAAAACTTTCAAACGTCCAATCTATGCGGGTAACGCAATTGCAACTGTAGAATCTGGCGAATCAGTTGTTGTGGCAACTGTTCGTGGTACTGCATTTGATCCTGTTGCTGCTGAAGGTGGTTCTGCTACTGTTGAAGCTGCTGCATCTACTGGTGATGCTGGTATTTCTAAGTTCGTTTCAGAAGAAATCGTGAAATCTGAACGTCCTGAATTGACTGCTGCTCGTATTGTTGTTTCTGGTGGTCGTGGTGTAGGTTCGGGTGAGAACTATCACAAAGTGCTTGATCCATTAGCGGACAAACTGGGCGCTGCTCAAGGTGCTTCGCGTGCTGCGGTGGATGCTGGCTTCGTTCCTAACGACATGCAAGTGGGTCAAACAGGTAAGATCGTTGCACCTGATCTATACATCGCTGTAGGTATCTCTGGTGCGATTCAGCACTTGGCTGGTATGAAAGAATCTAAAGTGATCGTTGCGATCAACAAAGATGAAGAAGCACCAATTAACGCAGTAGCTGACTACTGGTTAGTAGGTGATTTGAACACAGTTGTTCCTGAATTGGTTTCTAAAATCTAATTCCAGAACACTGTTCAAAAAAACGCTCTTGCGCAAGCAGTGAAAGCAATGCTTTCCTGCTTTGCTCAGGAGCGTTTTTTTTACATTTTTGAATGTGATTTGTAAAGCTAAGGTCTAAATCGATTTTAGATAGCACTGGATTCATGAATGTGGCATGGATGCCATACGTTTCCTATCTTTACTGCATTTTAAAACAATGCTTAAAACGGGCTTGGGAAGTCTTGTATGGGAAACAAAATGTTTATCTCGACTTTTAACCTTTCATAAGTCGAGATATTGCCTACTCGATAGTATTGCAATTCAGTCTATCAAGTGGGGCTTTGCCGAATTAAAAAATGTAAAGTTAAATATTATTAATTTATTTTCTATTTGAATTTTTCAATTTAGATTTTTTTAAAGATTTATAAGCGCATGTGAATAGTTGGTGTTGTGAGGCACCAAAGACAGGCTATTAAGCGTGTTAAAGCTATTCCATATATACATTTAAGTGTCTCAGCTTTGTTCTAAAATATATGTATAGCTGTGAAATCCATGCGCTTTTTAATTTGCATCGAATAAATCCTTTCAATAGCACACGCAAATGAATGAATTGTTCACAAAATTGATTAGTTAAGCTATTAAAAAATGAACCAATTCACATAAAAAAACGACAATTAAAAATGCTGAAAAAATAATCTATAAATTATCGAAAATTAACAAGATTAAGATGAGTGATATGGCACAAAAACAACAGAATTTATGCTATAATTTAAGGCTGTATTTAGATTTTAACTCAGCAGATTTTGGGTTAATTTTTTGCTAGATTGATTATATAAAACGAACAGTTTTTCAGGGCTGTTTGTAATAAGGAGTATGCATGAGCGTATCGGAAATCCGACCGATTGCCATTGAGGATGAACTCAAAAGCTCATATCTCGACTATGCCATGAGTGTTATTGTTTCTCGTGCATTACCAGACGTGAGAGATGGCTTAAAACCTGTTCATCGTCGTGTGCTTTTCGCTATGCACGAGTTAGGCAACGACTACAATAAAGCTTACAAAAAGTCTGCCCGTGTGGTTGGTGACGTGATCGGTAAATATCACCCGCATGGTGATTCTGCTGTTTATGAAACCATTGTCCGTATGGCTCAAGATTTTAGCCTGCGTTACCAATTGGTTGATGGTCAGGGTAACTTCGGTTCAGTCGATGGTGATAGCGCTGCAGCAATGCGTTATACCGAAGTACGTATGCGTAAACTGACCCATGAGCTACTGGCTGATCTTGAAAAAGACACGGTTGAATGGGAAGACAACTACGACGGTTCTGAGCGCATTCCGCAAGTGATGCCTACACGTGTTCCTAACCTGTTGATTAATGGTGTGACTGGTATTGCGGTAGGTATGGCGACCAATATGGCGCCGCACAACATGACTGAAGTCATCAACGCATGTTTGGCCTATGCTGAAAACCCGCATATTTCTATTGAAGGCTTGATGGAGCATATCTCTGGTCCAGATTTCCCTACAGGCGGTATCATTTACGGTAAATCAGGTATTGTTGATGCTTACCGTACTGGTAAAGGTCGTCTTCACATCCGTGGTAAATACCATATTGAAGAAGATCAAAAATCTGGCCGTAGCACCATCGTATTCACTGAAATTCCTTATCAGGTCAACAAAGCAAAAACCATCGAGCGTATTGCTGAGTTGGTGAAAGAGAAAAAACTGGAAGGTATTTCAGAACTTCGTGATGAATCTGATAAAGAAGGGATGCGGATCGCAATTGATCTGAAGCGTGGTGAAAACGCTGAAGTGATTGTGAATAATCTGTTCCTGAACACTCAGCTAGAAAACTCATTCAGCATCAACATGGTGTGTCTGGACAATGGCCAGCCGAAGTTGATGAACCTGAAAGACATCATTGCAGCGTTTATTCGTCACCGCCAAGAAGTGGTGACTCGTCGTACCATGTTCGAACTGCGTAAAGCACGTGAACGTGGTCATATTTTGGAAGGCTTGACTGTTGCATTAGCCAATATTGATGCCATTATTGAAACCATTAAAACGTCTGCCAACCCGGGTGAAGCGCGTGAGCGTTTACAAGCGGGCGAGTGGGCTGCTGGTGGTGTGGTGGCCTTGCTGGAAAAAGCAGGTTCGGTTTCTGTGCGTCCTGAAGAGATTGAAGGCGAAGATCCAAACAAACCATTTGGTCTGGATGGCAATGTTTACCGCTTATCTCCAGCGCAAGTGGGCGCGATTCTTGAATTGCGTTTACACCGTTTGACCGGTCTGGAACAAGACAAGTTACATGCGGAATATTCTGAAATCTTGGGTCAAATTGCTGAACTGACTGCAATTCTGAACGACTTCAACCTGTTGATGGGCGTGATTAAAGAAGAGTTGGCGTTAATTCTGCAACAATATGGCGATGCACGTCGTACTGCGATTGTTGAATCACGTATTGATTTCTCACGTGAAGATTTGATTCCTGAAGAGCAAGTTGTATTAACCGTTTCTAAAACCGGTTATGCGAAAACCCAGCCACTTTCTGATTATGCTGCACAGCGTCGTGGTGGCCGTGGTAAGTCTGCAACTTCAATGAAAGAAGACGACTACATTCAGCACCTGATTGTAACCTCGAACCATGCCACGGTGCTTTGCTTCACCGATGTCGGTAAGGTCTATCGTCTGAAAGTATTTGAAGTGCCACAAGCATCACGTGGTGCCAAAGGTCGCCCAATGGTGAACCTGTTACCGCTAGATGCCAATGAAACGATTACTGCGATTCTTCCGGTAATTGATGCACCGAAGAAATTCAAAGAACGTCTGGCAGACTTCAAGGCATTTGTAAAAGCCAATGCTGCAAAACTGCAAGAAAATGAAATTATCAATTCACATTATGCTGAACTAGAAGCAGCGCTTGCTGAACTTGAAGATGGTGCAGATGACTTGTCTGATGCATTACGCATTCAATTGAAGCAATTGGGTGTTGAGCTTTCAGCAACCGATCTGGATGATGAAATCATTGCCGACTTTGCGCAGCAAGCCGAAGCAGTACGTAAAAACTTCTATGTGTTTATGGCGACCGAGTACGGTACGATCAAACGTGTAGAACTTGAACAGTTCAGTAATGTTCGTTCAAACGGTTTACGTGCCATTGAACTTAATGGCGATGATACCTTGATTGGTGTTGCGATTACCGATGGCGAACAGCAAATCATGTTGTTCTCGAATGAAGGTAAAGCGATCCGTTTCGCTGAAACCGATGTACGTTCAATGGGACGTTCAGCCAAAGGTGTACGCGGTATGCGTGTGACTATTGGTGCAGCGCAAGTTGAAGATGCCGAAGATGCCGATATCGAGTCAGATGATGAAGATAGTTCAGATTCAGCCTTAATCAGCCGTATCGTTTCATTGGTGGTTGTCCCTGAAACGGGTGAAGTGCTGTGTGCTTCTGAAAATGGTTACGGTAAACGTACCCCGGTAGATGACTTCCCGACCAAGAAACGTGGCGGTAAGGGTGTAATTGCAATCAAGACCTCTGAGCGTAACGGTCAGTTGGTGGGTGCAGTTGCGATTGATGCCTCTAAAGAACTGATGTTGATTTCTGATGGCGGTACACTAGTTCGTACACGTGCTTCTGAAGTTGCTCAAACTGGTCGTAACGCACAAGGCGTTCGTCTGATCCGTTTAGGTAATGACGAGTTGCTTGTAGGTGTGGTTTCGGTTGAAGCTGTAGAAGAAGATGAGTTTATTGAAGCAGTTGAAGGTGAAGAAGTCGTTGCCACTGAGGCTTTGATTGATTCTGAAACTTTGGTAGATGATCAAACCATTGCTGATGAAGCTGATAACGAATCAGATTTAAGAGATTCTGACGAATAATAAATTTTGATTTAAAAAAAAGGGCGCTTAGGCGTCCTTTTTTATAGAATTTTTTTAGTTAATTAGGTATTCAATACTCGTTTAAAGTTTTCATCATTACTACAATATTCTAAACAATCTCTAAGAATTCCAACTGCGCGATAGATGTGTTCTGGTTTATCTAAAAATACATGTCCATTTGTTTGTACTTCTAACCCTGCACGAGATAGTTCAATTCTCCGTTGCTCATCAATAGGAACAATAAATTGAATAGTTGGGCGCTTACGATTTATATCGTATCTGAATATCCAGCGGTTATTTTTATTTTGAAAAAGAATCGAATAATAGCTTTCAGTATCTTTTCCTATTAATTCAGTTTCAGGAAATAATTCATTCACAATCCGGTAAAGATCCTGTTCCTCTTTGGTTGTTATTATCTTTTCATTTTCAGGATGAATAATGTCAACTGGCACATTGTTTATTGCTGTTGTTTCCTCAATTTTCGTCGGTTTGGGTTCAATAGGTTGTGCAGTGATAATAGTAGGTGAAGAGAGTCCTTTAACAACAGTATCGCTAATTGCTTGCTCTACAGCTTGTTTTACAAATGGTTGTATCGTTTCTAGAAATTTAGTATTTAATTGGCGCTGAACATTTGCTTGTTGTGCAACATAGCGAACAAAATCTATATCGACCTCATTAATACATTTTTTAATTACTGCTTTAAATTGTTGGATATACTGATTTTCTTCCGCAAAAAAACGTAATTTTTCTACATGGAAGTTATCATGTTTAAATTCTGCTAACTGCACCAGCTCTTCAGCTTTATGTTTCATAAAATCAACAGTTAGAAATGGTTTCTCATCCATTACATTGGGATTAATTAAATCGGTAAAAAAGCGCCATTCTTTACCATTGGTGATTGCTCCAATTGTAACGCCCAAGCTGCTATTAAAATAACGGGATAATTGGGGAGCATGGTTTGTCAGATTTGCTACATAGGGTTTTGCCTCAATAAACATTACAGGCTGACCATTACAATATAAAGCATAATCGACTCTTTCTGTGGCTTTGACTCCGGGAAAATCAGCGGCAAATTCGGCTAAGACTTTGGTTGGGTCATAAGGGCTAAACCCAAGAATATCTAATAATGGTAAGATCAGGGCCTGTTTAGTTGTTTCTTCTGTCGTGCAGTGTTCACCAACTCGCTTAACATGTTCAATGTGGTTCTGTAATTTATTTATAAAAATTTCCATATATACCCCTTTTATTAATTATTGCTGGTTGTAATTTAATCAGTATCATATTTTTTTCTTTATTTTTCAATTATTAAATTATGGATTTCTGGGAAGTGAATAGTTTTAAATTATCTTAGATTAGCATTTGAAGTGCAACACCATGTTCTTGGAATAATACCTGACTCGGGCTTCTAAATCCGAGTCTTTTTCTTGGGCGATGATTCAAACGTTGAGTGATTTCTGAAATATAAGCATCCGA
>NZ_CADDTS010000029.1 GCF_902753875.1 Acinetobacter bouvetii | reverse complement strand
AGAATTATTCAACTAAATTTATTCGAAAGGAAGCTCTTAAGGTCACTCTTTCTGCCTGATAAAAAATGGCTAAAACAAGAAGAACCTCAATTGAGGTTCCTATTGTGATATTTGTGGGACAGCAGTGAGCCGAAGCTTCCTTTTTTATGCTTTTAATTACGCAGCTTCTTTAATTTCAACCGCATAATTTTTTTGTTTTTCAGCGTCGAATTGACCTTCCCATTTACTGATTACAAGCACAGCCAACGAGTTACCAATTACATTCAATACAGTACGAGCCATATCTAAAATACGGTCAATACCGGCAATAAATGCCAAGCCTTCCAGAGGAATACCCACACTGCCTAATGTTGCAAGTAATACAACGAAAGACACGCCTGGAACACCCGCAATACCTTTAGAGGTAATCATCAGGGTGAGTACCAAAATGATTTGCTGAGTGATGGTTAAATCAATACCGTAAAGCTGCGCAATAAAGATCGCTGCAATACTTTGATAAAGCGTAGAACCATCCAGATTAAATGAATAACCAATTGGAATTACAAAACTGGTAATGGATTTTGGAGCGCCGTAGGCTTCCATTTTTTCCATAATACGCGGTAAAACGGTTTCCGAACTGGCAGTGGAATAAGACAGAATCAACTCATCTTTTAGAATTTTAATAATTTCCCAAATACTAAAACCACAGAATTTAGCGACAAATCCTAAAATCACAAAGATGAAGAAGAAAATAGCGCCATAAACCAATAGAGCCAATTTCACTAAAGGAAGCAGAGAACTAAAACCGAAGTTTGCAACAGTTGCTGCAATCAGGCCAAATACACCGAAAGGTGCGAAAAGCATGATCATATGCGTTACTTTGAACATGGTTTCAGAAATCGCATGTAAAACGTCAATCAGCGGTTTCTTGGTTTCTTTCGCTAAAGACCCTAAACCAAGACCAAAGATCACAGAGAAGAAAATGATCGGCAACATATGCCCATCAGTCAGTGATCCAAAAATATTGGAAGGAATCAAAGATAAAACGGTGTTGACCAGGCCATGCGCGTGGCTACTCACTTCCTGTGTGGTTTGTTGATATTGAGAGATATCGGTTTGTGTCAAACTCGACATATCAATACCAGCACCAGGCTGGAATATATTGGCAGCAACCAGACCTACAATAATCGCTACAGTGGTAATAATTTCAAAGTAAACAATTGTTTTGAAACCAAGTTTACCCACATTCTGACCATGACTTGCATTGGCAATACCTAAAATCAGCATGGATACTACCAGTGGAATCACGATCATCTTAATCAAATTAATAAAGATTGCGCCCAAAGGACTCAGCAGATTATTAATCAGAGTTTCACGATACTCGGGAGAATAATGTAGAAAAGAGCCTACAAGCACACCTAAAATGAGCGCAATAACGATTTGCCAAGCAAGACTAATCTTAATCTTCTTCATGCTAAGCCCTTAAAATCAAATATTTAATGAAAAAAATGCTGCTATAACGCTGTCGATATCACATCGGCATGTTACGGGGAGCGTGGGAGTGAATAGCAAATGGTATTCAGGGAATATAAACAAAAGCGTATTTTGCATTGATTGGAGCATGCAATCTAACATTTTTCTTCATATTTTGACCGAATGGTTAAAAATATAGCTATTTTAGCGCTAAATTTAATCAAATTGTAAAGTTTTATTTAACAATCTTATGGTGACATACGCCAAAGATTATTTTTGAGCCTTTTTGCTGAGTCGGAAATAGGCCCAAACCAGACAAATGCTCCCAAAGGTGGCCAGATAGATCATTTTGGGAACGACCAGACTGGTGGGGACTCCCATTTGATTTAGCTGAATGAACATATGGATGCCTTGGGTAGAGGGCAGGGCTTGTCCCAGCCACTGTATCCACATTGGCATGGCAGCATGTGGCCAGGCAGTACCGGAGAGCAAAAATAGAGGAATGGAAGTACAAACAATGACATGCCCAACGCGTTCAGGCATATCAAAAAAGCTGGCAATCAGTAAGCTAAAACTGATCACACAGCCTATAAAAATAGGCACGGCGATCAGCATGCCGAAAAAGTTCCCACCATGCGGATAGTCATACAGCCAGAAGGTAAAACCAAACAGATAAAAGCAGCCCAAACAGCCGATGGTTAAAATGGCGGTAAAAATCCCCGCAATTTCGGTTTTGCTTGGCCGCCAGTTGCGTTCACGATAACCGGTAATCAGCATGCTCAAACCGAGCAGGATGGTTTGATGAATAATTAAAGGAGCAATGGCCGGGAAAATATAACTGCCATAACCGGAGGTAGTATTGAACAAAGGCACTTGATGGACTGACAGGGCAGGAGAGAAATGCGAGATATTGCCAAATTTTTCAGCCTGTTCTGCAATGGCATTTTCAATCGAGCTGGCCAGTCCCACACCAATCTGCTTGGTTTTTAAAAAATTGGCAGCACTTAAATATAGTCCTACACCTCCAGTTTCACCGCGGCGGATACTATTGGACAGATTATTCGGTAACAGCAAAATGCCATCGGCTTGCTGCTGCTTGATCATGGCTTCCGCTTCGGCAAAATTTCCGGTCACGGTTTTAATTTCGACATTCGGGCTTTTTGCCACAGCCGTAATAATCTGATTGGTGACGATGCTTTGTTCTTCATCCACAATCACAATGGGGATGGACTCGGCTTGCTGGGCTTTATAGGCAGTTGGATAGAAAAAGCTGTATAGAAACACCGACAGAATCAAAGTGGTCAGAATTGACTGATTGGCCAAAATATCCTGAAAGGTTTTGCCGTAATAATGCCACCACTGTTTCATACCTTTACTCCGTTCAGATATTTTTTAAGAAGTAACAGCGCAAACAGCAAATAAAACATCACGTAAAACGCTAAAAATAACAGTGGTTGCAGGGAAGAGGAGATCGGGCTGCCAATCACCCATTGCTCAGTCTGTAATTTTGCATAAGGGGTATAAGGAATAATATTGGCCCAGAACTTGGTAAAGAGGGGGGCATTGTTTAAGGGCAAAGTCACCCCGGCAAAGCTGAGTGATGAACCGCCATAGACTGCAATCAGGCCAAAGCTTTTGCTTAAGTTCTGGGTAGCTAAAACAATGCTACTGCTGATCAGGGCATAGGCTGAATAAAATAAAAACTGCCCAATAATAATCATCCAGAGTTGACCTGCGACGAACCAGCCCCGGATTTCAATCAGCCAGAACATCCATAGCCAGGTCCAAAAGCAGAAAATCAGCACATAGGTCAGGTTTTTTGAGACTAAGGCACTAAATAGTGAACCCTGTCCAATCCATTGTCTGGTCGTGGCAAATTTGAGTTCCTGCCCGACGGAAAAAGCCACACAGCAGCACAGTAACAAGTGCAGGATCGCTGGAATCATGTAGGGTTCGAGATAAAACTCATAATTGAGACTCGGATTATACAGCGGCGAAATTTTGACATTCGGGGTCGGCGCATTCAGATCAGGCAGATTATTTTCAAAATAGCTGTGACCCATGTAATCGGCAATTGCTTCTACGGTTCCCAGTAACATGGCAGAGGAAATGGTATTGCCGACACTAAAATAGCTTTGATTGAACAAGATACTGATTTCAGCGTCTTTGGCCTGAACCAGTCGTTGTTCTGCACCTTCAGGAATAATCAGATAGCCCCAGATTTTATTCTGGTTAAAGCTTTTTTCGACTTCATCCCGGTTTTCAGTAATGGTGCGGATTTCTAAAGATGAATTATGCGAGAGATATTTTTCAATATTTCGGCTGAGTTCACTGTGGTCCTGATCAATAATGGCAATGGGTAAATGTTCGGGCTTGCCTTGGGAAAACATGCTGCTAAATAAAAACACAATAAATACAGGCGCAAGCGTGACCAGACACAAGTCCCATTTATGTTGCAGTAAATAGCGTAATTCACGTGCGAAACCCGAAAACATTATTTCGCCTCTTTAATTTTAAAGAGTACGCTCATGCCAACTTTTAAATCGCTCATCGGCTGCGCAGGCACCAAATGCAATTTAAAGCTGCGGATGTCATAACCACCAGTTTGGCGTGTAGTTTTAATGGTGGCAAATTCACCTTCGGCATCAATGGTTTTAATCTTGAAGCTGGCTGTTTGATTCAGCGCAGGAATATAACCCTCTAAACTTTTAGCTTTATAGACTTGAGCATATTGATCTTCACGAATGTTCAAACTGACCCAGATATCGTCTTGAATAATACTGACCACAGGAACCCCCATGGCTACCAGTTCAGAGGCTTTGCCATAGGTTTTGGAGATGGTGCCATCAATCGGCGCCAACAGTTTTGTTTCTGCTTCCAAGGCATTGGCCTCGCTAACGGCAGCCTTGGCAATGTCGACCTGTGCATCTGCAGAAGTTTTTTGTTCCGGTGTACTACCGCGTTTGGCGCGGGCATATTGCTGATAAGAAGCTTCGGTCATTTGTGCTGCAGACAGGGCGGCGGCATGGACTTCATCACGACGCTGACGCGAAATCACACCTTCTTTAAACAGGTTGGCACTGCGCTGATAAGTGGTCTGGGCTAAGGCTTCCTGTGCTTTCATGGCCTGCCAGTTGGCATATAAACTGTCGATATTTTCCTGTTGGGAGCCACGTTCGGCAGTGGATTGCAGTGCCAGTGCCGATTGCAAGCTGGCTAAGGCCTGCTGTTTTTTGGCATCCACTTCAGGGCTGAAGAGTCGAACCAGTTCCTGACCCTTGGTGACTTTTTGCCCTTCATGCACATAGACTTCTTCGATACGACTTGGCACTTTGGTACTGACATGCAGGGTTTCCGCTTCAACCCGACCTTGTAATTCCACTTCTTTGGGCTGATAACTTTTCCATAAACCAAAAGCAATCAAACCCAGTAAAAGTAGCACTACCATTAAGCCCACAACTTTGATGGCTGTTTTATTTTTAGCGGGCTGCGGATCATTAGCGCTGATGGTATCGGCTGAATTTTGCCCGGTTTTTGCCGTCACTGTTTCCGCTGGCGCTTGCTGTTCCGGTTCAGCCATGGTATCGGCTTGAGGGATAGCATGTTCCTCTGATGAGGGCACATTTTTGTCTTGATCAGTGTGGTTTTGATCCTGATTCATTTATTCAATTGCCTCATCAATGTTAACGGATGTAATGGGTATTGGGTTGAGCAAGATAGCTTTGAAACTGGTCGATCGAGCCATGACTTTGCAATAATGTCGCTAGTGACATCACATATTTATAGGCATTCAGTGCCATTTCAGCTTTGAGACCACTTAAGGTATTTTGTGCATCAATCACCTGATTGGCAGTTCCCATATCTTCTTTAAAGGACAGGGTTTGAATGCGTAAATTTTCCTGCGCTGCTTTCAGATTCTGTTGCAGCAACTGGTCACTTTGTTGTGCTGTGGTGACTTCGCTATAAGATTTATAAATCAGGTTTTCTATTTCCTGCTTGGTACGCGCGGTCATCAGCTCAGAGGCATAACGCTGTAATTCGGCAGCCTGCACGCTTTTATTGTGATCGATGCCTGAAAATAGGTTGTAACGTGCTGCCACTCCGACAATCCAGTTCTGTTTGTCATCTAGGGTATATTCACCAAAAGCAAAAACACTGGGCTTTTTGGCAGCACTCTGGGCTTTGACGTTGGCATTGGCCAGTTGGGTATCCATCTGCATTTTGCGGATTAATGTCGATTGATCCGGAAAACTTTTGAGCAAGGCATTTAAAGACTGTGTTTGGTTCGAGTTAACAAACAGGGGCGTGCTCAAGTCGGTAATTTGACTGCTTTGCAGCAGGTTATTCAGTTGAAATAAACTGGCACGGTAACTGGCATCGGTATTTTGAAAACTGCGTTCAGCATTGTTTTGTGCAACTTCGAACTGCATACGTTGGCCTTTACTAATAAAACCTTGCTGTTCCAGTTTCAGCGCATTGCGGTAATGCGATTGCATCGCCTTCAGGTTGTACTGGCTAGAGGCTAACAGCTGTTTTTGCAATTGGGCATTAAAATAAGCCTGAATCAGCTCAAAACGCTGGGTGTCTTGTTGTTGTTGATTGCTTAACTGACTGCGTTCCGCATTGATATTGGCAATTTCTTTGGCGCTACTGGTCAGGCCTCCGGTATAAAGCGGCATTAGCAAAGAAACGGATGGGCGGATCACCTGATCATCCAAATCAACTTGTGAAGAATCAGGGATTAGTCCAACACCATTATGAATGGTTTGGTTCAAGCCATTTTGTAGTGGATCTGCCAGGCCTGATAAATTCGGATTTGCAGCTTGCCATTGATCAATTTGGCTGTTCACCCCATTTGACAGGGTTTGTTCGAGATTATTTTTTAATGCGCCCAGTGGCACATCGAGTTCATTATTAAAAGCATAGGCACGAACATTCAGATCGACACGCGGTAATCCTAGCCCTTTGACAGACTCCGCTTCCAGTTTGGAGGCCTGTTGCAGCGCTTGGCTCGCCTGCGTGCTATAGGAATTCTTTAAAATATTTTGTTCAGCCTGCTGAAAGCTGATGCTTTGCGCGAAACACGTCGAACTGAACAGTATTGAACTGAACAATATTGAAACATTAAAAATAGTACCATTCTGGGCACCATTCACTTTTTTATTGGTTTTACTTTTTTGTTTAGATCTACATAAACCTGAGGAGCACTGTAACATCAAATAGATTCTCCGTATCGTCAAGCCAAGTATAAAGCAATGATTCAGCAAATTCTTTTTATACAGCTGTGCATTTTTTTGATCGTGCCACTATGGTGTGTATCTTGAGCTTTATTGGCTATATTGTGTACAAATTACCATTATATTAATAGTCTGCTGACACTTCGTCTATGTTTGTGACTATGTGTTTTTACAGGATAAGAGGCGTGTAATACGAAATTCAGTCATTTTAAATGGATAGGTAGTGATTCCGGCCCTAATCTTAAGAATCGTCAGTTATTTACTGGCCGGTGAGCCATTTATTGAAATCATCAAACCGGCTAAAAGATCAGATCTTTATTGAAGTTTTAGCTTTAAATGTCCGACAGCATTGAAATATTTTCAGGATAAAATACTGCAAGCGCAGGCTATCTGTGGTTAAATGCCATCATTTTATTGTGTTTCACTCTGAAAGGAAAAATCATGCGCGCGTACAACTTCTGTGCTGGTCCTGCTGCATTACCTACTGCCGTTTTAGAAAAAGCTCAGGCTGAATTGCTTGATTGGCATGGCAAAGGTCTTTCGATCATGGAAATGAGCCATCGTAGCAAAGACTATGTTGCGGTTGCTGAAAAAGCAGAAGCAGATTTACGCAAACTCATGAACATTCCTGAGAACTATAAAGTATTGTTCTTGCAAGGTGGTGCTTCACTTCAATTCTCTGCAATTCCTTTGAACCTGTTGGGTAAAAACAGCAAAGCGGATTATATTCATACCGGTATCTGGTCTGAAAAAGCGCTGAAAGAAGCACAGCGCTATGGCAACATCAATGTGGTAGAAGCGGGTACCAGCATCAATGGTAAATTGGCCATTACTGAGCAAAGCACTTGGAACTTGTCTGATGATGCGGCTTATGTACACTATGCAGACAACGAAACCATTGGTGGCCTTCAATTTGCCGGCGTGCCTGAAGTCAATGCACCATTGGTGTCAGACTTATCTTCAAGCATTCTTTCAGCACCAATTGATGTGTCTAAATTCGGTGTGATCTACGCCGGTGCGCAAAAGAACATTGGTCCTGCCGGTTTAACTTTAGTGATTATTCGCGAAGATTTACTGGATCAGGCAAAACCTGAAATTCCAAGCATCTTGAAATATTCAGCTCAAGCTAAAAATGGTTCAATGGTGAATACACCATCAACTTATGCTTGGTATCTGTCTGGTTTGGTGTTCGAATGGTTGCTTGATCAGGGTGGTGTTGATGCGATCCATCAAGTGAACCTTGAAAAAGCCAAATTACTGTATGGTTATATTGACTCTAGCGATTTCTATGCGAATCCGATTGCAGAGCCAAACCGTTCGATCATGAACGTGCCATTCACTTTGGCCAATGCTGATCTGGATAAACTGTTCTTGCAAGAAGCTGAACAAAATCATCTTCTAAACTTGGCAGGTCACCGTTCAGTCGGTGGCATGCGTGCAAGTATTTATAATGCTGTGCCTTTAGAAGGTGTACAGGCACTGGTTAACTTTATGGATGACTTTGCAAAACGCAATGGTTAAACATTAAAGCTAAAAAGCCCGGCATGTGCCGGGCTTTTTTATTCCTTAGATTCTCAAATGAAGTGCAACAGAGATTAAATTATTGGAAGGAAGCAAGATGAGCTAGCATTTTGCTTCCGACCGACCAAAGTCAAAGTTGCATCATGAACTATACTCATCTCACTCTAGAAGA
>NZ_CADDTS010000028.1 GCF_902753875.1 Acinetobacter bouvetii | reverse complement strand
TAACGAATGACGGCTTTGTTTGAGAAATTTCCAATAAGTTGCTTCAAATTTCAGAAAGAAATCATCAATTACGCAGAATAATTCGGTACTATTGAACATCAGGACTAGGGCTTTAGGTTTTGTGTGGTAACTCAACTGATGGCTCTAGTCCTCTTATTTTTCAAGTCATTTTCTTATCCGCGATTCGGGTTAAATAGTTAATCTTTATTTTTGCTGACAGTTATACATTCGGCCAACTTAACTCGGTCTTGAGGATGTAAGGTAATAAAGTAGGCTCCAGTGCGGAATTTCCCATTTTCTTCGACGCGGCTATAGACCACCTGTGCAGTCGCTGCAATATGAAAGAAATTTTCAGGATGGCTTAAGGTTACATGTACATAAGTACCTTCCTGAATTGGGCGATCGCTAAAGAAACTGAAACCGGTTTCTGAAAAGTTGACATGCTCTGGAATTGGTAACATGGATTGTACAATTGCATCGTACAAAGAACCGGTGATCAGGTTTAACTTTTGGTTGAATAAGGATAAGATTCGAGCAATTTGTTGATCTTTTTCAGATAATTGTTCTAATTCGTAGTTTAATGCATGATCAAATTGATCTAATTCTGCAAGTAGTAGAAAATAGCGGGGCAGCACGAAGTTAGGATCATAAGGGTCATTCAATGCGACATCATCAGAAATAATCTGATAATTGATTCGCAAGGCAGCATCGATACGTGACATAACGCGGCGTTCCATGTTGCCGCTTTGATGCTGTAAATTTTCCATAATTATTCCTCGGACTAAATGGTATGTTTAAACCAATCTCGCTGTACATAGGGTTGAGATACACTCGCGCGCGGCGTAGCAACCACTTTATTTCTTTTATTGCTTTGGTTTCAATGATCGGTCTCACCTTAGGTGTAGCTGTACTGATCACAGTCTTATCTGTGATGAATGGCTTTGACCGAGAACTGAAAAACCGTGTACTGGGAATGATACCTCAAGCTACTGTTTCTTCAACACAAATTTTAACAAATTGGCCGGAACTTGCAAAAAAAGTTGAACAGCATGAGCATGTCAAGGGTGTAGCTCCTTTTACACAGTTACAGGGCATGCTGACGGCACA
The DNA here is from genome assembly GCF_902753875.1 of Acinetobacter bouvetii. Classification (GTDB taxonomy): domain Bacteria; phylum Pseudomonadota; class Gammaproteobacteria; order Pseudomonadales; family Moraxellaceae; genus Acinetobacter; species Acinetobacter bouvetii_A. The sequence goes on along the minus strand of NZ_CADDTS010000028.1, from coordinate 55,503 downwards.
GGGGCAAGTGGCTGGCATCATGGTCACAGGTATTGAACCTGAATATGAAAAGAAAGTATCTATTATTCAAGACCATATGATTGCAGGCAGTATTGATAGCCTGAAAAAAGGTGAATTTGGCATTGTGCTAGGTAAGCAAATGACCGACTCACTTGGCTTAGGATTGAACGATAATATTACCTTGGTTCTGCCTGAAGCTACTCCATCTCCAGCAGGTGTAGTGCCTCGCTTTAAGCGTTTTAAAATTGTCGGTATTTTCAGTATTGGGGCTGAAGTGGATTCTATGATGGGTTATATCGCCCTGAATGATGCCTCGACTTTATTGCGCTTACCGGATGGTGCCCAAGGAGTTCGTTTAAAACTGGACGATATTTTCCGGGCTCCTGAAGTGGCCGATGATATTGTCAAAGACTTGCCAAACAACTTCTATGCTTCAAACTGGACTTTTACTCACGGTAATCTGTTTAGTGCGATTCAGATGGAAAAAGCCATGGTGAGCTTGTTACTGTTCCTGATCGTACTGGTGGCTGCATTTAATATTGTGTCATCACTGGTGATGGTGGTTACTGACAAGAAATCTGACATTGCTATTTTACGTACCTTGGGTGCTTCACCTGCCACCATTACCCGGATCTTTATGGTACAAGGCAGTATTATCGGGGTGATTGGTACTGTATCTGGTGCAATTCTCGGTATTATCTTTGCTTCTAGTATCAGTAATGTAATTGGCTGGGTGAATACCACATTTGGTCTGAACCTGTTTGATGCCTACTTTATCAATTACTTGCCTTCTTATTTGCGTTGGCAAGATGTAGTGGTAATTGTTGGCTTATCTTTATTATTAAGTTTTCTGGCGACCATCTATCCAGCTTTCCGTGCTGCCAAAACCCAACCTGCAGAGGCTTTACGTTATGAGTAATATTGTCCTCGAAGCGAAAAATATCTCGAAAAGTTTTACTGATGGGAAGACCACGGTCGAAGTGATTAAAAACTTGTCGCTACAAGTCAAAGCAGGTGAGTTTGTTTCAATTGTCGGTTCTAGTGGTTCCGGTAAAAGTACCTTGTTGCATGTTTTGGGTGGTTTGGACTGCCCAACGGCAGGAGAGGTCTTTTTAAACGGCAAACGCTTTGATACTTTGGGCGAAGCTGAGCGTGGTTATTTGCGTAATCAGCATTTGGGTTTTGTCTATCAGTTCCATCATCTTTTGCCTGAGTTTACGGCGTTGGAAAATGTCGCCATGCCGCTGATGCTTCGTGCCGGAACCAACTATAAGCAGTCTAAAGAACAGGCTGAATATTTGTTAAATCGTGTCGGATTGTCGCACCGCATGACCCATAAGCCCGGCGAGTTATCGGGTGGTGAGCGTCAGCGTGTCGCTTTGGCACGTGCTTTGGTGGCCAAGCCTGAACTGATGCTGGCTGATGAACCGACGGGTAACTTGGACCGTAAAACAGCAGTGAAAATTTTTGAATTGCTGAGTGAGTTGCGTAGCGAGTTCAATATGGCGATGTTGATTGTGACCCATGACGAACAGCTGGCTCAAACTGGCGATTCTATTTTGCATATGCAAGATGGTGTCTGGATCAATGATTAGACACTGATCGGTAAATAGAAAAAAATATTGAAGCTCACCATGGTGGGCTTTAATATTGCCCAAAATAAAAAAACTGATAAAAATAATGATTCAATTGCTCTGTTTGGGCTGGATAATTGGTATTGCGACAATGGGAAAAACTTTCCCGATCTTGCAGTCATTACTGATTCCTCTGCTTTGTCTTTTTACCCTGTCGCTGTTTTTTAAAAAGATGGTTTTAAAACACCGTCTTTCTGGCTATTTCAAATGTGTGCAGCTATGTCTTGCATTCAGTCTGGGAATAACGCTGGGGCATCACTACGCGAATCAGCAACTGCATGAACGGTTGCAGTTGCGTGAACAGCAGATGGCACAGGTTGAAGTGATTGCCTATGTCAAAAACCTGAATCAATTGTCCGAGCATTCGATCAAACAAAATATTCAGGTTTTGAATCAGCAAGCAGACGAGGTGCAATGGCAGGCTTTATTAAGAAATGAAGTTGATTCCAATCAACAAGATCATCTGGAGTTAGGACATTATTACCGGCTGTACGGAAAACTTTTACCAGCGCATAGTTATGCAACAGAGGGCGTTTTTGATATTGAACAATGGTATATCCAGCAAAATATCATGGCAGATTTTCAAATTTCTTCCATGCAAAAACTGTCTGAACAACAAGTTTATGCCTTAGGTTATGGACGTTATGTCAGACAGCAACATTCGGTACTGAATCAGATTCAGCTCTACATAGAACAACAGCGTTTGGCACTGAGAGATTTTATTCATCATGCACCTTTAAAGCATAAAGGTTTGCTTCTGGCCTTGTTGACTGGTGATAAAAGCTTACTTAGCACAGATATCGAACAGTTATTTCAGCGCTTTGGCATGAGTCATTTACTGGCCATTTCCGGACCGCACGTACTGATTTTTGCCGTACTGGTCTGCTGGGGATTACATCAGCTGATTTGCCGTTATCGACCAGAGCTCTATTTAAAATGGCCAAAACAATATGTACTGATATTACCTTTTTGTAGTTGTGTCGCCTTGTATTGTGCATTTGTCGGTTTTGAGATTCCCGCCTTAAGAACCTTGCTGAGCAGTGTATTGATTAGTAGCTTGGTGCTACTCAAACAGAAGATTCAGCCTTTAAGTATTTTGCTGTTCAGTGCATCCATTTTATTGATTTTTGATCCGTTTAGTATTTTATCGGCGGCGTTCTGGTTGTCCTATGGCGCATGTTTTGTGCTGCTGCGGATTTATCAAACCGTACAACAGCAAAGTTCGGAGCAAGCCATTCAAACCCGAACTCAAATGCTCAAAACACAACTGAAAATTTTGATCGAATCACAATGGAAAATATTTCTGGCGCTCTTTCCCTTGATGCTGATTTTCTTTAAACAGATTGCCTGGATCACACCATTCAGTAATTTGTTTGCCATTCCGTGGATTGGTCTGATCATTGTGCCTTTGGATATCATTGCGGCATTGTGCTATGGAATTTTTGCGCCTTTGGGCAGTGTGGTTTTTCAACTCAATGATCTGTGCCTTTCAGGCCTATTGCTGTTACTGCAACTTTTAGATTGGCTATTTAAACCTGCTTTACAGCCGATTGCCATGAATATTTGGGTCTGGCTGAGTTTGACTCTGGGACTCATCATTCTGTTTTTACCGCGTGGCGTAGTCCCTAAGGTCTGGTCAGTCTTGTGTTTTATGCCTTTAATGACTCTGGATGCCAGTAAAAATGAGTTTGAACTCACAGTACTGGATGTCGGGCAGGGGCAGGCAATTTTTATACGCGACCAAGACCAAACACTAATGATCGACATGGGCGGTAACTATGATGAAAGTCGGTTTAGTGTTGGTAAGCAAATCATTTTACCTTTTTTATCGGTGCAAGGTGTCAACCAGCTGGATCAGCTGATTTTGACCCATTTAGATCAGGATCATAAAGGTGGATATGAATCGATCAGGCAGGATTTACCCATCAAGCATGTCTATTCCAATGAGAAAATTCAAACTGCCGATTCCAGCCAGTTTGATTACTGTCAGCAAGGGCTAAACTGGCAATGGAGTGATCGCGTTAAAATGACGGTGCTATCCCCTAAGGCGGAAAATCTGGTGTATGCGCCCGCCGAGAAAAATGAAATGTCCTGTGTGGTTTATCTGCAACTGAAGCATGCGCAGCCTTATCAAAATTTTTTGCTTATGGGAGACGCAGGCTGGCAAACTGAATATCAAATCTTGCAGGATTATCCTGAATTAAAAGTGGATGTTCTTGTTCTGGGGCATCATGGTAGTCGGCATAGTTCAGCGTATTATTTTTTAAAAAAGTTACATCCGAAATTGGCAGTTGCATCGGCAGGCTTTCATAACCGATATGGACATCCAAGTACAATGCTGCAGTCACGTTTAAAGGATTTAAATATCCCGCTGCTGACGACGGTCGAACAGGGCAGTATTCGTTTTATCCAAAAGCAGCATCAGATATCCGTCGAAGTTCAACGTGATGCGAGACAGTGGTTAAAGCACTAAACTATTTCAGTCTCAGAATGGCTTGCTTTGGCACGGACTTCAGCAACTCGTTTTAAGGCTTCTTTGGTGTTTAAATTATAAAGATCATTTAAATCCGGATTGGCTTTAAAACGCTTATAACTCCAGTGATAATGTTCTGGATGCCGACGGATCAGATCTTCAATGGTCTCTAAAATCACCGCTGTACCATCATTGGCATTGCCTTGGTAAATACGTTCGTCTATAGCTTCAATGTGCATATCAAAACCATGATCTTCATTGCGTATTGCGTATAAAAATAAGGCTTTGGCTTTGGTCTTTTGAATCAGCTTGGCACTTAAGTTGCTGGTGGCCAAAGGAACCCCAAAATACGGAATCATTTCTCCCCCGACATTGGGTGTATGATCTGGCAAAATGACCGTGGTGCCACCTTGTTTTAATGCTTTAAAAATTTGTCGCACACCAGACTCGTCGGTCGGTACCAGATGGGCTTGTTCTCGGCTACGCGCTGCACGTACAAATTGATTGGCTGATTCATTTTTGACAGGCTTATACAGGATGGTCATTTGGGTAAATTGGGCGATATAAGCATTCATGATTTCCCATGTGCCGAAATGCGGAACAATTAACACCAAGCCTTCTGGAGCTTTCAGAGCATCTTGAAGTAATTCTTTGCCAGTGATTGAATGAATACGGTCAATATTTTTTTTATTGCTGGCACCCCAAATGCTAAAAAATTCGAAATATGAGGTCAGTTCATTGCGAATAGCGTGTTGAATAATTTGTTCATGCTGTTCTGAAGTTAATTCTGCTAATGCAATTTGAAGGTTAAGACGAATCGTTGCTGACGTTTTTGATATTCTGAATAAATTGACCAGACCTGCTAATCCTCTGGCAATAAATCTTGAAATTTGAATAGGTTGTCGACTTACAAATTGCAGTAATCGATATGTCGTATTTGTTGGAGTAGTGTCAGTCATTGCCTACCGTCAATGTAAAAAACAGTCAAAAAGAAAAATATTATAGGCGAAAACAGATTGTTTAGACAGATTTGTATCATTCAGTGTATATAATGAACCCAATTTAACTCATCATTGGATTATTTTTCCATGTCCGATTGGCCACCAAAACCAGAAAATGAAATTCAAAATACACAACAGAATTCACAAAATATAACTGGCAAAGAATGGCATATTTTAGAAAAAGCCGTTTTAGCTTCCGTAGAAGAACAGCGTCGTGCGCGTCGTTGGGGAATCTTTTTTAAATTTCTGACTTTTGCTTATATCCTGTTTATTTTAGTGGCAATGGCAAAAAGCTGTAGCACATCATCTACCGATCCAACGGCAACGACCAGTTCGCATATCGCTGTGGTCGATATCATTGGTACGATTGCTGCGGACAAACAAAGCGTCAATAGTAATGACACCATTAAGTCCTTAAAGAAAGCCTTTGAAAATAAACAAAGTAAGGCAGTGGTTTTAAATATTAACTCGCCTGGAGGTTCACCGGTTCAATCGGATGAAATCTGGCAAGAAATCCAATATCTGAAAAAAGCTCATGCGGATAAAAAACTGTATGCGGTGATTGGTGATACTGGTGCCTCAGGTGCGTATTATATTGCTTCAGCTGCCGATGAAATCATTGTAAACCCATCAAGCTTAGTTGGTTCGATTGGTGTGATCATGCCGAATTATGGCGTGAATGGCCTGATGCAAAAACTTGGTGTAGAAGACCGCACTATGACTTCAGGTGAAAACAAGGCAATTTTGTCGATGACTCAGCCTGTAGATGCTGCACAAAAAGCCCATGTTCAAGGGGTGCTGGATAATGTGCATGATCACTTTATCAATGCCGTTAAACAAGGTCGTGGCAAAAAATTAAAATCCAACGATCCGGCAATCTTCTCTGGTCTTTTCTGGACAGGTGAACAGGCGGTGAAATTGGGTATTGCTGACCGTACTGGTAGTTTAAATAGCTTGAAACGAGAACTGAAAATCGAAAAAGCCGTGAACTATACCATCGAATACAATCCTTTCGATTCTGTATTGGGTCGTATTGGCAGCAGCATGGGGCAGGGTTTTGCAACGTCATTGACCCAGCAAGTTCAATCTGAAAATACCACGAAGTTACAATGAAACCATTAATTCATTTTGCGCACGCCAATGGCGTGCCTTCAAAGGTTTATCAAAAGCTGTTTGATTTACTCAGCGATGACTATGACGTGATTTCTGTGCCTTTATTGGGGCCAGATAAACGCTATCCAATTGATAATCATTGGGCTAGCCTCACCCAGCAAGTGATTGACAGTATTGTGCGCCAAGCGGGTGGACGCAAAGTGATTGGTCTGGGACATTCTTTGGGTTCAGTATTGACTTTTCAGGCCGCATTAAAACGTCCTGAACTGTTTGAACAGGTCCTGATGATTGATCCACCCTTAATTATGGGTAAAGATTCACTGGCGCTGCATGTGGCTAAAACCTTGAAGCTGAAAGCGGTAGATAGCATGTCACCGGCCGCTTTATCGTTACGCCGCCGTGATCATTGGGAAAGTCGCGAACAGGCTGCGGAACTGTTGCGTCCCAAAGGTTTTTATCAGCATTTTGATGCCGACTGCTTTCAGGCCTATATCGATCATGCATTAATGGAAGACAAAGTTCGGGGTGGGGTAGAACTGACCATCGCTAAAATGGATGAAGTGAATATTTTCAGAACCAATCCATCCTTGTGGTGGCTGCCACAGCGAAAACCTCAAGTTCCCGTGCAACTGCTGATTGCTGAAAAAGGTCCGTTTATTGGACGAGGTTTTCCGCAAATGGCGAAGAAAAAGTTTGGCATTCCTTATACGGTTGTTCCGGGAAGTCATATGTTTCCACTTGAAAAACCGGTGGAGACAGTGGGATTGATTAAACAATTGATACAAAAGTAAATATACAAAGTCATCGCAAAAACAATTCAGTTTTTTGCTATAGAGAGCTGAGTTGTTTTTCGAAAAATAACGATCTGCAATGTATAGTCTGAGATTGTGCTGTTCACCCTTTTAATAACATGGAGTAGATAGAATGCTTATCCATTTTATAGGTCCGGGTGGGGCAGGTAAAACAACGACTGCAAAAATGTTATCTAAACAAATCTATATTGATTATATGGATTTAGATGAAGTCTTTATGGAGATTGAGGGGGATATTTCTGAATATATTGATAGAAATGGTTATATCAATTATGCAAAAAGAAACCTTGAAATTTATTTGAGTCTAAAAAAGAATTTTAATCCTGATAAATTAATGATTATGGTTTGTTCATCGGGATTTATGACCTATCCAGAAGATATTTCTGCAAATTATCATCATATTAAGAAACAGATAGAAAATGATAGTCTGACTTTTTTACTCTTACCATCGTTTGATTTTGAAACATGTGTAAATTTAATTGTCGAAAGGCAATTGCAGCGTTCCTATCTCATCACTAATAAAGAAAAAGAAGAATTTAAAATTAGAAAAAGGTTGATTCAATATTTGAATTTATCATGTAGCAGAATTTTAACGAATGAAGATACGAAAATAGTCGTAAATAAAATCCAAAATATAATGAATCATAAACTGAAAAATGAGTATAAAAAAACGCCTCCGTAGAAGCGTTTTTTATAGCTTAAAATCTGTTAAAACTTGCAGAACTGAACCGGTTCAGTCATCGCTTGTCCGCGGTAGAACACACCTTGCTCAGTATGCTGAATGGTACCTGTACAAATCCATTCCACCACTTGCGGGTAAATGACATGTTCAAGTCCATGCACACGATTGGCAAGACTGGAAGCATTGTCATGCTGATTGACTTTCAGCACGCCTTGAGCCAAAGCCTGACCGGCATCTAACTCTGCTGTGACATAATGAACAGTGCAGCCATGCAAAGCATCGCCGGTGTTTAAAACACGCTGATGAGTATGCATACCTTTGTAATATGGCAATAAAGAAGGGTGAATGTTGAGCATTTTCCCTTCCCATGCTTTGACAAACTTAGCACTCAAGATACGCATAAAGCCTGCAAGTACCACCAAATCAACATCCCAATCGAGCAATTGCTGATGCATGACATCATCAAAGGCTTCACGGTTAGGATATTGTTTGTGTTCAATGACTGCAGTTGCAATACCTGCTTTTTCAGCACGTTGCAATGCATAAGCTTCAGGTTTGTTGGAAATAACCCCGACAATATTCCCTGAAAGATGAGCATCAATCAGGGCTTGCAGGTTACTTCCACTACCTGAAACAAGGACAGCAATTTTAATCATACGAATGGCTTAAGCGAAAACGACACGAATCTTTTCGTCAGCACCTTCAACGGATTCAGCATTGTCTGCAATGTGACCCATAGTGAAAGCTTTTTCGCCAAGGCTGTTGAGTAATTCAACAGTTTTGTCAGCATCAGCAGCATCAACCACAAGAACCATACCTACACCACAGTTAAATGTGCGGTACATTTCGAATTGCTCAACACCACCTTCTTTTTGAAGCAGTTTGAACAGTTCAGGCCATTCCCAAGAAGCTTCATTCACAACCGCTTGAGCACCGTTTGGAAGTACGCGAGGAAGGTTCCCTGGTAAACCGCCGCCAGTAATATGAGCCATTGCGTGAACGTCAACTTCTTTCAATAACTGAAGAATAGGTTTGACATAGATACGTGTTGGTTCCATTGCTGTGTCAGCAAGTGGGCGACCATCCACAATTTGAGTCAAGTCTACGTTTTTCACGTCTAAAATCTTACGGAGCAGTGAATAACCGTTGGAGTGTGCGCCAGAAGATGCAACACCGACTAAAACGTCACCGGCTTTAACTTTAGAACCATCAATGATTTTACTTTGCTCAACAACACCTACACAGAAACCTGCAAGATCGTAGTCTTCGCCTTCATACATGCCCGGCATTTCAGCAGTTTCACCACCTACGAGTGCACAGCCTGCAAGCTCACAACCTTGACCAATTCCAGTCACTACATTTGCAGCAACGTCTACATTTAAGTGACCAGTTGCATAGTAATCGAGGAAGAATAATGGTTCAGCACCACATACAAGAAGATCGTTGACACACATTGCCACCAAGTCCTGACCAATTGTGTCATGACGGTTCAAATTGAGTGCCAAACGTAATTTTGTACCAACACCGTCCGTGCCTGATACGAGAACAGGTTCTTCATAACCTTTAGGGATTTTACAAAGTGCGCCGAAGCCGCCTAGTCCGCCCATTACTTCAGGACGAGAAGTACGTTTTGCGACAGATTTGATACGATCGACTAGTGCGTCGCCCGCTTCAATGTCGACACCCGCATCTTTATAGCTTAAACCAGTGTTAGGGGAAGTTGAGTTGCTCATAATGAAGTCTCCGCATTCGCGCCGCGATTATACCCGAATATACGAAACTCTTATGTTATTTATCCGCTAAAATGCTATCTTTATTAAAATATTTTACTGTCTAGAACAAATAAACCGAAAAAAGGCGAGTTTCTATGGCCGACCGAACCTTACGTCGTATTTTTATGGTTGCTGCATTCGCATTAATCCTTTGGGTTTTGTATCTGCTTAAACCGGTAGTACTACCTTTTATAGGGGCATTTTTAATAGCCTACCTGTTTAGTCCACTAGTGGATAAAATTTCCAGGATAGGTTTACCGCGCTGGTTATCAATCAGTCTGGTTTTTATTGGTATTGGTGTGATTCTGACCTTGGCCATGTGGTATCTGGTTCCATTGGTCTGGAAGCAGCTGATGTATGCCAAAACCAGTATTCCTGCTGGGATACACTGGGTTAACTATACTTTTTTACCTTGGTTGTCACACACCTTTAATCTGGCTCCAATGGAGATAGACACAGAGCAGATGTCTACAGCCATTATGGACTATATACAGACCAACTATAGCGTAGACAGTATTCAGGCAGTTGTTTTAAAAGTAGCACAATCGGGTCTTAATTTTATTCAGATTGGTGGAACAATTGTATTAATCCCAATCATTGCATTCTATTTTCTGCTGGATTGGGATCGGATGCTGGACAGTCTGCGTCGTCTTATTCCGCGTCCCTATGAAAACACGACCTTAAATATTGTAGGCGAATGTCATAGCGTGTTAGGTGCTTTTGTCAAAGGTCAATTTTTGGTGATGTTTTTGCTGGGCGTAGTCTATGCGGTAGGATTGCAGCTGATTGGACTGGAAGTGGGATTGATTATTGGCATGATTGCGGGTTTGGCCAGTATTATTCCCTATTTAGGTTTTGCTGTTGGGATTATTGCCGCTGTGATTGCTGCATTATTTCAGTTTGGACTGGACTGGACACATCTGGCATTGGTCGGAGTGGTTTTCATGGTGGGGCAGGCAGTGGAAGGATATATTCTGCAGCCTTTCTTGCTGGGGGATAAAATTGGTTTATCACCTGTTGCAGTAGTTTTTGCCGTATTGGCAGGTGCACAACTTGCAGGTTTTTTAGGTATGTTAATTGCCTTGCCTGTTGCAGCAATCATTGTGGTGCTGTTGCGTCATGCACGTGAATGTTACGAAAAAAGTCATATGTATGGGCAGTCTCCAGTGGTTGTGCAGAATGCGGGATTAGGTCTTGTTTCAATTGAAAGTGATGAAGTAGATGTGGATATTGAGATAAAAAATCGAACAGCAAAAAATCTGCAAGATGCTGAAAAATCGAGTAAGATTGAAATAATAGATAATAAAGAACCCTAAGGTTAAACAGCATATATGCGTCAACTGCAATTAGACATTGAACCACAACTGGATGCCAGAATTAGCGATTTTTCTGGTCCGGGTTGGGGACATGTCATTGATGCAGTCCGCCAGTTGCATGCCGGCTTGATGAACCGTTTTTATGTTTATGGTGGCGCAGGCTCGGGCAAAAGTCATCTACTGTCTGCAATTTGTGATTCCTATTTGGAAATAGGAAAATCTGCCATTCAGGTGTCTCTACTTGAATTGCTCGATGCTCCCACAGATGCGATTACAGCTCTGGATCAATACGATCTGGTAGCTTTAGATGATATAGAGGCGATTAGTGGAGTGCCACATTGGCAAAAAGCTGTATTTCATCTAATTAATTACAATAATGAAGGTGGAGGGCAGTTGGTTTTTTCTTCTCGTGTCGCCCCGATTGAGTTAAAACTGGAGTTACCAGACTTACAGTCACGTTTGACTCAGGCAGTGAGCGTTAAAGTGCCAAGTGGGAGTCTCTACGCTGATCGTTATGCATTAGTGACATCGGTTTTGTCGCGTCGCGGTATTCATATAGATCAACAAATTATTGATTACTTGCTTATGCATGGACCTCATCAAACTTCCATTTTATTGCAAACATTAGAGCAACTGGTCCAGTTATTAAAAGGTGAAAAAACGAAAATTAGTCATGCCAATTTAAGGCAGATTTATGCCTTAATTGATGAATATCGGTAAACAATAAAAAATCTTGTGAAATTTCCCAAGCTGTGACAAAGTACAGCAAAATAGTTCGATGTTGCAGGGAATGTGCAACTTAAGAATAAAAATATATAGAAGAATACAAGGAGAAGGATATGCTCAAACAGAGCATAGGTATAGGTATGTTATGCGTTGCTGGACATGCTTATAGTGCGGATATTATTGTTAATACGACTGAAGATGTTGAAAAAGATGACAAGGTGTGCTCGTTACGCGAAGCAATAAAATATGTCAATAACAAGTTGCCTAAAGAAGGCTATTATGGCTGCGGCGGTGAAAACTCAACGTCTATTATTTTGTTGGAAAAAAATGCAATTTACAAGGTAGGTTCTAGCCTATCTATAGAAGCAGATTTAACCATAAAAACCAGTTATGAAACCAATGTTACTGAAGAAGCTATCCCTGGTTTAAATAACGCCACAATTAAGATGTCAGGGCAAGACCAGATTTTTTATATTGATAATAAAATAGGCGACAAAATAGCAGTCGTAAATTTAACTGAAGTGAATTTAGAAGGCTGTAGTCAGCAGCAATGTGCAGACAAAGGTGGTTTGATTTATAACAATGAAAATTTGCAATTAAGTTATGTAAAATTGCTTGGTGGGCATGCAGGACAGGGTGGTGCAATTTATAATGTTGTAAAAAATACGGATTTTCCTGTCTATACAAGTTATGTCTCAATTGACAATAGCTTAATAGCCAATAATCAGGCCACCGAGGGTGGAGCTATTTATAGTCAGGCTCCAGGCTTTAAAATCACAAATTCAGTTTTTAGTGGCAATCAAACGACATCGACTGTTTCAGCAAATATTTATTCTGAAGCAGAAACGGACACCTCTAAATTTTCTGCTTTCCCATTAAATATCTTTACTATATCGAATAGTACATTTTTTAAAAATAAAGGTTTAGTCGCGAACGTTACAGATGGTATGGGATTGAATAACCTGACTATTGTTGCCAATACCTCAGGTTTGTCTTTTGATGCAACACGTGCAAAAGCTTATTTAAGTAATAGTATTCTATTAGGTAACCCATACCCTGTTAGCTCACCAGCTTCAGACTGTAGTTTTAGCAGTAGTGATAGCAGTATTTTATTGAATAATTTGGTCACTGCAAATTGTGGTAATGGTTCAGCGGTTTATAAGAATCAAATTTGGAGTGGTACAGACTTATTTGCAGGAAATGATGTTGAAGGTAACTGTTTATCGTTAAGAGATAATAATGTTGCCATTTTATGTCCATTTAAGCGTGCAGAGAAAACATTTTTAGGTTATTTCCGTCCTCGAATTTTACTTTCTTATTCAAATATTTCTGATTCTTTAATTGTAAATAAAGGGCGAGTGAAAGTAAATTCAACGGATACTTATGTCGCTTGTGAGGCTTCCGACCAAAGAGGTAAAACTCGAGATTCAGAGGTTGAAAAATGTGATCGTGGTGCGGTTGAAATCGTGGTTCCAACGACAGTGAGTTTGACTGGTAAGGATATTTTAATTGGGCAAACAGCAAAAATTAATATTGCCGATCTTTTGGGTGATAGCGATCTAATTCCTAGTGAAGAATGTGACAATATTTATTCTCAGAATTCTACTGGCAGTGCATGGCGTGATGGTTGCGTAGAAGTCGTACAAACCCAGACACCTTCCAAAGGAAAGCTGACTATAGATTTAGATGGTAATTTGATTTATACACCAAACAGTGCATGGCGCGGTGCTGATATTTTTACAATTCGAATTGTTACTTCATCGACCCGATTTAATAAAAGTAAGCCATACATGGATATCAATGTACAAATCGTGCAGGAAGCTGAAAATAAGATGGAAAGTAAGTCCGTTAAAACATCAGGCGGGTCATTTGGATTTTATAGTGTCATGACACTGTTGGGTTTACTCGGATTACGTCGCTTCAAAAAATAAGGATATAGTCATGAAGAATTATAATAAAGGATTGCTATGCATAATGGTTTTGTCTGCTATGTCATTAATGGCTGCTCAAGATAAAACGATTTATGTTAATACTTTTGATGATGAAGATAATACCAATCCGAATAAATGTTCATTGCGTGAAGCGGTGAAAGCAGCAAGTTTGAATAAAGCTTATGGGGGGTGTAGCGCAGGTAATACCCTAAATGGTCAAAAAGATATTATTCAGCTAGAAGCGGGTGAGTATAAATTAGAAAAAGAAATTGCTCCTACTAGCCAGATTATTATTCAAGGAAAATCACCTGCTGACTGGAAGCAAAAAAGTCCGCTTACTAATGATTACCCATTAATGGGTAATTTAGTGAGTAAAATTAGTGGCCAAAATAAGACTCGTATTTTTAATACTATAAATAGTGAGTCAGCACTCACCTTGCTGCAAGTCGAGCTTACTCAAGGATATTCAAAAGAAGATGGTGGTGCTTTATATCTGGCCGGCCCACTAGTTATGAATAGCAGTGCAATTACGTCTTCTAAATCTGAAAAAAATGGTGGTGCAATTTATTTTGTTTCGCAAAATACTGAAAAGTCATTATCACTTTCACGTACATTAATCGAAGGAAATAATGCGATTCTCGGTAGCGTTATGGCAATGGATTGCGAAGCGAATTTACTGAGTACCAAAGCCAGTATTGATGTGAGTTACAGCAGTATTGTTAATAATGGAAATCAGGGAAATAGTAACAGTACTTTAGACTTTTGCGGTAATTCAGCCGTTAATTTAACTGCAAATACGATTGCAAAAAATAGTGCTGCGGGCAGTAATGGAGCAATCATCAATACTGTTGCATCATCTGGTCATCCGACCAGCTCATCATCTTCTTTGCTTTTGAATAGTAATACTATTGTAGAAAATAAAGCAGCAAGTACCTTATATTATGATGAAAAAGGCACTAAAGCATTAAGTTTTAATGTACTTGCTTACAATGTGGGTCGTTCATGTGGTTATAGCAGTGCTAATAATGTAGCTATTGATGATGTAACGATATCAGCAATCAATAATGCAATAGAACTTACAGGTAGTGGCGAATGTACTTTACCTACTGCGAGTACGGCATCTACTTCAAATAATATTAATGTATCTGGCATTAGTATAACCTCATTATTATCGGCCTATCAGGTAGCGTCTGAATACAATACTTATTTACCTCTTTATTATCCAAAAGATAATCAGTTGAGTAATGACTTGGTTGATATTGGAACAACGGGCTGTAGTGATTATGACCAAAGAGGATTGGAACGTGTAACTGATGGCACTTTAATTTTAGATCCAACACTTAAGAATAGCTGTGACATTGGTTCTGTTGAGCTGATGAGGCCTACTGCTGCAGATATTGTCAATTTAACCAATAGCTCTGCTGTTACATTAATAGATGCTTTGCAAGCTGAAGTGGATAGATTAAAAGCTTTGGTGACAAATAAGAATACAAATTCTGATTATTTGATTATGTACAATGATGATTTGTCTAAAGCTGAAAGCTTACTTAAATATACAAAGCAATATCAGGGTTATCGCACCATTTATGTTGATCCGTTTAAATTCGCCTTAACAGATGAAGTAGAGGTTGGTACGAATGGTGCTAAACGTCTCACACCCTTAGATTTAGATAATTATGATGTATCTGCTGTATCATACGGTGTGGGAAGTAGTCAAAGTGCAAATGCCAGCATTGACTTATCTAGTATTCAACCTGATAGCAAATTAAAATGCGAATGGAAGCCTGATTTAAAAAGAATCATGGTTTACCGATTGGAAGATCATATAACGAATAGTGCAAATTCTGAATATTGTAAGTACACGCTTAAAAATAAAGAAACAGGAGTGCTTTCTACAGGACTAATTTCTGCACGTTTTACCAATATCGCGCCTGTAGCAAACGATGATACATATTATATTAGTTCGAGTTCTAATCTGGAAATAACGGTTAATCCTTTAGAAAATGATAATGATGACGGAGATGGATCAACGTCTGGTTTATCATTTGTAAAAAAACCATTTTATGCAAATCCAACAATAGGTGAAATTCCAATTCAAATTGAAAAATTACCAGCTGGATTGACGGTGTCAGCAGAGCGTCAAGGACCTTGTCCTGGTAATAATGCAGCAAATATTTGTTATGGTGGAAAGTTACATTTTACTGTGAAAAACAATTTCAGCCAATTTGATTATCCAGTCACCTATAAAGTATATGATGCAGATGAAATCTCATCAAATATCGCTACCATTTATTTGACCAATACTGTACAAAATACCAATACATCATCAAGCGGTGGTGGTGGGGCATTTGGGCTATATGGTGTGTTTGCCTTGCTAGGTTTAGGTTTATATCGACGTTATCGCATGAAATGATAAAAAGGCCGCTGATCTCAGCGGCCTTTTTATTGGTGTAAATATTCGTAAAAAAAATTGAATTAATGACTCGCAGTTTGAGGTAAATATTTACTGATATATTCATCCCGAATAGCTGGTCGATCTTCAGGAGCTGCTTTCTGCATACGGATGCCTAACTCTTTACGTTCTTGGCTACTCATTTTTTGCCACGTATCACGCATTTTTTGTTTTTCTTGTTCTGGAAGTTGGGTAAACCAGTCCATACGCTGCTGCAACGTGGTACTTTGCGCATCAGGTAATTCCTTTAAGGATTGATAACGCTGGATCAATGCACGTTGTTCTGCATCGGATAAGGTCTCCCAAGTTTCTGCCACTTGAGTATCTGCATCTTTGGAAAAAATCCAAAAACGTTCAAAGCCAGCAAAACTGGTTTGTAAAAAACCGAGTGCACAAAAAGCAAATGCTAATCTTTTAGCTGCCATGGGGAACCTTGTCCTCACCTAAAACCATTAACATCTCCAAATCTTCAACCATTTGTGGGGAGAGTTTTGGAGTAACCACAACCTGATTCTGTGGTTTTGCTGCCATTTCCATGGAGTTTGGGAACACCACAAAGCCTGCGATTGCTGCAGCAAGTGCAAAACCTGACATTTTCCAAAGTCCATAACGCGATGTTTCACGCTCATGAATTTCTTCAATGACATGATTCATCACGACGGGTTTGCCTTGGTGATGCTGTGCCAACCCATCGAGTTTGGAAGTAACTTGTTTTAAGAAATCATCTTGTTTCATTCGGATGACCCTCCACGATATGGATTCAAATGTGCTAAAGCAGCTCTAAGACCTTGAATAGCACGATGATAATGCGTTTTTACACTACCTTCACTGCATTCCATGATTTGTGCAGTAGTGTGTGTATCAAAACCTTCCCAAGCGCGTAACATAAAAGCCTGTTGCTGCCGAACGGGAAGCTGAGCAATCGCTTCCTGTATTTCTTCGGCAGTTACCGCTTGATCAAGAAAATCGAATGGACTAGGTGTACTTTCATCGACAATATCATTCAGTTCAATATCGTCGTCATCCAGACTGACCTTTTTAAAAAAAGAAAAAGGTTGCGCACGACGGACTTCTTTTCTACGCCAATCCTGTAGTTTATGGTTCAAAATGGTGTAAAACAGGGGATACCACTCATCAGTACATTTGTCGGCATAGGCTTTGTGCAAGGAAATAAATGCTTCTTGCACCAAGTCCATGGCGATGCCCTGTTGACCTTGAGTCGCACTCTCCATCATCACTAAAGCACGTCCAGTCACATCCTGCATAAAAATTTTCAGGCGTTGTTCAGCCGTACTCTTCAGAGTACTCAAATTTTCCGACTGAGACTGTTTCGGTGCTGAATCCATAGAGATGGAAAATCCTGTCATTGGATACCCACCATTATTTCCATATTCATAAGCACATAACGTTGGAAATAATGGTTTGGTTGACAAAAATAATATTATTTTTCTAGTGTAATCTATTTTTTAACATCCACCAGTGATGTTTAAAATAAAGTAAACAAAGATCAAGTTTATCAAATTATAAACGTTGACGGACCATTTCAAAGAAACATACAGAACCAGCAATGGCAACGTTTAATGATTCTTGTCCACCGGGTTGCGGGATGGAAACGGCTTGCGCATGCGCGAGAGCATAATCCGATACACCTTGACCTTCGTTGCCTAAAATCCAGACACAAGATTTTCTTAAGTCTTTAGAATATAAGCTTTCTGATTCATGTGAACTGGTGACATAGACAGGGATTTTAAATTGATCCATGATGTCTTCCAGTGC
This sequence comes from Acinetobacter bouvetii, assembly GCF_902753875.1. GTDB lineage: Bacteria > Pseudomonadota > Gammaproteobacteria > Pseudomonadales > Moraxellaceae > Acinetobacter > Acinetobacter bouvetii_A. The sequence goes on along the minus strand of NZ_CADDTS010000028.1, from coordinate 37,815 downwards.
AACATTTTCATAGGTCTGCAAGGCAAAATGTGCCCCCATTCCTGCGCGCAGTACCCGCGGAGACCACAGTGAGGCCGAACCTTTGGTGCAGACAATTTGTTGAATTCCGGCAGCAGCAGCAGAACGGAGTAGCGTGCCGACATTTCCCGGATCTTGAATATTTTCCAGAATTAAGGTGTCTGCTGTGAAATCCAGCGCTTGGCGTGAACTCGGTAAATCGACAATTGCAAGACAGGCTAGAGTGGTACCCAGCGTACTTAAATCTTTGTACAGGGATTCACTAATGACAAAGACCGCACCCTGATATTGTTCAGCTATCCGATCAAAATCAGGATGGTTTAAGGCCTGTTCGGTGGTAAAAATAGATTTGATTTTTCTATCTTCAGCTAACCAGGCCAAACATAAATGCGTGCCTTCAAGAACCGTCTGGCCTTGTTTTTTACGATATGAATTCTGTTCAATCAAGCCACGTAAATGCTTAATTTTAGGGTTATCTTTAGATTCGAGGAAAATAGTGGGCATGGGAGATGAGATCCACGGAAGTAAGTAAAAGTCACTTACTTCCGCTATTAAAATTAATGATGGTAGCTAGTGACAAGATCAACTTCATTTTTAGAGCCAATTACTACAGGAACACGTTGATGCAGTTCAGTCGGTTGAATGTCGAGAATACGTACACGACCAGTAGTAGAAGCACCACCAGCTTGTTCCATTAGCATACTCATTGGGTTTGCTTCATACATTAAACGTAGACGACCAGCTTTTTTCGGATCTTTGGTGTCATATGGATACAAGAAAATACCGCTACGGCAAAGAATACGGTGAATATCACCGACCATGCAGGCAACCCAACGCATGTTGAAGTCTTTGCCACGTACTGCAGTTTTACCGTCTTGCAGTTCAGCAATATAACGTTTTACTGGTTCTTCCCAGTGACGTTGATTTGATGCATTGATGGCAAATTCTTTGGTATCTGCTGCAACTTGAATATTTTCAGAAGTCAGTAAAAATTCTTTCGTTTCAGGATCAAAAGTAAAGAACACCACACCCGCGCCTACAGTTAATGCCATCATGGTTGATGGACCGTAAAGCACGTAACCAGCAGCCACTTGGTTGGTACCGGCTTGCATAAAGTCTTCAGCTTGAGTCACTGCATTTTTGGCAGGTAAAATCGAGAAAATTGTACCGACACACATGTTGATATCGATATTGCTTGAACCATCAAGTGGATCAAACAGAACCAGAAATTCGCCATTTTCTTGCGCAGGGGTAAATTCATCTAATTCTTCTGAAGCCAAACCACCGACATGCGGATGCACTTTTAAGGCATCAATCAAATAGTCATTTGAAATCACGTCAAGTTTCTTTTGTTCTTCGCCTTGGACGTTTTCGTGCTGAGCGCTACCCAATACACCTGCCAGCGCGCCTTTTTGTAATAATTGATCAATGGCTTTGCATGTATTACCAATAGTTTCAATTACTTGAGCAAGTTCAGGCGTTAAATTCCCTGTTTTTTGTTCTAGGAATTGGGAAAGGGTACGATATGACATGACAGGAAAACTCCAATTAGAAAATGATAAAAAATTATCAAAAGAATATGGGAGAGTATTTTAGATGAGAACGTAGCAAAAGAACAATTAAACTCGATTATTTGTGGTGATTTTACTCTTGTAAGTTCTGTGGAACATGCTATGTTGAGGTTCAGAGGATATGGAAAACGTGATAGGAGCACAGTTATGACAACGCAAAAGTTTGATGCGACTCCAACGCCAAATGAAGCTATGAATTTAGACGATATTTCTGACGAGAAAGTGAAAGCAGCCTGGAAAGATTATGAAGCTAAACCTGAATACAAAAAATTCAACAAGCATGATTTGATCGAATCCATGCAACATCCGAAAGAAGAGTCTAAAGAATCTGAACAAGCTTAAGATTCTGTCAAGATATAAAAAAAGCGCTCCAGTTGAGCGCTTTTTTTATGCACACTTTATTTTAATAAAGGTGGAACAGCTTCATAGTTAATTTCTACGCGGCGGTTTTCTTTCCATGCATTTTCGTCATGACCAGCATTAATTGGCATTTCTTTACCATAGCTTACAGCTTCTAGTTGGTTAGCAGCAACACCATTGGTAATTAGGAAGCTTTCTACCGCTTTGGCACGACGTTCACCTAAAGCCATGTTGTATTCACGGGTACCACGTTCATCGGTATGGCCCGTTAAAGCCACTTTTGAATTGGCATTGGCTACCAAGAATTGAGCGTGAGCTTGAAGGGTTTGATAGTCTTCGTTTGAAAGTTCGCTACTGTCATAGTCAAAGTGAACTACACGTTTTGCTAAAAATGCTTTATTGGCAGCAGTAACACCTTTAGATGACGCACCTGCCAGATTTTGTGCATTCAAAGCAGCATCTTCACTTAAACCTTCTGTGCTGACTGTAGTTGCTGTACTCGGATTTTGTCCTGCCTGAATTTCAGCTGCAGGCTTACGGCTGGCACAACCTGTCATGACCAATGCTGTTGCCAGAATTGGAAGAGCAAATAGTTGAACTGCTTTCATCTTTATCTCCATGATTATCATTACTTTAAATTAATATGATTAATTCGGTTGAATTGTTATTTAGGGGCCCAGGCAGGCTCGCGCACTTCGCCCTGTTCACTTGGCAAGTTCATGCGGAAACGGCCATCCAGTGACATGATCGATAATAAACCACGATTACCTTCACGGGTGGCATAAACCACCATTTGGCCATTTGGCGAGAAGCTTGGTGATTCATCCAGACTGGTTGGGGTGAGAATGTTGGTAATACCGGTGTTGATATCCTGAATGGCTACTTTATAGTTACTGCCACTTGGACGGTGAACTAATGCAATTTTTTTGCCATCCGCACTTAATGTACCACGGGCATTAAATGCACCACGGAAGGTTAGACGCTTACTGGTGCTATTGGCAAAATTATAGGTATAAATCTGCGGTGAGCCGCCGCGGTCAGAGGTGAAAATAAAAGATTTACCATCTGGTGCATAACGGGCTTCTGTATCAATTGCGCTGTCATTGGTCATACGCTCTAGTTCACGCGTATCCAGATTCATTTGATAGATTTCAGGATTGCCATGCATAGAGGCGGTAAACAACATGCTCTTGCCATCTGGCGAGAAGCTGGGTGCACCATTTAAACCACGGAAGCTAGCCAGTTTTTCGCGTTGACCGGTGGCCAAATCTTGTACATAAATTGCCGGGCGTTTGGTTTCGAATGAAACGTAAGCAATTTTTTTCGCATCTGGTGTCCAAGCTGGTGACAGGATTGGATCACGAGAAGTCAGGATGGTTTTAGGCTGTTCACCATCTGTATCGGCAATTTGCAGGGTATAACGCTGTTCAGGCGTTGCAGGGTTGCGCAGTACATAGGCAATACGGCCGCTAAAATCGCCTGGAATACCAGTCAATGCCTGATAAATCGCATCACTAATCATGTGACCCGCCTGACGAATACGTGAAGCTGGTACAGTCAACAATTCATTTAATAGGTATTGCTGTTTTTCGATATCATAAAGCTGATAATGAACTTCGAAACTGCCATTATCAGTCGCTTTTACCGTGCCTGTGACCACATAGGGCACACCTGCAGATTTCCACGCCGCTGCATTGGGCGTATTCATACTTGCTGTTGCAGGCAGATTCTTGGAAGCGCTGGAAAATTTGCCTGAACGATTGAGATCATTTTCGACAATTGGGTAAATACTTTGATCATTATTAAACGGAATAATGGCAATTTTGGGCGCTTCTTCAGGTGCTTTTGCAATCTCCAAATGCAATTGTGCATAGGATTGCGTGGCAAATACTGGACTTAAAGCGGTCAAGATAGTTAGGCAAAGTAGATGTTTACGCGTCATTTCCATCATCTGCTACGTACTCTAAAGATGTAAATTATTGTGAATATGGTTGTGTCACATAATGGCATGATTTTGAATTATTAAAAGCACATCATTATGACTAAACTGTTATAAGACTGTGAAAAGTGAATAAAATTTTAGCTATTTAATCGAATGCCTAGTTTAAATGCGAAAAAAAGCCACATCAATCACAATTTGATGTGGCTTTTTTCTATTTTGCGGTAAAGCTTGATGTAAAGGTTCTAGCTTCACGTCGCGCATCAGGATCGGAAGGCATCGGGTAAGGCGCGGCTGCACGTACAGCGGCTTCTACACTGGCTTTCATGTCAGGGTCACTCGAGTTTACAATCACCGACTGAACCGAGCCACTGTCACTCAAGGTGACACGAGCTGTGGCTTTTTGACCAGACGAACCACTTGGAATGTCCCAAGCACGTTTGATTCTATTTTCGAAGTCACGTTTTGCAGTTGAAGCAATTTTCTTTGCTTCAGCCTTTTTGGTTGCCGCTTCTTCTGCAGCCTGTTTCGCAGCTGATGCCTTGGCTTCTTCAGCTGCACGTTCACGTGCTTCTGCATCAGCTTTTGCTTTAGCAGCCGCGTCAGCTTTAGCTTTATTAGCTGCATCAGCTTTTGCTTTAGCAGCCGCATCGGCTTTGGCTTTAGCAGCTGCATCGGCTTTGGCTTTAGCAGCTGCGTCAGCTTTGGCTTTAGCAGCCGCATCGGCTTTGGCTTTATTAGCTGCATCAGCTTTGGCTTTTGCAGCCGCATCAGCTTTGGCTTTATTAGCCGCATCGGCTTTGGCTTTTGCAGCTGATTCAGCGCGTTGTTTATCAGCTTCCGCTTTTCTTAATGCATCTGCTCGGACTTTTTCAGCTTTGGCTTTAGCAATCGCATCGGATTTTTGCTTCTCTGCTTCTGCATTTGCTCTAGCAGCATCGGCTTTGGCTTTATTAGCTGCATCAGTTTTTGCTTTAGCAGCTGCGTCAGCTTTAGCTTTATTAGCAGCATCATTTTTAGCTTTTTCAGCTGCCTCAGCTTGGGCTTTTAATTTATTGGCTTCAGCAATTTTTGCATTTTCAGCGGCTTTTTGCTCTGACTTTTGCATTGCTTCAGCAGCGGCTTGAGCTTGCTGTGCCGCTTTATTGCTATCAGGTTGTGCTAGCGCTGGAGCAGGTGCAGGCGGCGGAGCTGTTGGAATTTCAGGTGCAGGCTCTACGCTCGGTTCAGCAGTTTGAGTAATCTGTTCAGCAATATTGTTATGAGCTGTTTCATCAAACTCTGTTTCTTGACGGGTTACAGGTTTTAAATCTTCAGGCTTAATTAGAACCGTTGTGATCTTTTTAGGTGGTTCGGGTGGTTTACTCATGCCGAGATAAAGTAAGCCAACCACTGCAATGACATGCACCCCAAGGGTGAAGCCAATAGCAACTGCTTTTTGTTTAAAAGGCGGCTTTTTAAAATCTTTCATAAATTATTTTAATGGCTCAGTCAGTAAACCTACTTGTGTTAATCCTGCATCTTGCAGTGTAGACATGAGTTTCATGACTTCACCATAAGGACGAGATTCACTGCCGTTAATGAGCACACTCATTTGTTTTTTCTGTTCGGAAGCTTCACGTTGTGACTCAGTTAGTACTGTTTTCAGTTCATTAATTGTAAGCACATTATTATTATGCGTTTTATCTTCAAGTTTAATGGTGCCATCCGCTTCAAGGGTAACAATAGCAGGACGGTCTTCAGCTTGCATTGGCGTACCATTGGCTTGAGGTAAATCTACTTTGACACCTGTGGTAATCATTGGTGCGGTCACCATGAAAATCACCAAAAGCACCAGCATGACGTCAATATACGGCACGACATTCATGTCACTTTTCAATGGTTTTTTTATACGCTCAAAGCGTCCAGAACGTTGAATCGCCATTAGTCATTTTCCTGTGTAGAACCCACAGTCTGACGTTGTAATAGCGCCACCATTTCTTCAGCAAATAAAGCACGGTCTGAATAAACAGCTTCACCTTTAGCGGTGTAATGGTTAAAGGCCAAAACGGCTGGAATGGCTGCAAAAAGACCAATAGCTGTTGCAATCAATGCTTCGGCAATACCGGGTGCTACGGTGGCCAATGTGACCTGATCGACATCTGCCAAGCCAATAAACGCATTCATAATGCCCCAGACTGTACCGAAGAGGCCGACATAAGGTGCAACAGAACCAATGCTTGCCAAAGCACCCAACCCTTTCTCTAAGCCGCCTTGGTCGCGGCTGAGGCCAACTCGCAAAATGCGTTCAGTACCTTCAATGCTTTGTGTAGCAGGGGCATTGCGCTTTTTGAGTTTGAAAAATTCACCCAAGCCCTGATAGAAAATATCTTCCAGACCGACACGTTTGGAATTGAGCTGGGCATTGTTGTAGAGGGTATTTAATTCGGCACCGGACCAGAAAATTTTCTGAAAATGTTCATCATCGGCCTGGGCTTTTTTATAACTCATATGTAACTTGGCAATCAGATACCAACTATATAATGATGCCAGCAAGAGCAGGAGCATTACCAGTTGAACCACAGGACTTGCTTGTAAAATAAGATCTGATACGTGTAGCGAAGATTCTAGTTGTGTTGCCATAGTTACAATGTGCCAATAAATTTTTTTAGTCTTGTCCTAACTCTTTCAGAATTAGTGTACGGATTTCCTCAGGAAGTCGTGTTGGTCGCATGCCGTCTACGCTAATACAGGCCAATTCGACTTCACCAGATGCAAGCATGATTTCACCACGATAAATATTTTGTTGCAATACAAATGATGTCGCTTTACACGAAACTACACTCGCTGTAACAGTAATCAGGTCGTCCATAAGGATAGGGCGCGAATATTTTACGTTAATTTTATGAACAACAAAATTATAATCTTTTTGGTGCCAGTAGTGGTCTACACCCGAAGCACGTAGCCATTCGGTACGAGTACGTTCCATAAAACGGATATGGTTTGCATGATAGACAATGCCGCCTGCATCGGTGTCTTCAATATATACACGAATGTTGAATTCGAACTTATTCGCCATGATTGTATCCCGCTTTATGATTCAATTTTGCATTTTGAGCTTGTGTTTTAGCTAAATATGGCGTCTGTGAATGTGACGCTATTATTGCTAAGAGTCAAGCTGTGTAATGCGTTGCAGTTTAGCATCATGAGATTTGAGTCCAATGGCACAAGGTTTCAAATCAAATCTATTCTGTACGCTATTAATAAAACTTTTAGCCATAAAAAAGTGAGCATAGGATGCTCACTTTTATGCAAATGTCGTTTATTTTTTTAACGCTTGCGTCTTTTTCCAGTCTGTCTGTACCTGTTGGGCAACTTTTGGATAATCCAGAACAAAGCGCACATGACTTTCTACCCCGGTTTTTAAGGTCGCATTATCAACGATAAAGAAAGGGTTGTGGTTAGGCGCAGCTTTGCTCATGTCCTGATTGGCAGGCGTTGCGCCGAGAAAGACAAACAAGGATGGCATCAGCTGACCATAATAGGCAAAATCTTCACTGGCACTGGCGTTATTGTCCAGCACATGCAATTTATCTTTGCCATTCACTTGTGCAAGTGTGGGCTGCATTAGCGCGGTTAAGGTTTTATCGTTGGTAGTTACAGGCGCGTATGGCGCAATTTCCACTTTTGCCGTGACATCATTGGCTGCGGCATTATGTTCGAGCATTTTGGGTAAATTTTTTAAAATGCCTTGGCGGACATCTTCACTATTAGAACGAATGGTCCCGATCATATTCACTTGTTCTGGAATGACATTGCCTGTAGTTCCGCCGTGAATACTGCCAATACTGATCACGCCCATGCCTTTGGTTAAATCGGCCTGACGGCTGATTAAACTTTGCATGTTATTGATCATCTGTGAAGACGCATAAACCGGATCACGACCGAGCCAAGGCATAGAGCCATGTACCTGTTTACCATTGACCTGAATGCGCAGATGATCGGCACTGTTTAGAATCGCACCATCCTTATATAAAATATTGCCACTAGGCATACCCGCCATCACGTGCATACCAAAAATCACTTCCGGTTTAGGATTATTCAACGCACCATCGGCAATCATTTTACGTGAACCGATTAAATGACCTTGGGTGAAGTTATCAACATCGGCACCGCCTTCTTCAGCCGGTTGGAAAACGAATACCACAGTACCGGCAATTTTATCTTTATTCGCTGCTAAAGCCTTGGCTGCACCCAATAACATGGCGGTATGGGCGTCGTGGCCGCAGCCGTGCATAACATGTACTTCTGTACCTTGGTAAGTGGCTTTGACCTTACTGGCAAAAGGCAATCCGGTTTTTTCTTCAATCGGAAGGGCATCCATATCGGCACGTAAAGCCATCACAGGGCCCTGTTTAGCGCCTTTCAGTACCCCAATGACACCTGTTTTAGCATAGCCTTTACGTACTTCAATGCCATAAGATTTCAACTCTTTTTGTACCAGCTCAGAAGTTTTGAATTCCATATTGCCAAATTCGGGGTGTTGATGAATATGTTCCCGGAGCTGAATGGTATGGGTTTCTACGTTTTTAACGGAATCCTCAATCCAGTCTGCAAGGCTCAGCTGGCTGCATAGGAAAAGGGGAAGACTCAGGCAAATCTGTTTGTGCATGTCCATATCTTTGAAAAATCCTTAAATGTTTGAATCAATTAAAAGGATGTTCTAGGATTGCACAATGCATGAATTTTGAACAAAACTCTTTAAGTATTTTAAAATGCATATGAAATATAGAATGCTTTAGTTATTTGAATATAAAGATTTTATTAGATTAACTTTTGCGGCATGAAATAACGGCCCTGTTAAATATTTGAGTTTAAAATGAGTGGTTTTTTAAAATATATCCTGATATTCGCCCTGGGTTTTGCCTTGTGGTCATATTGGCTGAAACCGGATAAGGGCATTTCAGATGCAGCGGATTATCAAACGGTTGGGGGTCTTCATCAGTTTCAGGGCTATAGCATGACCCATTTGGAACCTTATACGGGTGAGTTCCGGGTTTTATCTAAGGAAAATTATAATTTTGGTCGTGAATCCGAGATTAGCCCGGTTGATTTTGCTCTGGGATGGGGAGCAATGGCTAATCCTGAGGTTTATAAGCAGTTATCCATCAGTCAGAGTAACCGCTGGTATTACTGGCGTTATGAAAATGCACCGCCAATTCCAGTCAGTGAAATTTCAACACATAGTGCTAATACGCATTTAATTCCTGCAAACAAAGCAATCGCCAAACAACTGGCTCAAATTGATCAAGATAATTTAATTTATTTAAAAGGCCAGTTAGTGGAAGTCAAAGCACAAGATGGGTGGACTTGGCGGAGTTCTTTAAGTCGTGAAGATACCGGCGGTGGTGCCTGTGAGCTAATGTTGGTGGAAGAGGTAAGGGTGATTGCTAAGTCTTAGGGCCTTTATTTTTAGTGGTGTTAGTTTGTTAATCAAACAGCAGCTATATGCTTTGATTTTGTGCTTATAAGAAGTTTTAGAATTCTCTTAGATAAATTATAAGATTTCACTGCCACAATTTTTCAATAAAATTGAAATGCATTTGTGTAGGCAAAGTCTTACTTTTGAGAGGCCAAAATGAGAGCTCAAAATATATTTTGGGTTCGCAAGAAAAGCCTTTGTTACCCATACACAACATCCTTGTTGTGATGGCTAACGTGTGGCATCCCTGCCACACTCGTGTATCCAAAGCTTGCTTAAATTAAGCTATGAAATACTAGTGAACCTAAGTTGTTTTTAAATCATTTATCTTTCGGCTCTGGCGGTGTCATGCCAAATTGCAAATATGCCATATTGGTGGCAATACGGCCTCGTGCAGTACGCATGGTATAGCCTTGCTGAATCAAATAAGGCTCAATGACATCTTCCAAAGTACCTGAATCTTCAGCCATTGCGGCTGCCAATGCTTCTACACCAGCAGGTCCACCATCAAAACGTTCAAGCAACATACTTAAATAACGACGGTCTAAAGTGTCTAAACCATCTTTATCTACATTCAGCATGTCCAGCGCACGTTGCGCCATGTCTTGAGTCACTTCGCCCGTACCTTTGACTTGAGCATAGTCACGCACGCGACGCAGCAAGCGGTTGGCAATACGCGGTGTACCACGTGCACGACGGGCAATTTCTTGTGCGCCATCGGCTGTCATCGGAACATCCATTAACGATGCTGAACGCGACACAATATGAGTCAGGTCTGCTACTGAATAAAATTCTAAACGTTGCACAATCCCAAAACGGTCACGTAGCGGAGAGGTGAGCAAACCGGCACGTGTAGTGGCCGCGACTAAAGTAAATGGTGGCAAATCCAGTTTGATGGAACGTGCACCGGGGCCTTCACCAATCATAATATCCAGTTGGTAATCTTCCATTGCTGGATACAGAATTTCCTCAATCACAGGAGAAAGACGGTGGATTTCATCAATAAAGAGCACATCACCTTCTTCCAGATTGGTCAGCATAGCAGCCAAATCACCTGCACGTTCGAGGACCGGACCTGAAGTGGATTTCAGGTTGCCGCCCATTTCCCGCGCGATAATATTGGCCAGCGTAGTTTTACCCAAACCTGGTGGGCCAAAAATCAGGGTATGGTCGAGGGCTTCGCCACGGCCACGGGCTGCACCAATAAAGATTTCCATTTGCTCACGGACTACGGGCTGACCGATGTAGTCATCCAGTGAAGTTGGACGAATGGCGCGATCAAAATGATCTTCGGGTTTTTCAGTACCACTGATGAGACGGTCTTGCATAAGTTTGGCTTCAAATTAAAACGATTTTAAAAAACAAAATACATGCGCTAGGCATGGCGGTGTCTTTTCAATACTATTTTTACTCAGGGAATAACCTGCGGTTCGCCTTACTTTTGTTTCGACAAAAGTAAGCAAAACCATTGTCATTCGCAAAACTCGTCGAATGATGATGCGAATCAACTATATCGCAGAAACATTACCGCGCATATGTTTCCTGCCTCGAACAGTTGCGAATGACGTTTACGCGTATCACATAATTTTTGTGATCAAACTTTTGGGGATTTTATTTATTCATCGACTTTAACGCTGCACGGATAATGTCACTGGCTTCAGTAAAGTCTGCTTTAACGGCATTAATCAGTTTTTGTGCTTCAGCAGGTTTATAGCCTAAAGACTGTAAAGCCGCTTCCGCTTCAGCAACTGGTGAATTGGAGCTGAACTGAATTTGGGTCGCAGTCGAGTTGGTTGGGGCAGAACCTGTGGCAAGCGCTTTAAATCGGTCACGTAGCTCAATCATTAAACGTTCAGCGGTCTTTTTGCCCACGCCTGGCACTTTAACCAGTGTATTTACATCTTCATGTTCAACGGTATGGATCAGCATTTCTACACTTAAAGTCGACAGAATACCCAGCGCCATTTTAGGTCCTACACCGTTGACTTTGAGCAGGGTGCGGAAAATGGTTTTCTCTTGGGCATTTAAAAAACCGTAGAGCAATTGCGCATCTTCACGTACCGCCAAATGTGTCCATAGGGTCACTTTCTGGCCTTTTTGTAATTGGCAAAATGTTGAAAGTGGCGTATCCACTTCATAACCCACGCCATTGACGTTTAAAAGTACAGTTGGTGCTTCTAAAGCAATTACTTCACCAATGAGACATCCAATCATGTTGATTTATTCACTTATCTATCGTTGCTTGCATAGTAGAGAGCATTTGTCCTAAAGGCAAAATGCTCAGCTATAATTCGTTAAAATTCGCAGGAATATTAACCTGTATTTATTGAAAAACTTAGATCAAGCCTGCTTTATTACCTTGTAATTCCTGCGACAGGTTATAGGCTTGATGGTCAGAGAATTTCGAAATAATGTCCAGCACCTGCATAATATTGTCATAGTGATTACTGCCAAAATGTGCCCCTGAACGTTGCAGAATTGACATTAAACGTTGCTCTTTAAAGCTCAAGGCTTTATGTGGCGTGGTCAGCGGAATAAAGGCGTCCAGAATATTTTGCAGACTTTGATGGGCAATAATTTCCAGCCCGGCTTTTTGTGGGTGTTCAAAAATCTTGTCCCGTGCCAGTTCTTTGGCACGATTGATCCCGGGTTCAATATCGGCAGTACAATATTGCAATAAACTGCCTTTAAGCAGGCCGCTCAGAATTTCAAAATGATGCTTGGCAAAAGCGGTGGTTACTTCTTCGACCAGACGTTTCATCACGCGACCACGCAGGGCAGCAATTTTTTGTTGCCAGGTGGTATCCGGCATGGAAAGCTCGTTCGGCATGCTGTAGTCACCCAGCAAACTGAGGAAAATCGGTTCGACTTCTTCATAAGAAAGCATATTTAAAATAATGCCATCTTCCAGATCAATTAGTGCATAACAAATATCATCAGCTGCTTCTAATAAATAGGTCAGCGGATGACGGCAATAGTGATATTCACCCAGCTTGATGAGTCCAAGTTGTTCCGCAATTTGCTTCAATATCTCTTTTTCAGATTGATAACAGCCGAATTTTGCCCGTTGACTGGCCGGACGATCACCTTGCGAAGCAATGGTTTTAGACAGCCATGGGTATTTTAAATAAGCTCCTAAAGTGGCATAAGTTAGGCGCATGCCGCCGTCATTCGGATGATAGTCAATCTTGGTCAGTAAGCGTAATCCTTGGGCATTGCCTTCAAATTGACGTACATCAGCCTGTTCTTCCGGGGTGAGTTTTTCAAGAAAATTGCCATGTGATGCATCATCAAACCATTCACGAATGGCATATTCACCGGCATGGCCAAAAGGCGGATTGCCAATGTCATGTGCCAGACAAGCGGCCTGAATAATAGCCCCCACATCGGCCGGGGAAATCCAGACCGGGAGTTCATTTTTTATTTTTTCAGCGGCCAGCATACCGAGGGAGCGCCCGATACAGGACACTTCGAGAGAATGGGTTAAACGGGTATGAATACCATCGTGCTGGGTCAGTGGATGAACCTGAGTTTTACGGTTCAGTTGACGAAAACTTTGTGAAAATATAATCCGGTCGTAATCTTTATGAAATGGGCTACGAGCCTGTTCTGTACTTTGTTTTTTGCTACCAATCCGAACCGTCGAAAGCAGTTCTAACCAACGCATTTGTTCCATTTATCATTATTCAGTGATGACCTGAATTCATCATGCCAAAAAAAAGTGCAAGCGACTAGAGCGGGGCGACATGATTTGTCTTTCTGATAAAGAGTTGAATAGGGCATTAAGGTTTGAGAATGTCATTCATGGATATTCAAAATCTCAAGTATAGAAATAACAAATAAAAATACCGAACTGAGCAACACTTGCGCAAAGATAATGGATTGAACTTAAAACCAAATTTTCCAATCATATTTAGAAACAAGATACTCATCGCCCAAAATTTTCATGTGATTCAAAATTTTTATATGAAAATTAAAGTTTTCTGCAATGTTCGGGAGTGAATACATGGCACATTCATGAATTTCTATCTAGCTGATTTGGTTAATACGAAGTAGAATATGCGCTCTCTCTAAGTCACATTGGCGGTATGGTCCAAAAGACCTGCCCGTGGAGCCAAAATCAGCATGTTTATCGTGGCCGGTGCACCAGCACACTCTTCTTTTAAGAAAACTCAACTCTTAAACCGTCTCGCGTCAATGAGTTCTGTTCAATCAATTGAAAGTCAATGGATTTATCTGTTTGATCAAGCGCTCAACGAGCAGCAGCATCAATCTGCATTACAACTATTAAACGATGGTGCTTCTTTTGAAGTTCGCCAAGCGGCAAATGATGAAATTCAAATTCTTGTTACACCGCGTTTAGGCACGATTTCACCGTGGTCTTCTAAAGCGACTGACATTTTTGCCAACTGTAATACTCCGATACACCGCCTAGAACGCGGTGTTTTGTTTACTTTAAAGGGTATTTCAGAAGTATCCAATGATGTTAAACAGGTTTTACATGACCGTATGACTGAAAGTGTGTTCAATCATATTGATGACGCTGCGGCTTTATTCTCTGAAACTGCACCAAAACCTTTAAATAGCATTGATATTTTGGGTCAGGGTAAAGAAGCACTGGTTAAAGCCAACTCTGAATTTGGTTTTGCCTTATCCGATGAAGAAATTGATTATTTAACCGAAGCGTTTAACAAGCTTGGCCGTAATCCACATGACATCGAATTGATGATGTTTGCTCAAGCCAACTCTGAGCATTGCCGTCATAAAATCTTTGGTTCTGAATGGACAATTGATGGTGAAAAACAGCCATTGTCATTGTTCCAGATGATCAAAAACACCTATAAAGAATCTCCAACAGACGTATTGTCAGCATATAAAGACAATGCATCTGTAATCGTGGGCTTTGACACGCAGCGTTTCTATCCGAAAAAAGATAATGAAACAGGTCACCACGTTTATAAATACAAGAGCCAGGCCGCTCACATCCTGATGAAAGTGGAAACCCACAACCATCCAACAGCGATTGCACCATTTGCCGGTGCTGCGACAGGTTCGGGCGGTGAAATCCGTGATGAAGGCGCAACAGGTCGTGGTGGTAAACCGAAAGCAGGTTTAACCGGTTTCACGGTTTCTAACCTGAATATTCCAGGCTTTGAACAGCCTTGGGAAGAAAACTATGGCAAACCATCACGTATGGCATCGCCACTTCAAATCATGATTGAAGGCCCATTGGGTGGTGCTGCGTTTAACAACGAATTTGGTCGTCCAGCCTTAAATGGTTACTTCCGTACATTTGAACAAAATGTAAATGGCGATGTAAAAGGCTTCCATAAGCCAATTATGATTGCTGGCGGTTACGGTAACATCCGTCCGGATCACGTTGAAAAAGATGCGATTCAACCGGGCGACTTGCTGATTGTACTTGGTGGCCCAGCAATGCTGATCGGTTTAGGCGGTGGTGCAGCTTCTTCGGTAGATAGCGGTAAACTCGGTGAAAACTTAGACTTTGCATCTGTACAGCGTGAAAACCCAGAAATGGAACGCCGTTGCCAGGAAGTGATTGATGCCTGCTGGCGTATGGAAGATTTCAACCCGATCGTGTCTGTACATGACGTTGGTGCTGGCGGTGTATCTAATGCTATGCCTGAACTGGTCAATGACCATGAATTAGGTGCAATTCTTGACCTTCGTAAGATTCCATCGCTTGAGCCGGGCATGTCTCCAATGGAAATCTGGTCGAACGAAGCGCAAGAACGTTATGTGTTGGCAATTCGTCCAAGTTCTTTAAGCCTGTTTGAATCGATCTGTGCCCGTGAACGTTGTCCGTTTGCGGTATTGGGTGAAGCGACTGAAGCACGTCAGTTAACTGTTGAAGATCCATTGTTTGAAAATAAAGCCGTGGATATGCCTATGCAGGTGATGCTGGGTGGTACACCACGCATGAGCCGTGCATATGAAACTGTTGAACGTAAAGGCGATGACTTTGCGGCATCTAAAGTCACTGATTTGAAAGATGCGATTTTCCGTGTGCTTAAGAACCCGACTGTGGCATCTAAATCATTCCTGATCACTATTGGTGACCGTTCAATTACCGGTATGGTGGCACGTGACCAAATGGTCGGTCGCTGGCAAGTTCCAGTTGCGGATGCTGCGGTAACGACTACCAGCTTGCAAGGCTTTACCGGTGAAGCGATGGCAATGGGTGAACGTCCACCTGTAGCACTTTTGAATCCTGCTGCGTCTGCACGTTTGGCTGTGGCTGAATCAATCTCGAACATCATGTCTGCAAAAATCGACCAGATCAGTGACATTAAATTGTCTGCAAACTGGATGGCTGCTGCAGGCCAAAAAGGCGAAGATCAGGCCTTATTTGAAGGTGTTAAAGCCATCGGTATGGAAATGTGTCCTGCTTTAGGTATCGCTATTCCTGTCGGTAAAGACTCATTGTCTATGCGTACTACTTGGAATGACGAAGGCGAAGACAAATCTGTAACTTCTCCAATGTCAGGCGTGATTACAGCATTTGCACCTGTGACTGATGTACGTAAAACATTGACCCCTGAACTTAAAAATGAAGATTCAGTACTGGTACGTATTGATTTGTCTAAAGGTCAATTCCGTCTAGGCGGTTCGATCTTGGCTCAAGTGTATAAAGCAATCGGTTCTGTAACCCCTGACGTTGATAGCTTCGATGACTTCAAAGCCTTCTTTGCATTGGTTCAAGACTGGAATAACCGCGGCTTGATCAAGGCTTACCATGACATCGGTGATGGTGGTTTATTGGCGACTGTTGCGGAAATGATGTTCGCTTCACGTCTGGGTGTAGCACTGGAAGATCAATCGACTGAAGCTTTATTCGCCGAAGAAATTGGTGCAGTACTGCAAATTGCTAAAGCAGATTGGGCAGCGCTACAAGCCGAAGTTGCTGAATCAAGCTTAAAAGATGCGATTAGCGTTGTGGGTCGTGTAAATAACACTGATCAATTGGCGATTAATGGTTTAGTGCTTGAACGTGCTGAGTTACAAGTGGCTTGGACTGAAGTTTCACATCAAATTCAACGTTTGCGTGACAACTCTGAAACAGCAGATTCAGAATTTGCTTTAATCACAGACCAAAACCACAAAGGTATTATTGCACAGCCGACATTTGACCTGAATGAACCGGTTGAAGCACCGTTTATTAATTCACGTCGTCCAAATATGGTGATCTTGCGTGAGCAAGGCGTAAATGGTCAGGTGGAAATGGCAGCAGCATTCGACAAAGTCGGATTCAATACTGTCGATGTCCACATGAGCGATTTACTGGCGGGCCGTATCAGTCTGGATGACTTTGAAGGTATTGTGGCTTGTGGTGGTTTCTCTTACGGTGACGTGATGGGTGCAGGCGGTGGCTGGGCGAAATCAGTCTTGTTCAACCCTAAACTGCGTGACCAGTTTGAGAAATTCTTCCATCGTCCAGAAACTTTCTCTTTAGGGATCTGTAATGGTTGTCAAATGTTGTCGCAATTGGCTCCGCTGATTCCGGGTGCTGAAGCTTGGCCTCGTTTCCACCGTAACACTTCAGAAGTGTTTGAAGCGCGTGCAGTGAACGTTCGTGTGGAAAAATCGAACTCGATTCTGTTAGACGGTATGGAAGGTTCGATTTTACCAATCGCAGTTGCGCATGGTGAAGGTCGTGTGGTTGCAAGTGACGACAAACTGGCAGCATTAAATGCCGGTAACCAAATCAGCCTACGTTATGTAGACAGCTTGGGTAATCCTACCCAGCAATATCCGCTGAACCCGAACGGTTCACCAGAAGCGATTACCGGTGTAACGTCGAAAGATGGTCGTGCAACGATTATGATGCCGCACCCTGAACGTAACTTCCGTGCCATTCAGCACTCTTGGAAACCTGAAGAGTGGACTGAAGATGGGGCATGGTTACGTATGTTCCGCAATGCACGTAAGTTCATTGGTTAATCTTCCCTAAGATGCTGAAAAGCCACCTTCGGGTGGCTTTTTTATTTTGAGTTTGTTTTTCATTTTGTCGTTGGATTTTATTTTGTTTTGTGAACTTGGTTTAAATTTTGCATTAATGCTGTTATTCAGAACTTTTGTGCAAATATTGCACTGTTTTGGATATGTAGAAAAAGAAAGATGTTTGGCCGCAGTAGATTCAGTCATTGAATGGAATAGTGAGGTGAGAGCATGATAAAAACAGCAGATTACACGGATAAAGTGGCCTTACGTCAAAAAGGCTGGAAGTGGTTTGGTGTGGTGGTGAGTTTGCAAATGTTGTTTGTAGGCATCAGCTATTTTCTAAATAGTTAATCTATAAAAGCCACCAGAAGGTGCATAAGGTTTATGTTTTAAATATTGCCTTACTTTTGACGCAGCAAAAGTAACAAAACTGCTTTGTTTGGTAGAGGATACGTCCTTGTATCCCTACCAAACGAGCGACATCCATGTCGCAGGTCATGTGATTTGATTTAGTCTTTGAAAATGTTTTCATAAAAATAATAAAAACTATCTGTCTTTTTAAATCGAGCAATTTGAGTAGATCCTGGATAAAGAGGAGAGGAGACTTCCTTTAAAAAATCGAAACTTATAAATTCCATATTTGGATTTTCAATATCAAACTCGAAGTTTGGGGTATCTTGATTGGTGTTTATTGCGTAAAGGTCATCTATTAGATGAAGAAGATGGTTGTTTATCCTGGTTATTATATAAGTGTATTTATCGAATTCAGATTTCGAGATAGCTTTATCTTTTAAAAGTTTAGCTGCTCTAAAAATCATTCGAGCTTGCTTTTCTAAATAAGTCTGGTCAAGAATTCCTAGAATTTCAAAACCTAATTCAGTGTTGTTTTTATCTTTAAAGAATTTTTCTATAAAGTCTCGATCAGTATTTTTAGCTTCTTGAATAAAGGCTAATAATTGTCGTTGATCTTTTGCAGTCTTATAGTTTGATATCGCTTTTGTTAATCCTAGCACTACTGAGGCAACAGGAACTGATTTAGCTAAATCTTCAACGAATGTTGTTGCTGATTTAAAAATTAATTCATCAGCAATATTTTCTGCAGTTGATAAGGCGATTTCATTGATATTTTGTTTATTAGACACAGCTCATCTTTCTTGCAGGTAATTATGAATGAAAAGATCATAACTAAACTTTTAAATCTTTAAAATAATCAGATTCAGCAATTTACCTGACGAGTAACTATACAAAACGGCTTCAATCAGCCGTTTTGTATTACCAAGATTCATTTAAGGCGATAACGGTTCCTGCTGTTCCGGAACAGGCATTGGTGCTGATTCTTCCTTTTGATTATAAGGATTTTCCAGTTCCAGAGTTTGATCAAGTTCAGAATCAAAAACATCAGTCAGCATACTGTCATACCGTTTCGCATTATAGGTTGTCAGTTTTGCAGCTTCCTCTTGAGTCACAAAGTTGATTGCGACAGCATCTGCTAGACGTTCAGTAAAAGTTAAACCTTTAAATTGACCTTTAGATTCTGCTTTTTTGAACTTATTCCACAGCGGTTCTAACTCAAGCAGCATGCTAAAAGTTGATTCCATACGGCCGGTCACATCATCCGCTGCGGTGGTATAAAACACGTGTTTTTTCAGTTCATCACGAAATGCATGGTTCTGCATAATCAGCTCGCCAGCCTTACGTTTTAATGCATCACTTGGTTTTTTCACTGGTCGGCCAAACGGGAAGCAGATGAATTTGATCAGGCCAGCCGCAATACTAACCGGGAAGTTTTCAAACAGACCATAGAACGCTTCCTGCGCATTATAAAGTGATTTTTCCAGTGCCAGTTGGGCATGCACCTGTTCAGCCTCGGTCTTGTTACCGTGTGCATAATATTTCAGAATTGCAGTACTGATAAACAGGTGCGCATGTATGTCTGCCAGACGACCGGATAACATTTCCTTGCGTTTAATATCACCCGCAAGCAGACCTAAGCACATATCGGCAGTCACTGAAAAATCAGCACTTAAACGGTTAATGATTTTGTAATAGGGACGGGTAAAATCATCGACATTTTTCGGTGCATCGGATGATCCGCCCACATAGCCATAGGCAAATGCACGTGCCGTCCGGTTAAAGGTATAGCCTAAGTGTTTAAACAGCATGTCGTTAAAAGTGGTCAAGGCTGTATTTTTATCTTCAGCTTGTAGCAGTTGTAATTCCTCAAACAGATAGGGATGGCAACGCATTGAACCCTGACCAAAAATCATCAGTGAACGACTGAGGATATTGGCACCTTCAACGGTAATAGAGACAGGAATAGCCAGATAGTACAGGGCCAGAAAATTACGAGGACCAAGCTGGACGGCACGACCACCGACCACATCCATGCCATGATTGACCACGCGGCGCATGGTTTCGGTGGCATAGTATTTGGCCATGGCAGTCATGACCGCAGGTTTTCCGCCTTGATTAAGTCCACAAGTCACAAGGTAACGAAAGGCTTCCAGCATATACGTATCACTGGCAATATCACTGGTGGCTTCCTGTACCCCTTCAAACTGACCAATAGAGATTTTAAATTGTTGACGGATTTTGGCAAAAGCACCTACAGATAGATAGGTCATTTCACTGGCCGCAGTTGAAAGCGCTGGCAGGGAAATACCACGACCGACTGCCAGACATTCCATCAACATGCGCCAGCCTTTACCAATATTTTCAGCACCGCCAATAATCCAGTCCAATGGAATAAACACATCCTTACCATCTACTGTTCCATTCATAAAAGGAGAGCCCGGATTGTGCCGTGCACCTATTTTGACACCTTCATGATCGGCAGGAATCAGGGCGCAGGTAATGCCATATTCCACCTTGTTTTTATCACCAAGCAATCCATCTGGATCATATAGTTTGAAAGCCAGTCCAATCACGGTCGCAATAGGCGCAAGGGTAATCCAGCGTTTGGAAAAATTCATGCGCAGGCCAAGCACTTGCTGACCTTCAAATTCGCCATAACAGACCACGCCGGTATCTGGAATGGCACCTGCATCAGAACCAGCTTCCGGACTGGTCAGGCCAAAACAGGGAATCTCTTCACCCTTTGCCAAACCCGGTAAATAACGATTTTTTTGTTCTTCGGTTCCATAATGCAGCAATAGCTCACCCGGACCTAAGGAATTTGGCACCATACAGCTGACCGCTGCGGTTAAAGAACGGGAAGCAATTTTGCTCATAATGCGGCTTTGCGCAAATGAACTAAATTCACGGCCACCATATTCTTTGGGAATAATCAGCCCCAAAAAGCCATTTTCGCGAATGTAGGCCCATGCTTCTGGCGGTAAATGTTTGTAATGATGGTGAATATTCCAGTCATTCAACATGTTGCACAGCTGTTCAACTTCATGATCTAAAAATGACTGTTCTTCTTCTGAAAGGGTGGGATAAGGATAATTCTCAAATTTAGACCAGTCCGGTGCGCCCATAAACAGGTCTTTTTCCCACCAGCTGGTACCTGCATCTAAAGCCTCCCGTTCTGTTTCGCTCATGCTGGGCATGGCATTGGCAAGGGTCTTAAAGGCCGGTTTGGTGATGAATGTCATACGTAATGAATCAATTATCACCATCAGACTGAGTAGAATCAGTGGAATACCGATAATGAGTGACCAGGGACTAATAAATGCAGTAATGATGGCCACAATAATGACAGTCATGGCCCCCATATTGCGGCCGAGTCCAAAAAAGAAAACTGCCCAGAGGGTGAAGAATTGAATAAGCACACTGATGATGAATAACATTGTTTTTCTCCAGTTGCCTACACCAGTACAAAGTCAGAGAAACAGTAAATAGAACCTAAAATATCCAGACTGCATGTTGAACTGTTTTGATGAAATGGCTGCTACTGTGATGACTGTTGGTGTAATGAAAGTATTGTTGTAAAAGCCAAAATGAAAGGTAAAAAATGTCTTGAACTTGAAGCGATAAAGTTGAATATTGTTTTAAACTAGAGTGTTTTTTGAACAATGTAAAAGATTGAACTGTCAGAGAAATGTCACGAAAAGTAATATGGGCTTGTATTTAAAATGGTTTTAATTTTCATGCATTGTGAAAAATAGAATGAAAAGCAGTAGAGACACCATATAGCGAAGTACTAAGATATTTGTATCTGAATTTTATGTATGCAGCATATGTTAAAACTGATCTATTACGTGCCAGAGTCACATCTTGAATTAACCAAACTCGCTGTATTTGAAGCAGGTGCAGGCGGTATAGGCAATTATGAGCATTGTGCCTGGCAGGTTCTGGGTACGGGACAGTTTAAACCCGTAAAAGGGGCTAATCCATTTATTGGAGAATTGGACACTTTAGAGCAAATACCAGAATGGCGTGTGGAAACCATTGTGCCTGAAGATCAAGCATCGGCTGTAGCAAAAGCGCTTAAGGCCAGTCATCCTTATGAAGAGCCTGCGTTTGAGTTTATTCAGATGGTAGATATAAATTATTGACGCTATTTGATTTGGTAAAGGGTGACATTCATGTCACCCTTTAGTCAGAGGTTAGGGGATGAATCTTCTAGCTAGAAAAGGGCTGATGCTTCACATTGAGGATTAATTAATAGATCATTGATAAAAACGGAAACCAAACAAAAATGGCTTATATTTTCTATTGATTTTTTTAAAAATACCGAATTTTAGTTATATGCCACAATAAAAGGAGATGCTTTAATTATTGATTAATGCTTGAATTTTCGTGAGATTAATCATGAACAAATGCTATAGAGTCGTTTGGAATAATAAAATGCACTGCTGGCAAGCAGTATCAGAATTAGCAAAAAGCCATTCTGGCAATGGAACTGCTTCAGACACAAATAAAAAAAGGGTTAAAGTGCTGATGCATTGTACTTTAAGCGCCATTTTACTCAGCTTAAGTAGTAGTATTTTTGCTGCCATGAATGAGTCAACTTTGCCAACAGGCCATCAGGTGACTTCTGGCAGTGCAGATTTTACCCAAACAGGTAATACGCTAAATATTAATCAGCATAGTCAAAATCTTTCTACCAATTGGAACACTTTTAATATTGGTCGTAATGCGACGGTTAATTTTAATCAGCAGAATCAATCTTCGGTCGCATTAAATCGTGTGCTAGATAACAACGCGAGTCAAATTATGGGCCGGCTCAATGCGAACGGTCAGGTTTTTCTGATTAACCCCAATGGCGTGATTTTCTCTAAAACCGCGCAAGTCAATGTGGGCGGTATGGTTGCTTCAACCTTAGACTTGCAAGAACACGATTTATTGCAAGGCAAGTTTGCTTTTGCAGCTAAGGGTGAAAATGGCGCAGTTGAAAATCATGGTGATATTCAGGTCGCAAATGGCGGAACGGTTGCACTCATTGCACCTATTGTTAAAAATACAGGTTCCATTACTGCACTTAATGGTCAGGTCGAATTAACGGCAGCAGATAAAGTGCGTGTCAGTCTGCAAAATGGAAAACTCGTAAGCTATGACATAGACCAAGGAACATTACAGGGCTTGGTTGATAATGGCGGTGCTATTATTGCAGATAATGGTGTTGTGCATTTGACCGCAGTTGCAGAAAAACAGCTGGGCAGAGCAGTGGTGAACCATACGGGCTATATTCAGGCAAACCGTTTGGAAACCAATGCCAAAGGTGAAATTGTACTGTTAGGTGATATGTCTAAGGGTGCGGTAAACATTTCTGGCAGCTTAGTCACTGAAGGGAAAAATGGTCAAAATGGCGGTTTTATTGAAACCTCTGCTGCCAGTGTAAATATTGCTGACCTAGCGCAGGTAAGTACAAAGGCGAGTGCAGATGGCAAAACGGGAACATGGCTGATCGATCCGGTAGATTTTGTGGTTGCTGCTAAAAACGGAAACATGACCGGTACAGCACTGAATGCTGCACTAAAAAATACCGATGTAACGATTCAAACCACAGAAACACAGGCGACAGTCTCGAACAATTCTTCCCTGACCCAGAACAACAGCGCCGGGAAAGGCGATATTTTAGTGAATGACGCCGTTCAATGGGACAGTGGAAAAACACTGACACTGGATGCCTATAACAATATTTATATCAATAATGTCATAGATGCCAGTCAGGGTGATGGCGGAAAACTGGTACTGAAATACGGACAGCAAAGTACTGATGGCAGTAATGATACCGTTTATAGTGCTATTCATGATCAGACCATGCCAACCTATGCGGACTATTTTATACAAGCACCGGTGCATTTACAGCAAGGGTTAAATTTCAGTACACAACGTGGCTCGGATGTTGCAAATTTAAAAGAATTTCAAGTCATTACTGATGTGACAGCTTTGCAGGCAATGAAAGATGATTTGGTTGGAAACTACGCACTAGGCACTAATCTTGATGCAAGCAGTATCGCTAATTTTTCACCGATTGGCACCCTGATTGAAGGTAGTGGGCCAAATGCAGGAAACAGTCCGTTTACAGGATTGTTTGATGGTTTAGGTCATGTGATTGAAAATCTGAAAATCGATAAGCAGGGCTACCAAGGACAAGGCAGCTATGTTGGCTTATTTGGAAAGATTGATGATGCGGATATCCGCAATGTAGGTTTAATCAATGCACAGATTCAAGGTGGTGAGTCAGTAGGTGGACTCATTGGTAGTATGAGTAATTCAAAGCTCAGCAACAGTTTTGTACAAGGGAGTGTGACGGGGCGCTATGCTGTAGGAGGCTTGGTTGGCGCTGGTTATTACAGCACTGTCGATCAGGTTTATAGCACTGCTCAGGTGAATAGTGAAAATGGCCCAAGTGTACTGATTGGAGATAATTGGGGATCTTCCATAAGCAATGGTTATTTCACTCAGGCAGATGGTGATATAACAGTCTGGAATGATGCCGGAGCGGAAAGCACCTTAACAGACAGTCAGACTAAATCAAAACAAAACTACCTGGATTTAGGTTGGAATATTAGTGATATAGCGGGTAGTGGTGCAGCATGGAGGATTTATGAAGGTCAGACAGGGCCATTACTGCGAGCATTTTTAACGCCATTGGCAGTTAAAGCAGATGACTATCACACTGTATATAATGGTTCAAATCAAAACAGCAGCAGTTATGCCAACTCTGTACAGAATGCCGATACTTCAAAGATAAAGGGAAATGCTGTTTATGAAGGCGGTGGCAAAAATGCAGGTGTTCATAAGTCACAATTGAGCGGGTTGTATTCTGTACAAAATGGATATGATCTTGCATTTGAAGAGGCTGATGTCAAAATTGATAAGGCCACTATCAGTAATATCACCGGAATTAGCGCAAATAATAAGACGTATGACGGGACAAATTTAGCGATACTGAATACAGCCAATGCTGTTTTTGATGGTCTCTTGCAGGGAGATCAGCTCGGTGTTATCGGGCAAGGGATATTTTCTGATGCTGCTGTGGGCAACAATAAACAAGTCAATATTCAAAATCTGGTGTTGACAGGTGACGCTGCACAAAACTATCAGTTAGCTAATTTACAGCTTAGCGCACAGGCCAATATTACTGCGGTTAGCAGTGCAAATAGAAGTGATTTGGCAACGCCAGCCAGCACGCCTAATATGAATAATATAGCTGCGATTTCGCCAATAAATGTGGCTGGAATGGATATTGAAAGTGCGTTAATTGCTGTTCAAACTCAAAGAGCGAACTTATTGGAAAGTCAGCTTCGAGATCAGATTGCGGGAGTGCAGGCTAAAAATGAGCAAATTGGCAAACTCAATACGACATTGAATAGCTTGCAAGCTTTATTGGCGATATTTTCAACAACACAAAACTCTATCCAGCTTACTGCCGGATCAAATATCGACAGGCTATTCCAGAAGCTAAAAGTTGATGCTCAAGCTGCTGGTGTAGATATTAGAAGCTTATTGAAAGGCAATATTTTAAATAAAGCAGATATAGAGGCATTGCAAAAAGGAATTAAAGGTCAAATAGAATCAGCGTCAAACTCCCAGCAAATGGACATGCTCCGCTTGCAGAGTTTGTCTAATAAGCGCAATGAAGCCTTTGATGCTATAACGAATTTCATTAAGAAAATGCAGGACAGCCGAAGTTCTATTATTGGCAATATGCGTAATGTTGCTCAACCACCAGCCGTTCCTGTCATGAGCAATAATGGAAATTCATCTGTTCCAGCTGCTGCAAGTACTGCGCTTCCAGCAAGTGTTTTACCTTCTGCAAGTGCAGGAGGGAATCCGAGTCTTCCACAGTCCTTAGATACTTCAAATACGAATAATGCTAATAACGCAGCAGTTCCACCTTTATCTGGATCTTCTGCATCTGGGTTATCCGTACAAGTTATTGATGGTCTAATACAACTATCTCATTCTAGTGGTGCCCTTAATTTATCACCAACACAGATGCCACCTCCAATTATCGTTCCTGTGAATCCAGGAATTGAGTTTAAACCACCTGCTAGTTTTGGACTTCCAGCAGGTATGCCTCCTGGTACTGTGAATCCAGCAAGTATTTTACCTTCTGCAAGTACGGGGGGAACTCAGAGTCTTCCACTGCCTTTAGATACTTCAAATACGAATAATGCTAATAACGCAGAGAGTCCAGCTGGAATAGCTTCTAATACTGGCAGCTCTAATAATAGTGCGAATCGGCCAAAGACTTCTGCTGATTTTAGTGATTTGAAAGATCTGGATGCTGCGACAAAGGCAAAGTTTGATGCATTAATATCTGCTGGGGTTTTTGAGGGAGTCAGTGGCAATGCCTTGGGTTCTGATGAGATGAATCGAGCGCAATTTCCCAAAGTGGCTGCATTAATTTTTGGATTAGTAGATAACAACCCATCAAATCCTTCAAGCTTTCAGGATGTGCCTGCTAATGGATATGCACTGCCATATATAGAAGCGATAAAAAAAGCTGGATTAATTGATGGTACTGGAGCGTTTAATCCTTCTGGAAATATAACAAAAGAGCAATTGGCTACATTGCTGGCCAAGCTTCCAAATTCGAATAGGGGCTTAGCTTCAGCCGATGCATCAAAGCCGTCCACTTCAGGCATGAACAGCTCAGATATAGAACAATTGAAAATGCTCTTAAATCAAATTAATTCAAGCAGTAATGGATCAGCAGCAGCTAAGCAAGCGGCGCTTGAAAAATTGAAACAAGCCACTCCTGCAAAATGAAATTGAGCTATAAGGACACATGATATAGGCCCCATTTCGGCAGCACAGCGATTTAAATCATTGACTGCGCGGCGGAAGGGGCTGAGGTTTTGCAGAGGGTGAAATTACTGAAAAGTTAACTTTGAATTTCAGTAAGGATGCTCAGAAATCGACATTGGTATATAGCCTTTTCTATAAATGAAATAACGGTCTATTTTAAGATTAAATATTGGGGTTGAAATGAATAAAAATTTAATGGCGATTGCTGGTTCTAAGACGTTACTTTTATGCAGTTTAATCGCAACAGGGCAGCTTTGCTTTGCAGAAAATATCCCAAATGCAGGTCAATTATTGCAGGAAGTAAAAAGCCCGCAGATTCAGCCTGCACAAGAAAATAAAGTTCCGGAAGCATCTGAGCCGCGACATTCTGTTCATGGGGAGCAGCAAGTGTTTGTTCGCCAATTTGAGATTCAGGGCAATACGCAGTTTTCTGAATTAATACTTCGCCAACAAATTCAAGCTTATGAAGGCAAGCAGCTGACATTGACGGAATTGCAGCAAGCAGCAAACACGGTCAGTGATTATTATGCACAAAATGGCTATAGCTACAGCTATGCATTTTTGCCGGCCCAAACGTTGAATGGTGGGATTGTTACCCTTCAGGTCGTAGAAGCGCAATTGAATGGCGTGCATTTAAGCAATGCATCTAATACCCAGCCGTGGCTGCTAAATCAAATAATTGCACCGTTGCAAAATAAACAGTTATTGAGTGATGGTTCTATTGATGAAATATCATCACGCTTGAACCGGCTAAATGGGGTGAAAAATAATTTATCTTTTACTTCTGGACTGTCACAAAATGAAACTTTGCTAAATGTCGAGCTGGTTCCGGCACAAAAATATCAGGCATATTTAGGTGCAGATAATTTTGGTAGTAAATATACGGGTGAAGTCCGCGGTACAGGCGGTATACGTGTAAACAGTCTATTGGGGCTGGGAGATCAGCTGTCATTGGATGCAATGAGCAGCGGTCAGCGAATGAACTATGGAAAAATTGGTTATTCAGCATTGGTACATGGTTCAGGAACACAGGTAGGGGCAAGCTATTCATATTTAGAATATGAATTAGGTCAAGATTTAAAAGATTTAGGCTATGAAGGCAATGCTAAAGAAACCTCCGTTTGGTTGCAGCAGCCGGTGATGCAAAGTTCAAAACAGCAAACCATGCTGTCCTTAAATTTTAGTCATAAACAGCTTGAAGATGATGTGGAAATTACACAAAACTTTAATCACCGCAATATTAACAGCATGCAGCTAGGCTTAAATCATTCATCCTATGATTCAATGGGCGGTGCGGGTTTTAATGAGCTTGCAGTAATGAGTTCATTTGGACATTTAGACATTAAAGATGATGCTGTCAAAGCTGCAGATGCACTTTCGCGTCAATCTAATGGTGACTATTTGAGTGTATTTCTGAAAGCATCGCGCCTGCAAAGCCTTATGAAGAGTAATGAATTATTTGCATCTGTTGAAGGTTTTTATAGTCCTGATAATCTGGACAGTTCTGAAGCTTACTATGTGGGTGGTTCAAACTTCATGCGGGGCTATAAAAGCAGTCTGTTTTCTGCATCGCAAAGTTTGGCATCAAGTTTGGAATTAAGGCAGGATTTATGGTCAAATGCGCAAAATCGGCTAAACGGAAAACTATTTCTTGATATGGCTAAATTAAAGTTGAATGCTCAGACATGGGTAGGTTCTACTGAAAAGAACACCGTATCGCTGAGAAGTGCGGGCATAGGCCTCAGCTGGGACAATCGTTATGCAGGCAGCATTCAAGCTACATTCGGGTTCCCTTTAGGTGACAAGCCTGTACAAATGAATAATCGTGATGATTATCAAGTATGGCTAAATTGGCAGAAAACTTTTTAATTGAAGAATAAGTTTTATGTTGCCAATTGCTTAAAATTTCCAAAGATTAAGTATTCAAAGAATGTCTTTTATGCTTGTTCCATTGTCAACCAAGATGCAATCTCTTGGTTAGACTAATGGTACGTCCATATGCCATAGTCTAATGGGCGACATCCATGTCGCCTTGCACGTATCAAATACTGTATGAGTGGGAGAATGATTAAACCTTCTGAACAAACAGCTCACGGTCAAAACGATACTGCGGGAAGAACACGCCGTCTTTAGCTCGTTCACCTGCACCAATCAATTTAGAATCCTTCTTTATATTCCTATCTAAATTTGATGTTAATCGCCATATAGCATAGTCTTTATCAGACATTCCTTTGGGTTGTGCTAAATCATAAATACTATATGCATAGGCTCCAGCACTATAATCGAACATTGGGCGATCATTAACAAAATGGTACCATCTTAAACGATTCGTACTTGCATTCAGAAATACAGATTCCCGTCAGTCAATAAATTTACTTTGATCACCAGAAACCATTGGTGCAGTGTATTCATTCTCATCCACAAACTGAGTTGCTAGCGCAATCCGTCTCGCATTATCCGAATCAATTCCTGCGGTTATCGCTAAGAAGTAAGTCATATAATAATGCATATCGGTTTGATACAGACCATAAGGGTCAACCTTATTTAACGGATTATTAGCTACATACAAATATGGATTTAAACCATCTACAGTTCCCATTGG
Organism: Acinetobacter bouvetii; assembly: GCF_902753875.1. Classification (GTDB taxonomy): domain Bacteria; phylum Pseudomonadota; class Gammaproteobacteria; order Pseudomonadales; family Moraxellaceae; genus Acinetobacter; species Acinetobacter bouvetii_A. The sequence goes on along the minus strand of NZ_CADDTS010000028.1, from coordinate 8,695 downwards.
GTCAGGGGTTAAATAACGCCCAATAGTTGGATCATACTGACGATAACCATTGTCATATAAACTTGTAATTGGATCTTCATTTTGCCCAGGCAAACGAATCGAAATCGCATAACGTAAATCATCCATAGACTGAGAAATTGGTAAATTTTGATTCACCCTAATGAGTTTAGCTTCATCACTATGTGTACTTACCGTATTTAAGCGTTCCCTAAACGCAGAATAATGTTTTCCAGCGAGAACTATTGTCTTCATCAAACACTTGAATCGGCGCACCAATACGATTGAACTGAACCGCATTAAACGAAGCAGAAGCAGATTCTAAATTTCCATTCAATTTTTGTGTTGCGATCTGACTAAACTGCATGATAGGTAAACCAGCCAACATCACATAATCACGATCAACCACAACATCTTGAATATCAGGTGAATGAATATCGGAAACTTGTTCATTCGCCATACCTAAGCGTTGTTGCTCCCATACGCGAAGCCCATTGAGTAGCTATTACGTGAGAAAACTCACGTTGCTGACGAGAGGTATTAAATGCTACAGCACGTTTTGAAACCATATTTTGCTTATCTATCAAAATACTAATCCACTGTACGATTATTCCTTCACAATCTCACCCTTACGATTCATGGTGACATTACCTGCAAATTTATCGGGATTGATCACATTGCCATAACCATTGAAATTTTCAGGTTTAATTTCATTGCCTTTTTCGTCAACAATAGAACTCCATTGATCCATGAGAATAGGAACTTTAAATCCATTAAATGTATTGTTAGTTATACGGACTCGAGGGGAGTGGTCTAAAACGATGGCATAGGCTTGGTCATTCTTTTGAGTGAGGGTAAAGGTGTTGCCATCTATGATGGTATCAGGTGAGAATTTGATGTATAGAGCATTAGGAATAGCTGTTTGTTCATCCCATTGATCTGGAAAAATTTGTACTGAAATTGAATTATATTTGGATAAATTTTGTGGAGTTAATGGAAAAAGTGTTTTTTTATTTTTTAAATTTGCTTTTGTTATAATCGTGTTATTTTTTATTGTAACTTTTGAACCATCAATATTAATTGAGTTGTTAATAACTAAGCTTGAATTTATAATTATGCTATTCCATGATTTAATATTTAAATTATTTACATGCATGTTTAGTTGATTTAATATATTATTTTCAATTTTTTTGGGAAAATTGCAATTTTTACCTGAATATCTTTTGCAATTAAAATCATTGTTAGCATATAGGTAGTAATTTTTTATTAAATCTTTATTTATGGAAGAATCAATATTTAAATTATTCTTTTGATTTTTTTGTGAAAAATTAGGTGGGAAGTAATCAGGCTCACCAAGCATTAAGTTCCCATTTAAAATAATTCCATTAGATATTTGACTATTATTAGCCTCAATAAATAATATCGAATTTGGTGTGTTTGAAAAGTCCCAAATATGTTTATTTAAATTTAATTTTATTTCATCAAGAGAAATATTGTTATTAATACTTTCCTTATGTCGCATATCTGCATGACCACCACTAACAATAGTAGCAATTAATTCTGTAAACTGCCCTTCTTTTTTGGTAACTTTTGAAGAGTAGTCGTATGTGGCGCAAACAGTCGAAGGTGAATTTGTACATTTGGGGTAAATAATTTCAAATTCTTTATCTTTTGCATTAGAGCATGCACAAATTGAGAATGTAAAAAATAGATTAATAAATTTTTTCATAAAAATCCTAAGGTAAATATAGTGAAAATTATAAAATTAATATTTTATAATTTTCACTACTTTAATCTTTAAATATATTAAATATTATGGATGTTAGATTGATTATTTTCTAGGTGGTGTACCATTTACTAAAAATGGTTGCTTGTCAAATAAACTTAATATGCCTTTTTCTTTTAAATTGTAATTTCTTACTAGTTTTTCAATATTTTTTTCATTATCTTGGGATTCATAGTTTTTTACAGCTGTATCCCAAATGACATTGGTAAATATCTTTTTTTGATCAAGTGAATTGATATATTTTTACAATCGTATTTTTATTCCCTCACAATCTCACCCTTACGATTCATGGTGACATTACCTGCGAATTTATCAGGGTTAATTACATTGCCATAACCAGTGAAATTTTCAGGTTTAATTTCATTTCCTTTTTCGTCAACAATAGAACTCCATTGATCCATGAGAATAGGGATATTAAACCCGTTAAAAGTATTATTGGTAATACGCACACGAGGGGAGTGGTCTAATACAATGGCGTAGGCTTGATCGTTCTTTTTGGTAAGAGTGAAGGTGCTTCCATCTATGATTGTGTCAGGAGAGAATTTGATGTATGTCACGGTAGAAATAGCTGTTTTATCATCATTTTCATCTGGGAAAATTTGCTGTGAATGAGTGATTAAATTAGATTTTTTAATCTGGATTAAATGGAATATCGAGTTCTCAGCTTTCAACTCTGCATCTGATATGATTTTATTATTTATAATAGTAGCTTTTGAACCATAAATATTAATTCTATTTTTAAGTATTAATTGTGAGTTAAGTATTCCACCTCCCCATGATTGTAGTGTTAAATCATTTGCTTTATTTTTTATATTTTTAATAAACATATTTTCTCTTTTTTTCAATCTTTGAGCATTTTCTAATATTTTTAATTGATCACTATTGCATGGGACATAGGTACCTTTTTTACAGTCATATAAGTTATCAGCATATAAAAAACCATATTTTATAATTTCAGAGTTTGTATTTTTACCTACACTAGAACTATTAACTTGCTCTCCTGTTGTAAAATTAGGAGTGAAATAGCCATTATCTCCTAAAATTATATCCACATTTAGAATAATACCATTTGTTATAGCACTATCATTTCCTTGCAGTACTAAACTTGGATTGTTTTGCTCAGAAAAATCCCATACATGCCTTTTCATGTCCAATTCTTTATTCTTAAACTCCTCTAAACCACCTTCTTGGTCAATAGGACCTTTATAGCCTGAACTTCCCTCAGCCGCTAAAAATCCAAACCAATCCTTTTTTCGTTTTCGTGGCTTTTGGGCAATAAAATCACGTGTAGCACATACTTTCGTTATTTTAGAATTGTTTAAAATACTTGTGCCACAATTTGGAAAATCCCATTCCATTTCTACTCTTTCAGCTTTACTACTACAACTTGATATTAAAATAGTTGAAATAATTAATAAATATATTTTCATAAGTGATTGCTCATTGTATTGGTGGTTTACCTTTTACAACAAAAGGGCTGCTTCCTTTATATATTTGATTGCCCATTGTAAGTAGTTTGTAATTCCTAACAGCTTCTATTAATGCTGAACTTTCTCCATCATGAGACATATATTTTGAAACTGAAGTTTCCCAAATTAAGTGGCTGTATTTCGCTATATCTTGTTTTGTTAATTTTTCAAAGACTCCAATTCGATTGGTGATTGCTTGTGGAACAGAATAACCATCTTTACCACTAAAGTAAGCTTTGCCAACTGGATTTATGAGTTCAAATGGAGAGTTCTGTTTTGTTTTATATCCCCAGCTTGTTTTTATTGGAGCAGTTTTAATTAAATCATTTTTTTTCGTTACATAGTTATAGGCATAAATATTTTGAGTCGTAGACTTTCCATTAAGAAGTGATTCTAAATATGTAATTTTCTCATTAATGCTATCCAATGATCCTTTGTCAATATCATGGTTCAAATTTTCTGGTATCGCATTATAGACAGCTAAATATGGCTTTAATACATTCCACGATACAATTTTAACTTGACTATCAGGGATTTTTAAGATGTTTCTCCTATAATCTAAAAGTTTTTGGTAGACTTGCTGTTGTTCGATAATTGACCTAGTTTCATTTACTAGCCATGCGCCATAACCTAAGACGTTTGTTGGAAGTTCAATATAACCGTAATGATTATAAGTATAATCTGGATTAGAGCCATGAGTTCCATGTCCTGCACCTGCTTTTACCGCAAAAGGCTCATTATCTTGGTTCCGATGTGCAAAGGTATCTTCAAAAGCATGTAAATATTCTCCAAAAAATTGCATGCTTAAATTGAGATTATTACACTTTTTAGCTTGTTCATAATTTTCAACTAAATATCCTAATTGTTCTATTCCATTGACATTGGATGTAAGCCTCCAAGTTTGATAAGACAGTGTACTTTTTGATTTTTTCCATGCATTTTCGTCAAAATCCCAATTTCCTAATGCCAGACCTTGAAGTGGCTTAGTTATGATTGAACGACTATTTGTAAAATGATAGTACTCTAATCGTTCTGTTAAAAAGTTTTTAGCTAAACTAGGCGCCCATCCAGCTTCATCATCATAAGGGCTGGTATTATCATTTGTATCCACAAACTGAGTTGCTAGTGCAATCCGCCTCGCATTATCCGAATCAATTCCTGCTGTAATCGCTAAGAAATAAGTCATATAATAATGCATATCGGTTTGATACAAGCCATAAGGATCAACCTTATTCAACGGATTATTTCCCACATACAAATAAGGATTTAAACCATCTACAGTGCCCATCGGGTCAGGGCTTAAATAACGACCTACAGTTGGATCATACTGACGATAACCATTGTCATACAAGCCAGTAATTGGATCTTCATTTTGCCCAGGCAAACGAATTGAAATCGTATAACGTAAATCATCCATAGACTGAGAAATAGGTAAATTTTGGGTCACTCTAATCAGTTTCGCTTCATCATTATGCGTGCTGATAGTATTTAAACGTTCCCCAAAAGCAGAATAATCCGTTTGCCAGCGGGTATTGTTTTCATCATCAAAAACTTGAGTTGGGGCACCTATACGGTTGAATTGAACCGCATTAAATGAAGCAGAAGCAGATTCTAATTTTCCATTCAATTTTTGTGTTGCGATCTGACTAAACTGCATGATAGGTAAACCAGCCAACATCACATAATCACGATCAACCACGACATCTTGAATTTCAGGTGAATGAATATTGGAAGCCTGTTTACTCATTATACCTTCCTGATCCATCGAAATATTCTGATCGACTGTACAGCTATTCCTTCACAATCTCACCCTTACGATTCATCGTAACATTACCTGAAAATTTATCAGGGTTAATTACATTGCCATAACCAGTGAAATTTTCAGGTTTAATTTCATTGCCTTTTTCGTCAACAATTGAACTCCACTGATCCATCAAAATAGGAACCTTAAACCCATTAAATGTATTGTTGGTAATGCGGACACGAGGGGAGTGGTCTAATACAATCGCATAAGTTTCGTCATTCTTTTGGGTGAGGGTAAAGGTATTACCGTCAATGACTGTATCGGGAGAGAATTTGATATATAAAGTTGAAGGAATAGCTATTTTATCATCATTTTCATCTGGGAAAATTTGCTGTGAATAAGCTAAAAAAATAGATTTATTAATCTGGATTAAAGGGAATATCGAGTTCTCAGCTTTCAACTCTGCATCTGATATGATTTTATTATTTATAATAGTAGCTTTTGAACCATAAATATTAATTCTATTTTTAAGTATTAATTGTGAGTTAAGTATTCCACCTCCCCATGATTGTAAAGTTAAATCGTTTGCTTTATTTTTGATATTTTCAATGAGTACATTTTCTAATAAGTTACGTTCATCACAAGAAGATATTCCTAATTTTTTACAATCATACGTATTATTTGCATATAAAAAACCATCTTGCTCGATATTTAAGTTATTGATTTGTTTTTTTGTAGAAAAATTTGGTGAAAAATAAATATTTGAACCTAAGAGGATATTAGCATTTAGAATAATACCATTTCTTACAATAATGTCATGACCACTGAGTACTAAAGAAGGATTTTTTTGTTTTGAAAAATCCCATGCATGCCCTTGCATATCAAATTCTTTATTTTCAAACCCTAAAACTGCTCCTGTTTTCGATGTCGAAGAACCATAGCCTGCATGCCCAGCACCTACAATGATTTTGATGAACTTCGGTGTGTAATCATTATGTGTTTTAGTTGCTATTAAATCACGAGTGGCACAGACCTTGGGAATAGTTTTTCCATTTAGTTGACTAGTACCACATTCGGGAAATTCATATTGTATACTGTTGCCTAGGTCAGTTTTATCACATGAAGCTAAGGTGATGCACGTTACTAATATAAATATGGTTTTCTTCATTTTGTAGTTCCTTTCGGTGGTGAGCCTAAAACGACTAAAGATTCATATCCAATCGTATTTGGGATAGCTTTAACTACTTTTAGTTGGTATTTCTGCACTGATGTTACTACATCCCCCTTTTCACCATCTTTGGATTCATATTTTTTAACAGAAGTTTCCCAAATCACATTTTGATATTCTTTATATTTATTATTTTTTGCTAAAGTACTTAAAGTTGTAATGCGGTTGGTGATTGCTTGTGGAACACTAAAACCATCTTTACCCGCTCCAAGTGCATTTTTTCCAGTTTCTTCGTCTTTAAAAAACCTAATCAACTCAAAATTACCACCCTGTTTTGGTTTATAACCCCAATTAGGAGCACTTGTACTAGGAAGGTCTCCATGTGGAACATTGGCGGTATATTTATTATTTAATAAGTTCTGTAAATAAGTAATTTTAGTTTTCCATGGCTCTGTTGAGCCTGCCAAATCTGGATTAGAACTTTCTCTAATCGCATTAAAGGATTGTAAATATGGAGATAAAGTATTCCATGAAATCACTTTTGTTTGATTATCGGGAATTTTTAGAATTTCTCTTCTATACTCTAGCAGTTTTGCATACACTGAGGCTTGTTCAATTAATGTTCTTGCTTCATTGTTATTCCAACTACCATGACCTAATATGCCATTTTCATTATGATTAAAAGTAAAATCTGGATTTTCTCCGCCAGATGCATGCCCAGTCCCATTATTTATAGCATATGGATCATTATTTGCATCTCGATGCGCAAAGGTATCTTCAAAGGCATGCAAATATTCTCCAAAAAATTGCATGCTCAAGTTTAAATTATTACAATTAGCTGCTTTCTTATAGTTTTTCACCATGATTTTAAGTTGGGGTATTTGATTAAGATTTGCTGTTAATCTTCTTAATCTATATGTAGTTTCAGTCTCATTTGGTTTCTTTGCGAGATCCCAACTATTGTAATCGTAAGTAGGATTTACACCATTACGAGTATTAACAAAGTGATACCATTCGAGGCGTGTAGTTGTAGCATTATTATATCCAATACTACCATAATTATACCAATGACTTCCTTCAGGTAACGGACTTGTATTGTCATTCACATCTACAAACTGCGTTGCCAATGCAATCCTTCTCGCATTATCTGAATCAATCCCTGCGGTAATAGCAAGAAAATATGTGATGTAATAATGCATATCGGTTTGATACAACCCATAAGGATCAACCTTATTTAACGGATTATTTCCCACATACAAATAAGGATTTAAACCATCTACAGTCCCCATTGGGTCAGGGGTTAAATAACGACCTACACTCGGATCATACTGACGATAACCATTGTCATATAAACCTGTAATTGGATCTTCATTTTGCCCAGGTAAACGAATTGAAATCGTATAACGTAAATCATCCATAGACTGGGAAATAGGTAAATTTTGGGTCACTCTAATCAGTTTCGCTTCATCATTATGCGTGCTGATAGTATTTAAACGTTCCCCAAAAGCAGAATAATCCGTTTGCCAGCGTGTATTATTGTCTTCATCGAACACTTGAATTGGAGCACCAATACGGTTGAATTGAACCGCATTAAATGAAGCAGAAGCAGATTCTAATTTTCCATTCAATTTTTGTGTTGCGATCTGACTAAACTGCATGATAGGTAAACCAGCCAACATCACATAATCACGATCAACCACGACATCTTGAATTTCAGGTGAATGAATATCGGAAACTTGTTCATTCGCCATACCTAAGCGTTGTTGCTCCCATACGCGAAGCCCATTCACATAACCATTTAGCTGTGAAAACTCACGTTGTTGATTTCGAGTGTTGAATGTTATAGCACGTTTGCTAATCATACCTTGCTGATTAAACTGCTGATCCATTGAAATATTTAATCAATTGTTCTATTTTATTCCTTCACAATTTCACCTTTACGATTCAACGTAACATTACCTGAAAATTTATCAGGGTTAATTACATTGCCATAACCAGTGAAATTTTCAGGTTTAATTTCATTGCCTTTTTCGTCGACGATAGAACTCCATTGATCCATCAAAATAGGTACTTTAAACCCGTTAAATGTATTGTTGGTAATGCGGACACGAGGAGAATGGTCTAATACTATAGCGTAAGCTTGATCATTTCTTTGGGTAAGTGTAAATGTATTACTGTCTATGATGGTATCTGGTGAAAATTTGACGTAAAGGGTGCTAGGGATGGCTGTAGTATCGTCATTTGCATCTGGGAATATTTGCTCAGAAACTTCAATAAAAAGTGATTTTCTAGATTTATTTAATACAAAAGGTTTTTTATCTTTAGTAAGATTAGCTTGTGAAATGACTTGGTTTTTTAGAAATTTTGTTTTAGAACCATCAATATAGAAGCTATTTTTTAATACTTAGATTCTCAAATGAAGTGCAACAGAGATTAAATTATTGGAAGGAAGCAAGATGAGCTAGCATTTTGCTTCCGACCGACCAAAGTCAAAGTTGCATCATGAACTATACTCATCTCACTCTAGAAGA